>CALOBA010000072.1:0-179091 GCA_942491465.1 uncultured Gammaproteobacteria bacterium
GCGCGATCCTGATCGCCCGCGACGTGGAAGCGAAGGCGGAGCAGCGTCGGCGAAACGCGCAGCGTAACCCCGCAGGCTGTTCGAATGACAATGGATCGAGGGGATTGGTTTGCCCAAAATCGGGGATTGATAAGAAGGGATTCGCTACTACGGACGGGGCCGCAAAATTCTCCTTGTTTTGCCATAAACATAGGTCGTGGAGCAATCGCTTCCATGGCAGGCTGGCCGTGAAAATATCGGGCTTTTCGTTCAGGCACCAAGGCGTACTCGACGCCTTGACGCGTTCTCCTCGCTTCGCTCAGGCCACCCAAGGCGTCGGGCTGCGCTTAACATCGGGCTGATACAAAAAAAAGGCCATCAGGGTCTCGAAGACAGGCCAATGCCAACATTACTGCTTCAAAGACGGATTCAAGTTCTTCTTCTACGCGAACGATTACGAGCCGAAATACTGTACATGTTGCCAAAGGTGATCAATACGCGAAGATTGAGCTACACACGTTTACGGTAAGAGCAGACTACATGAAGCCGAAAGAACTCAAGAAGGTGCTGGCCATCGTTCGGCCTCCACAATCACGAGTTTGAGGAACGCTGGGATGACTGGCAAGAGCAAGCGGTAAGGCGGTTCACTTCGGACTTCCGTACCTGCACGTCGAGCTTGAAGACGGAAGGGTGATTTCCACGCCCATGCATTGGTACCCAGAGTTGCAGGCCGCAACAAGCTACGCCAAGTCGGCAACTACGCCTTCATCTGTCGCGGCACGGGAATCGAATGGCCTGATTTGGATTACCACCTGGGCTTCGAGAGCATGCTCGCGTACACCGAGCAGAAGCGAGTCGCGTGACTCTCAGTGAAATCGCCCAACACATGACTAGCCGAGAGCATTTTGCCGAGCCGCTGCCGAGTGGGCGGCTCGGCAGCATGCGCCCTTGGGCTGTGCTTGACGTTACGCAATCTGTTCAAGGAAAAGCGCGAGAAAAGGCGAGAAAAGGGCTTACCGGGACCCTGAGGATATCCCCAAAGGCTGAAATGTCCAGCATTCGGATCAGGGCCGCGACGCGTGCCTTCCGAGCTCCCTGAGCCCCGCCCCCGTGGCGTGCTGGTGAGTTTTTTGAGGTTTAAAAATTTTTTTTTTTTGGGGGGGTAACTGTTGATCCATGAAAAGGAATTTTGCCAGATACCTCTGGTCAGACCCTTTTCCGTGCTGGCTGGTCGGCGCAGTAGCGCCGACCAGCCAGCACGCGGCGGGGTGCGCTAAACGTTGGGCACCCAGCGCTCCTGGTGCCTGACATTCGGATAAGCAGGAGCGACCGAGGAAAATTGACAATGGCGACGTACGACCTGAAGGTGACGTTTGTCGATACTGGGTACGACAAGAAGGTGATGGTCGTGACCGCAGGGTACGACAAGAAGGTCATAGTTGATAACAGCAGCTACGACATGAAGGTGAAGAGAGTCCAAAGCGGCTATGATTTTAAGGTAATGATCGTTAGCTCAGCAAGCTAGGTTGCGCCCATAGGGAAAGGGCGCATCGCTACGCTGCCTTTTAACACCATTGGGTATGATCCGTTGTCAGGTAAACGCAAGGTAGGTTCTATGCTTCAGCTAAGGCAATCGCAGATGGAAGCCTTCGCAATTGCGAAACTACAGAGATCCCGTCGGCGCATTGTCGAATATTTGCGTAGTGTTGCAGACCAGTATGTGGCGCACCTGGATGACGAGCAGATGCTTGAGATTGTGGAGCGCTATGAGCGTATTGGAGTATCGTTGAACCTGAAGTCTGAAAGAGCGCAGGCGCAGTGGGCGTTCCTCATGGTCACCACTGGCGGAGCCGCTAGCGAGCCAGGTCCGATCCGGGACTTGTTGCTTGCGTGTTCGTCGTCCAGTTCCGATAATGCCCTCTCGGCGATAATGGGCAACATGGAACAATTAGAGGCGAATCCCCGGCGGACACCTTAAGGGTGGCTGTTCCTCTTGCGATTGCTGGAGTTTGGGCTGTCCGTGGCGCTATCTCCGGTTATAGAGCCTACCGGGCCTATCGTCTCGCCCGGTCGCTTGCCGGGACTGCTCAGCAGGTCGCTACCGTTTCCGGTGCCATCAGTGTCGCCAACAAGGCGGCGGAGGAGCTCGACGCTGACGAGAATCGAGAAAAGGTATGCCAAGAATGCGCCGATGATCCAAGAGACCCCTGTGAGCACCTTAGAAAGGGCGCTGGTGACGGGGATTATCGGGGTGGGGCACATTCCGAGACCAAGAACCCGGTTGGCGATAGATTGGACAGCCATCATACGCCTTCCCGTCATTCCTACCAAGGAGGTTTTGATCCGCAAAGAGGACCGGCGATTCAGATGAAGCCGGAACATCACCGGATGACAGCAAGCTATGGAGGCGGGGAGGACGCGGAGAGCTACAGAGCTTTGCAGCAACGCCTTATTAAGGAGGGCCGGTGGAGAGATGCCTTCAAAATGGATGTGCAAGACGTTGAACGCATCGAGCAGGAGATTGGAGAGCCCGGCAAATATAGAGAAGCGATCGCTGAGGCTCGCGAGTATCTAGAGTGTTTGGAAGAGAACGGTCTTTTGTAGTGTGAAGAAGCGAAGACCTGATGAGGCTCCCAACTCGAATCGCTGCTTGCGAATTCGCCCTAAAGCGTTGGGTTAGGTTGCAATGTCGTTGGCTTGTTTAATTGAAAGCGAGTTGAACATATGAGCTGGATAATCGAACCTTATGTCGGCGCAGGTTTTCTGAAGCTAGGTATGGCACCCTCGCAAACGGAACGCTTGCTAGGCCCAGCTAAGAACCAGATCATTCGAACGTCGGGCTCGCTACAAGTTTACCGGGAGAAGTCCGATCCGATTCTGACCTTCAAACACGGCGGTTTAGTCGAAATACTTTTTGACGAATTTGGTGACGCGGCCATACTCGATGGCATTGATCTCTTTGCGGTACCCAAGGTTAGGATAATCGAATATTTTATGGACCAAGACTCGAATCTGTGCGAATATCTTGGAAGCATCATTTCACCAAAATTTGGGGTATCGCTGTTCGGTTTTTTGCCAGAGGATGACGATCCTAGGAGCGTCACCTTATTTGTGCGAAATGCCCGCAACCATTCATTGACGAAATGCTCAGAAATCGGGCGCGCGGAGCAGAGCAGCTAGCAACGAACGGCGCGCCGTTGTAGCGGTTTTGCGCGCTGATTGTATCCGTGCCGCCGCGGTGGTTCCTCGAGTATGCCCAACAGATCCGCAAGCCCGACGCCAAACTGCGGCGGGCGCTTCGCGCGTCGCCGCAGTTTGGCGCGGGCTGCGGCTAACGTTACGCAATCTGTTCAAGGCAAAGTGGAGAAACCGATGAAATTAAGGAAAAAGCACTGATATTCGTTGCTTTGATTGCAAGTGGATTTGAATCCCTTGTTTTAGGTGGCCTTGATCATCGTTCCGGCCAAAACCGGATGAACGACATGTGAGATTTGAGCAGAGTGGCCGGCTGGGGGGGGAGGTCGGCAGAACCCCGGAAATCTCGTACTCTTGGAAGTGCAACCTAACCTTGAGTATGAACAGCGCCGGGGTCCTGCCATGCCTGACTGTAGACGAGATGCCTGTGAGTTTCCAGCGCCGAGGGCGCCCGAGCGGGACGAAGCGCGTTGAGCAGGCGGCATCCGCGTCGCCGGCAGGCCGAGACGCTTGCAGCGGTTCGGGAGCGACTGGCGCAAGGGCAGTCGCAACGTGCGGTTGCGCAAGAATTGGGCGTTGCGCGCTCGACCTTGCAGGATTGGCTGGGGCAGGCGCCGCGCGTTGAGGTGCCGGCGGCGTTGCGGCAGTTCTACGCCTCCGAGGAGGGGGTTGCCTGGTTGCACCGCCAAGTCCTGGCGGCGCATCTGGTCATCACGTTGCTGGCCGGAGCGGGGATTCGCCAGGTCTGCACATTCCTGGAGCTGAGCGGATTGTCGGCGTTCGTGGCCAGTTCCTACGGCAGTCAGCAGAAGCTCAACGCCGCGTTGGAGGAGGCGATGGTCGCCTACGCCGAGCAGCAGCGGCAAACGCTGGCAGCGCAGATGCCGCACCGGCGCATCAGCGTCTGCGAGGACGAGACCTACCATCCGGAGATCTGCCTGGTGGCCATCGAGCCGATCTCGAACTTCATTCTGCGCGAGTGCTATGCCCCGGACCGCTCGGCGGCGACCTGGACGCGGGCGTTGACCGAGGCGCTCGAAGGCATGCGCGTGGAGTTGGTGCAAGGCACCAGTGACGAGGCCAAGGGGCTGCTGCGCCATGTCGAGCGCGACCTCGGCGCCCATCACTCGCCCGATGTCTTCCATGTCCAGCACGAGGTGTCCAAGGCAACGGCCCTGCCTTTGGCGCGCGCGCTCGAACAAGCCGAGCGGGCCGCCGAGCAGGCCCGCGACGCGGTGGCGGCGCAGCGTGCCGCCCGCGACGCCCATCACAATGCCTGGCCGCGCCCGCGCGGGCGACCGCCGGCGTTCGCCGAGCGCATCAACGATGCGCTGATGGCGCAGGCCGATGCCGATGCCCAGCGCGAACAGGCAGAACAGAACCAACAACAGGCCCGCGCCTGCGTGCGCGAACTCGCCGATGCGTATCACCCCTACGATCTCGACACCGCTCGGGCGCAACCGCCCGAGCGCGTCGGCGAACGCCTGGCGGCCTGTTGGCGGCAGCTCGGCGAACTGGCAGACGCGATCAGCCTACCCGAGCGTGCCCGCGAGCGCATCGCCAAAGCCGAGCGCCTGACCACCTCAATGCTGGCGACCATCACCTTCTTCTTCACCACCATCCAGGCCAAGGTCGCGGCGTTGGGGCTGGCCCCCGAGATCGAAGCGCTCGTGCACCAACAGCTCATCCCGGCGATCTATCTGGAGCGGGTGGCGGCGCGCAGCACCCGCGCCGAGCGGCGCCACGAACTGCAGCAGCGATCCCGTCGGCTGTTGGCAACCCTGCGCCAACCCGACTCACCGTTGCAGCGCCTCGACGCCGACCAACGCCGCGAGGTCGAGATCGTCGCCACCGAATGCGCCGACCTCTTCCAACGCAGCAGCTCCTGCGTGGAAGGGCGCAACGGCCACCTGGCCCTGCATCACCACGGCAAACACCGACTTGGCAACCGCAAGCTCGCCGTGCTCACCGCAATACACAACTATTTCATCCGCAGACCCGACGGCACCACCGCGGCGGAACGCTTCTTCGGCCAGCCGCCTGCTTCGATGTTCGACTACCTCCTCGCCGCCCTCGACCCGCCCCCGCGACCCGCCCGAAAACGACCCCGACCGCAGCGCGTCGCCTACCTCGAACCGATGGCTGCGTAGCAGGGGTGGCCGGAACGATGATCAAGGCCTTTTAGGTGAACCAGAATATCCAGAAGCAAATCATCAAAGAATCGTAGCTTCTGGTCCATTTTGCATTGAAAAAATACCGGATGAAGGCGACGAGTGCCCCCGTCCGTTAAAGCGTGTCAATATTCCGTTGCCAGGCAACGGGCAAATAGACAGGATAACTTTTTTTGCGCGCGACGACTTTGGCAATGTATACAACGCTCGTGTAAACATTCGAGTAAATGGCATTGGACCGGTCCCGGGCGCGAGGGCAAGTATGAAGTCGAACCAGCTGGCGGGGGCATCCCGTTCGCTGCGCGCACTCCAGGCAGCGGTTTGGCTGCTCGCGCCTGCCGGCGTGCCGAGCACGCCGAACTCAAAGGCATTGGTGGCCGTCGCCTGGCTCAGAACCCCACTCGCAGTGGTCCGGGGGTTGGTGTCGATGCTCGAAAAATCGCTTGTGAAGGAAGAGTTCGCAACGATTGCTCCCTGCCCGGCGACAGGCGGCAACAGCAATAGGGACAGCGCCGGGGTCATTGGTTTCATGGTCGTTCCCTCGATTGTGAACTAAAGGTTTCAGCGGTGGTGAAGGACTTGATCTTAATTCGCAAGAGCGGGCGGGTAGACTCGACTCATTCCGACAGCGAATCAGCCTGATCAAATCATGCTTAGCGCGGTCTTGCGGTTTTCCCTTGTTCCGAAGTGGAACCATTCGAGTTTAGGTCATCATACCTTCGCGCCTTGCGAAAAACGCCGGGCGTCTTCAGGGAGATGCCTTCGTTCCATCGCTCAACAGGAAGAGCCATTTGCCGACGGCCCCGCCTGCCCGGAGACGGACCCTGCCAGCACCTGCCCGAGCCCGGCGCCCATGCCCCAGCAGGTGCCGGCGACCCGCGCCGATGCCTGCGCCCGGGGCTCGGCGCCGAGGCATTTGCCAGCGGCGTAGAGGTTGCCCATGCCGCGGACCTTGAGCGCGCGAAGCGGGATGTCGTAGCGGGTGCCGGGGGGCAGGTAGTGCATCTGGATGCCCTGTTGCGGATGCCAGTGCTCGATGGGCCAGCAGCCTTGGCAGACGGCGTCGGGGAAGCGGCGGGCTTTGATCAGGTCGGCCTCGGTGAGCCGGTATTCGCTGCGGATGCGCCCGCCGTCGCGCACGCCCAATTGGCCGATGTGCTGGATGCTCGCGTTGGCGAGGCCCGGCAGGTCGCGCAGCCAGGCCACCAGGGTGTCGGCGACCTGGCGCAGGTGTGAGGGATCGAAGGCGTCGCGCTGAATGTTGAATTTCAGATAGGCCTGGTCCGGGGCGATGCCGGTGTCGGGCCACAGCGTGGCGCATTCTTCGGGCAGCTCGCCGGCCGCCGCCGCCGAGCGCATCGCCCGGGCGACGCCCACGCCGCGGGGGAATTGCAGCGCATCGGCGGCGACGCCCTGGAGCACCAGCACCAGGCCGGCCAGGGCCTCGCCGGGTTCGACCAGGGTCGGGTCCAGCTGCCGGACCACCAGCGCATCGCCGGTGGTGTCGACGACCGCGACGGGCTGCATCTCGATCGAACGCTGTCGGCTGCGCAGGCGTACGTGTTGGACCTGGCCGGCTTGGCAGTCGATGGCCTCGATCTCGGTGTCGGTGAGGCATTCAAGGGTCGGCTCGGCGGCCACCCAGTCCATCACGACTTGGCGGTAGACGCCGGGATCGCAGTTGAGCACCTGCACCCGGCCCATGCGGCGCTTGACGGTGTGGGGGTCGGCGCTCATCAGCCGCTCGGTGAGCGCCGTCGGCAGGCCGGGGTTGAGCGGCTCGCCGGCGTCGTCGAACAGCCCGCCGATGGTGTGGATCAGCGCGTTGGCCACGGTGCCGCCGATCTGCCCCTCGCGCTCCACCAGCAGCGTCTCGCGCCCGGCTTGGGCGCAGGCCAGGGCGCAGGCGATGCCGGCGGCGCCGGCGCCGACCACTAGGATCGGCCCCGAGCCCACGGTGGCGGCGGCGCTCATGATCCTGATCCTAGCCCGGTTGGTTTAACGGCCTCCAGGGTGCGTACCGCCTGGTTCCTGACCGGGATCATGCCTTCGCGGCCCCGTCGCCGAGCCCCTGCTGCACATAGCCGGCCATGGCTTCGATGTTGCGGAAGTGCTTAGGGACCAGGTCGTTGATGCCGAACTGCAGCCCGTAGTGCTGCTCGATGAAGCTGACCAGGCCCATCAGCCGCAGCGAGTCCATGTGGCCGTGTTCGATGAGGTCGTAGGCGTCGTCGAATTGTGCCGGCGGTTGGCCGTCGAAGCACTCGGCGACGATCTGGCCGCGCAGGGTCTCGTGGATGGTCATGGGGTCTCCGTGGGTGGTCGGGCGGCGCGCTCGGCGGCGTCGCCGATGCGTTGCGTCGCTGAGGATGGGGCCTGGTCGATCTCGCCGTCGGCCGGCGGCGCCTCGCGGCCCTGGTGGCGGGCCAGCGGCAGGATGCTGTTGGCGAGTCCGGCCACGGTGCCGGTGTAGAACAGGGCCATGCTCACCGGCAGCGTGAAATGCAGCAGGTAGATGCCGGCGATGTTGATCACGCCGGGGACGATGCTCAGCGCCATGTTGCCGCGCATGGTCCCCTCAAGCTCGTCGCAGGTCTGAAACAGCATGCGCATGGGCGCCAGGGTGCCGTCCATGAAGATCACCTGGGCGGTGTCGGTGGCGGCGCTGGAGGCACCCTTGAGCGAGATGGACACCTGGGCGGACTTGAGCGCGACGGCGTCGTTGATGCCGTCGCCGACGAAGCAGACGAAGCGGCCCTCGTCGCGCAGCCGGCGGATGTGGTCGGCCTTGTGCTCGGGCAGGGTGTCGGCGAAGTAGTGGTCCACGCCCAGCCGGCCTGCGACCTGGCGGGTGGGGGCCTCGTGGTCGCCGGAGATGATGCAGGTGCGCATACCGCGCCCGTGCAGCCAATCGATCAGCGCCCGGGCCTCGGGGCGGATGGTTGGGGCCAGCTCCAGCATGCCGGCGACGGCGTCGTCGACGCCGATGCAGACCAGCGAGTGGCCGCGCTCGCGCGTCTCGGCCTCCACCGCATCAAAGCCCGCCGGGGGCACGAGCCCTTCGCGACGCATGAAGCGCAGGCTGCCGACGCGCACCAGCCGGCCTTCGATCCGCACGCGGATGCCGAAGCCGACCTGGTAGGTCGCAGCATCGGGCACCGCGGGCGCAAGGCCGCGGACCCGTGCCTGCTCCAGGATGGCCCGCGCCACCGGGTGGGTCTGGCGGTGCTCGGCGCCGGCGGCGAGGCGTAGCAGGGCGTCCTCGTCCAGGGCGCCGAAGCGATGCACCCGGCACAGCGTTGGCTCTTCCAGCGTCAACGTGCCGGTCTTGTCGAAGACGACGGTGTCGACCTGGCCCAAAGCCTCGAGCACGCGCCCGTCCTTGATCAGGATGCCGCGCCGGGACAGGATTTGGAGATAATTCAGCACGCTGATGGGGCCGAAGGCCACCAGACGGGCACCTAACCCGGACCAGAGCACGCCCATCGCCGCGGTGGGGCCGATGATGGCGAAGGTACCCACGCCGGCCGCCAGCTCCACCGGCAGCAGCCGGTCGGCCAGGCGCCGACCGCGCAGCATCAGCGTCTCGGTGTAGCCCTTGGTGTCGGCCAGCAGCCGACCGATGCCGGCGGCCACGGTGGCCTCGCCGGCGGTCTGCACCCGCACCTGGATGCGCCCGCCCAGCAGCAGCGTGGCGGCGTAGACCGGCTCGCCCAGCGCGCGCTCCACCGGCTCGCTCTCGCCGGTGAGCAGGCGCTGATCGATGCTGGCGGCGCCGTCTTGGATGGTGCCGTCGACGGGGCTGACCTCGCCCGCGTGCACGACGACGATGTCGCCCGCCTGAAGGCTCTCGAACGGGACCTGGGTCTCCACGCCTTCGCGCACCAGCCAGACCGATTGCGGATGGCCGCTAAAGATGCCGGTCAGGCGCCGCTGGGAGCTGCTCTCGGTGCGCTGGATGAGCCGCGCGAGCAGGCTGCCGAACAGCCCGGAGAAGGCGGCGGCGATCAGATTGCCGGTCAGCAGCATGCCGACGACCAGGATGCTGGTGACCAGCGGCACTGTTATAAGTTGGCCGCGGCGGACGTTGTCGCGCAGCAGCACGACCATGTGGCGACCGAGCCAGAGCACCGCCAGGCAGCCGACGGGATAGAACAGCGGCGAGACCGGGGTGAGCAGACCGAGGCCGATGGCGCCGACGGCCACCGCCATATCCGCGCGCACGCTCTGCTGACGGCGGGTCAGGTTCGCCGATAGCGCGTCCGCCTCGCCGGCCTCCAGCGTGATCTGCTGTCGCTCGCGCTCGTCGCCGAACAGCGCATGGCCCAGATCGCGGGCGAGACCGAGCGCACTGAAACCGCCGCGGTCCGCCGCTGAGGGCAGGCGCATGGGCGGCTTGGCGGCGACCACCAGCTTGCGTGCGGCGCGCCGCCGCCGGGGGCGCAGGAGCGATCTCCCTGCCATGGTCAGCCGCGGCGGGCCGGGCCTGCGCCCGGTACCGCTGCATCAGGCATCTGGATCACCCCGGTGCTGCAGGCGCTCGGGATCGCGTACCTTCTTACCGCTTGGTGTGAAGGCCAGGGCCTGCACCCAGATCAGCTTGGCCGGCACCTTGTGTGCGGCCAGGGACTGGCGGCAATGGGCCTTGAGGGCGTCTACCGCGGGTCGCGCGGCGCCCTCCGCGGCGACCAGCCGCGCATGCACCGGCTGCCAGGTCTGCTCGGAGCGGGTTGCGAACACGCAGGCCGCCGCCACCGCCGGGTGCTGCTCGAGTACGGCCTCGACCTCTGTGGGGAAGAACTTCATGCCGCCGACGCTGATCACCTCCTTGCTGCGACCGACGATGTAGAGGAAGCCATCTGCGTCGAGCCGGCCGAGATCGCCGGTATGGAACCAGCCGTCGCCGTCTTGCAGGATCAGCTCGCGGGGGCGGTAGGGGGCATAGTAGGCGTCGAGCATGCCGCTGCCGCGCAGCAGCACCTCGCCGTGGCCCTGTCCGGGGGCGCAGTCGAGGCGCAGCTCGTAGTCCGGCAGCACCGGGCCGACGGCGCCCTGCTTGGCCGGGTCCTGACTCAGGTTGATGGCCGGCAGGCCAAGCTCGATGATGCCGTAGGTCTCGTTCAGGACCCGCCCGAAACGCTGGCGGAAGGCATCGGCGATCTCCCGCGGCAGCGCCGTGGTGGTGACGATGGCGGCGCGCAGGCCGGCAGGCAGGCCGGCGCCGGTATCGTCCTGGGTCATCAGGGCATAGTGGGCGGGGGCGCCGTAGATCAGTGTCGCCTGTTGCTCGTTGGCCGCGGCGAGCAGGGACTCGCCGAAGGCGTTGCGCGGCAACACGATGCCGGCGCCGAAGCTGAGGTAGGCGCAGATCGAGACCGCAAAATGGTAGTCCAGCGACAACAGCCAGAGCACCCGGTCCCGCGGGCCGAGCTGCAACCGCTCATTGGCGGCATGAATGCGCGCATGGATGGACTCGTGGGACAACACCACGCCCTTGGCGGTACCCGTGGTGCCGGAGGTGAAGCGGATAAAGGCGGGATTGATACCGTCGAGCCGCGGCGGCGCGGCGGCGACGATGCCGGGCCGGGCGAAGATGGCATTGCGGCCGAACTTGACCGGCGTGCCGGCGATCAGCGGCGCGCAGGCATCGGCACGGGCCTCGGCGATCACCAGTCCATCCAGATGCACCGTCTCCAGGATCTCGCGCTGCTCGGCCGAGGTCAGCTCATAGGGCAGCGGGGTGACGCAGGCCCGGCAGCGCCACAGCGCATAGACGAAGGCGATGTAGTCGCCGGTGGCCGCGCCGTGGCTCGGAAAATGCAGGCCGACGTTGTCGCCGGCGCCGACGCCGGTATCGCGCAGCCCTTGCGCCAGCGCCTCGACGCCTTCGGCGAAGGCCGCGAAGGTGATGCTAGCGTCCGCTGCCGGACCCAGGATCAGCGGTGTATCGGGCTGGCGCTCGGCCCGCTCAAAGAACCGATCAGCGAGATTCAGGGGCATGGTGGGTCTCCGATGGGCTCGGTGCGCGAGCACCCGCGATCGTCGCCGACGCGTTGGACGCGGCGACGCTCGCGAGCGCGGGCGGCTGCCTCAGGCCGCGGCTGCCTGGGCGCTGCGGTCACGCAGCTCGGCGAGCAGGTCCGCTTTGGATACATCGCGGAACACCTCGTGCTCGAAGATGGCCGCGGTCTCGGTCGCGAACATCATGCCCAGCACGACCGATGGATCGCGCAGGCACAGATCGCCAACACCCTCCAGGAAGCGGCTGGTGGAGGGGAATTCCTTGCGCGCCTCCACATCCACACCGATGTCTTTGAGCGCCGCCTTGTACATGACCGCATGGCCGCTCTCCTCGCCGCAGTTGCGCTCCAGCTCCTTGTTGACCGCGTCGGTGTCGAAGGCCATGGCCACCTCGGCGGCGGTGGCGAGAAACTTGGTGTTTCGATAGGAGAATTGGTAGTGCTCGACCATCAGCTACTCCAGGGCATCGGTTGAGTAAGGCGACAGGTCGGCGAGCTGGGCCTTGGCGTCGGTGATGAAGTCTTGGTTACGGGCATCGATAGAGCTTGCGAGATCCACGGGGATTCCTCACGCTGATCAGGTTGATGGCCGTCTACCCGGCCGGATGGAGGGTTGTCGAGATTGGCGGTGCCGCATTGGCTGCCTTGGAACGACAGGGCGAAATTGGCCGAAGACGTCACCACTGCCAACTGCGGTCAGTATACGGATGCGATCAGGCGCGACGAATATTACTTGCGGACTGATGGTATTGCCGGGGGGGGCTGGCGGGTTTCCAGCGGTGTCGGCCTCGAATGAGAGGAGATTTCTACCAATAACTGCTGCTCGCGCCCCGGCGCTTCGTCAGCTGTGGCTGTCCAGGCTGGCGGACAACAAAGCGTACGATCTGGCCAGGGTGGCGGGGGGGGGGGGCTCTCCGTCAGGATCGATGTCGCCTTGGTACCGGCGGTACGACGGACTGAAGTCCGCCTGCCCCAGGTGCCGACTGAAGTCGGCGTACCCAGGCATGTGCCGCTTTAGGATGAAACAATCGCTTATGCTCTTTCTAGGTTGATCTTGCCGGGTGGCACCGCGCCGTAACCTTTAGTGCAGGGCTACTCCGCGGCCGACACAATGCCAGGGCGAGGTGAGCGAGCGACGACGAGGCCGACGCCGAAGGCGGCGCCGAACAACAGCGAGGACGGCAGTACACCGAGCCGCAAGCCCAGGCTCAGGCCGGCATTGAGCACGGCGTAGCCGCCCCAGTAGGTGAGCACCCGGCGCAGCTGTACCTGTTGCTCGCGGGCGGTGGTGAGCAGCAGCGGCAGCCAGCGCAGATCGCCGTCCAGCAACAGGATGCCGGCGGCATCCGCGGCGAGCGCGGCGCCGCCGTGCAACGAGATGGCGCAATCGGCCGCGCGCATGGCCAGCGCATCGTTGACCCCGTCGCCGATGAAGCAGACGCGCCGACCTTCCGCTTGCAGCCGGCGCACCAGCGCCGCCTTGTCTTCGGGCAGCACGTTGCTGTGTGCGTGCTCAATGCCCAGCCGCCGCGCCAGCGCGCGCGTAGGCTGCTCGGCATCGCCAGAGACGAGTTCGACCCGCGTAACGCCGTGGTCCGACAGAAAATGCACGATGCCGACGGCCTCGGGCCGCGCCAAGGTCTGGAGGCCGATGACCCCCTGCACGCCGGCGGCATCCGCCACCAGCAGGGCCGTCCCGCCCTCGCGCTCGGTGCTGGCGAGCGCGCGTTGGGCGGACGCATTGATGGCGATGCCCGCCGCTTCCAGGTGGCGGCGCCCGCCAACCAACACCCGCTGGCCATCGATGCTGGCGGTGACGCCGAAACCGACGCGAAAGTCGAGGTCGTGCGCGTGCAGGCTCGGGCAGTCGGGCTCCCGCGCGGCGGCCGCCACCAGCGCCTGCGCCAAGGGATGCATGATCCGCCCCTCGGCGGCGGCCGCGGCGGCGAGCACGCGTGCCGAGGTCCAGCCGCCGGTGGGGGCCACCGCCGTGACCCGGAGTTCGTCCGCGGTCAGGGTGCCGGTCTTGTCGAACAGCACCGTGTCTACGTCCGCCAGCGCCTCCAGCGCGCGGCCGTCCTTCACCAGGATGCCGTGGGTCAGCAACACCGCCAACTGATCCGAGATGGCCAGCGCGCCGACGGCGCGCAAGGCGTTGATGGGCGCGCTGAAGAGGAGGGCCACCGCCGCGGACGGGCCGATCAGCGGCCAGATTGCGGCGCTGACGCCGAGCAGCGGTAGCGACGCGGCGTCGGCCACCGCCTCGGCCTTGAGCTGCTGTTGGGTGCTGTGCCCGGCACTCTCGCGCAGCAGACGCTCGACGCGCGCCAAGACCGTGTCGCGGCCGGCCACCGTCACCTCCAGTCGGGCCTCGCCGCGCAGCACCAGGGAGCCGGCGTAGATCGGGTCGCCTGGGCCCAGTGTCCGCGGCACGGCTTCGCCGGTGAGCTGCTGCTGATCGACGCTGAGGCTGCCGGCCGCGATGCGCCCGTCTATCGGCACCGTCTCGCCGGTGGCGAGCAGCACCAGATCGCCAGTGTGCAGCGCATCCACGGCGACGCGTGTCTCGCCGCCGTCGCGCAGCACCCGTGCCGGCGCCAGCGCCGGCAGGCCGGCGTCTAGCAGCCGGCGCGCGCGCTCGCGGCTCCTCAGCACCGCCACATCGGCAGCGTGGAAGACCCAGCACTGCACCGCCGCGCCCAGCGGTTGGCCCAGCGCGATGCTGCCGACACAGACGCTGGCATTGACAAGGTCGTCGCCGACGTGGGCATCGCGCAGCACGGCCTGCTCGCTCGCGCGCAGCAGTGGCAGCATGCTGTAGACGGTGAGCGCCAGCGCCGCCGGCGTCAGCATCGGCAGGGCATAGCTGCCCAGGCACAGCGCCAGCGCCCAGTTGCTGGCCTTGAGATCAGCCCGGCGGCGTTCGAGTGCGGCTGCCGGTTCGTCGGTCCCGCGGCGCCGCTGCGCCTTGGGCGCGCCTTGGGCGCGCAGCAGCCGTCGGAGCCGCCGCGGACGGCGCACACGCTCGACGACGCGCATGCCCGCATAGGCGCCCAGCGCGACACCCACCTGCAGTAGCGCCATGGTTCAGCCTCCCCGTCGCGGTTGGTGAGGCTGCGGCGTCTGTCTTTGCTGTCATGCCAAATTCGCCTCTGAAGTCGTGGACACATCAGCCTGTATTGTGCACACCGCCGCCGCCAGCGCCAATCGCCGCCGGTTGGCATTGCCAAAGCAAATGTTGTCTTGGGCAAGCGCGCCTGCTCGGTGCCATGTCCTCCGGTACCCGGTCGGAGACCGGCGGTCAGATTGATTTTTCTTCAGACGTGAGGTAGGCGTCGGAACTTGGGATGACGCCTGTCAGCGGACCATCCGAGACGCGCTTAGATTGGGCCGATTTTGGCCCACGCAAAAAAGCCGGCGCGGGGCCGGCTTGTAAGGCATTGAAAAAATTGGCGCGCCTGGCAGGATTCGAACCTGCGACCCCTGCCTTCGGAGGGCAGTACTCTATCCAGCTGAGCTACAGGCGCGGTGTGTCGGATGGCCGGGGCGGGGCACGCTGGAGCGCGCAGGCCAATCGAGATGCATAAGTTTAGACGGGATCAGCGCGCGCGTCCATCGTTGGGTCTGCGTGCCAAAGACCGCGCCAGTATTCGACCGCAGACTGACCGCTGCGGCGCAGAGACGCGAACAAGACGCTGAGAAGACCGTAACCCGCTGTTTTAGATGCGCGCTGACGGCCCCTTCGCGTCTCTGCGGCGATCTGCGCCGGCCCGCCGAGTTGAACCGAACAGGCGCCCCGCGTAGCCTTGCTGCCTGTCTGATCCGCTGTATGAGCACCTGAATCCCATGCCCGATTCCGCCCTGTCCGCACCTACCGCCGATCTGAAGGTCCAGCCCACCGCCGAGCTGCCGCCGGATGAGCCCATCGACAGCTCCGGTCCGTCGAAGGGCCTGCGCGAGACCGCGCTGCTGAGCAAGGACGAGCGCCTCGCCGGGCGGCCGAAGCTGTGCAGCGACTGCGGGCTCTGCGACAGTCATCTGAAGCCGCGGATGCGCGATACCGGCGTGTTCGTGCGTAATCGCACCGAGGAGATCGAGCAGCGGCTGTTCGGCCGCAACCGCCGCGATGGCGATGAGTTGCGCTTCGGGGTCTATCGGCGCATGCAGATCGCGCGCATGCGCCCGCCGGGGCCTGGTGCCCAGTGGTCCGGCATGGTGACCCCGAGCGATCGCAAGGTCGTCGACTGAGCCCTGATTTGGACGGATGACGCCGAGGAGCACGACGCAGATGCATCACCGCAACACCATGACCTCCCGCCGCCCGCGCCGCTTGCCCGCGCTGGGGTCGATCCTGCTGGGCGCCCTGGTCTGGGCCATGCCGGCCGCGGCGGAGTTGACCGCGCAGCTGTCGCAGGCGCGCATCGCCGCGGGCCAGATCGTCGAGCTGATCTTGACCCGCAGCGGCACCGACGCGGTGGCGCCGCCGGATCTGACCCCGCTGGAGATCGATTTCCGCATCATCGGCCGCGGCGGCTCCGAGCGCGTCAGCGTGGTCAACGGTCGGCGCCGTGCGCAGACCGAGCTGCGTCTGCGGCTGCTGCCGCTGCGCAGCGGTCAGATCGAGATCCCGTCGATCCGCATCGGCACCGAGCAGACAACCACGCTGACGCTGGAGGTCACCCCGGCGGTCAATCCGGGCGCCCGACTCCTGCCGGCAGCCCCGGCAGCGGCACCGACGGTCGCGGACGCAACCGCGGCGGAGGTCGACCTGCGCGTCGCCGCGACGCTGCGTCCCGAGCGCGTCCATGTGGACCAGCAGGCCGTACTGGTGGTCCGGGTGTTGGTCGCCGGCGATCTGCCGCGGGGTCGGCTGCACGACCCGCTGGTGGAGGGGGCGCGGTTGCTGCCGTTGGGGGAGGATCGCGGCAGCGAGCGCCTGGACGGTATCGACTACGGTGTCTACGAGCGCCACTACGCCCTGTTCCCGACCCGGACCGGCAGCCTGCGCATCGAGCCGATCCGCTTCGATCTCTGGCGCCCTGGTCGCACGACCCCGCAACCGGCGCGTTCGCCGCCGGTGCAGCTGACGGTGGAGCCGATCCCCAGGGCCGCCGCCGACAAGGGCTGGCTGCCGGCACGGGCGCTGACGCTCACCGAGGCCGGCCCGGCGACGGTGCGCATCGCGCCGGGTCAGGTCCACGAGCGGCTGGTGACCCTGCGCGCCGAGGGCGTGATGGCGGAGGACCTGCCCGAGATCGCGCTGGAGACGCCGTATCAGGTCCGCGGGCACGATGACGTCACCCGGCGCTGGAATGTGCGTCATCCCGACGGCGTCGTCGGCTACCGCACCGAGCGGGTCCTGATCAGCGCCGCCGAGGCGGGCACCTACGCGCTGCCCGGTGCGCGCATCCACTGGTGGAATACCGCCGACGGCTCCTGGCAGGAGACGACGCTGGAGACCTTGACGCTGGAGGTCGCGCCATTGCTGTCGGCGGCACAGCCGTCGGTACCGGATTGGGGGTCGAGGCGCGCGCAGGTCGCGCCGCCGCCGACGCGGAGCCCCGAGGCTCCAGCATCCCCCGAGGTCGCCGGTGGCGAGCGCTGGGCCTGGATCGGCGTCATCGCGCTGCCGGCGCTGCTGATCGGCGTCTGGCTGCTTGTCCGGCGCAGGCGCTCGGGCCCGCCGTTGCCGACAGGCGCGGCGTCCTCGGCGGCGGGGCCGGATGTCGAGGTCGATCCCCTGGCCGATGCCCGGCCTGATCCTATGGCCGAGGCCATCGCCCGGGTGGAGGCCGGCTACCGCGACGGCAACGCCGCTGCCGTGCGTGCCGCGCTGCTGGCCTGGGCCGCGCTGATCTGGCCGGAGCGGCCCCCGGCCAATCTGGCGCGGCTGACGCTGCTCTGCGAGGGTCCGCTGCGCGAGCGCCTCAAGCGGCTGGAGCAGGCCTTCTTCAGCCCGACGCCGATGGCCTGGGATCAGGCGCCGGAGACGGTCGCCGACGAGCTCAAACGCGCGGCCGACGCCGTCGCTGCTCCGGGGCCTGACGGTCCAGCTCGGCCAGCCGCGCCAGCTTCTCGCCGATCTTGATCTCCAGCCCGCGGGGTACCGGGCGGTAGTAGTGCCGGGGTGGCAGGGTCTCCGGGAAGTAGTCCTCGCCGGCGGCATAGGCGTCCGGCTCATCGTGGGCGTAGCGGTAGCCCTGGCCGTGGCCCAGGGTCTTGGCCAGCCGCGTCGGTGCGTTGCGCAGGTGTGCCGGCACCTCGCGGGAGCCGCCGCTGCGGGCATCGTCCAAGGCCGCCTTCCAGGCCAGGTAGACGGCGTTGCTCTTCGGTGCCGCGGCCAGATAGGCGGCGGCCTGGGCCAGGGCCAGCTCGCCCTCGGGGCTGCCCAGGCGCTCCAGGGTATCCCAGGCGTCCAGCGCCAGGGTCAGCGCCCGCGGGTCGGCGTTGCCGATGTCCTCGCTGGCCATGCGCACCAGCCGGCGGGCGACATAGGCCGGGTCGCAGCCGCCGTCGATCATCCGTGCCAGCCAATACAGGGCCGCGTCCGGGGCCGAGCCGCGGATGGATTTGTGCAGGGCCGAGATCTGATCGTAGAAGGCATCGCCGCCCTTGTCGAAGCGCCGCACGCCGCCGTCGAGCACGGCGCGGACGGTGTCGGCGCCGATCGCCCCGGCCTCGGCCAGGTCCGCCGCCAGCTCCAGCAGGTTCAGCGCGCGGCGGGCGTCGCCGTCGCCGGCGGTGGCCAGCAGGGCGCGCGCCTCGTCGGTCAGCCCCAGGGCCAGGCCGCCCAGGCCGCGCTCGGTGTCCGCCAGCGCGCGCTCCAGGATCTGCTCCAGCTCCGCCTGCTCCAGGGGCTTGAGCAGATAGACCCGCGCGCGCGAGAGCAGGGCGTTGTTCAGCGCGAAGGACGGGTTCTCGGTGGTGGCGCCGACGAACACGACGGTGCCGTCCTCCACATGGGGCAGGAAGGCGTCCTGCTGGGACTTGTTGAAGCGATGCACCTCGTCGATGAACAGGATGGTGCCGCGGTCTTCGGCGGTGCGCACGGCCCGCGCGGCATCGACGGCGGCGCGGATGTCCTTGACCCCGCTCAGCACCGCCGACAGCCGAATGAAATGGGTGCCGGAGCTGGCCGCCAGCAGCTGGGCCAGCGTGGTCTTGCCGGTCCCCGGCGGCCCCCAGAAGATCATCGAATGGGGCCGATCATCGGTGATCGCGCGCCGCAGCGGCTTGCCCTCGGCCAGCAGGTGGCGCTGCCCGGCCAGCTCGTCGAGCCGGCGCGGGCGCATGCGCTCGGCCAGCGGGGCGGTTGTTGCCGGGGCCGGCTGTCGGTTTCGGGGTTGCATGTTGCGGTCAGTCTCCCCGCCCGCGGCGCCAGCACCGGTCGAACAGGTCCCCCAGCGCCGCATCATCGCGGGCGTCGACGCGGGCGCCGACCTGCTCGGCCAGGCGGGCATTGCCGGCGTAGACGGCCAGCGCCTCGACCACGAAGCCGGCGGTGGCGGGATCGGCCTCGGCGATCAGCCCGAGCAGCCAGTGGAAGGCGGCGTCGGAGCGCGCGAGCACGGCGGCGCGCAGCCAGACCCGGTGGGCCGGGCGCTTCAGCGGCTCCGCCTCCCAGCGCTCGCGCAGCAGCTCGACGGCACCGTCGAGCCGTGACTCCCCCAGCGCCAGGGCCGCCAGCTCGGCCAGGGTCGGGTCGGGGGCGTGCAGGAATTCGGCGGTGAAGTCGAGGCTGTCCTCCGGGGCCAGGCCGAGCAGCCCGCGCAGGCATTCGCCGGTGACCTCGGGCTCGGCATCGCCGAGCAGGGCCTTGGTGCGCAGCACGGCCTCCGCCGCCCGCGGCTCGGTGCAGACGATGGCGCGCACGGCACCGGCGCGCACCAGATGCTCCGGGTCCACCAGCAGGTCCACCAGCGTCGGCAGGGCCCGCGGGTCGCCGCTGGCGGCCAGGCCCATGGCGCAGCTCGCGCGTACATCGGCGGCGGTGTCGATGCTGCCGCCCCAGACCGGCTCGCGTTGGGTCAGGCGGATGCCCGTGCGGTAGAGCCCGGCGTCGAGACAGTCGAGTGCGACCAGGGCGCGGGCGATGGCGGCCTTGGCCTGGCAGCCGGGGTCGGTCTTGTAGTCCGCGCCGGCGAGCCGGCGGAAGGCATCGATCAGCACCGGCTCCAGGTCATAGCACAGGCCCTCGCCGGCCAGCTCGGCGGCGCGGGCGACCACGCGATAGTGGGGGTGGTGGATGGCCTCGGCGAGCGGTTTGCAGCCCCTCGCCTCCTCCAACCGGCGCAGCGCGTTGCCGGGGTCGGGGCGGGCCTTGGTCGTGCGGCGCTGGGACATGTCTGCATGACCGCCGAGGTGGCGGCGGCTTAGTCGACCTGCAGGAAGTCGCCGCCGGCGGGACGCTTGAACCGGAACATCGCGTAGGCGAGGCGCGGGTTGCGCTTCAGGTCGGTGAAGATGAACCGGCTGAGCTGGCCGAACTGGTCCTCCATCAGCAGCTCTGCGAGCTCGCCGCGGCGAAAGCCGATGCGCAGCCGCACCACCTGGCTGTCGCCGGCCTTTGGTGTGAGTTCGACCCAGGTCAGGCCGTCGCCCAGCTCCAGGTTCTGCAGTCGAAAGTAGCGCTCCACCGGCTGGTCGCTGGCCAGCAGTTGGGCCGGGGTCCCGTCCAGGGCCTTCTTCTGGCTCTGGTGGGTGACCTGGTTGAGCTCCTTGTCTTCCAGGTAGACGCGCTTGCCGTCGGCGACGATGAGCTGCTCACCGGGGCTGCGGTATTCCCAGCGGAAGCGGTTGGGGCGCAGCAGATAGAAGGTGCCGCGGGCCTCGATGTCGCCGACACCGTCGGCGGGGATGGTGATCTGCCGGAACTCGGCGCTCATGCTGTTCAGCCCCTGCAGGTAGTCCTTGAGCATGGCCACGCCGTCGGCGGTGGCGGTCAGCGGCAGCAGCAGCAGGCAGCCGAGCAGGGCCAGGTGCTGCGGCAGGCGGCTCGGGCGGGGTTGGGTATTCATAGGGGATCGCGTGGCTTTGCTTCAGAGCGCTCAACGGCTCTTGGTTGGTTAAAGGCTGTGATCAAGGAAGGGGTCGCTGTCGGGGCCCTGGTCGCGGGGCGGCTGCGCGGGCTTGCTCGGTTTGGCCGCCGCTGCGGGGGCGGGGCGCCGGGCTCGGGCGGGCGCGCTCGCACCGGTCGGCGCCGCCGTCGCGGTCACCGCACCTTGGCCCGGCCGGTAGGCGTCGAAGCGGGCGCGGGGGTTGACGATGGAGAACGACTTGTCGTCGTTGGCGATGCGCAGTGTACCCATCAGGTTGTGCCAGCGCAGCAGTACCAGGGCCTCGCGGCGGTCGCCGGCGGCCTGGCCCTTGGCATGCACGCCGATCTCCGGGCCGCTGACCCGGGCGCTTTCCAGCAGGGCGCGCTCGCCGTCGACGCGCAGGTGCAGCTGGCCGGCCAGGTCTTCTATGGTCAGCATGTCTTCGACCCAGCCCTGCTTGCCGCGCAGGTTGTCCATCAACGCCAGGAACGGGCGGGTGTCCTTGATGACGATCTGCGCCTTGGTGTCGATGTGCATGGGTTTCTGCCAGCGCACCCGGGTGTCGTCGAGCTGTAGGCGCGCGTACCAGGTCGCATCGTTGCTGGCGGCGGTGGCGCCCTGCACCTGGAAGCCCTTGAGCTGGATCGAGGAGCCGGTGATGTCGAAGTGCAGGTCGCGCGAGGAGCCGTCGCGGATCAGCAGCGCGATGCGCAGGTCGCCGGCCACATCGGCCTCGTTCAGCCCCAGGCGGATGTCGTCCGCCACCAGCTCCAGCTCGCCTTGGGCGCTGTCCGGCGCCAGCTGCAGGTCGCTGACCAGGCTGGCCTCGCCGGAGCGGATGGTCAGCGGCAGGCCCGGCGGCAGATAGGCGTTGTACGTGCTCATGTCGTGCACGCGGGCGCTGTGGATGCGCAGGGCGAGCGCGGCGGTGGCGGCGGCGTCGTCGAGGTCGCCGACCTCCAGCGTCGCGTCCATGCGCACCTCGCCGATACTCGGCTCCGGCTCGTCGCGCCGGCGCAGCCGGGCGTCGTCGAAGGCCACCGCGAGGCGCACCCGCGGCTGTTTGCCGCCATCCACCAGGGTCAGGCCGGCCTCGCCCTGGCCGTCGATGCGATGGTCGAGCAGCGCCATGGACAGGCGCTTGCGGGGGATCTGCAGGCTCGAGCCCTTGGCCGGCCAACCGTCGTTGAGGCGGATGTCGGTATCGATCTCGCCGCCGCCGTCGAGGCGGAGCCCCATGGGCCGATGCATCAGCGCGGCGATCCAATCCAGGCGGTTGACGGTGAAGCGGGCGTCGATCAGGCCGTTGGCGCTGCCGAGGAGGGCGCCGAAGCCCTGGTCGCCGAGGGTGCGGACCACGGCCCGGATGGTCTCGGTCTCGGAGGCGTCGGCGGGCAGCGACAGCTCGGCGCGGTCGATGGCCAGCTCGGCGCTCCAGGGCGCGATCGGCTCGGCCTCCGCGGTGCTCGCATCGGTGGTGACGACCTCGGCGTTGTCGAGCCGGAAGCGGGTCCCGCTCATGTCCAGCGTCGCGCCGTTGCGGTCCTCGACGCGGGCGCGCAGCGCGAGCAGCAGGTCCGTGGTGGCCCTATAGGACGCGTATTCCACCCGGGCCTCGTCCGAGGTCAGGTCCAGGGTCAGCTGTAGGACATCGTCGGTCAGCTCCAGGCGACCTTGAACCTCGCCGCTGCCGCCGAGCAGGCCGAGCCCCCATTTCGCCGGCAGCAGGCCCTGGTAGACGGACAGGTCGGGGGCCTGCATGGTCGGGATACTGAGCGTGAGCGCCAGGTCCACCTCGTCGATCATCTCGGCGGCCTGGTCGGCCGTGGATGTCGTGTTCGGATCAACCTCCGCGGCGTGCAGGCGGGCCTCGAGCCCCTTGCCGTTGAACAGCGGCTCGGCATTGGCCGCGTCGCCGCCGGCCGGGCGCTCCAGCAGGGCCTGGACCTGATCGAAGCGGACGATCAGGTCGGCCGCGGACTCGGTCTCGGGGTCCACAGCAAACTCCACCGACCCGTCGCCGCGGAAATTGAACCGGCCCAGGTCCATGGCCAGTCGACGCGCCTCCACCGTCAGGTCGGTCCCGGACCGGACCTCGCCGGCGTCCAGCCGCAGGCGCCCGCGCAGCTGGCCGGCGCCGGTCAGCGCCATGGCCCGCAGCGGCGGCATCAGGATCGCCAGAAAATCCAGATTCTCCACCGGCAGGTTGACGGACGCGTCCAGCGTCGGCAGTCGCAGCAGCGCTAAGCCCTCGGTCTCGGACATCACGAACGGCGGGATGTCCACCGTGCCCTTGATCGAGGCCGCCCCGGACACGGGCTGCGCGGGGCCGATGGTGAGCGAGGCCAGGGACAGGTCCAGCGCACCGCCGGAGAGCGCGACGCGACCGCTGTCGGTGTCTATCTCGAAGCTGCCGCGGACCTCCCCCGGGAGGCTCCCGCGCACATGCGAGACCCAGAACGAATGGTCGCCGCGCACATGCAGGTCGTCGATGGCGAGTACCAGATCGGGGGCCTCCGGTTCGACCTCCGGGGGCGGCTCGGCGATTGCGTCGGGATCGCGGTTGCGAATGACCGGATAGAAGCTGGACAGCGCCACCGCTGCGGCCGGGTCCGCGCCGGCGGCGGCCGGCTTGGCCGGCAGCGGGCGCGGGCGCAGCCGCAGGTCGATGTCGATCAGATCGATGTCGTGGATGCGGATCTCGCCGTTGAGCAGCGGCAACAGCGAGACCGAGACCGCCACCCGTTCGGCGTCGAGCTGCCACTGCTCGGTGCGCGTCTGGCCGTCGGCGGCGACGCCGGACACGCTGACCCGCAGCGGATAGAGGCTCCAGGCGCGTCGCCAGTCCACATGCAGGCTGTCCGGCTGCAGATCGTTGAGCAGGGTGCGGGTGGCGGGCAGGTTCAAGGCCGTGTTCACCGCGATCAGATAGATGGCGGCAACGGCAGCAAGCAGGTAGGCGAGGCGGCGGGCGAAGGTCTTCATCGGTGCGCTCACGGATGGTGTCTGGCTTGGGGGCGGCGCGTGGATGATCCGTGCGCCGGTGCTTGATCCAACGCCATCAGGCCTTGCCGCGGGTGGCGCCGGCGAGCGTCTCCATCCGGCCGGCAAGCGCGAAATCGAGGGCGGTGACGGCGTTGGCCGAGTGCGTGCTGAGGGCCACGTCCACGCGCCCGTAGCTGTTCGACCAGGTCGGGTGGTGGTCCATGGCCTCGGCGACCAGGGCGCAGCGGGTCATGAAGCCGAAGGCGGTGTTGAAGTCGGGGAATTGGAACGCTCTGCACAGCCTGCCCTCGGCGACGGACCAAGGTGCGGCGCTGGTCGCATTCAGCGCGTCCAGCGCGGTGTCGATCTCGATCTGGCTCAGCTTGGTGCGTTTCATCAGTCGTGGTCTTTCGCGTTGCACGCCCGGGGAGATGGGGGCGCAAGCCCAGGTTACAGGGTTTTCCCGATCTCGCCGAGCAGTGAGCCGCCGACGCCGGCGACGCAACGAAAAACGCGGCCGGGGGGGCCGCGTTGGAGCGTCTGCCTAAAGATTTCCTAGGCGTCGGCGGTCTCTTTTTTGGGGTGGGTCAGCTTGCCGAGGGCGTTGCGGGTTCCGTCGAGGGCCTGCTTGCCGAGCGCGGGGACCTTGCCGACGCCGGTGCCGACCTGGTCGACGACCTTGCGGCTCAGCCGCGTGGTCTTGCTCACCGCCTCGCTGCTGGTGGCGGCGACCTTGGCATAGGCCTGCTTGCCGCCCTCGACAATCTTTTGTTGAAGCGCCTTGTCTCTTGCGCCGTAGGTCGCGAGCGAGCCGATCGCAAGACCGGCGGCGAACGGTATCAGGGGGAGCGCCATGGAAACCTCCGAATGGGCTGGATGGGTGGACCGAGATCTCGGTGTCGGGGAGCGGGTGTTGCAGCTTCCTGCAAGCCTAGCAGAATACAGGCTTGTGACCATCGAAGGTGCGCGATGGTTGCGAAGGAGCTGCTTCGGATCAATCGCTTACCCGATGAAGGTGGCCATCGCGTTTCACCTTCGCCGACCCGCCTTTGCGCCCTTCAGGCGCCCGTTGCGGCACCCGCATCGTCGAGCCCCAACAGCCGCGTATAGCGCTCGGCGCCCAGCAGTTCGGCGTGGGTGCCGCATTCGCGCACCCGCCCGTCGTCGAGGACCAGGATCTGGTCCATCTCGGCCAGGGCCACCGGGCGGTGGGTGATCATGAGTACGCTGCGCCCGCGCATGAGCTGGTGCAGGGCGTCCATCAGCGCCCGTTCGGTGGCGGCGTCCAGGCCTTCGGTGGGTTCGTCGAGCAGTAGGATGGGCGCGTCCTTGAGCAGGGCGCGGGCGATGGCGATGCGCCGTGCCTGGCCGCCGGAGACGCGCACGCCGGTCTCGCCGACCCAGGTGTCGTAGCCTTCCGGCAGGCCCGCGATGAAGTCGTGGATCTGGGCGGTGCGGCAGGCCTGTTCGAGCTTGCCTTGGGGGGCGTCGGGGTCGGCCAGCAGCAGGTTCTCGCGGATGCTGGCGTCGAACAGATGGGTCTGTTGGGAGACCAGGGCGATGTGCCGGCGCACGTCTTCGCCGTGGAACGCCGCCAGCGGCTCGCCGCCGAGCCGGATGTCCCCGGTATCGGGCTCCCAGAAGCGCAGCAGCAGGTTGAACAGGGTGCTCTTGCCGGAGCCGGTGGCGCCGACGATGGCGACGCGGTGGCCGCTTTGCAGGTCCAGGTCGAGGCCGTCCAGGGCCGGTCGTTCGGCGTCGGGATAGCTGAAGCGCAGGTCGCGGATCTGCAGATCGAAGCCGCGCGGCTGCGGCGATGGCCCGGTGGGCTCGGTCACCGCGGGTTTGGCGTCGACGATGGCAAACAGCCGGCGGGCGGCGGTCAGCGTCGTCTCCAGCTGCTGGAAGGCCAGCGGCAGCGGTGCCACCGCCTCGAACCCGGCCAGCGCGAACAGGGCCAGCATGGCCAGCTCCGGCGGGGCGATCTGGCCCTGATTCACCAACGGGATGCCGAGCCAGAGCATGCCCCAGAGGGCCAGATTGGCGCTCAAGGACACGGCGCCCTGGCCGATGCCGCTGATGCGGCTCATGCGGTCCTGCTGCTCGATCAGGTCTTGGGTGAGGTGGTTGAGGTGGCGGGCGTGGCGCTCGGCGGCACCGTAGACCAACAGCTCCGACAGGCCCTGGGTGCCGTCGATGGCGGCCTGGCGCAGCTCGGCCTCGGTCTCCACCAGCCGGCGACCGGGCTTGCGGCCGAGCTGGCGGCTGAGCCAGGGCATGGCCACACCGCCGAGCAGCAGCATCGCGAGCAGCAGCAGGCCCAGTGCCGGGTGATACCAGGCGGCGAAGGCGACGAAGGCGATGGTGGCCACCAGGGCCACGAGCACCGGGGTCAGGACGCGGACGTAGAAGTGGTCCAGGGCGTCGATGTCGCTGCGGATGCGGCTCAGCAGGTCGGCGCTGTGGTATTGCATCAGCCGCGCTGGGGCCAGGGGCTCCAGGTGGCGATAGAACCAGACCCGTAGCCCGGCGAGCTGGCGCAGCGTCGCCTCGTGGCTGACCAGGCGCTCCAGATAGCGCCCGCCGGTGCGCAGCATGGCGCCGGCGCGGATCATGGCCGCCGGCGTGAAGTAGTTCATGCTCACCCCGGCGGCGCCGGCCACGGCCATGGCGGTGATGAACCAGCTGGAGACCGCCAGCAGCATGACGTTGGCGAGCAGGGTGGCCAGGGCGGCCAGGGTGCCCAGGGCCATCCAGCCGCGGTAGGGGGCGAACAGCGCCCAGAGTCGTTTCAGCTCGCTCATGCCGCCGTCTCCAGCAGCCGGGTCATGCGCCGGTAGGGGCCGTCGCGGGCGATCAGGGTCGCGTGGTCGCCGGCCTCGGCGACGCGGCCCGCCTCCAGCACAAAGATGCGGTCGGCGGAGCGCACGGTGGCCAGTCGGTGGGCGATCACCAACAGGCTGCGACCCTTGGAGAGTGCGTCGATGGCGGCCTGGACCTGGGCCTCGCTGGCCGGGTCCAGGCTGGCGGTGGCCTCGTCGAGGATCACCAGCCGGGCATCGCGGACGAAGGCCCGGGCTAGGGCGATGCGCTGGATCTGACCGCCGGAGAGCCCCGCCCCGCGCTCGCCGACGGGTGTGTCGTAGCCCCGGGGCAGCCGATCGATGAATTCGGCGGCATGGGCCTGCTCGGCGGCTTGGCGGACCGCGTCCAGGTCCGCATCCGGCGCGCCGAGGCGGATGTTGTCGAGGATCGTGCCCTGGAACAGGCGCGGGTGCTGCGGCAGCCAGGCGAGCCGGGCGCGCCAGTCGTTCAGGTCCAGCTCGGTCAGATCGATACCGTCCACCAGGACGCGGCCGGCATCGGGGCGGACGAAGCCGAGCAGCAGGCTGGCCAGCGTCGTCTTGCCGGCCCCGCTCGGGCCGACCACGGCGACGCGCCGGCCGGGCTCGATACTCAGGTCCACGCCGGCCAGGGCCGGCCGGCCGGGCTCGTAGGCGAACTCGACGCCCTCCAGACGCACCGAGAGCGGCGCGTCGGTCGGTAGGCGGGTGGGCGTGGTCGGCATCTCGGGCAGCGGCGTCTCCAGGATGCGTTCCAGCCGCTCGGCGGCGGCGATGGCCTCCATGCGGCCGTGGTAATGGGTGCCCAGGTTGCGCAGCGGCAGGTAGAACTCCGGGGCCAGCAGCAGGATGAAGAAGCCGGTGAAGAAGCTGATCTCCGGCGGAGCGATGGCGTCGGGCAGGGGCAGGTTGAGCTGATAGAGCCGAAAGCCGATGAACACGGCGATGATGGCGATGCCGACGGTGGCGAAGAACTCGAGCACCGCCGAGGTCAGGAAGGCCATGCGCAGCACCTCCATGGTGCTGCGCCGGTAGTCGTCGGAGATCCGGCTGATCAGCGCCGCCTCGCGCCGACTGGCGTTGAACAGCTTCAGCGTCGTCAGCCCCTGGATCACGTCCAGGAAGTGCGCCCCCATCCGCGCCAGGTTGCGCCACTGCTGCTGATTCAGGCGCTCCACCCCGCGGCCGATCAGCACCATGAAGAACGGGATGAACGGTGCCGTAAACAGCATCACAAGCCCCGACAGCCAGTCCAGCGGCAGCACCACCAGCAGGATCGCCAGGGGGACCAGCATGGTCAGCGACATGGCCGGCAGGTAGCGGGCGTAGTAGGCCTCCAGCGACTCGATCCCCTTGATCAGATCCTCGGCCAGTGCCCCGCTGCGCTCCCCGGCCAGCCACTTGGGGCCGGCGGCCTGGATGTGGCGGACGCAGCGGTCGCGCAGCTCGATCTTGACCCGGGCCGCGGCGCGAAACGCCGTCTGCTCCGCGCCCCAAGCAATCAGCGCCCGCAGCAGGAACAGGGCGAGCAGTGGCCAGAGCCAGACCTTGACGTCGGCCAGCCCGGCGTCGGCAAAGGCGACCTGATCGATGACCCGCGCCAGCAGCCAGGCCTGGGCGATCAGCAGCACCCCGTTGATCAGGCCGAGGCCGATGGCAACACGAAGCCAGCGCGAGGCCAGGGGCCGTTGCGCGTCGAGCAGGTCACGGGCAGACATGGGTGAGGGGGTCCTGCGGATATGGAGGGCGGGTGGAGGGTTTGTTCGATCATCGCGATCAGACGGCGCAGTCTAGGAAACCGGCCCGGTTCGTGCAATGCACAATCGCGTAAGCACCCCCCCGCGGCAGATGGATAGCGCGGCAGTTGTGGGGGAGTCTGACCCACCGCGGGTCGTCATGGCCGGATCGGGCAACCGGGAGCCCGGGCCGCTGCGGGCGGGGGCAGCAAGCCGGCGCTGCGGCTGATCTTTAGGATCGGTTCAGAAACAAGTGGCGCAGACGCCCGCTCGCTGAGCCTTTTGATTAGCCGTTTCGTGGTTGCGTCTGCACCACTTGTTTCTGAACCTTGACTTAGCGCGTGGAGGTCGGGGCTCGCGGCGGGGGCGAGCAGCCGACCGGGCGATCATCGCGGCTGCTGCGGCACCCGCTGCAGCTTGCTGGCGTCATAGCCGATCCCGGCGATGAAGTCGCGCATGCCCTGCATGTCCTCGTCACTGAATTCCGGCGAGCGCGACATCACCCAGACGTAGTCGCGTTTGGCGCGGCCGATGACGGTGGTCTGATAGTCGTCGTCGAGATAGACGATGCGGTAGTCGGCCTTGATCGGCCAGATGAACTGCATGCCCCAGCGGGCGTTGGTCTCGGTATCCTGGACAAAGCCCTTGGGCCGCATGACCTTTTCCTTGCCGTCGAAGCTGCCGTCGTTGTAGGTGAAGGTCGTTGCGATGCTGCCGTCGGGGTTGCGGTCGTAGCGCTCCACGGCATTGTAGGCACCCTTTTCGAACGGGGTCGGGATGTTGGCGACGACGTACCAGTCGCCCATGAAGCGGTCGAGGTCAACGTGATCGACGGTATCCATAGGTGCGCCACCTTCTTCGTTGCATGCGCTGAGCAGGGTCGCCAGTCCCAACAGCGCGAGCAACAGCAGCGCGCGCGGGGCCGACGGGATCGATGTAGGAAGGCTGATGGGATTCGGCATGGCTCTCGTTCGGGCTAGATTCGACGGTAGATCAGTCGGGCGCCCTTGCCGGTGTCGCTGGCAAGGCCCACCCAGCCGAGGTCGTCGTTGTACCACAGCTCGATGGACAGGTCCTCGGCGGTGATCTCGTAGCGGGTGGCGGCGACCTTGCGTCCGTCCACGGGCACGCGGTCGGTGCCCGCGCGGCGCACGTTGACGTCGACGAGCTCGCCGGTCTGCGGGTTCAACAGTCGCGACTGGCGCAGAAAGTCCGGGTTCCAGTAGGCGAAGGTCATCACGCAGCCGCCGGTCTGGGTGCTGCCTTCCGGGCCGTCGATGCGGAAGCGCCGGCCGGCCGCTTGGCCCTCCACGCGCAGCTCATCGCCGTTGTCGTCGGTGGTGGCGCGGATCTGGTCGAGACAGCCGTCGCGCCAGGTCTCGCGACTTTGGTGGCGATAGCGGTAGGCGTTGATGAATAGGAAGTCGACGTCGAAGGAGGCGCGACTGTTGACCAGTTGGGTGTCGCCGACGGCGTCGATGCGGAAGCTGTGTTGGCCGATGGGCTTGTCGTCGAGGTAGACGCGGAAGCGAAGCTGCTCGTCGGTGGCGGCGGCCCAGGTGGAGCCCAGGGCCAGCAGCGTCGCGGCGGCGGCGCGGGTCAGTGTACGGATGTTGTTCATGACGGTGGTCTCCACGGGTCAGGATGATTGGGGTCGGCGGGATGGCCCCGGGGTCAGCGCTCTAACGGTATGGGCGTAATTGGCGCAGCCGGGAGACAGTTCGTCCCTGAAGGTCGCGGTGCGCGGAGTCGACGGAGTTTGGGCGAGCAGGAGCGTGCGCAGGGCGGGGCCGAGCAGCCCCCACCAAGCGCCTGCCGCCAGCGCAAGCAGCCCGAAGCCCCACCAGACGCAGGCTTCGCCGATGAGATTCGGGTGCCGGCGCCAGTGCCGCAGCCCGTGGTCGGGAGCGGGGGCGCGGTCGGCGCGCTGATCGGTGACGGCACCGACCAGGAATCCGCCGAGCCACACCGTGACGGCCAGTGCGTCGAGCCATCCCAGCGGCGCGCCACCGAGGGCGGCGCCGAGCAGGGGCAGCGAGATGACCCAGGCCGAGATCGCCTGGAGTCCGAAGCCCATGTACAGGCTGCGGGCGCCGAAGTTCGAGCCGTCGGCGACCTCCGATCGGAGGATGTTCCGGTACTGGGGGTCGTCCGACAGCCAACGGTTGCGCGCGACGATGAACGTCGACAGGCGAACCGCCCAGACGGTGACCAAGAATAGCGCGATGTAGGCGCGATCCGCCGGCTGAGGCGCTTGGTGCACGTAGGCCAGGGTCATCGCCATGATGAGCAGGGGCCAGAGGGCGTCGGCGAAGGCCAGTTTTCTCGTCGGCAGACTGACCATCCAGACGATGATGGCCAGCGTTAGCGCAATCCCCAAGCCGCTGGCGTAGATGTCGACGTCGAGCATGTCAGGTTGCCTCGTCGGCAGCCGGCTGCGGTGCCGGCCCTCCGACTGCGGAGGCGGGCGCGAAGCCGTCGAGACGGGATGCGAGCCATACCAGGATAGGGGTGATTGCCGACCAGCCCGATGCCAACGTCACCATGGCGATCAGTGGATCGGGAAAGGACACGCCGCCGAGCCGGGCGCCGGCTGCAAACGCGAGCGGACCGCCGAGCAGGCCTAAGAAGAACGCGGAGGCATAGCGACCGCGCAGCCAGCGCATGGAGACGTTTAGGGTCATGCCGAATCCGACCCACATCGCAATGATCCAGCTCGGCGCGATCCAGTCGACGATGTGCCCGGACGGGTAGACGAGCCAGCCGAACCCCGCCAGCAGGCCGTCCCAGAGGGCGCCGATGGCGCCTACGCACAGCAGCAGACCGAACTCGACCGTTGGGCGCCTGGCGAAGTACAGGTGCAGCGCCGCCGCCAAGGCGACGACGGTGATGCCGATCCATGGATGCTCGGCAGCCCCGCTGAGCACGCAGGCCAGCCAGCAGACCTGGAATGTCGCGAGATTGAGCAGGATGCGCGGTACGGTCGGGCCGATTCCGGATTCTGCGGGACTTAGACCTACGGTGTTCATGTCTGTGGGCGGGTGTTTGGCGTGCCGAGGCTTGAGTGTTCGGTTTTGTTCTGTTGTTCTATGGACAAAATCTGTACCTGCTAAGGTTGAGGTGCTTGATGAAAAATGCAAAGCCTGGGGCTCGTTGGTCTGCTAGCATCGCGTACCCTGTCTGTGGGCGGTGCCCGCCATCGCATTTTTTGAGGAACTCGCATCCATGCTCGACTTTTCCACGCGCTCGCCACGCCCCCTGATCCTGGCCGCTACCGTCGCCGTCATCTTGAGCGGTTGCGCGACCACGGACGAATACGGCAACCCGCGGCCCGTGGGTGAGACCGCTAAGGGGGCCGGTATCGGCACCTTGGCGGGGGCCGCCGCCGGGGCCGCCATCGGCTCGATGTCCGCCGATGCGGGCAAGGGGGCGCTGATCGGGGCGATCGGCGGAGCCCTGATCGGCGGCGCCGTCGGTAGCTACATGGAGGAGCAGCGGCGCGACTTCGAGAAGGTCCTCTCCGCGGAGATCGCCGCCGGTGATATTCGCGTCGAGAAGCGTGAAGACCATACCCTGATCGTCGGGATGACCAGTGCGACCACGTTCGATGTCGACTCCGCCACCATCAAGTCCGGCTTCTACAGCACGATGGACAAGATCGCCGGGGTGGTGAACAAGTACGGCAAGACCCGGCTGGTCATCGCCGGCTACACGGACGATACCGGTGCCGAGGAATACAATCAGGCCCTGTCCGAGCGGCGGGCCGATGCGGTCGATGCCTACCTGGTCAGCAGTCAGGTGACCCCCGAGCGCTTGAGCGCCGTGGGTTACGGTGAGCGCATGCCGGTGGCCTCGAACGCGACCGAGACGGGGCAGCAGCTCAATCGCCGCGTGGAGATCACCATCGTCCCGGTGACGGCAACCTGAGCGAAACCCCGCTTCGCAACCCGTCCGTCCGCTGTCGATAAGGGCCCTATATTGCCGTATCCGAATCATGGAATTGCCGGATTAGGGGCGCTTGTGGCAGTCTCTTGCGACCTTGAAACAACGATCAATCATCACTGAGGACATCGCCATGCGCGTCATTCTTCTCGGCGGCCCCGGGGCCGGCAAGGGGACCCAGGCCGGCTTCATCACCAGCCACTTCGGTATCCCCCAGATCTCCACGGGCGACATGCTGCGTGCCCATGTCAAGGCCGGCACCGAGCTTGGTCAGGCGGCCAAGAAGATCATGGACGAGGGCGGGCTTGTCTCCGACGACATCATCATGGGCATGGTCAAGGAGCGCATCACCGAGGACGACTGCAAGGACGGTTTCCTGTTCGACGGGTTCCCGCGCACGCTGGCCCAGGCCGATGCCTTGAAGGCCGGCGAGGTCTTCGTCGATGCGGTGGTCGAGATCGATGTCCCGGACGAGGAGATCATCAAGCGCATGTCCGGTCGGCGGGTGCACCTGTCCTCGGGGCGGACGTATCACGTCGTCTTCAATGCGCCGAAGGAGGAAGGTAAGGATGACGAGACCGGCGAGCCGCTGGTCCAGCGCGACGACGATAAGGAGGAGACGGTTCGTGCGCGCTTGAAGGTCTACCACGACCAGACCGAGCCGCTCATTCAGTACTACTCGGCTTGGGCCGAGCAGGGCGGCGCAGGCGCGCCGACCTATATCAAGGTGGACGGCATCGGCAGCGTCGACGCCATCCGCGAGCGGATCATCTCCAAGCTCGGCAAGTGATCGTCCCGTGGGCGGCCTGGGGCTGCCCGCGGCGCCCCTAGTGCTTTGCCGCGAAAATTCCGAGACCGCCCGCAGCTGTGGGAGCGATTTGCAATCGCGACCGCCGCGACGCGGAAGTCGCGACTGCAAGTCGCTCCCACGGCACCGAGTGGGCATGCCGGCGGTCTTGGGACTTCCGCAGCGGTGCACTCGTGGTGGTACGGGTCGTGGGATAGGTGGAGGGATAGGTGGTGGGATAGCGCCGACTCGGGGTCGACGATAGATGGGGGCATCCCTCGGTCGCGGCGCTTGCGCAATGCGCCGGAAGTCTCTATCCTTCACGGGCTTCGACATCGGGTGTCGCGGTCCTGTGCCGCGACAGCGCATAAAGACCCCGTTAGCGGGGTTTTTTTTGTTCACCTGTCCGCGGGCCTCCGGCCCGTTTTTTGTACCTCTATACCGCTGACCACACGCACTGCGAATGCCTCTGACCAAGCACGGGGAGATGCGACTTGCCCATCCCGAACTCACCGCCCTGCTGCAGGGTACGGTGGAGCCGCTGGGCTACGAGCTAGCCGGCGTCCAGCTTGCCCAGCCCGATCGGGGAGCTGCGGTCTTGCGGGTCTTCATCGACAAGGCCGATGGGATCACCCTCGAAGACTGCGAGGCGGTCAGCCGCCAGATCAGCGGTCTGCTGGATGTCGAAGACCCGATCTCCGGTCACTATGACTTGGAGGTGTCGTCACCGGGGCTGGACCGGCCACTGTTTACGGCCGAGCAGCTGCAACGATTCACCGGTGAGCGGGCACGGGTCCGGCTGGATGCCAAGCTCGATGAGCGCCGTCGCTTCGACGGCGTCTTGCGCGGAGTCGACGCGGGGCGGCTGCATATCGAGGTCGAAGGCAACGTTTACGCACTCCCGCTGGAGATGATCGACAGCGCTCGGCTGGTGCCTGAATTCTGAATCGCGTCCGCCCGATGCGGGCGCGGGAAACACTATGAGTAAAGAGATCCTATTGGTTGTCGATGCAGTCTCGCACGAGAAGGACGTCCCGCAGGACGTGATCTTCGAGGCGATGGAGGCCGCGCTGGCGTCGGCAACCCGCAAAAAGCATGGCGGCGACATCGAGGCCCGGGTCTCGATCGATCGCGAGACCGGCGAATACGAGACGTTCCGGCGCTGGGAGGTGGTCGAAGACCCGGACGGCGAGCCTCTGGAGGCCCCGGAGCGACAGATTACATTTTCCGCGGCCAAGGAACTCGATCCCTCTCTGGACCTCGGCGGCTTCATCGAAGAGCAGATCGAGTCGGTCTTGTTCGGGCGCATCGCCGCCCAGACCGCTAAACAGGTCATCGTTCAGCGGGTACGCGAGGCCGAGCGGGCGAAGATCGTCGAGGCGTTCCAGGGTCGCGAGGGCGAGCTGGTGACCGGCATCGTCAAGAAGGCCGAGCGCGGCACCATCGCGCTCGATCTCGGCGGTAATGCCGAGGCGCTGGTTCCCCGCGATCACGTCATCCCGCGCGAGTCTGTGCGCGCCGGTGACCGGCTGCGGGGCATCCTCTATGAGGTCCGCTCGGAGCCGAAAGGGCCACAGCTGTTTGTCAGTCGCACGATTCCCGAGCTGCTGATGGAACTGTTTAAGCTGGAGGTGCCGGAGGTCGGCGAAGGGACGGTCGAGATCATGGCCGCGGCGCGGGATCCGGGGCTGCGGGCCAAGATTGCCGTGCGTACCAACGATCCTCGGGTGGACCCGGTCGGTGCCTGCGTGGGCATGCGCGGTTCGCGCGTCCAGGCGGTGAGCAACGAACTGAACGGGGAGCGGGTGGATATCATCTTATGGGAGCAGAACCCGGCTCAATTCGTCATCAACGCAATGTCGCCGGCCGACGTGGTCTCCATCGTCATCGACGAGGATGCGGGCGCCATGGATGTGGCGGTCAAGGAGGAGAACCTGTCGCAAGCCATCGGTCGTGGCGGCCAAAACGTACGCTTGGCCGGGCAGCTGACGGGTTGGCAGCTCAACGTGATGAGCGAGGAAGACGCCGCCGCGAAGAGTGAAGAGGAAGGGCAGCGTCTCGTCGGCGTCTTCATGGAGCAACTCCAGATCGATGAGAACGTCGCGGCGGTGCTCGTCGAGGAGGGGTTCACGACCGTCGACGAGGTCGCCTACGTTCCGGTGGCCGAGCTGGAGGCGATTGCCGAGTTTGACGACGAGCTGATCGCCCAGTTGCGCGAGCGCGCCAACGACGTGCTGGTGCAGCAGGCGATCGAGCGTGGTGAGGACCTCAATGCGGAGCCGGCCGAGGACCTATTGAAAATGCCGGGTATGGACGAGGATCTCGCCTATGCCCTCGCTCGCCGCGGCGTGGTGAGCATGGACGACCTCGCCGAGCAGTCGGTGGACGAGCTGATGGAGCTCGACGGCATGGACGAGGAGCGGGCAGGTAGATTGATCATGACGGCGCGTGAGCCTTGGTTCGCGGACGCGGGCCAGGACTGACGGGGGTAGGGGCAATGAGCAGCGAAGTAACAGTAAAAGCACTTGCGACAACGGTCGGTATTCCGGTCGGGCGTCTGTTGAGTCAGCTAAAAGAGGCCGGTATCACGGCCAACGATGAAGCGTCGATGATCTCCGAGCAGGAGAAGAAACAGCTCTTGGAGTGGCTCCGTCGCAGCCATGTCCGCAAAGAGGCGGCGGAGGCTGTGGTCGACGATCGCCCCGGCGGCAACCGCAAGCCCGCTGGTGAGCCGCGCGGCCAAGGGGCGGCGCGACCGGCGGGTGGGCGCCCGATTGCCGGCAGCCGTCCCAATCCGGCCCAGCGCGCCGCCTCCAAGGTGAACGTCGAGGTCAAGCGCAAACGCGTCATCAAGCGCGGTCAGGCCGAGGCCGCGGACACGCGTCCGGCCTCGCCCAGTGCGCCTCGGCCTCCATCCCAGCGACCGGCGCGCCCGACGCCCCGGCCATCGTCGCGCCCGCAGTCTCGTGCCGCCGCCCAGTCCCCCCATGTCCAGGGTCAGCGACGTCGGGTCGAGCTGGAGGCGCGTCGAGCGGAAGAGGAGGCGCGTCGATTCGCCGAGCGTGAGGTGCTCGAACGACAGGCCAAAGAGGACGAGGTGCGTCGCGCCGAAGAGGAGCGTGCCCGCAAGGTCGCCGAGGAGGCGTCCGCCCGTCTTGAGGCCGAGCGCCAGACCGCGGTGGAGGTTGCCGAGGCCGAGCGCAAGCAGGCGGCCGGCGACGAAGCTCCGGCGCAGCCCCATCAGCCCCATCAGCCCCAGGCCGAGCCGGACGCAGTGGCGCAGCCGGCGACGGCTGACGAGTCGCCGGCCGCGCCCGCCAAGCCCGGCCTCAAGAAGCCGAAGCGCACGAAGCGTGACGAGCCTGCGGATGACCAGGATGACGCTGCCGCACAGCTGCTGGCCAAGGCCGCCAAGAAGCCGCCCGCTCGCGAGGAAAAGGATCGTCCGCTACGCAAGGTCGCGCGCAAAGAGGCCGGGCGCGGACGCAAGGGCGAGGACGACAGTGCGATCCTCAGCCGTCCCGGCGCGCGGCGTCGGCGCAAGCCCTCCGGCAAGGCGGGGCAGCTGCAGGGCAAACACGGCTTCCAACGTCCGACGGCGGCAGTGGTCCGCGAGGTGGAGGTCCCCGAGACGATTTCTGTCGGCGAGTTGGCCTCGCGCATGTCCGTGAAGGCCGCCGAGGTCATCCGCGAGCTGTTCAAGCAGGGCACGATGGTCACCATCAACCAGACGCTCGACCGTGATACGGCGATGCTGCTGGTCGAGGACATGGGCCACAAGGCGGTCGAGGCCCGGGATGACGATGCCGAGGACACGTTGCTGGCGTATCTGGAGGCGGAGAGTGCGCAGGTGGAGAGCCTGCCGCGAGCGCCGGTCGTCACCATCATGGGGCACGTCGATCACGGCAAGACCTCGCTGCTCGACCACATCCGCCGCACCCGCGTTGCCGCCGGTGAGGCGGGCGGCATCACGCAGCATATCGGCGCCTATCACGTCGACACCGATAAGGGAACGATCTCGTTCCTGGATACCCCCGGTCACGCCGCGTTCTCATCGATGCGCGCCCGTGGTGCCCAGGTGACCGATATCGTCATTCTGGTGGTCGCTGCCGACGACGGCGTCATGCCGCAGACCGTCGAGGCGATACAGCACGCCCGCGCCGCCAAGGTTCCGTTGGTGGTCGCGGTCAACAAGATCGACAAGCCGGACGCCAATCCGGACCGCGTCATGCAGGAGCTGACGCAGCATGAGGTCGTGCCCGAGGAGTGGGGCGGCGATACCATGCTGGTCAAGGTCTCGGCCAAGTCCGGCGAGGGTATCGACGACCTGCTCGACGCACTGCTGCTGCAGGCAGAGATCCTGGAGCTGACGGCGCCGGCGGACGGATCGGCCCACGGCACCATCGTCGAGTCCAGTGTCGAGAAGGGCCGCGGCCCGGTGTCGACCGTGCTGGTGCAGTCCGGTACGCTGAATGTCGGCGATATGATCGTCAGCGGTGGCGAGTACGGTCGCGTGCGGGCCATGTTTGACGAGACCGGTCGTCCGGTGAAGTCGGCCGGCCCGTCGATACCGGTCCAGGTGTTGGGCCTCTCCGGCGCCCCGAACGCCGGCGATGACGTGCTTGCGGTGGATGACGAGAAGAAGGCTCGCGAGGTCGCGGAGCTGCGCCAGGACCGCGAGCGCCAATCGCGCATCGACGAGCAACGTGGTGCCAGCCTCGATCAGCTCTTCGGCCAGCTCAAGTCCGGTGAGCAGAAGGCGGTCAACATCATCCTCAAGGGCGATGTCCAAGGCAGTGTGGAGGCCCTGAAGGATGCCCTGCTCAAGCTGGAGAACGACGAGGTCAAGGTCGCCATCGTCGGCTCCGGTGTCGGTGGCATCACCGAGTCCGACGCCAACCTGGCGGTGACGTCCAATGCGATCATGCTCGGCTTCAACGTCCGTGCCGACGCCGCAGCCCGTCGCGTGGTCGACGAAAAGGGGCTCGACCTGCGCTACTACTCGATCATCTACGAGTTGATCGACGATGTGAAGAAGGCCCTGTCCGGCCTGCTGAGTCCCGAGATCAAGGAGGAGATCATCGGTCTGGCCGACGTGCGCGATGTCTTCCGCTCGTCGAAGTTCGGCGCCATTGCCGGCTGCATGGTCGTGGAAGGGGCCATCAAGCGCAACAACCCGATCCGTGTGCTGCGCGACAACGTGGTCATCTACGAGGGTGCGCTGGAGTCCCTGCGCCGGTTCAAGGACGATGTGGCCGAGGTCAAGGCCGGTACCGAGTGCGGCATCGGTGTGAAGAACTACAACGATGTCCAGCCGGGAGACCACATCGAGGTCTTCGAGCGCATCGAGCGCAAGCGGGAGCTGTGATGCACGGGGTTCCCCGGCACGGGGATGAGCGGCCATGAGTCGTGAATCCCCGCGCAGCGAGCGCATCGGCGCGGAGCTCCTGCGTGAGCTCACCCGCATCCTGCGCGCCGAGGTTCGCGATCCGCGCCTCGGCGGGATTACCGTGCAGGAGGTCCGCGTTTCCCGCGATCTGGCCTATGCCAAGGTCTACTTCACCTGCTTCCCGACGGACGAGGACGCTGCCGGCCGCGAGAAGCTGCTCAACGGGCGCCTTTCGGGCTTTCTGCGTCGGGAGCTGGCCCATGGCTCGCGGTTGCGGACCGTTCCCCGACTGCAGTTCGTCCATGACGTCTCCATACGTCATGGCGAGGCGCTCTCGGCGTTGATCGAGACCGCCGTCGGCGGTCTTCCCGCGGAGCCGGAGGACGTGGCAGCTGCCGATGCTGACGACGCCGTGAAATCGGAGCAGGTCCCATAGGTCTGCGCTTGCCCGTCTGAGCGCTTGGCCGACCGCCCCGCGCCGCCCCCTGAGCTTGCCAACTGGATACGAAAATGGCACGACGACGCCCAAAGGGCCGCAATGTCAGCGGCATTCTATTGCTGGACAAACCGTCCGGCATCTCATCGAACCACGCCTTGCAGCGGGTTAAGCGGCTGTTCTATGCCGCGAAGGCCGGTCATACCGGCAGTCTCGACCCGTTGGCCACGGGCCTGCTGCCCCTCTGCCTGGGCTACACGACCAAGTTTTCCGGCTTTCTGCTCGATGCCGACAAGCGCTATCGGGTACGCATCCGGCTGGGCGTCAGCACGACGACGGCCGATGCCGAAGGCGAGGTGGTTGCAGAGCATCCGACCGATGCGGTCACCGAGGCGGCGCTGCGCGAGGTGCTCGGCCGGTTTGTCGGTGAGATCGAGCAGGTACCGCCGATGTATTCGGCGGTCAAGCACCAGGGGCAGCGGCTCTACAAGCTCGCCCGTGAGGGTAAGGAAGTGGAGCGTACGCCGCGGCGGATCTCGATCCATGCCTTGGACCTGCTGAGCTTTGCGCTGCCGGAGGTCGAGCTCGATGTCCACTGCTCCAAGGGCACCTATGTGCGTACGCTGGCGGAAGATATCGGCAATGCGCTCGGCTGTGGTGGACATGTGTCGGCCCTGCGTCGCAGTGGGGTCGGGCCTTACGTCGAGGGTGACACCGAATTCGTCACCATGGAGGCGATCGAAGGGATCGTCGAGCAGCATGCCGACGACCCGTCGGCGCGCAATGCCGCGCTCGACGCACTTCTGCTGCCGCTGGACAGCGTGCTCGGCCACTGCGCGGCCGTACAGCTTTCCGCCGATGCCGCGTTCTATCTTGCCCAGGGGCAGCCGGTGATGGTCCCGCAGGCGCCGACCGAGGGAATGGTCCGGCTCTACGACGTGTCGGGGCATTTTCTCGGTATCGGCGAGATCCTTGATGACGGCAAGGTACAGCCGAAGCGGCTGGTGTGAGGGGAGAGCGATCATCGCATCAAGGTCGCTGACCGGCGCTCGCCCGAAGATGCGCAGTGACCTGTTCGAACCGCTGAGCGGTTGCGCCGGCTCGGTTTCAATCGGCGGCGGATGACCGTAGAATTGCGCCCAGATCGCGGGTCGGTCCATGCTCGAGAGCGTCGTGATCGGCCCCGCTAAGTCAAGGTTCAGAAACAAGTGGTGCAGACGCAACCACGAAACGGCCAATCAAAAGGTTCAGCGAGCGGGCGTCTGCGCCACTTGTTTCTGAACCGATCCTAAGTCAAGGTTCAGAAACAAGTGGTGCAGACGCAACCAAGAAACGGCGAATCAAAAGGTTCAGCGAGCGGGCGTCTGCGCCACTTGTTTTTGAATCGATCCTAATAATCTAATCCATCCACCCCCGGGCAGATCCCCTGAAGTCATTGTCGGAGGATCGGCGCCGCGCCTGATGCGGCGAGACGCAACGCCCGGATGAACGACAGGAGAACTGCAATGACCATGACCGCAGACGACAAGCGCCAGATCATCGAAGAGCACGGCCGTGGCACGAACGACACCGGATCGCCCGAGGTGCAGGTGGCACTGCTCACGGCGCGCATCAAACAGCTCACCGGGCACTTCAGCACGCACAAGCACGACCACCACTCCCGCCGCGGGCTGGTGCGGATGGTCAACTCCCGGCGCAAGCTGCTCGACTATCTCAAGGGCAAGGATCTCGATCGATACCGCGCCCTGATCCAGAAGCTCGGCCTGCGCCGCTGAGCGCAGGGCGCGATCCCGATGCGGCATGGACCCGGCACCGGCGGCGCCTCTCGGCGCTCCGTCCGGGGGCCGCAGCGGGTGTCGCGCGCGCGGCCCTGTCCACCGTCAAGGTGCGACAGGGCCAAGCACCGCCACAGCCCGCCGACGATGTCGAGCGCCCCTAGGCGCACCCTGTTTTCCAGCGCCCGTCGCTTGGTGCCGGGTGCCTTCAGGCGCCTTTTCCCGACGCCCGCGCCCATGGCTGATCCGTTGCCCCAGCCTGCTCCGAGCGCGAGCCCGACGACCGTCCGAGGCCGGTGCTTCGGGCGAGCACAGCCCCCCCGAGGACCGATCCAGTGACCTTGATCCGTAAGACCTTCCAGTACGGCGACCAGACCGTTACGCTTGAGACCGGCGAGATTGCCCGTCAAGCCGACGGCGCCGTGCTCATCAATGTCGACGACACCGTGGTGCTCGTCACCGTGGTCGTCGACAAACGCGCCACGGCAGAAAAGGACTTCCTGCCGTTGACCGTCGACTATCAGGAAAAGACCTACGCCGCCGGCCGTATCCCCGGCGGTTTTTTCCGCCGTGAGGGCCGTCCGAGCGAGAACGAGATCCTGACCGCGCGGCTGATCGACCGTCCGGTCCGGCCCCTGTTCGCCGACGGCTTTGGTCGTGAGGTGCAGATCATCGCGACGGTCAAGTCCTTGAACCCGGCGGTCCATCCCGAGGTGCCGGCACTGATCGGCGCCTCCGCTGCCCTGGCCGTCGCCGGTCTGCCGTTCAACGGTCCGGTCGGCGCCGCCCGTGTCGGCTACAAGAACGGTCAATACCTGCTCAACCCCGCTGTTGTGGGCCTAAGCCCCGACAGCGATCTGGATCTGGTGGTCGCCGGCACCGAGAGCGCCGTACTGATGGTCGAGTCCGAGGCCCGCGGTCTGTCCGAAGAGGTCATGCTCGGCGCCGTGCTGTTCGGCCATGAGCAGATGCAGGTGGTCATCCAGACCATCAAGGAGCTGGCCGCCGAGGTCAACAAGACCCCGGTCGAATTCACCCCGGCCTCGATCGACCCGGAACTGGCCGCCGCGGTGCAGAATGCCGCCGGCGAGCGCCTCGGCGATGCCTATCGGATCGCCGAGAAGATGGCCCGCTACGAGGCCCTCGACGGCATCCGCAAAGACCTGTTCGACAGCCTGGCGGGGGACGAGACCCCGTGGAGCCAGTCCGAGGTCTACGCCGCCGTCGACAAGCTGGAGAAGGAGATCGTGCGCGGGCGGATCCTCGCCGGCGAGCCCCGCATCGATGGGCGTGACACCAAGACCGTGCGTCCGATCAGCATCCGCACCGGCGTGCTGCCGCGCACCCACGGCTCGGCCCTGTTCACCCGCGGCGAGACCCAGGCCATGGTGATCACCACCCTGGGCACGGAGCGCGACTCGCAGATCATCGATGCGCTGGACGGCGAGCGTCGTGAGCCGTTTATGCTGCACTACAACTTCCCGCCGTTCTGCGTCGGTGAGCAGGGCCGCGTCGGCAGCCCGAAGCGTCGTGAGATCGGCCACGGCCGCCTGGCCAAGCGCGGTGTGCTCGCGGCCATGCCGAACCTGGAGGAGTTCCCCTACTCGGTGCGCGTCGTCTCCGAGATCACCGAGTCCAACGGCTCCAGTTCCATGGCCTCGGTCTGCGGCACCAGTCTGTCGCTGATGGATGCCGGCGTGCCCATCAAGGGGCCGGTGGCCGGCGTTGCCATGGGGCTGATCAAAGAGGGCGACGGCTTCGCCGTGCTCACCGACATCATGGGTGATGAGGATCACCTCGGCGATATGGACTTCAAGGTCGCCGGCACCGCCGAGGGCATCAACGCCCTGCAGATGGACATCAAGATCGAGGGCATCACCCGCGAGATCATGGAGACGGCGCTGGAGCAGGCGAAGGCCGGTCGCATGCACATCCTGGGCGAGATGAACAAGGTCATCGAGCGCCACCGCGCCGAGATGTCCGACTACGCGCCGCGGATCATCGAGCTGAAGATCCATCCGGAGAAGATCCGCGACGTCATCGGCAAGGGCGGCGCCACCATCCGCGCCATCACCGAGGAGACCGGCGCCACCATCGACATCAACGATGACGGCATGGTGAAGATCTTCTCGGTCAAGAAGAGCGCCGGCGAAGAGGCCAAGAAGCGCGTCCAGCTCATCACCGCCGACGTCGAGGTGGGCAAGGTCTACGAGGGCAAGGTCGCCCGACTGATGGACTTCGGCGCCTTCGTCACCATCCTGCCCGGCCGCGACGGTCTGGTGCACATCTCGCAGATCAGCGAGGAGCGGGTGCAGAGCGTCAGCGACAAGCTCAAGGTCGACGACCACGTCAAGGTCAAGGTCCTGGAGGTCGACAAGCAGGGCCGCATCCGCCTGAGCATGAAGGCGGTCACCGACGAGGAGCGCGTCTCCGTCGGCTAGCGCAAAGCGCGAGCGTACGTCCAGCAAGACGCTTCCTGTGGCCTCGGTGGTCCCTGCCGAGGCGCGCAGGTAGCCCTTGCCTCGGCGTGACCGTCCGACTTGGCACAGCCCACTGACGCAAGATGCGAGAGCGCCGTAGGGGAGGCGTTTGACAAGTGAACGACGGATGTCGCCGTCCAGCGTGGTCCGATCCTTAGTCAAGGTTCAGAAACAAGTGGTGCAGACGCAACGACGAAACGGCCAATCCAAAGGCTCAGCGAGCGGGCGTCTGCACCACTTGTTTTTGAATCGATCCTTAGGAGAGTCGACGACACGCTGGAGGGTCTCGTAGACCTCAAGTGCGAAGTCCTAGCCCAAGCCCGGTGCGATGAGTTCGTAGTGATCGATCGACTGGTTGAGTTCGGCCGCTGCCTCCGGGTGGAAGCGATAGCTCATCGCTGGAAGCGCGATTGCTTGTTCAATCAGATCTTTCGTACTCATCGGTCAAAACCTCGGATTGGGAGGACGGTCGTTGCCAAGGAAGACGCGGTAAGCATGCGCTGCGGCTCGGCGTCGCCGTTCCTCTCCTCGGCAGCCGCCATCGGTGCCGGGTCTTCTGGCCGGGTCATCTTGCCCATCGTTCTGCGTCGGTGAGCAAGGCCGCGTCGGCAGCCCGAAGCGCCGCGAGATCGGCCAGGCCCGTCTGGCCAAGCGCGGCGTGCTCACCGACAACATGGGTGATGAGGGCCACCTCGGCGATATGGACTTCAAGGTCGCCGGCACCGCCGACGTCGAGGTGGGCAAGGTCGCCCGACGGATGGACTTCGGCGCCTTCGTCACCATCCTGCCCGGCCGCGACGCTCTGGTGCACATCTCGCAGATCAGCGAGGAGCGGGTGCAGTCAGAACGCGCGTCTGACCCGCCAAGTCTGAAAATCGGTGCCGTCTTTGTAGGCGCCGCTATTGATGTATTCCAGCACCGTGCTCAGGCGATAGAAGCCGACGACGGAGGCCACGCGGATGATCTCCTTGCCCTGCTCATCGAAGAACAGCAGGGATGGGGCATAGAACAGATCGAGCTGCTCGGCCCACGCTCGGGCCGTGGTGCGCGTGCCCGACGGCGTGACCACCGGCGTGTCGGACCACATGTCGAGCTGGACGCTGTCGAGCTTGGTCAAGGCGGCCATGATGTCTGGATCGCGCAGGGTTTGGCCATGCAGCACATCGCAGGCGTGGCAGTCGCCCTGCTCGAAGAAGACCACCAGCGGGCGTTTGGCGGGCACCGCAGTGCGGTCGAGATCGTAGGGCGGTGGCGAGAAGAAGTCCGCCTCATTGAGCTCTCCCGGCTCGAACACCATCCGATTGTCGCCACGCGCCAGGTAGTCCCGGAACGACTCGCGGCGATAGTGGTCGTCGGCCACGTACTCCAGGGCGGCGCGTAGCTGATAGGGTGGGTAGTAGCCCCGCAGGCGCAGCGCCGGGGTCCCGTCTTCGTCGTAGAACAGCAGCGACGGGGTGAAGTTGGTCTCCTCGCGCAGCGACAGCTCCCGCTCGGTCAGGACTTGGCCGTCGAGGTCGGTGACCTCGCTGATCCCCCAGATGTCGATGGGCACCACGTCGAAGTTGCGCCGGGTGTAGGCGACGATGTCCTCCAGGGCGAAGTTGACGTTGATCAGCTTCCAACAGTAGGCGCAGCGGCGTTGACCGAAGTACAGGATCAGGCCCGACTTGCCCGCCTCGTTGACCTCTGCCAGCTCGGCGGGCAGGTCGAGGAACGGGTCCTCGAACCACTCCGGGTAGGTCAGCGGGTCATCGCGGGGATGGTCGTCGAATCCGAGCAACTCCTCATGCTCGCCCACCCCGTAGGCGAGGGCCGGCAACAACAGGATCAGCAGGGCGCAGGTCCATCGATGCGGGGGGGCGGATAGGGTCATGCGGCGGCTCCGATCGTGGGCTGTTGGGTATCCGGCGGGATGTCCGTTCGGGCTAGCGGGGCAGTTTGCGTCGACGGCTCGGATTTCGCAACGCTGCGACGTCTATCCTGTTGGCGAGGTCGCGCCGCCGCGCCGATCAGGCGACTTGGTTGGCGGCCAGCAAGCGCTGCAGCAGGAACAGCGCAGCGATCCCGCGGGCTTCGCTGAAGTCCGGGCATTCAAGCAGGCCGTCGATGTCCTGCAGTGGCCACGGGACGACCTCGATCGGCTCGGGCTCGTCGCCCTCGGCCTTGTCGGGATAGAGGTCGCGGGCCAGGACAATCTGTGTGGCGTGCTGGATGTAGCCCGGGACCAACGAGCAGCGGCGCAGCACCTGCAGGTCGCGGGCGGCATAGCCGACCTCTTCGCGAAGCTCGCGACCGGCGGCGTTGATGATGGATTCGCCGTCTTCGACGACGCCTTTGGGGAAACCGAGTTCATAGGCATCGCTGCCGGCGGCGTATTCGCGGATCAGCAGCAGGTTGCCGTCGTCGTGCAGCGGCACGATCATCACCGAGTCCTGACCGCCGAGGATGCGCTCATAGGTTCGGGTCGCGCCGTTGGAGAATCGCAGGTCAACGGCCTCGATGTGGAAGATCCGGGAGCGCGCGGCCGAGCGGCGATTCAGGATTTCGGGTTTTGTCGGCATGGTCGGTTCTCCGGTAAGCTGCGCCGCCCAAGCCCATCGCCCGCAGCCGCTCTATGAGGTCATGATGTCAAATATGCCAACGCCCGTATCGGCATCGGTCCGCATCGATTGGGATGCGGTCGATACCGTCTTTCTCGATATGGATGGGACCCTGCTGGATCTACACTTCGACAATCACTTCTGGCTGGAGCATGTGCCGCGGCGCTATGCCGAGGCGCGGGGGATCGGGGTCGACCAGGCCAGGGCGCAGCTGCATGGGCGCTATCGCGACATTCAAGGGACCCTGGAATGGTACTGCGTGGATCACTGGACCCGTGAACTCGGGCTCGATATCGCCCTGCTGAAGGCCGAGGTGGAGCACCTGATCGCGATCCATCCGTTCGTCATCGAATTTCTCGACGCCTTGGCGGCGCGCGGCAAGCGCCGGGTGCTGGTCACCAATGCGCATCAAAAGTCCATCGCCCTGAAGCTGGAGCGCACGCTGCTGGGGGGGCATCTTGAACGGGTCATCTGCGCCCACGACGTCGGGCTGCCGAAGGAAGATCCCGCGTTCTGGGGGCTTGCGCAAGACTTTGAACCCTTCGATCCGCAACGCACGCTGTTCGTCGACGACAACCTCGCCGTGCTGCGCAGTGCCAGGGCATACGGCTTCCGCTGGCTGTTGGCGATCACCGCGCCGGACTCGAAACGCCCGGGGCGGCAAGTGACCGAGTTCCCCGCGGTGGCGCGCTTTTCCACGCTGCTGCCTGATCTGCGCGGATAGACGGCATCACACCGCCGCGTCGCCGCCGGGCCCATCCTTGCCGGTGCTCGGTCCCGGGCGTCGCCGCCGGCGGCGGCGCTGACCGTCGCCCCCGGGGCTGCCGGATTTCTCGTCGCCGGTCGTGCCGCCATGAGGCTTGTGTCGCGGACCGCCGCGCCCGCCGCCCCCGTGACCTCGCCCATCGCGTTCATCACGGCTGCGGCGGGGGGGGCGCACCCGGCTCCTGGGGTCTACATCGGCCAAGGTATCCGACTCGATCGCCGCGACCGGGATCTTGGCGCCGATGAACTTCTCGATCTCCGGCAGGCAGAAGGCATAGCTCTCGCAGACGAAGCTGATCGCATCGCCGGTGGCGCCGGCGCGCGCCGTTCGGCCGATGCGGTGCACGTAGTCTTGGGCGTCGTCGGGCAGGTCGTAGTTGATGACATGGGTGACGCCGGGGATGTGGAGCCCCCGGGCGGCCACGTCGGTGGCGACCATGATCGGCAGCTCGCCGTCTTGAAATTGTTTCAGCAGTTGCAGCCGTTTTCTCTGCGGTACATCGCCCGACAGCACCGCCGAGCGCATGCCGTTGCCCTCGAGGTACCCCCAGACGCGCTCGGTGGTGCGCTTGGTGTTCATGAAGATCATCACCCGGGCGTCTTTCAGGGAGCGCAGCAGGCCGATCAGCAACGGCACCTTCTCGTCGTTCGCGACCATGTAGCAGCTCTGCCGGACGCGGTCCGCCGTCACTTGCTCGGGCATGATCTCGACCATCTGCGGGTCGTTCATGTGCTCGTAGGCGAGTTCGGTGACGCGGTAGGAGAGCGTTGCGGAGAACAGCATGCCGAGGCGTTGCTCCGGCGGCGGAATGCGGCGGAGCACGAAGCGGATGTCCTTGATGAAGCCGAGATCGAACATCCGATCGGCCTCGTCGAGCACCATGACCTCGACGGCCTTGAGATCGAAGACCTGCTGCTTGTAGTAGTCGATCAGCCGGCCGGGGGTGCCGATCAGGATGTCCACCCCGGCTGCGATGCAGTCACGCTGCTCCTGATAGCCGGTGCCGCCGTAGACGACGCCCAGTCGGAAGCCGGTGTGTGCTGCCAAGGCCACCGCATCGTTATGGATCTGGATCGCCAGCTCGCGGGTCGGGGCCAGGACCACGACCCGGGGGTGGCTGCGGGTGCGCGCGCCCGCCTCGGCGGGTGGGGCCGGACGGGCCAACAGCCGCTGGAGGGCGACGAGCAGATAAGCGGCGGTCTTGCCGGTGCCGGTCTGCGCTTGGCCCGCGACGTCGCGGCCGGCAAGACCGATGGGTAGCGAAGCGGCCTGGATCGGTGTACAAAAGGTGAAGCCGGCATCGGTCAGTCCTTGGAGGATGCGGTGGTCGAGCTCGAAGCTGTCGAAACGGGTGTCGGTGAGGTGGGTGTGAGGCATGAGCGGACGCGGAATGCTCCCTGTTTGTACCGGTACTGGGCCGATAGGGCTTGCAAAACTTGAAAACTTTGGCTGAAATAGCATCTTACCCAACGGGTGGTCACAGCGCCATCCCGACCTCCCCCGACCGACTGCAGCCCCTGTCCCGAGCAACGAGGGCAGCCTTAGTAGCCCGCCCCCTTATTTTCCGCGTAGAACGCTGTTCCACCGTCGGTACGACGGATGGGCCCAACGCGGCGATCCGGCGGGGAGGCAGAGCGGCCGTCGTTGATCGACTGATCCAACCCCAACGGAGACACTATAACGTGAGCGAGCACATCATCCATGTGACGGATGAGTCCTTCGAAGAGGATGTCCTCAAATCGCCGCACCCCGTCTTAGTCGACTACTGGGCAAACTGGTGCGCACCATGCAAAATGATCGCCCCGGTCCTCGATGAGATCGCCGAGGAGTACGCCGGGCGCATCAAGGTCGTCAAGGTTGACATCGACGAGAACCGGGCCATCACCGAACGCTTCAACGTCCGTGGCATTCCAACCCTGATCCTGTTCAAGAACGGAGAGGCGGAGGCCATCAAGGTCGGTGCCGTAACGAAATCGCAGTTGACCGCCTTCGTCGACAGTAACCTGTAACGCCTCGCCCGTTCGCCCCAGCAGGCGCCCCCGCTTGCGGGGCTGCTGGCCGAGCCATCGCTCGTCCTGACGATGAGTGCCTAACGATCCTTCTTGAGGTTTCACGGCCCCTACGGGGCTTCGCCGCTGTTGGGGGCCTCCTGCAAAGGTGTGCCCGATGGCGGCACAGCCGTCCATTGATTCCCCCCATGGGCTGACCTCCCTGCCTCGCGACCTGCCGGCCCGAACGCCTTGGTCCGACCCGGCCCCTGATCACCCTGACCAGGCGGGCCGTCCCTCCCCCCTTACCCCGCGCTGCAAATACGATAATGAATCTTACCGAGCTCAAGCAGATGCCCGTTCCCGCGCTGGTGGAGCTGGCGCAATCGATGGAAATCGACGGTGTCGGCCGATCCCGCAAACAAGACCTGATCTTCGCCATCCTCAAGGCGCAGGCGAAACGCGGCGAGGACATCTACGGGGATGGTGCGCTGGAGATCCTGTCCGACGGCTTCGGGTTCCTGCGCTCGGCGGATGCCTCCTATCTGGCCGGTCCCGACGACATCTACGTCTCCCCCAGCCAGATTCGGCGATTTTCCCTAAGAACGGGCGACACCATCTCGGGCAAGATTCGACCGCCGAAAGAGGGTGAGCGCTACTTCGCGCTGTTGAAGGTCAGCGAGATCAATCTCGACCGACCCGAGAACGCCAAGAACAAGATCCTGTTCGAGAACTTCACCCCGCTGTTTGCCCAAAAGCGGATGCAGCTGGAGATCGGCAACGGCAGCACGGAAGACCTGACCGCGCGCACGGTCGATCTGGTCGCCCCCATCGGCAAAGGCCAGCGCGGGCTGATCGTCTCGCCCCCGAAGGCCGGTAAGACCATGATGCTGCAAAACATCGCCCAGTCCATCGCCCACAACAACCCGGACGTCTTCCTGATCGTGCTGCTGATCGACGAGCGGCCGGAGGAGGTCACCGAGATGGCGCGGTCGGTGCGCGGCGAAGTGATCTCGTCCACCTTCGACGAGCCGGCGACGCGCCACGTTCAGGTCGCCGAGATGGTCATCGAAAAGGCCAAGCGACTGGTGGAGCACAAGCGTGACGTGGTCATCCTGCTCGACAGCATCACCCGCCTGGCCCGAGCCTACAATACCGTGGTGCCGTCATCCGGCAAGGTCCTCACCGGCGGTGTCGATGCCAACGCGCTGCAGCGTCCGAAGCGCTTCTTCGGTGCCGCGCGCAACGTTGAAGAGGGTGGGTCGCTCACCATCATCGCCACCGCGCTGGTCGACACCGGCTCGCGGATGGACGACGTGATCTACGAGGAGTTCAAGGGCACCGGCAATATGGAGATCCATCTCGATCGGCGCATCGGCGAGAAGCGCATCTTCCCGGCGATCAACATCAACCGTTCGGGTACGCGTCGCGAGGAACTGCTGATGCCCCCCGCCGAGCTGCAGAAGGTGTGGATTCTGCGCAAGATCCTGCACCCCATGGATGAGCTCGCGGCCATGGAGTTCCTGCTCGACAAGCTCAAGCACACCAAGACCAACGGGGAGTTCTTCGACTCCATGAAGGGTTAGCGCCCCCTGCGTCATGTCCCCGTTCGCGCAACGGATACTGATCGCGGTCTCATCGGCCGCCTTGTTGATCGCCAGTCTGGTGCTGGTCGTCCAGCTCATTGTCGATCTTCGCGAGACCCAGCGCTTGCGCGACGACCTCGCCGAGCTGGAGGACGTGCGCTACGGCCTGCTGAACGCCGAGGTCTGGGTGGCGCAGCTATCCGCCATCCTGGCCGAGCGGATCGACGGCTTCGAGCTGACCCCCGCCAATCGTCCCCAGATCAAGCGCAACCTCGAGGTCATCCTCGATCAGCTCTTGGTCGAGGTGGAGCGCTATCTGCGCCGACGAAACGCCGGTGGCGAGAATCTGTTCGAGCGGATCGAGGGCGGTCTGCGCCAGGGCGTGCAGGATCTGCTGGTGGATTTCAACGAGCTGCGCGCGCAGGTCCCGCGCTACGCCGACGTCGTGCTCGACGAGCTGAGCCGACCGGAGAACAAGGCCGAGATCAAACAGCAACTGCTGGAGATGATCCGCGACGCCGCCGCCGCCACCTTCACGCGGCTCGACAGGGCGGCCTACCAGGCGGTGCTCGCCCGCCACCACTGCGCTGATCCCGATGCCTGCCGTGAACCATTGCGCGCGGCGATCGCCGAGCGGCAGGCGCGGGCGGTGGAGCAGGCGCTGTTGATCTTCGGGCTGGTGGGGCTGTTGTTGGCGTTGAATCTTTCGCGGCGCCGGCTGCCGCCGGAGATCATCCTGATGCTGACCGCGGCGACGCTGGTCCTGCTCGCCGCCGGCGTCCTGACGCCCATGATCGAGGTGGAGGCGCGCATCGACGAGCTGCGCTTCGAGATCCTGGGCTCGCCGGTGCAGTTCAGCGACCAGGTCCTGTATTTTCAGAGCAAGAGCATCATCGACGTCGTCACACTGCTGGCCGAGACCGCAAAGCCGGACATGCTGCTCGTCGCCGTCCTGATTACGCTGTTCAGCCTGATCTTTCCGGGGCTCAAGGTCGCGGCCACCTTCGTCTACTATGCCGATGCGGCGGGCCTGCGCCGTCAGGCCTTGGTGCGCTTCTTCGCCCTGCGCTCGGCCAAGTGGTCCATGGCGGACGTGCTGGTGGTGGCCATCTTCATGGCCTACGTCGGCTTCAGCGGGCTGATTGCCAGTCAGCTCTCGGGGCTTGCCGACGCCGGCAGCGGGGTGCGGGTCATCACCACCGACGGCACGGCGTTGCAGATCGGGTTCTATATGTTTCTGGGCTTTGTCATCAGCAGTCTGCTGGTCTCCGCAAAATTGGAGTCGTCAACGACTTCGCGGGTGATGGACAAAACGCCGATCCAACCCCAGGTGACTGGACAATGAAGGCGATGATCTTGGCCGCCGGCCGTGGCGAGCGCATGCGCCCGCTGACCGACCATACCCCCAAGCCGCTGCTGCGCGCGGGCGACGACACCCTGATCGGCCATCAAATCCGGCGGCTACGGGCCGCCGGGTTTCGCGAGCTGGTCATCAACCACGCGCATCTTGGCGCGCAGATCGAGGCCGCCCTGGGCGATGGCGAGGCCTACGGGGTCAGCATCCGCTATTCGCCCGAGGGCGAGGCGCTGGAGACCGGCGGCGGGATCTTCGTGCGCTGCCGCTGTTGGGCGATGAGCCGTTTCTGGTGGTCAACGCCGATATCTGGTGCGATGTCGACTACGCCAGCGCTGCGCATCGGCGACGGTGATCTGGCCCAGCTGGTGTTGGTCGATAACCCCGCAGCATAATCCCGACGGCGATTTCGCGCTGGTCGAGCGGTCGTGTCCGGCGAGCACGGCGCGCAACGGCTGACCTTCGCCGGCATCGGCATCTACCGGCCCGCGCTGTTTGCCGAATGCCGGCCGGGGCGTTTTCCGTTGGCGCCGCTGCTGCATCCGGCGATGGATCAAGAACGCGTCGGTGGCCTGCGCCATGCCGGTGCCTGGCTCGACATCGGGACGCCGGAGCGGCTCTCGGCGCTGGATCGGCGGTTGTGCCGGCAGTCACCGATTGGGTAGATCCGTGGTCTGAGGGTGACGACGGGCTGGACGAAGCGGCGACGGACAGCGCCGCGGTGCTGCCCGCGGGCCGAATATCCCTTTCGGATCGTGTTAGACTTACGCAACCTGTGGTCAGCTTATCCCGCTTGATGTGGCGATGTTCCTGGAGAGCGACCTTTACAAGCACATCTCACCGGCAGCGTCCGCAAGGCTCAAATCTCGCTCAGTGGGTCTTGCGATTGCCGATCTGTCTTCGAGCCATCCAGTTGGAGCCTTACCGATGCGCCTCCTCGCCCACGCCTCCGCCATCACGCTGGCCATCGCTGTGCCGGGCGCGGCCCATGCCGTCGATCTGGTGTTTACGCTCGAATCGGACATCGCCAATTACAACGAATGGGCGGGGACCTGTCCGAATGTACTCGGGAGGAACGCCATCGACGACGAATGCGGCGACGTTGGTGGTGCGTTTCCAAACCCCAATAATCTGGTTTTCAGTCGCGGAAATAACATAGTGGAAGAGAGCAGGTCAGAAAACTGGTGGAAGACATTCGAAGTTCCCACCAGCATTGGACAGATCCAGATGGACGGTTTTAATCTGTCGGTTAGCGATACGCTGCTGGGTGCACCGGACGGCCCCGGAGGGGAAATCGCCGGCGAGTTTTCCGGCCCATTCGCCGTTGACCACAGGCAGGGCATGGGGTCCATGGTGGCTTACGAGAGCAGTTGGCAGGACGCCTCGAACGTGTTGTTTCAACAGACCCTGGCGGAGCAACGTGTGACCATTTGTTTCAACGGCACCGCGCCCGGCGACTGTGAAGATTTCCAGATGTTCGACGCGAGCGTCGGCGGCTCGCTCTATTACGACGACACCGGGGCCGAGCCGGAGGTGATCGACCACAGCGCTTCGATGACGGTCTTCTTCGACCTCTCCAGCCTGTTGGGGGGAGGGTCGGTTGAAGCCGGTGATTCGTTTACGTTTCGCTTTTGGGAGGAGACTTGGCAAAATCGGGGTGCAGGTGGGGCGGGCGAGTTGCCGGATGCCTACTATGACACCCTGGTCTTTACTGCCACGCAGACTGGAGGGCCGGTGCCGGAGCCCGGAGTGCTGGCGCTGTTCGGTATCGGTTTGGGGATTGGGATCTGGACGCGGCGTCGATATGGCCGTCGCGCCCTTCTCCGTGCTGACCCGAGCTAGGTCGGACCTCCACATCGGACGCCAACGATTGACTTGCCTTGCGCTGGTGCGCTAAGGGTACGTCCGCGATTGAGTTGAACAAATCCTCTCCGGGTGAATCGAGGAAGATGTCTCGCACAGAGACACGGAGCCACAGAGAGGAGACCGGATGCCGCGTTCTTGCCCCTCTCCGTGTCTCTGTGTGAGGAATGCTTCGATGGGTCTTGCCCGCAGACCGGTCGCCACGGACAGGGGCCCGTTGGCGGTGTCGGTGCTGAGCCCGCCTGCCCTGGGGCCTCCTCTATGAGCGAAGGAGCGCGCGCATTGCAACCGCAGTTACCAGCACCCTGTTCAAGTCATTCGCGGACGATTCGTAAGGATCGGTTCGGAAACACGAGGTGCAGACGCCCGTTCGCCGATCCGTTAGTTTGGACGTGTCGGAGTTGGGTCTGCACCACTTGTTTCTGAACCTTGACTATCGGATCTGTCGCCAGACGCGCCAATCCAACGCTGACGACTCCCGCAATTGGATGAGATTGCCGCTGGAGTCGCTGATGATGTTGGTCGCCGTGTTGCCGTCCATCAATAGGGACGGCGCCGAGTAGATGGTCGTCGTCGCGTTGGGGTCCAGGCGGATGCTGCTCCCGGCGATGGTGCTGCCATCGGTATAGCCGTCGAGCCCGGAGGCATCCAGCAGATCCGCCAGGTCGACGCTGCCGTCCAGGTTGAAATCAAACGGTGCATCGCCAAGCCGGGAGCCGTCGTTGAGGTCGAGGGCGTTGACCCAGCTCGCACCGCCGCCCTCACAGCAATCCCCCGGGATCACCGAGACGAAGATCACCCGATCGGAGCGGACCTGAGGCTCGGAGACCACCCGCTCGCCGTCGCCTTCGGTGACCGGCGTGTCGGCGACGACCAAATCGATATACCAGCCGCGATGACGTTCACCGTCACCGGCCCAGTTGATGTCTTCAGCGTCCGTGCTGATGCGCCCGATGCTGATGTTGCCGGCATCGTTGGCCACGGAAATATCTAGGAACTGCTGTTGGTATAGATCGTCGCGGGTTGCCGCGTCGGTGTAGACATAGCCCCCATCGTCCCAGATGCCATAGAAGGTCTGAAGCTGTTTGTCCGCCGTGTCCCCCTTGCCCAGCCATTTCCCGGTGCCGAACAAGACCATGGTGCCGATGCCCGTGGGATGACGGGCGACGGCCACCGGGCTGGTGATCGGCTGGGTTGGGACCCCTGCCACGTTGATCGTCGCCTGGAACAGCAGGGTCGGCGCCCCGAGCGCGGTCGGGTCGGTCAGGTCGAACTTCCACAGGTTGCCGAACAGGTCTCCGGCATAGGCGAAGTCGGCCACCAAGTCCGCGTTGCTGTCTACCGCGGTGACGGGGCCGAGGCCGTTGGTGGTCCAGTCGTCGCGGCCGACGCTCGCGGCCTGGGCCGTACCCTGGCCGGTGCGCATGACGGCGCGGATCCGATCCGGTTCGTTCGGGTCGAGGTTCAGCACGTAGAGCGCCGACTCGCCGGTCTGGCTGACGGTGCAGTTGGTCGCGGCGGCTGCATCGTCTACACAGTCGTCCTGGCTTTCGTCCACGCTGTTGGTGTTGTTGTAGCCGTTGGGTACGAGCACCACCCAGTCGTCGGCCGAGTCGAGCCGGACGATGGCCGGACGACTGTAGACGTAGCCCAGATCGCGGCCATCCAGCAGGCCGCCGTTCGCCGCTTCCACGCGGCTGTCGCTGCCGTCGGCGTCGGAAAACTCCCACAGCAACGAGATGCCGGGGGTTGCCACACCTCCCGCGACAGTCGCCGTCGGGGTGGTCACATCCAGCGCGAACAGCCCCTGGGCGCCCACACCCATGCCGGCGACCAGCACGGTGTGCCATGCGCTACCGTAGTAGGCATCGGCCTCGGCGATCTGGCCGTCCACCATGCCGTCCTTGCTGATCAGATAGTCCGGGTCGGTCAGGTCCGCCAGCTTCGGGTAGATCAGCTCCGGCACATAGGCGAAGACCTCGCTGCCGTCTGCGATATTGAAGGCGTGCAGCATGCCGTCCGTTCCGCCCACATAGAGGATGGACGCCCGGTCCTCATGGTCATCGCGAAAGCCATCGACGTCTTGATAGCCTCCTTCGTTATAAAGGCGGCTCGGTGGTCCCACCACGATCGGGGCGCTGTTGACCACCGCACCCAGTGGTGTGGTCGGAGGGCGCAGGCGGTCGCGGAATTCGCAGCCGTCGTCGTTGGCGTCGGTGGATTCCTCGCAGGTCGAGTCGCCCCGAAGATAATCGATCCTCAGCTTGCCGTAGACCTCGGCGGTGACGCCGACCGGAGGGGATTCGTCGAGGAACGCCTGCTGTGTCGACGTCAGGGCCTCCCAGCTCGCCGTGGAGCTGTCGAACGACGTCAGCGTGCCGTTGGCGCTGGTCAGGATCGCGCGGGCGTCCCAGGCGGCCAGCTCCTCGGCGGCGTCCCAGGTCGGCTCATCGGTGCAGAGCTGCCCCTCCGGGATATCCGGGCAGGGGCCGCCTGTGCCGGTGGAGACCTCGTACAGATAGGACAGGATCTGACCGCTCCAATCCTCGGTGCGAATGATGGTCTGAAACAGCCGGCTGTCGCTGTCGAGGCTCTGGGAGTTGACGGCGGCCGGGGTGCTCGATGCGAAGTCGGCGGTGGCCGAGATCGTCGCGAGGATGCCTTCAAAGGCATCGGTGAGCTCCTTCGGGTCTTGGGCGCTAATGAAGCCGCCGCGTCCGTTCAGGGCCGCGTGCCACAGGTCATCGGATTGGATCGCCTTGGGGATGACGAACAACCCCGGAGCAGCAGCGGTTGGCAGCGGGTAGTACCAATTGCCGGGAAAGCCGTCGGTGCTGACCTCCCAGTCGTCCGCGCCGGTCGCGCGCTCCACCAGTCGCGGGGTTCCGCTGCCGTCATCTTCCAGATACTGCCGGTAGCTCCCGTCGGTGAAGTCGGTATCCGGCTCTACGTCCCCGGAGGAGCCCAGACTGACGATGTAGGTGCTGAGGTGTTGCCAGGTGGCCGGGTCGTTGCGCGGGTCCCAGAACTCCTGCCTCAAGGTCTCGGTGGTCGCCGCAGCGTCCAGGTATTCGGGCTCTCCGCCGTCGTGCAGCAGCGGCACCACCTCATTGTCGTAGCCGGGCCAAAGGTCGGTGGCCCAATAGTAGAAGGCGGCGTCGGCCAGGGTGTTCGCATTGCCGTCCCGATAGAGGCGGTTGTCGTCGCCCGTGCTCGGATAGCTGGTGATGTTGTAGGGGTTGTCCGGCAGTGTCGTGATCTCGCTGCCGCCGTCGAGGTTCGCGCAGTTGGCGGCCTGGTTGTTGGCGCACTCGGCACGGATCATCTCGCCGCCGGAGATGAGCAGGTGGAAGTTTCTGCGGCACTTGATCCCGCAGCGATTCACGGCGTCCAGGCTCGGGTTGGCCAGGTCGTCTCGTTGCAGCAGTTCGTCTTGAACGAATTCGCCGGCGCGTACGATCGTGCTGTGGGTGTAGGGCTGGCTGCCGTCACTGGCCCGCAGGCCGAACATGTCGTCGTAAAAGGCTGCGCGAACCGAGTCGTTGAATGGGCCGTAGCGCTCAAGCAAGGCGTCGTAGGTTGAATTACCCGGTGCAAGGCCACCGGGGTAACGGGCCTCTTGGTAAAGGAAGCGGACGCTGGGGTGGAGTTCCTGCATGACGCGACTGAGGGCCGTCTTGGTGGTCAGGAACCGGGTGCGATGATAGACGTACCAGTTGGCGAAGTTGCGCTTTGCGAGCGCCGCTTCGTCCAATGGGCCGGGATCGTCTGGGCTGCTCAGGTCGGCATTGTCGCGCTCTACGCAGTCTGGGGTCGCGGCTGCGGGCATGCGCGGTTCGACGTAATAGCCCTGGCACTTGGCCGCGTCTTGATCCGTTTGAGAGCCCACCTCGATCCGAGCGAAGCATTCGTCCGGTGTGTTTACATCGGGACTGGTGACCGTGCAGCCCGTCAACCGCTGGTCGAACAAATGGTAATAGGCCTTGCCGGCGTCGGGATTGGGGTCGACGGCGACCTCATCGTCGATGTAATAGAATGTATCGTTGTTGCAACGACTTGCCCCGCGCCACATCGCCCGATATTGGCTGCTCAGGTTGATGGGGTCCGGTGAGATGTCGTCGCCGTCATCACAATCGAGCCCGCGATAGGGAAACTCGTCGGCCGCGGTAAAGTCGGCATGGCCGAACGAGGTCTCATCGGCATTGACTCCCGGCAGATAGGTCAGCGTCGGGTTGTAGTAGAGCTTGTTGACGTCGGGCGAGGTTGCGTAGAGTACGCCGTTGACTCTTTCCACGTCTTCGTCATCCGGATCGATCCATTTTCTATTGAAATCCGGGTCTCCTCCGTGCAGCTCCGCCGGCATATAGGCATTGGGCATGACCCCGGAATTATCGATGGTCAGGATCAGGTTCGGATGCACCCCTTGCAGGATATAGGGCGGCACCGATTGCAGATCGATATCGGTGGCTCGTGATGGTCCTCCCAGCAGCAGCGCGGCGAGCATGGCCGCGGAGGCGATGCGTAGCGGGGTGTTGACGTGCGCAGTGGTGCCGCTCATGGGCGACCTCCTTAACGTGGCTTACCAGGAATAGACCTTGGCGACGACCGCCTCGACCACCGCCCGGACGTTGGCGTCGGCACCGAAGCCCAGGGCGCTGACGGTGTAGAAATGGATACCGCCGCCGGCGGCGGCGATCTCGACATCCAAGGCCGGGATGAACTGCAGATCGATGGCGAGCCGCGGTTGCTCGGCGACCCCGGTCAGTCCTACCGTAGGGAGCGACAGTCGGGTGGCGATGTCCGTGTATTTCATGTCGTAGTTACTACTCGCCGCTTCACCCTCCCAAGAGGTCTTAGTGCGCCACTCGCTGATGCGGGTCGAATAGGTTGTGCAGGCATCGGAGGTGGTGCCGGCCCGGATATCGCAGCTCGGCCAGACGCCGTTTGTCCCGGTCGGATCGCTGGACAACGGGGTATCTTGGCTCTCGATCGCGCTCAAGGCTGCCTGCACGGCGGCCTCGGCGGCGTGCAGGGCCAGATCACGTTGCCGCATATTGCCGGCCATGCGCTCCTCTAGTACCGTGGTCTGAATGGCGGCGACACCGATCATCGTCATGACCAGCAGGATCACCAGCCCCAGGATCAGGACCGCCCCGCGCTGGCGACTGGCCGTCGGAGGATAGTTCATGGCTATTCCCAGGCATCCAGGACCCAAGGTGTGCGTGAGCGGATGCCGACGCTGAGTGAAATGACCTCGTAGCGCCGTCTGTCCGAGGCGATCCCGGCGCCGAGGTCCGTCCCGGTCAGGGCGCTCGGTGCGACGGCCTGGGTGCGTATGGCGTCCGAGGAGGCGAGCAGCAACTCGACGCGGAGGCCGGAGACACTGCCCCAATCCATGCCGGTCGATGCGTCCGTATAGGTGGCGCCGTCCGCGGTCCAGGTGATCCGCATGTCCTCGATGTTGGTTGCGAGCTGCCGGGTGATGCCGCCAAACGCGGTGCTCCATTGACAGAGCGCGGATGCGTAGTTGGCGTCTCCGTTAGTGCAGTGATCAACGTTGTCTGTACGCGTCCCGTCGGAGGTGTCTACGCAGCAGATAAAGAAGACGCTGTAGTCGAGCGGGTAGACCTCGGCTCGATAGTCGACCCCCAACGTCGAGTCATCGGCCCCTTCGTTCGCGTTAGTAAGCGTGTCTGGACTCCAGTTGAACGCCCGTTCAAATGATTGGTCGGCGTGGCCGAGATCCGTGGTTCCGGAGGTCGTCGGATCATCGGGTGAGGTGATCTTGAATACCTCGCTTTGGTTGCAGTCGGTGATGACGGCATAGCGGTCTTTCTGAAATGCGGCGGCGCTGCGGTTGATCGTCAAGGTGGCATTCATGTCGCTGATGGTCGACGTGTCGGGACTGCTCGTGACCAGCGCGGCTTGATCTTGGGTGCCCCAGGTCGCGAGGACATCTCCGCGTACGCGCCCGGCGATAACGCGCGTCTTAGGGGGGCCGGGCAGCATGAGCTTGGCGTCGGTGTTGGCCCACAGCGTGTCGTCGTCGTCGTCGAAGGCCAAAGGGCTGTTGGGTGAGATGAGGAGTGCGCCGGTGTCGGTGCTTCCGTTTCTCAGATCGTCCGTGTGGATCTTCAGCGTCCCGTTGAAATCCTCGAGCCTGGTGCTGCCGCAGCCCAGACTGCCATATTGGCGGAGATGGCGCGCGATGGTGTTGATGGCGAAACGCCCCGACTCCTGCATCCGCGCGAAGTTCTCCTCGCCGACGTAGCTGCTCTTGTTGGTGGCCAGGATGTCTACCAGCCCGATGGTGAGGAGCACCCCGACGAGCACCGCGACCATCATCTCGACTAAGGAGACGCCCCGGCTGTGGCGTGGCCGGGCGAGGTTCAGGCGGAGCCGACGGATTGATGAGGCAGGTGCGCGCGCTGCGGGTTGCGGGCGCGTGCGGACTTCGACGACGGAGGTGGTGAGCGGGGAGCGGCAAGTCATCAGACGTCCTCGGGGAGGCGTGTGCAGACCGTCATCTCCAACAGTCCGTCGCCGTCGGGTGCATCGTCATCGTTGCGCTTGATGGCCCTGGTCGCCCCGCCGGCGATGTTCTCCGGCCGCGAGTCGTCCCAGCGGACGGTGATGCTGCAATTGCCTGCACCGCAGGCGTTGCTGGTTGTGCGGCAGTCAAGCTCGCCCTCGACGGCGTTGTTCGCCAGCGAACCATGGAGGAGCGCATCTTTCCAGTCGTCGAACACGTCAGACGCCCAGGCGGAAACGCAGTCGCCGTCGACGGTGGAGGCGCAGGCGTTCTCGATCCGTTCCGGGGCGATCCGGAATCGGTCGATCAGATCGTAGGCGGCGATGACGGCCTGGGTGCGCTGATAGGCGCTGTAGTTGCTTTTCATCGCCGCAAGCTGGAGGCCGGCCAAGCCCAGCAGCCCGATGGCCATGATGATCATGGTGACAAGCACCTCGATGAGCGTGAAGCCCGTGTTGCGAGCCCTGCTACCCTTCACGACAGAAGCCCCTCTGTAATCGTCCAACGATCGGGTTGACCACGGCGCCCGCTCCGGTCCCTGGGCGGGAACTGTTGGATATTGTTGCCGCGGGAAGGCGCTGCTGTCGCAGGCGGCTGGAAACCGCCCGGCGACGCGCCCTCCGGCGCTTTGCCGGCAAGGGATTGCGCTCCATCCTGGGCGCAATACCGCGCGCTGCAAGAAACAATGCCGCTGTACCGACTGGTGCCCACTGGGTCGGCGGGCATCGTGGTTGACGCCCGATGCCCCCTCGGGCCTCGGGCTCAGCTTGATTCTAACCGTATCCTAATCTACGCCAGCGCAGGTCGCCAGCACCGGGTGTGCCGACGGGGGATCGGCTTGCTGCGATAAGCGGGACAGGGTTGCGGCGGGACCGGGGCGGGGCGAGGCGCGAGCTTGCCTTGGGTAACGGTTCGAGGCGCCCCAAGTCCCGGCGGGTGGCGATGCAATCAGGCAGCGCCCTATGGTTCCGATCTTGCCCGAGGTATGAGATGCAAACTGTCTTGCTGGTCGACAACGGTTCCCGGCGCGCGGCCTCGACGCTCAGCCTGAGACGCATCGCGGCGGCACTGTCCTCGCGCTGTGGGATGGCCGTGCATCCTGTGTCGCTGCTGCATTCAGATCGCGTTCGGGCGAGCGAGCTTGGCGGCGAGCCGGCAATGACGCTCGTGCCGTTCTTGAACAACGCGATCAGCGACGGCTTGCGGGACTTCACGATCCTTCCGCTGTTCTTCGGCCCAAGCCGGGCCGTGTCGGAGTACATCCCCGATCAAGTGGCGACGTTGATGGATCGCTCGGCGGAACTGGACGGGGGTGATCAGCATTTGGTGGTGCGCGTTGCCGATGTGCTCTGGAAGGGGCCGGCAGGTGAGCCCAGGCTGGTCGACATCCTGCTCAACAACGTCGCCCAAGCCAAGCTGGATTCGCAGCTGAATGCGCCCGTGGTCGTGCTGGTCGACCATGGATCGCCGGTGCCGACGGTGACCGCCGTCAGAAACGCGATTGCCGCGGAGATGCGCTCCCGTCTCCGCGGGGAATCGGAGGTGATCGAGGCCGCGATGGAGCGGCGTCCGGGGGCGGAGTATGCATTCAACGGGCCTTTGCTCGAAGAGGCCCTGCTCGGCCTTGTGGCCCAAGGGGCGCCTGCGAGGGATGTGGTGCTCGCGATGCTGTTCCTGTCTCCGGGGAGACATGCCGGTCCAGCAGGGGATATTGCAGATATCTGTGCCGACGTTCTGCGCCGTGCGCCGGGCTTGCGGATCATTCAGACGCCATTGATTGGCGAGCACCCGTTGCTCGTCGAAATCCTCTACGACCGCCTGCAAAGCGTGCTTTGAGGTGGGGTGCCGCCGACGCGATCGGTTTCAGGGTGGCCTATGGCCACGCCTTTAGACGATTATCGCCGGTCGGCGGCAGGCTGCGTCAGTGCCGGCCTAGGACGGGTAGGCAAACAGGACCTATCTTGAATCTGGTTGGTCGATCTAATCGATCACCATCCGAGCGGGGCTTTGCTAGTCCCTCTCGGCTCGCAGGTACTTGGTCTTGAATGCCTCTCGGTCGGTCTTGACGCTGGGATCGTACCCTTGGCTGGTCATTTTTTCCTTCAACCAGCCCGGCAGGACGCCGCGGGTGTAGACATTCTCCGAATTTTCCGGGTCTACATAGCGCAGGTAACCTTGTCCCGTCTTCTTTGCCGAAGCGCTGCCGCGACGACGGCGACCGATGACGATGCCCATGATTTCTTCATGGTCATAGCCGTGCTCGTCGATCATATGGCGGATCTGCTGGCCGAGCTCAGCCTTGCGCTCTTGCCAGCGTTGCACCAATACGCGCTCAATCGACGCCTTACTTTGCTCGATTTCCTCAAGCTGCGCTTTCAGTTCATCGACACTCAATGCTTGAATTTCCACAGAATACCTCTGGTGTGAGTTGAAAAAAAGGACCCTTGGGTGAAACGGGCCATCGGAAGATGCGACCCAGGGCTTGGCATGCGACGCGGCATAGGCCGCGGGAATGTTGCGCCATCGCGCTTGTCAGGCTGCCTTGCCGGCGTTGCGCATCCGCGTGAATTTTAGGCATCGTGGAGTTGGTCTCGGTTGGGCTGCGAGGACCAGCAATTAACGATTGCTCCACTCGGATCACTGACTATTATTTGAGTCAAACGGGTGTAATGTCAAGGACGATAGCCAATGGCGATGGCGCTGTCCATGTCACTGCCTGATCGAGATTGGTGGCGTCCATTGCTGCCGTAAAGCAATGACGCCGGATGTCCGGCTAGTCGTCGCTGCGGGAAATCTCGATTTTCCACCCCTGCGGATCCTCTTCGGCCGGCCGCACGCGGATGCTGATGGGGGCGCAGCAGACGTGACAATCCTCCACGTAGTCCTGAACTTCCGCAAGCGGCTCCCAGGTCAGCTCAAGGAGTTCGCCGCAGTATGGACAGGGCTCGATAGCGGTAGGTAATGCAGTCATTGGGGATCGGATAGGGGAGGGTGCGCGATGGATCATCGGGGGACCGCGGCGCAGGGATGCGCTCGATTGCCGGGGCCTGATGTCAGGTGCCGCTGCGACCCGTTATCAAGCGTCTAAGCGCTTGATAACTTAGGCAAATATGCGGGCTTGTCGTGGCTTTTGAAAAGCCTTTCAGTGCCGCGCTGTTGGCCGGGTGTTTACGTGGTCAATCGGTAATGGGCACCGCAGTAGGGGCAGACCGCTTCGTGGTTCGGGGACTCGTCGATCGGTAGATACACCCGTGGATGCATGTTCCATAGCTCGTCGCCCGGCCTGGGACAGCACAGCGGCAGGTCAGTGGGCTTGACGTCGATGATCGGCGGTGGTGATGCCGTTTCGGTCGCGGGTTGGGATACGGTAGTCGCCATGGTGACCTCGTGATGAATACAGTTCGGTGATTGCCGCAGGCAGCGCGATGCCGTGCAGGTGATCGTCTGCACGGCCGGTCCTGGTGTGGCGGACGGGGCTAGATCAGCGTCAGCCAGTCGAGGTGGTTCTCGTGCCGGCCATGCACGCAGTCGAAGTACAACGACTGGAGTCGTTCGGTGATGGGCCCGCGGGTGCCCGTGCCGATGCGCCGCCCGTCGACCTCGCGGATCGGGGTGACCTCGGCGGCCGTCCCGGTGAAGAACGCCTCGTCTGCAATGTAGACCTCGTCGCGGGTGATGCGCTTTTCGATCACGTCCAGGCCGATCTCGCCGGCCAGGGTCATGACCGTGCGGCGGGTAATGCCATCCAGGGCCGAGGTAAGGTCGGGTGTATACAGCGTGCCGTCGCGGACGATGAAGATATTCTCGCCGCTGCCTTCCATGACATAACCTTGGGCGTCGAGCATCAGCGCCTCGTCGTAGCCGTCGCGCAGCGCCTCCTGTAGGGCCAGCATGGAGTTCATGTAATTGCCGTTGGCCTTGGCGCGGCACATGGTGACATTGACATGGTGGCGGGTGAACGACGACACGCGGATGCGGATGCCCTTGGTCATGTTCTCTTCGCCTAGGTAGCTGCCCCATTCCCAGGCGGCAACCACGGCATGGACGCTGAGATTGTCCGCACGCAGCCCCATACCCTCGGCGCCATAGTAGAACATGGGGCGGATGTAGGCGGAGGCGAGGTTGTTTGCCCGCACGGCCAGGCATTGGGCCTCATTGAGTTCGTCGCGACTGAACGGCGCTTCCATGGCCAGGATATGGGCGGAATTGAACAACCGGTCGGTGTGGTCCTGGAGGCGAAAGATCGCCGTGCCGCGATCGGTCTCGTAGGCGCGAACCCCTTCGAACACCCCCATGCCGTAGTGCAGGGTGTGGGTCAAGACGTGGGTTTGGGTCTCGCGCCAGGGCATCGTCTGGCCATCGTGCCAGATGAGACCATCACGGTCTGCCATGGTCATAGGGGCTTACTCCTCGCTCTGCGCCCGAGGGCCGGGCGCGCTACGGTTGAATGGGAATTAGGTCGATCGGCCGGACTGCTCGGTCGCTGCCGGTGCCGATCCGCAGGGTTGGCACCGGCGCGCTGCGGTTTGGTCAGCCGTCGACGTCGAATAGTTGGCTCCATAGCTCGGCCACTTGGCCGCGCTCCTCGGTGAGCTTGGTCGCCTCCACCAGGCCGGGGGCGTCCTGCAGCGCGTTGCGATGGTAGAGCCCGCGCAACGCCTTGTAGGCGTTCTCAAGGAACTGGGCCGCCGACCCCGGCAACAGCTCCAAGCGATCCAATGTGGCGATGAGGCGGATATTGTCGGTCCATTCGGCCAGCTCCGGGCACCGATGCGCCCAGCGCAGCACCGAGTATTGAACCATAAACTCGATATCGGCAATACCACCACGGCCTTGTTTCAGGTCGAACCGGTCGTTGTTGCTCTTGTCGAGGGAGCCGCGCATCTTCTCGCGCATCCCGCGGACCTCGTCGCGCAGGATGTCCGGGTCGCGCTCCATGCGCAGGATGTGCGCGCGGATCTGACGGAAGCGCGCGCCGAGCGCCGGGTCGCCGGCCACCGGCCGGGCGCGCACCAGGGCTTGGTGCTCCCAGGTCCAGGCTTCGTTGCGCTGGTAGTCGGCAAAGGAGGCCAGCGAACGGGCGATCATGCCCTTCTTGCCGTCCGGTCGCAGCCGCATGTCGATCTCGTAGAGGACGCCGGAGTAGGTCGGCGTGCTCATGATGTGGATCATGCGTTGGCCAAGGCGAACATAGAATTGCTCGGTGGCAATGGGTCGCGGGCCGTCGGTCATCTCGCCCGCGGCCTGTTCGTCGTAGACAAAGACCAGGTCCAGATCGGAGTTGTAGCCGAGTTCGATGCCGCCGAGCTTGCCGTAGCCCAGGACCAGGAAGCCGCTGTTGTCGAGGTCGCGTCCGGGCGGGACGCCGTGGCGGCCGGCGAGGTCGTGCCAGGCGATGGCGAGGGTCTGGGCGGTGCTCACCTCGGCGATCTCGGTGAGGTAGTCGCTGACGACCATCAGCCGAATGGCCCCGGTGAGGTCGGCGGCGGCCACCCGCAGCACGTTGCCTTGGGCGAACTGACGCAGCCGCTCCATGCGCTGCTCCAGGTCGTCGTCGGCGACCGGGTCGAGCAGGGCCGCAAGCTCGGTCTCCAGGTCCTGGCGTCGCTGCGGGGTGAACAGTCGGCGGGGATCGAGGAGTTCGTCGAGCAGCAGCGGATGACGGGCGGTCTGGGCGGCAAACCAGGGGCTCTTGACGGACAGCCCCACCAGCTGCTTCAAGACTTCGTCCTGCTCCGCGAGCAGGTCCAGGTAGGCGGTGCGGCCAACCACCGCCTCCAGCACCCGCAAGAGGCGGTGCAGGGCGCTGTCGGGGGCCTCGCTGGCGGCGATCAGGGTGAGCAGGCGGGGCATGAGCTGGGCGAGGCGCTCCCCCGCTCGATTGCTCAGGCCTTTGCGGGCGACGGTCTCGCGGAACTGCTCAAGGCGTTCGAGGGCGGCCTGTGCATCGGCGAACCCGGCGGCTTGGAGCGCCCCATGCATCTGTTCGGGGTCGCGGCGTTGTTCCCAGAGGCTGGCGATGGGGGCGACGCCATCGGGATCAGGCTCGGGCTCGCCGAAGATGCCGTCGAACTGCGCTTGCACGCGGGCCCGGTGCTGGTTGAGCTTGGCTGCCAAGGTGTCCCAGTCGGCGCAATCCATGCTGCGGGCGAGGCGGGCCTGGTCTGCGGGGCGCTCGGGCAGGACATGGGTCTGGCGATCCTGCCAGGCCTGGAGACGATTCTCGACCCGACGCAGATAGCGGTAGGCAGCGATCAGCTGGTCGGCGGTCTCGGCCGGCAATACGCCCTTGTCGACCAGCGCCCGAAGGATGACCTGGATCGGCCGCTGCTGCAGGGCCGGCTCCCGGCCGCCGCGGATGAGCTGGAACGCCTGGCCGATGAACTCGATCTCGCGGATGCCGCCGGGGCCGAGCTTGATGTTGTCGGCCAAGCCCTTGCGACGCAGCTCGCGGTCGATCATGGCCTTGAGCCCGCGCAGGGACTCCAGCGCGCCGTAGTCGAGGTAGCGGCGATAGACGAAGGGGCGCAGCATGGCCGTGAGCTCGTCGGCTTCCTGCGCCGGGCCGGCGACGACCCGGGCCTTGGTCATGGCGTAGCGTTCCCACTCGCGGGCCTGGGCGTGGTAGTAGGCCTCCATGGCGTCGAAGCTCATCACCAGGGGGCCGGCGTCACCGAAGGGGCGCAGGCGGGTGTCGACCCGAAAGACGAAGCCGTCGACGGTCTGATTGCCGAGGGCCTGCACCAGGCGCTGGCCCAGGCGGGTAAAGAACTGCTCGTTGGCCAGGGGGCGCGGGCCATCCTGGACCTCGCCGGGGGTGGGGTAGGCGAAGATCAGGTCGATGTCGGACGACAGGTTGAGTTCGCGGGCGCCGAGCTTGCCCATGCCGATCACCAGCATGGACTGGGGGGTGCCGTCGGCGTCCGTGGGCGTGCCGAGCTCGGCGCGGGTCCAGGCGGTCAGCCGGGTCAGGGCCTGGCGGATGCAGGCGTCGGCCAGTGCGCTGAGGTCCTCCAGCGTCTCGTCGAGGTCGGCCCAGCCGGCCAGGTCGCGCCAGATGATGCGGACCATCTGGCGCCGACGGAAGCGGCGCAGCCGCGTGTGCAGGTCGGGCTCGGCGGCGACGCCGTCGAGGGCGACGCCGAGGCGCTGCTCCAGCTCGCCGGCCGGGTAGGCGCGGTCCAGGTCACCGTCGGCCAGCAGCTCGGCGAGCATCTGCGGCTGGCGTGCGGCGCTCAGGGCGACGTACTCGCTCCCGTCCCAGACCTTGACGCGGGCCGCCTGGGTGCGCGCATCCGTGGGTGCGGCGACGGCGTTTTCCTGCGCCCAGTCGAGCCATTGTTGCCAGTGGTGATCGGTTGGGGTGTCGCTCATGGACGCTCGATGCGGTATCGGGTGGAAAGCCGATAGGTGCCGCCCCCCGGGAGTTCGATGCGGTCGTCGGCGGCATTGGTGGTCTCGACGCAGAGCATGCGCCGGTATTCGTCATCGCCGAAGTCGCCCATGGCGGCGGCCTTGTCGCTCCACGGATTCCAGACCACGGCGCTGCGGCTGCCGGCGCGCTCGATGTGGATGCGGCGACCGAGGGCGGGATCTTCGATGTTCAGCGGGCCGTCGGTTTCCAGATAGATGCGATCGACCTCGCCGGCGATGCTGACCGGACCCTGCTGCGTGGTGCGCAGGCCGCCGCCGGCCTTATCGATGTAGGCCCGTCCGTCCAGGCCATGCACGCGGGCGCGGGCGGCATCGCCGACGTTGAGGTAGGTATGCAGGGCCTGGGTCAGCATCAGCGGATGATCGCCGGGGTTGTGGCTGATCAGGTCAAGCTCCAGCGTGGCGCCGATGGTGACCTCCAGCGTCAGCGAGAACGGGTGCGGCCACAGCGCCAGGGTCTCGTCGTCGGCGTGCAGTCCGAGCTGGAGCCGGGTTGCGCCGTCGGCCATGGCCTCGGTCGCCAGCAGCCGCCATGGCCGGTTGCGTACGAAGCCGTGGGCGGGCCGCCCGTGCCCGCTCGGGTCGTCGCCGAACCAGGGCCAGCAGATCGGGATGCCGCCCTTGATCGCCTTGCCGCGTGCGAAATAGGCCTGGCGACTGACGAACAGCAGATCCTCGGCCTCGTCGCTCGGGCGGTAGGCGAGCACCTGTCCGGCATAGGCGCTGACCCGCGCGGTGGCGAAGCGGTTGTTGATTTCGATCAGCGGCAGCCCGCCGGCCCCGGCACAGATGGAGAGGACGCCGGGGAGGCCGAATTCTTCATTGGCATGATCGATATTCATAGCGGCTGCGAGGCTGGTGGTTGATAGGGCGTTGTGGCGGTCAATACAGGCCAAGCTCGGCGATACAGACGTCGGCCTGCATGGCGCGCCCAATGGCGACAATGCCGAGTCGGCGAAGGCGGCGGGCATCGAGCGCGGCCTGTAGGCGATGGGGCTTGAAGCTGGCGAACGGTACGCGGATCTCCCGCCAATCCGCATCGGCGTCAAATTCGGCGCGATAGGATTGCCAGGGCAGCATGCTGGCGGGGGTCTTCAGGTGCAGATTGTAGCTGGCACCGTTGCCGCGAACGAGCAGCCGCAGGCCGGTGAATGCGGACGCATCGAGCGTCCCGCCGCGGGCAAGGTCCAGATTTACCTGCACGAACCCGCCGTTGTTCTCCAGGCTGACGTCGCCCGTGAGACAGAGTGCGGCGCGCCCGTGGACGCTGCGCCACTGCATGGTGGCTTGGGAGATGCCCCCCATCACCTGATCGGTCACCAAGCGCCATCGGGTGCCGATGCACGAAATCCCTTCCGTGGCAAAGTCATCGATCAATTCGGGTGCGGGAGATGCGGCGGTCGGGGCCAGGATGGGGCTCATCAGCAACAGGATACAGCAGAGGGTGCGGGACATACCGTCATATTCGCGCAATCCGCTGCCGATGTCACCCATGCCGATCCGACGCCGGTCGCTGTTGGGCGGTCGGTGCAGCGCCATCTACGCTAGAATCCGGGCGCCTGGCCGATCCAATTGCAAAATCGCCGTTGGATTGCCGCACCCTCCTTACTCCGTTTGCTGCCGGTTGTCGCTCTATGACCCAGGTACCCCGCGCGCTGATCGACCTCGGCGCCATCCGCTACAATCTCGGCGTCGTGCGCCGCCACGCGCCGACCAGCCGCGTCTGGGCGGTGATCAAGGCCGATGCCTACGGCCATGGCATGGAGCCGGTGGCCGACACCCTGGACGAGGCGCAGGGGGTTGCCGTCGCCCGGGTGAGCGAGGGCCGGCGATTGCGCGATCACGGGGTGACCAAGCCGATCCTCGTGCTGGAAGGTCCGTTGGATGCGACCGATCTGGAAGCGGCGCTGCAGGCGGGGCTGGAGATCGTGCTGCACCATGCCTGGCAGGTCGCGCTGCTCGAGGCCGCGGCCCGGCGCCGGATGGCGGCGCCGGTGCGGGCCTGGCTCAAGCTCGACACCGGCATGCACCGCATCGGCATCCTCCCCGAGCAGCTGTCGCCGCTCCACGAACGGCTGCGGCGGCTGGAGCCCTTGGTGACCCTGGTCGGTCTGATGACCCATCTCGCCAATGCCGACGACGTCGCCGACCCGCTCACCGAGCGCCAGTGCGAGGTCGTGCTGACCCTGGCCCGATCGTTGCGGCTGCCGGTCAGCATCGGCAACTCCGCGGGCATCCTCGGCCACCCGAGGGCGCGTACCGACTGGGTGCGGCCCGGCATCATGCTCTACGGCGGCTCGCCGCTGCTCGGCCGCGACGCCGCGTCCCTGCGGCTGCGACCGGCCATGACCCTGACCAGCCGGCTGATAGCGATCGCGCAGCGCAACGCCGGCGATCCCATCGGCTACGGCGGCAGCTATCGCTGTCCCGAGCCCATGCCGGTGGGGGTCGTCGCCATCGGCTACGGCGACGGCTATCCGCGCCATGCCCCCAGCGGCACCCCGGTGCTGATCCGTGGCTGCCGCGCCCCGCTCGTGGGCCGGGTGTCCATGGACATGATCAGCGTCGATCTGCGCGGCATTGCGGATGCCGAGGTCGGCGATCGGGTGGTGCTCTGGGGGCAAGGGCTGCCGGTGGAGGAGGTCGCCGCCCGGGTCGGCACCATCAACTACGAGCTGCTGTGTCGGATTGCGCCGCGGGTCGCCGTCGACTACTGCAACGGCGCTGCCGATCTCCATCAGGGCGATGACCGCCAGGCCCGCTAAGCGTCAGCGCGGCGGCTATGAGTGCACCGCCTGCGGTGCCCGGCTGCCGAAATGGAGCGGTCAGTGCCCGGACTGCGGGGCCTGGAACCAGGTCGAGGAGCGCCTTGCGCCGGCGCCCGCCGCGGCGCCGCCGGGCTGGGCCGAGGGGGTGGCCGGCGCGGCCCATCCGCTGCCGGTGCAGGACCTGGCGGATGTGCGTCCCGAGGCCGAGCTGCGTCGTGCCACCGGCGTTGCGGAGCTGGACCGGGTCCTCGGCGGCGGTCTGGTGCAGGGCTCGGTGGTGCTCATCGGCGGCGACCCCGGGATCGGCAAGTCGACGCTGCTGTTGCAGGCCAGCGCCGCCATCGGGCGCGACTGGCAGGACGCCGGCGCCGAGCACCCGGTGCTCTATGTCACCGGCGAGGAGTCGCCGCGCCAGGTCAGCCTGCGCGCCCATCGGCTCGCGCTGCGGGCGCAGGCGGTGCGCCTGCTCGCCGAGACCAACGTCGAGACCATCATCGCCACCGCCCGGGTGGAGCGTCCGCGGGTACTGGTGATCGACTCCATCCAGACCCTGTTTACCGAGGCCACGAACTCGGCGCCGGGCTCGGTCTCGCAGGTGCGCGAGAGCGCCGCGGCCCTGGTGCGCTATGCCAAGGCCGCCGATACCGCGGTCTTTCTGGTGGGGCACGTCACCAAGGAGGGCGCCCTGGCCGGCCCGCGGGTGCTGGAGCACATGGTCGACACCGTGCTCTATTTCGAGGGCGAGCCCGGCAGCCCGCATCGGCTGATCCGCGCGGTCAAGAACCGCTTCGGCGCCGTCAACGAGCTCGGCGTCTTCGTCATGACCGACCGCGGGCTGCATCAGGTGCGCAACCCCTCGGCCATCTTCCTGTCGCGTCATCCGGAGCCGGTATCGGGCTCGGTGGTGCTGGTCACCCGCGAGGGCACGCGCCCGCTGCTGGTGGAGGTCCAGGCCCTGGTGGACGAGAGTCCGCTGGCCAACCCGCGCCGGGTTGCCGTCGGCCTGGATCAGAACCGGCTGGCGATGCTGCTGGCGGTGCTGCATCGCCACGGCGGTGTGGCCATGTTCGATCAGGACGTCTTCGTCAACGTCGTCGGCGGCGTGCGCGTCACCGAGACCGCCGCCGACCTGGCCCTGGTGCTGGCGGTGCTGTCCAGCCATCGCGACAGTCCGCTGCCGCGCGAGCTCGCCTGCTTCGGCGAGATCGGTCTGTCCGGCGAGATCCGCCCGGTGCCGAACGGCCCGGACCGGCTGCGGGAGGCCGCCAAGCACGGTCTGCGCCGGGCCATCGTGCCGCGGGCCAACGTGCCCAAGGGCGGTGTGGACGGGCTTGAGATCCAGGCCGTCGGCACGCTGAAGGAGGCCATCGATGCCCTCTGAGCCGCTCGCACGACTGGCCACGCGGGTCTATCGAGCGCCATCGGCTATCCATGGTCAGGGCTGCTTTGCGCGGATGCGCTTCGCCCCCGGCGAGCTGATCGGGCATTTCGACGGCCCACCGGCCCGCCGCAACGGCCGCTACGTGCTCTGGGTGGATGACGCGCAGGGCGGCTGGATCGGGCGGCGCGGGCAAAACCTGCTGCGCTGGGTCAACCACAGCCCCCGGCCCAACGCCGGCTTCGACGGCTTCGACCTCTACGCCCTGGCCGCGATCGAAGCGGGCGATGAGATCACCTGCGACTACGGCGCCGACCCGAGCAGCGACTGATCGATCTGCATCAGCTCGGTGACGACGCGGTCCGCGACGGTGCCGGCCACGTCCGGGTCGTCGCTGCGCAGGCGAAGCGAACGGGCATCCCCGGCGAACAGGACGGTGCGCAGGCCCGCCGCCGCCGCCGGCCAGATGTCGTTGCGCATATCGTTGCCCACATAGAGCACCTGCTCCGGCCGGATACCATGGCGGGCCTGAAGCGCCGCCAGGGCCGCGCGATAGATCGCCCGCGACGGCTTGCCGACCCCGAGCCGGTAGGACCAGGCGCAGCAGTCGGTATCGAAGCCGAGCCCGTCGAACGGCGTCGCGAGCAACGCCTCCAGCATCAGCGGCGTGTAGAACTGGGCGTTGGAGACGATGCCGAGCACCAGATCGCGTTCACGCAAGGCCGCCAGCAGCTGCCCCAGGCCGGGCATGGTCCAGACCGCATTGACGCGAAACTCGTACTCGACCGCCAGCCGGCGCACATCCGCCGCGCCGGCGCGGAGCCCGAGCCGAGGCAGCAGGTCCGCCCAGACCTCCAAGATATCGATCTCCGGAAAGTCCACGCCGCGCCCGCGGGCCTCGGTATGGCGGGCGCGGATGGCATCGATCAGCGCCGCTCGGCCGTCGCTCCCCGCGGCCAGCGGGCTCGGATCGATGCCGGCGGCGAGCAGCGCCAGGCGAAACGGGTCCGGCCCGGCGCCGTCCGCCTGTCCGCCGCTCAGACCGATATCGCCGGAGGCCGAGATCACCAAGGTCCCGTAGACATCGAACAGCACGGCGCGGATGCCTTCGACGGCCCCGAGTGCCGGCGCCGCCGTCGTGGGCTGGGGATGCAGCGGCCAGGTCAGGGCGTGGATGGTTCGGATCAGGTCGTGGTCATCGGACATCGGGGCCTCCTCGCCGGCCGGCGACTGGATTGCGCAATAGCCGTCGGGCCCATCTTACCCTGGCGCGGGAACCATCGCCGTCAACGTTAAGCGCAGCCTGAGCGAGCGCGAAGGCTGCTGCCCCAAGGCGTCGGGCTCGCGCGCGCTTCCGCCCCATCCTGCTCGCCTCCACCTCCACCTCCATCACCACCGTCGCCGGTCTGCTGCCGCTACTCCCCGGAGCGGGGGCGTCCCGCCCCCGACTGGGATGGGGGGAGTCTCGCCCTTAGGCTGTCGAAATCCTCCCGAAACTCGGCCACCCCGTTCCCCGGTTTCCGCCCCTCCTTGGCTGCGTCTGAGCGCCAAGGGATGCTCCCGCACAGACACGGAGAGAAGAAAGAGAACTGCCGGTGCGCGAATCTGCGCGAGGTATCTTCTCTTCTCCGTGTCCCCGCGTCTCCGTGTGAGTCATTCTTACAGGCCCCCGCGGCTGGAGATCGGCAGCCGAAAAACGGGGATCGAGTCTCCCCTCGCAGGCTTCGAGCGCAATCTTGCCGATCAATACGCCGGCTACGCCGGCCAGAGCGTCCGTATGGATCGAGTGGATGCGCCTATGGATCGGGTCGAGCGTCGATTGGAACGCAGTGACGGCACCTGGTCGACCCTGGTCCAACCGACCAAGACTGCTGCCATAGGCCGGCATCCGCTTCACTGAGATCGCCGCCGGTATCGCCGATGCCGCTCTGCACACGCAAGGCGGCAAGTCAGGCGTTCTGGAGCACCCCCGAGCCCATCGACGTCAGCGCCATCAGGGAAAAGACCGGGCTCAGCCCACTAATGGTATCCATTGCGAACGCGCCCTGCAGGCAACGGTGGATGAGGATGCCGATCCGCTCAAGCCCCGTTGCGCACAGAGGTGACCGTGGCTTGCACGCTGGCGCTGGCATTGGCGGAAACCTCTCCGCCGTGGCCGACGCACAGGTCTTCATCAGCTACAACAGCCGCGATGCCGCCCTGGCCGCGCCCGTGGTCGCGGCGCTCCAGGCCCGCGGCATCCGGGTCTGGATCGACCAGGAGCAGCTGCTGCCCGGGCGGGCCTGGCTGCCGGCGGTGGAGCAGGCCATCACCGGCTGCGGCGCGGTGGCCGTGCTGCTCGGCCCCAACGGGCTCGGCCCGGTCCACAGCGAGGAGATGACCGTGGCCCTGAGCCTGGCCCGCACCCAGGGCAAACTCGAATTCCCCGGCCCCGGCGACCGCACCCGCGCCGAGGCCCTGGAGGCCCGGCTCGACACCTGGGGCCGCCAGCTAAATGACGCCCTATTCCCCGGCGGCGCCCAGCACGCCGTCTACCACGACATCCGCGACCGCCTCGACCGCGGCGAGCGCGTGCTGCTGACGCTGGCCAGCGACAGCCCCGCCGTCCTCATCCGCCCCTGGGAGATGCTCCGCGACGGCCGCGGCCCGCTCGCCCTGCGCGGGCTCACCGTCCGCCGCCAGCTGCGCACCGACCAGCCGCCGCCCGCCCAGGTCCACCTGGAGCCGACGCTGCGGCTACTGCTCATCGTCGCCCGCCCCGCCGAAACCGGCTTCATCGACCCGCGCACCAGCGTCCGCCCGGTGCTCGACGCCTTGGACAATTTGGGATCTGGCCCCGGATCTGACAGGCAGAACCGTGGACGGGTCGGTGATGCCGCCGGGGATGTCGACGATGAAGGCGATCATCAGCAGCGGCGCGGTCTCGCCCAGGGCCTGGGCCATGCCGATGATGGTGTCGGTGAGCATGCCCGACAGGGCCAGCGGCAGGACGTGATGGAGCTGGGTCTGCAGCGGCGAGGCGCCGACGCCGAGGGCCGCCTCGCGGATCGACGGCGGGACCGAATTCAGCGCGGCGGCGACCAGGACCCAGAGTGCCAGGTCGGCCAGAGGCGTAAGTCGGGTTAGCGATAGCGTAACCCGACAATCAACGGCTTAGGGACTCGCGTCGTCGGGTTACGCTATCGCTAACCCGACGGTGATCGCTATCGTAGGCGCCGGAACCGGGTTCCGCCAGGCACGCACAGTCGATCCCGATCCCGATCCCCCGATTCCGATCCCGATTCCGATTCCGATTCCGATTCCGATTCCGATTCCGATTCCGACGCGGAGCGTATCACCTCATGGCCGAGCGGGGCACCTCGACCACCGCATCCGAAGCCAAGCAGGGGCACGGCAAAAGCGAAGCCCGATCACTCCGCGCCCCAAGCCCACCTGCATCGCCGATCACGGGACAGGGCGCGCTGACGCGCAGATTTCCTTCCTTGTACCCCACCCGCGAAGCGCAGCCTCGCAACCAGCCCGAACCGGCTGGAAGCCGGCGCCACCTGCCGCTATGCTGTCGCCCATGGACCCCATCCCCAGCCCCCACGACACCTACTTCCGCGAGAGCTTCACCCGCCGCGAGGTCGCCCGCGACTTCCTGCGCGTGCAGCTCCCGGCGGCGGTGCTCGCCGCCATCGACCTCGACAGCCTCCAGATCGCCAAGGACAGCTACGTCGCCGCGGACCTGCGCAATGCCTATTCCGACCTGGTCTACCGCGTGCGCTGCGGCGACGGCCAGCTCAACATCTACCTGCTGTTCGAGCACAAGAGCAGCCCGGAGCACTGGGCTCAGCTCCAATTGCTGCGCTACATTGCCGCCGAAGGCGAGCAATACCGCAAGCAGCACCCGGATGCCCGCCGGCTGCCGCCGGTGCTGCCGATCCTGATCTACCACGGCAAGCGCACATGGCGCGCCCCGGCCCAGTTCCACGACCTGATCGACCCGCTGCCGCCGCCGATCGCACCCTATGTGCCCGGCTTCACCTATGCGCTGGTCGACCTGTCCGCGCGCACCAACGCCGAGGTCAAGGGCGCGGTGCTGACCCGGCTGGTCCAGCTCGCGCTGCGCTGGATCTTCGACGAGGCCCCGGTCGAGCGCCTGCGCGCGCTGATCGCCCTGATCGCGCAGGTCCAAGACCGCGAAACGGCCGTGCAGGTGTTGGAATCCCTGCTGCGCTACTATGTCCAAGGCACCCAACGGGTGGACGAGCCCGCCGCCCGCACACTGCTGCAACAGATCCCTTCCGGAGAGCCGATCATGCAGACCTTCATCGACCGCTATATCGAACAGGGCCGCGAACAGGGCCGCGAACAGGGCCGCGAACAGGGCCGCCAGCTCGGCTCGGCCATATTGCTGCTGGGCCAGATCGAGGAGAAATTCGGTCAGCCCGACGAGACCATCCGTCAACAGGTCATGAACGCCGACCCCGACACCCTGCTCCACTGGTCCAAGCGCATCCTCAAGGCCGATTCGCTCGACGCCTTGCTGCACTAAGGATCGGTTCAAAAACAAGTGGTGCAGACGCCCGCTCGCTGAGCCTTTGGATTAGCCGTTTCGTGGTTTCGTCTGCACCACTTGTTTCTGAACCTTGACTAAGTTGGGCGAACTGATTTGGATGAGGCTCGCTGCAACCTTGGTCGGCCACTTCACCTTGCTGCCTGGGCTTACCATGGCAGCCGGCAGAAGGAATTGGTGCATTTAGTAAACTGTCACCGTAATTCGGATACGCGAGGGCGGCGAGCGTGACAGCGCCGCTGTCGTGCGTCTTGGTGTCCTGATGCACGTCTTGGCTCAACCCTTGCGCCGCCCCGCGAGCCCGCTGCGACTGAGCCCGATCCACAGCGCCATCACCTGCCGGCCGAGCACCGACAAACGATGGCATGTCGCGTCGTTGCCTATTGCAACGCGGGCGCCAAGGTGCGGCGGCTGCGGCCGGCTCGGTCAGGCGGCTTAGGACGGACCGAAGACCTGCTCGATGCTGTCCGCGGTCAGGATGCGGGTGAGCCAGATATCGAGCTGCTCGGTCGGTGCCGATCGCACCCTTGTCGCCAGCCCCGACGATGGCGGGCCGAACTTCGCCTCCAATAGTCGCAGCAAGGCGCGAGCCTCGCCCTCATGCAGGCCCTCCTCGCGGGCAAACTGCTCCCAGCTCGTGACATAAGACATCTTGGTTTTCTCCTCCAGTTCGGCCAGTTCCCGCCGCAGCGCCAGCTCCAGCGGTGGCGGTAGGCGGATCAGCCAGTCGATGAAGCGCAACAGCTTGATCGCGTCCTCGCGCGGGTAGCGGTAGCGATACAACAGGGCGATGATCTCGCCCTTGCGCAGCTTGCGCTCGGGGTCGCCGGTGCGCCGGTCGCCGGTGCGCCGGTGCGCGGCCAACTGCGCCAGGGCGACCACGGCAAAGGGATTGTCCGCGGCGCGCGCAGCCAGTTCCGCCTCGTCCCAGTCCGGCAGGCCGTGCACGCGAAAGCGGAAGCGCAGGCCCGCGCCGTCGCGCTCGCGGCGATACTCGCGGACCTCGCCGCCGGCCGGCTCGTCGGTCAGCACGGCCAGGCTGATGATCTCAACCTCGCCGTGGCGGTCGAAGATGCGGTACCAGTACTGGAACATGCGCAGCGGAAAGCCCGCATCGGCCCGTCCCTGCACCTCGATGTGCAGCAGCAGCCAGACCTCGGCACCGGCCAGGCTCCAGACCTTCACCAGCCGGTCCGCGTAGCGCCGACCGATGCTGGAGTCCCCGGTGATGCGCTGCAGCTCGGCGTCGAGAAACTCGTGTGGCCGCGACCAGTCGATCAGGTCGTGCACCGCCGGGAAGAACAGCGCCATGAACGGCCGGAAGAAGGCGTCGATGGCCTCCTTCCAGGGCGAGTCGAAGTCGGACGCCGGGGCGGTGCTCGGGGTGTCGGTCGGGTCGGTCATGGCGGCAATCATAGTCCGGATGGCTGCCGGTGCGGGGGCGTTGGGCAGGCTCGAAGCCGAAGCCGGCGACGACATCTACGCCCGCGGCTACCGCCGCGCCGCCTGTCTCCCCCCGCCCCCTGCAACCGCGTCTCGGGCCACGGGACGCCCGGTGCTATGATCCTTCCCATCCAAGATTCCCATGGGAGCTAGGCATGGAGACCGTCAATGTCAGCGGGCTCAAGAACAACCCCAGCGAGGCCCTGCGCAAGGCCCGTGAGGGGACGGACAGGAAATCCAACCGGCCCTGAGGGTCTAGGCCGGCGCGGAGGTGGGACGCTAGCAGAGCCCTGGATGTGGGGTCAAGGCCCGGAGACATGGTGGAGCGACCTCGCGCGACGCCTGTTCAGCCTGGCCGATCCAAACCCGGCATAGACTCGCAGAGCCTCGCCAACGCGCGCAACGATCGAGCGCCCTACACCGCTCAGCCCGCCGAATCGGCACCGCACGGACAGCAGTTCGCCTGCGCAGGCCCCAGCTATCGCATAATCTCGCGTCCGACACCGAGACGCCCGGAGGACCCATGACCGACACCGCCGAGCAGACCCAATTTCCGATCGCGCCCTATTTTGTCGCGCCACCCAAGGACCTACCCTACGACGACGGTATCCCATTGGAATCGAACCGCCACCGCGCCGCGATGAACCTGTTGATCGAGGCGCTTCGCCAGCATTGGCGCGAGCGCCGCGACTTCTTCTGCGGCGGCAACATGTTCGTCTACTACAGCGCCACCCAGGCCAAGCACAACGACTTCCGCGGACCGGATTTCTTCGTCGTGCTCGACGTGCCCGAGGGCGACCGCAAGAGCTGGGTGGTCTGGGACGAGGGCGGGCGCTTTCCGGATGTGGTGGTCGAGCTGATGTCGCCGTCAACGGTGGCGATCGACAAGACCGACAAAAAGCAGATCTATCAGAACATCTTCCGGACCCGCGAATACTACGTCTTCGACCCCTTTGATGCCGATTCGCTGCTCGGATGGCGCCTGGATGCGCAGGACCGCTATCGACCCATCGCGCCGGATGCGAATGGCCGCTTGTGGTGCGCGACCCTTGAGCTGTGGCTGGGACCTTGGGACGGCGTGTTTCAGCGTGATCAGGGGCCCTGGCTGCGGTTTTTCGATGCCGACGGCGACCTGGTGCCGGTGGAGGCGGAGGCGGCACGGGCGCAGGTCGAGGCGGCACGGCAGCAGGCCGATGCGGCGAAGCACCAAGCCGAGGACGCCCGGCAGGATGCCGAGCAGGCACGCGATGATGCCCGCCGGCAGACGGCTCGGGCCGAGGCGCTGGCTGCGCGTCTACGTGACCTCGGGGTGGACCCCGACGTGCCGGACTAGGCCGCCTCCGACCGCCGGAGCCTTGAGCCTGTGCGAGGATTCGCCCTCCCCGCCGCATTCAAGCCCGCGTCAAAGCGCCCGACGCCCGCCGGCCCCGGTGTTCGGTGTTGACCACGCATCCCACCCTCCGCTATCGTCCTCTCGCGGTCTGACTGGACGCCCGGGTTGGCTTGGATCTCCTATGGATCGGTTCAGCAACAAGTGGCGCAGACGCCCGCTCGCTGAACCTTTTGATTGGCCGTTTCGTGGTTGCGTCTGCACCACTTGTTGCTGAACCTTGACTATGCGTCCGTCCGCACCAGACCGACTGAGAGCAGGTCGCGCGCCGAGACGACCGCCTGCGCCGACTCAACACCCCCGAGGCGCTCTTTGACCCCGCGCCGATCCAGTCCGGCCTGGACGCGGATCCGCCGCAGCATCGATGCGACTCCACCCGCGAGCGTCCACGCTGACATGACCCCGTCGATGACCCCGTGCCGACCAAGCCCGCTGCTGCTGATCCTGCTGCTCTGCTGCCTGCCCGCCGCCGCCGAGCCGCCGCCCTTCTGCGTCGAAGACGGCGACGACGCCCTCTGGATCGACTGCGAGCGCAACCGCACCGGCATCGCCGGCCGCGAGCAGATCCTCTGCCGCCGGGAGCCCCATGCGGCGCTGATCGAGGTCACGGACGTGGCGCGGCGGTTGCAGCTGGGCGAGGGCGATTGCCGCGCGCCGGGTGTGCCGATCCCCAGGGGCCGCGTGCCCCGCGGTGACGAGGCCGACGAGCCCGGCACCGAGCCACCCGACCCAGCGCAGCCCGCGGGGGACCACGGCCATGACTGAGCCCGATCGCATCCCATCGCCCGACGACGAGCGCAGCGCAGGCCCGCGGCTCGGGCTCGAACTGGCCGTCCTCATCGGCATCGGCCTGGCCCTGATCTACGCCGCCGGCTGGGCCTACGCCTATCGCTGGTACGGCCGATTCGACCTCGGCATCAACGGCCTGGGGCTGCCCGTCGAGACGGTGCTGATGTACGGCTTCTGGACCCTCACCGAGCACATCCACCTGCTGCTGTTCGCCGTCGCCGGCAGCAGCTTCTGGGGGCTGATGGCGCCGGCATCGCGCCGCTACGCGCTGCTGCTCAGCCCGCTGGTGCTGTTCGCCGCCTTCGCCCTCGCCTACGGCGCCGGCCGCTACAGCGCCGACGAGCGCTTCGAGACCCACCGCGACGCCGGCTTCCGCTGCCTGCCCGTCGCCCGCGTCGGCCTCATCCCCAGCAGCGACCGCCCCGCCCCCCTGGCCGACCTGGCCCGGCAGCTCGCCGAGCGCGGCCCGGACCCCGCCGCCCACTACCGCCTGCTGCTCCAGACCGACAGCCTGCTGGTCCTGATCAAGCCCAAGCCCCAAGGCCCGCCGGTGCCGGTGCTGGTGCCCATGGCGCGGGTGGACGCCGTGCGCCTGACCTCGGTGGTCGCCGGCTGCGACTGACCGGCCATGGGGGCGGGGTTTGGACTATCATCGCACCGCACGACCTCCCACCCGATTGGTCCCGCACCCATGCGCAAACAAACAACCGAATACAGCTCCCCCGTCGATGCCTTGGTCGCCGTATCCAAGCGACTCAGCACCTTTGAGAACCGGCGTTCGATGACCTCGGAGGACTTCATCGACCGCTACCGCCGCGGCCAACTGGGGGACGACGCGGAGCTTGTGGATTGGGCCAACGACTACGCCCATTACCTGGCGATCCGCTCGGCCCTGGAATCGCGGCTCAGCGATGCCGCATAAGCGCCTATCCGCCTATCTCGACCGGATCGAGCGTGCGCTCTGCGCATTGCAGGGTGTCTACGCCGAGCGCTACGAAGAGGAGATCCTCACCCCGACCCGCGGCAATCTGCGGATTCGCCTCCGGTTCGACGGCGGGCAGCTGTTGGAGCTGAATGAGGCGATCGTCGCGGACGAAGATCGCCTCTCCCACCTGCACTACCGCTATCGCTTCCAAGACCCCGCGGGCCGGCTCATCTTCCGCTACGACAGCACGCCACACTGCCCCGGTCTCCCGCATTTTCCTCATCATCGGCATCAGGCAAGCGGCGTTGAGGGCTGCAACAAGCCCGACTTGGTCGACGTCTTGCAAGAGGCGCTGAATCATCTTTCCGGCTGATCCTCGAACCCACGGAAAACCGCTGTTCCTACAGCGACTACTTGCACAGTCTCGCAGCCTGGGAGCCAGGCCCTTGATGACGGACAATGCCCCCAACGACCGCGCCCGCCCGCCCCGCACCGATGGAGGAGACCATGCCCAACCGCCGCCTTGCCCTGCTCGCCCTGCCGCCGCTGCTCGCCGCGGCCCTGCTCCAGCCCGCCGCCCGCGCCGCCGACCCGGCGCCGCAGGCCCATCCCATCATCGCCCAGGTCGCCGAACTGCTGCGCGAGCGCGACGGCGTCGAGCCGGGGGCCGCCGAGATCATCGGGGCGCTGAATGCCGTCACCGTCAAGCTGCATCAAGACGGCAACTACCGCGAGGCCGCCGAGCTGGCCGCGCTGGCCGTCGCCCGGGCCGAGGCGCTGCTCGGCGAGGACCATCCGGACACCCTCACCAGCGTCAACAACCTCGCCGCCCTCTACGAGGCCCAAGGCCGCTACGGCGAGGCCGAGCCGCTGTACCGGCGCGCGCTGGCGGCCCGCGAGCGGGTGCTGGGCGAGGACCATCCGGACACCCTCACCAGCGTCAACAACCTCGCCGGCCTCTACCAGGCCCAAGGCCGCTACGGCGAGGCCGAGCCGCTGTACCGGCGCGCGCTGGCGGCCCGCGAGCGGGTGCTGGGCGAGGCGCATCCGGACACCCTCGGCAGCGTCAACAACCTCGCCGTCCTCTACCAGGCCCAAGGCCGCTACGGCGAGGCCGAGCCGCTGTACCGGCGCGCGCTGGCGGCCCGCGAGCGGGTGCTGGGCGAGGCGCATCCGCAGACCCTCACCAGCGTCAACAACCTCGCCGGCCTCTACCAGGCCCAAGGCCGCTACGGCGAGGCCGAGCCGCTGTACCGGCGCGCGCTGGCGGCCCGCGAGCGGGTGCTGGGCGAGGACCATCCGGACACCCTCACCAGCGTCAACAACCTCGCCGGCCTCTACCAGGCCCAAGGCCGCTACGGCGAGGCCGAGCCGCTGTACCGGCGCGCGCTGGCGGCCAGCGAGCGGGTGCTGGGCGAGGCGCATCCGCAGACCCTCAGCAGCGTCAACAACCTCGCCGGCCTCTACCAGGCCCAAGGCCGCTACGGCGAGGCCGAGCCGCTGTACCGGCGCGCGCTGGCGGCCAGCGAGCGGGTGCTGGGCGAGGCGCATCCGGACACCCTCAGCAGCGTCAACACCTCGCCAGCCGCTACCCGCCCAAGGCCGCTACGGCGAGGCCGAGCCGCTGTACCGGCGCGCGCTGGCGGCCCGCGAGCGGGTGCTGGGCGAGGCGCATCCGCAGACCCTCACCAGCGTCAACAACCTCGCCGGCCTCTACGATGCCCAGGGCCGCTACGGCGAGGCCGAGCCGCTGTACCGGCGCGCGCTGGCGGCCAGCGAGCGGGTGCTGGGCAAGCGGCATGAGGACACCATCAACCGACAGCTGAACCTGGCCGTGCTGCTGATCAACCAGCAGCGCATGGACGCCGCGCTGGCCCAGCTGCGCACGCTCGACGAGCGCCTGCGCGCCTTTGTCGCGCGGGAGCTGGCGACCACCGAGCAGGAGCAGGTGCGGCTCAAGCGCCTGGCGACGGAGTCGCGGCTGCAGCACGCGGTGTTCACGCTGGCCCTGGCCCATCCCGACAACGCCGATGCCCGGCGGCTGGCCGCCGATGTGCTGCTGCGCTGGAAGCGCCTGGCCGCCGACGAGGAGGCGGTGATCGCCCGGCTGGCACGCACCAGCCAAGACGAGCGGGTGGTGAAGCTGGCCGAGCAGATCCGCGCCGCCCGCGCCCGGCTGAGCCGGCTGGAGCATCTGCCGCTGGAGGCCGGGGATGCCGAGGCGGTCGCCGCCCGCGTTGCCGAGCTGGACGCCGAGCACGGGGCCTTGGGGCGGCTGGAGGTGCGCCTGGCCCGGCTGAGCCGCAGCTTCCGCGGCCAGCAGGCGCGCCGGGGCGTGGAATGGGAGTCGGTGCAGGCGGCGCTGCCCCGCGGGGCGGCGCTGCTGGAGCTGCGCGCCTTCCGCCCGGTCGATTTCAAGACCGGCGACCGCGGCGCTGCCCATTGGCTGGCGATGCTGCTGCCGGCGCAGCCGACGGCGGCGGACGGGTCGGGGCTGCCGCGGTTTTGGGACCTGGGGCCGGTGGCCGATACCGAGACCGGGCTCGCCGCGCTGCGCCGGCTGGAGGCCGCGCTGGCGCGGGCCGAGGCCGATGCGGAGGCCGCCGACCCCGAGACCCAGGCCGAGCCGACCCGGCTGCGCGGCGAGCGCCGGGCCGCGGCGGCGGACCTGTATGCGGGCCTGTTCGGCGCCATGGACGCCGAGATCAACCACTTCGAGACCCTGTTCCTGGCCCCGGACGGGCTGCTCGACCTGGTCGCCTTCGCCCGGCTGGTGCCGCCGGCGGCGGCGGATGCGCCCGCGGGCTACTGGATCGAGCGCCAGGCCCTGCGCCAGGTCCGCGTCGGCCGCGACCTGCTGCCGATGCCGAGCACCGACGACGCCCCGGCCGCCGGCATGCTGATCCTGGGCGGCATCGACTATGAGCATTTCCCCACCGACACCCCGGCCGACCCCCCGAAGAGTCCCGCCCCGGCGACCGACCCCGACGCGCTGCCGGGCCTGCTGCTGGTGATGAACGAGCGCCTGCGCGCCGAGCACGGCCGCTTCAAGCCCCTGCGGCACAGCGGCCCGGAGGCCACCGAGGTCGGCAACTATTTCTGGGACTACGACAACCGCGAGCCGCTGATCCTGAAAGGCCCCGCCGCCGCCGAGGCCCGGCTCAAGCGGCTGGAGCGGCCCCCGCGGATCCTGCACCTGGCCACCCACGGCTTCTTCCTGCCGAGCCCGGAGGACGCCCCGACCGGGCTCGGCGGGCGCCGCGCGCTGACCCTGTCCGGCCTCGCGCTGGCCGGCGCCAACCGGGGGCTGAAGGGCGAGCTGGCCGCCGACGGCGAGGACGGCATCCTCTACGCGCTGGAGGTGCAGGACCTGAACCTGGAGGGCACGGCGCTGACCGCGCTGTCCGCCTGCGACACCGGCCAGGGCCGGATCGATCTCAGCGAGGGCGTCTACGGCCTGGTGCGGGCGTTTCAGATCGCCGGCAGCCGCCATGTGCTGATGACCCAGTGGTCGCTGAACGACCCGCTGGCGCGGCGCTTCATGGTGGCGTTCTATCGCCGCTGGCTGAGCGGCGATGATCCCGACGACCCGGCCGCGGCCCTGCGCGCCACCCAGCTCGACTGGCTGGGCAGCGCCGACCCGCTCCGGGCCGACCCCCGCCGCTGGGCGCCCTATGTGCTGATCGAGCGCGGCTGATGGCGCGGCGGGCGTCGCCGCCTGAACCGGCGGCCCTGGACCTGCGTGATGGTGAGGGTCGCCGTCTACCTGCTCCGGGCCGGTGCGTTTCGCCCCGGCGGGGGATACCTCAGGGACAGACCCGGTTCTCCCTTGGCTGGCTCAAAAGCCAACCCAAAGAACGCGAAAAACGTGGTCGGGAAGTAAGCCGGGGCCTTGCCGTCGTTTAGGCAGAGGTTTGCTTTATCTGTTTGCCGCCTGGTTTCCCGGCGGTGCCGCAATATCTCTGCCACGGGACGGTTCGGCACCCGACTCGGAGCAGTAGGACTTAGGATCGATTCAAAAACAAGTGGTGCAGACGCCCGCTCGCTGAGCCTTTGGATTGGCCGTTTCGTCGTTGCGTCTGCACCACTTGTTTCTGAACCTTGACTTAGCGGGGAAGGCCGACTGACATCCGCAGCGAGGGTTCACGCTTGCGTGTATCCGTCGAGGCCAAGTGCACCGCTGCGGAAGTCCCAAGACCGCCGGCATGCCCACTCGGTGCTGTGGGAGCGACTTGCAGTCGCGACTTCCGCGTCGCGGCGGTCGCGATTGCAAATCGCTCCCACAGCTGCGGGCGGTCTCGGAATCTTCGCGGCAAAGCACTAGCCACAGTATCCATCCCGCACCATGACGATCTTGTCGCCTTCCTGAATGGCGGTGCCCTCTAGCTCGAATAAGTGAGACCGATACCTGTACTGCTGATGCGATTCGCGATTGCCTGCGGCGTAGAAGCAGTAAATGTTGTAATCATATCCTTGGCCCCGGGTTAGCTGAGGATGTCCTGCCTTGGCATCGGCTTAGTCAAGGTTCAGAAACAAGTGGTGCAGGCGCAACCACGAAATAGCCAGTCAAAAGGTTTAGCGAGCGGGCGTCTGCGCCACTTGTTTCTGAATCGATCCTTAGGCGTAGGCCCTCCACTTGTTCCCGCCCGAAACCCAATGCCGTCAAGTTAAGCCGTGGGAGCGGCTTCCAGCCGCGACGGTCGCCGCGGGAGCCGGATCGCGGCTGGAAGCCGCTCCCACAACGCGCTCCCATCGCTCACTAACTTAATGGCATTGGCCCGAAACCAGGTTTGGACTGTAGATCGGCGACGTCGTTGGGGTGGGCGCAGACGCCTTGGTCTGTGGTGCCGCCTGCAACAACTGCGCCTGTACGGTTGTGCCGCACAGCGCAAGGCCGGTTGCGCCAGCGACAATCCACTGTTTAATCGCCATGGGAATTCCTCTGAGAGTAGATGGACAAAACATTACGGGCAGGTGGGTAATTGTGTGAAACGCTGAACGTTTCAACGGCTTATCCATCTTGAGCCAAATACTGGGCGAGCACGGGGTTCGCTCCGTCGCGGCGACATATTTAGGTCCCAGGCTGGGTTGAGCTTGCGAAACCCAGCATTTCAGAGGCTTCCAATGCCGCGATTGCTGGTTTTCCCACCTCAACCCAGCCTACGGGCCGACCAATACCGGATGCCGGCCAAATCAAGCAACGCGCGCCCTAAGTCAAGGTTCAGAAACAAGTGGTGCAGACGCAACCATGAAACGGCCAATCTAAAGGCACCACGAGCGGGCGTCTGAACCACTTGTTTTTGAACCGATCCTAAGCCACCCCATGCACCGCCCGCCAACCTTTGCGACAATGCCCCCCAGCAACCCCGCCGGCAACCTGGGAGGAACCGCCATGGCCGACGCACAGGTCTTCATCAGCTACAACAGCCGCGACGCCGCCCCGGCCGCGCCCGTGGTCGCGGCCCTCAAGGCCCGCGGCATCCGGGTCTGGATCGACCAGGAGCAGATCCCGCCCGGGCGGGCCTGGCTGCCGGCGGTGGAGGCCGCGCTCACGGACTGCACCGCCGTCGCCGTGCTGCTCGGCCCCAACGGCCTCGGCCCGGTGCATGGCGAGGAGATGGCCGCGGCGCTGAGCCTGGCCCGCAACCAGGGCAAGCCGGTGATACCGGTCCTGCTCCCTGGCGCCGCCGCGCTGCCGCTGTTTCTGAAGCAATACAATCACGTGCGCCTCCCGGCCGACCCGGCGGAGCCGGCCTTCGACCAGGCCATCGCCGCGCTGGTCTGGGGCATCACCGCCGACCCGGCCACCCGCCCGGCACCGCCGCCCCCGCCACCCACCGAGCACCGCCTGCGGGTCTGGCAGGAGGGCGACGGCTTCAAGGCCACCTGGGACCAGGACGGCGACCCCTTCCCCATCGCCCTGCCGCTCACCAAGCCCGACCTGGACGAGCTGGCCTGGTACCTGGAGCGCTACATCGAATTCCCCGGCCCCGGCGACCGCACCCGCGCCGAGGCCCTGGAGGCCCGGCTCGACACCTGGGGCCGCCAGCTGACCGACGCCCTGTTCCCCGGCGGCGCCCAGCACGCCGTCTACCAAGACCTCCGCAACCGCCTCGACCGCGGCGAGCGCGTGCTGCTGACGCTGGCCAGCGACAGCCCCGCCGTCCTCATCCGGCCCTGGGAGATGCTCCGCGACGGCCGCGGCCCGCTGGCCCTGCGCGGGCTCACCGTCCGCCGCCAGCTGCGCACCGACCAGCCGCCGCCGGCGCCGGTGCCCCTGCAGCGCCAGGCACCGCACCCTGCGGCTGCTGCTCATCGTCGCCCGCCCCGCGGACACCGGCTTCATCGACCCGCGCACCAGCGTCCGCCCGGTGCTCGACGCCCTGGACAATCTGGGGGCTGGCCCCGGATCGAACAGCGGCGCCGGGCCCGACGGCCAGTCCCCAACCACCCCCCAGCCCATCGCCATCGACTTCTGCGAGCCGCCGACCCTGCCCGAGCTGGAGCGCCGGCTCGCCGAGGCCAACGCGGCCGGGCGCCCCTACCGCATCGTCCACTTCGACGGCCACGGCCAGTACTACCCCGAGACCGGCGTCGGCGCCCTGTGCTTCGAGGACGCCGCCGGGCGCACCCGGCTGGTGCCGGGCCGCGACCTGGGCGACCTGCTCAGCCGCCAGCGCGTGCCCCTGGTGCTGCTGGAGGCCTGCCGCGGCGCCCAGCTCTCGGACCGGCCCATCTTCGGCGCCGTGGCCCCGGCCCTGCTGAAAAGCGGCGTGGGCAGCGTCATCGCCTTCTCCCACTCGGTGCACGTCGAGGCCGCGCGCATGGTCAGCGAGCGCCTGTACCAAACCCTGGTGGCCGGGCGCAGCATCGGCGCCGCGCTGGAGGAGGCCCGCCATGCCCTGCGCGCCAGCCCCGAGCGCTGGCTCAGCACCGGCCCGGACCCCGACACCGTGCCGCTGCAAGACTGGCTCATCCCCCAGCTCTACCAGACCGGCCCCGACCCGGCCCTGGTCCCCCCCGAGCAGGCCGCCGCCCCCGACGCCCACCGCCGGCCCCGCCAGGGCATCCGCCTGCCCGGCTTCCCGCCCAAGCCCCGCTACGGCTTCCACGGCCGCGCCCGCGAGCTGCTGCGCCTGGAGCGGCTGCTGCTGACCCATGCCGCCGTGCTGCTGCACGCCGGCGGCGGCATGGGCAAGACCGCGCTGGCCCGCGAGGCCGCCCACTGGTGGCGGCGCACCGGGCGCTTCGACCTGGCCCTGTTCCACAGCTTCGAGACCCAGGCCGGCGCCGAGGCCGTGGTCCAGCTCATCGGCGAGCGCCTCGGCGGCGACGCCTTCGCCAGCCTCAGCCCCGACGACCAATGGGCCGAGGCCGTGGGCCTGTTCCAGACCCACCGCGTGCTGCTGGTCTGGGACAACTTCGAATCCGTGCTGCCGGTGTGGACCGCCCATGCCGGCGCCGAGGACGGGAGCGCCGCGACTGGGAGCGCCGGCATCTTGCCGGCGACTGGGAGCGTCGGCATCCTGCCGACGTCGGCGAAGCCCAGCGACGCCGAAGACGCCGGCAAGATGCCGGCGCTCCCAAGCAGCGCAGCCCTCCCAACCACCGACCTCCTCCCCGACCTCCAACGCCTCCACCGCGAGCTGACCGACTGCGACGACCCCGGCCATCTGGGCGGCCGCCTGCTGGTCACCTGCCGCCCCACCGACCCCCCGCTGGACGGCATCGCCGAGCTGCACCTGGCCGGCCTCTCCCGCCCCGACGCCCTGCACCTGCTGCGCGCCGCCATCGAGCGCCGGGCCATCGACCTCGACCGCCCCGGCTACGCCCGCCCGGCCATGGACGCCCTGCTCGACCGGCTGGAGGACCACCCCCTGTCCATCGAGCTGATCGCCCCGCACCTCAAGGACCTGACCCCGGAGGCCATCCGCACCGACCTCGCCGCCCGGCTGCACCAGTTCCAAGACCCGAGCCACGGCGAAGGCCGCAACCGATCCCTGCTCGCCTCGCTGGACTTCTCCCGCGCCCGCCTGACCCCGCCCGCCCGCGACGCCCTGGCCTGGCTCGGCTGGTTCCAGGGCGGGATGTTCGAGCGGTTCCTGCTCGCCTTCGCCGAGCTGGCCGAGGCCGACTGGGCCGGCATCCGCGCCGAGCTGGTGGCCACGGCCCTGCTGCGGGTCGAGGACGTCGGCATCCAGATCAACAACACCCCCTATCTGAAGCTGCACCCGACCCTGGCCGACGCCGCCGGCCCGCCCGCCGCCCCCTCAACCGCCGACGACCCGCGGGCCGGGCGCTTCATCGATGTGTATCTCGGCGTCAGGCGAATGATCGACGGGGCGCTCGGCGGCTCCCAACCCGCCGCCGGCATGACCCTGACCCGGCTGGAGCTGGCCAACCTGCGCCGGGCCCTGGACCTCGCCTTCGCGGCCGGGCGGCATCGGGATGGCGCAATGCTGGGCGACACGCTGCGGATTTCCTGGAGCGGGCCGGCCGGCTGCGCGAGCGCGACCGCCTGGTGGAGCAGGTCCGCGCGCGGATGCCGGCGGACCGGCTCGACGGGGCCGCCTGCGCGGCGATCCGCGACCACGCCTGGAGCCTGTTCACCCGCGGCGAGGCCCAGGCGGCCCTGGACGCGGTGCTGGACCTGGAGCGGCGGCTCGCGGACGCCGACGGCGGCGCCTCCATCGATCAGGCCGCCTGGGCCGACGGCGAGCTGGACTTTCAGCGCGCGATGGCCCGGTTCTATCGCGGGCGCATCCTGCTCCACGCCGGCCGCCCGGACCTGGCCCTGGACCCGCTGACCCAGGCCATCGACGCCTATCGCGCCCTCGGCGAGGGCCAGCAGGGCAACCTGTCCGCGGCCCTCGGCGACCTGGCCAATGCCCTCAGCGCCCTGGGCCGCACCGAGCAGGCCCTGGCCGCCGCGGACGAGGCCCTGGCCATCAACCGTGCCCTGGGCCGGGACCGCGAGGTCGCCACCGGCCTGGGCCAGACCGCCGCGATCCTGATGGCAGCCGGCCACCATGCCGAGGCCGAGGCCCGCTATGGCGAGGCCCTGGCCGCCGCCGAGCGCGTCGGCGACCTGGAATTGCAGGGCGCCTTCACGCAGCACCTCGGCATCCTGCAACGGCAGACCGGTCGCGCCGCCACCGCCGTCGAGACGCTGAAGCAGGCCTTGCGGCTCTTCCAGCAGGCCGGCGACCGGGGCGGCGAGATGCAGACCTGCGACCTGCTCGGCAGCGCCGAACAGGTCCTCGACCGCCTGGACCCGGCCGAGGCCTGGTACCGCAAGGCCCTGGCCCTGGCCGAGGCCCCCGGTGATGGGATCGAGGCCGACCAGCGCCAGATCGGCACCACGCGCCAGAACCTCGGCATCCTGTTCCAGCGCCGCGCCCAGGCCCTGCCGAGCGACGGCGACGGGCCGCAACGCAACCAGCGCGAGCGCTGGCTCGCCGCCGCCATCGCCGAGATCGCGGCCAGCCTGGCCATCAAGCAGCAGATGGACAACCAGCTCGGCGCGGCGGCCTCCCACGGCCAGCTCTCGCAACTCCACCGGCTGCGCGGCGACCTGGACCGGGCCGAGGCCGAGGCCCGGCAGGCCCTGGCGATCTACGAGCCGCTGGACCACCCGGAGACCTGGAAGGTCTACGCCAGCCTCGCCGACATCGCCCGCGCCCGCGGTGACGCCGCCACCGCGGACCAGTGGCAGGCCAAGGCCGAGGCCAAGCGCGCCGAGATGCAGCGCCGCGCCCGTGGCGACGATGGCGACCAGGGTGGCGACCAGGGTGGCGACCAGCGTGACCACACCGGCCCGACCACCATCGACCCCGCCGACCCCCGCCACCGCGAGCTGCTGCAGGCCCTCACCGCCCTGGCCCAGGCCGTCTACCAGGCCCGCACCCAGGGCCAGCCCCTGCCCCCGGACGCCGCCGAGGCCCTGGCCCAGCTCGCCAAGCACCCGGACCCGCTCCCCGCCTACGCCGCCTTCCTCCAGGCCATCGCCGCCGGCACCGACCCCGCCCCCCCACCGCTGCCCGAGCCCCTCGACGCCATCGCCGCCGAGCTGCGCGCGGCGCTGCCCTGAGCCCCGCCGCCCACCCCTGGGAATCGTCCGCCGTGGGAGCGGCTTCCAGCCGCGATCCCCGTCGCGGCGGTCATCCTAGAAAGAGCAGTTGAACGGCCTCGAGGGTGCGTCCCGCGTGGGTCCTGGCGAGGCACAAGGAGGCGGAATGGTCATTGGATTCCAACGCGTTGTCAGAGGCCAGGGGCCGCGCGGGGCGTGCACTCGGGGTCGTAGCGGCCTTCACCCAATGGGTGAGCTCCGGTACTGGTAGTCATTACTGGAAAAACAGATACTTGAGTTTGCCTCAGAGCGGTCAACCGCCTTTTCTAGTGCACCGCTGCGGAAGTCCCAAGACCGCCGGCATGCCCACTCGGTGCTGTGGGAGCGACTTGCAGTCGCGACTTCCGCGTCGCGGCGGTCGCGATTGCAAATCGCTCCCACAGCTACGGGCGGTCTCGGAATTTTCGCGGCAAAGCACTAGGGTCATGGGAGGGGCGGCGTCCCGCCGCCCTGGAGCGGTGGCGTCCCGCCGCCGTCGACTATGCGCAGCCGTCGGCGACACGCCCGCCCTGCGGGCGCTCAGCGGCGAGACGCCGCTGCTCCCAAGCGCGGCGACTACGTGTCGCCCTGGAGGGCGACCCTCCCGGGAATCCCCGGCCACCCCGTCCAATGCGGGCCACGGCGGGAGCGTCGGCTCAGGAAGCGTCGACGAGGGAGCGTCGACCCGGGAGCGTCGGCCTCCAGGCCGACACGGATCAGCACGCGAGCTAAGGTTGGGAACGGTCTCGCTACTTGCGCAGCTTGGAAGCGGGACTTCGACGGGGGCGGCGGATGCGCGATCGCTGATCTGCCCTACAGACTGTCGGGCGAGGGGGGGCGCATCGACATGTTCCGGTTGTTTTTGAATCCTTACTCAGCGCCCGCTGGCCGGGAGCGCGTCGGCCTGGGGCGGGTAGCCGAGGCGCTCGCGCAGGCCGTTGATGTCGTCCGGCAGCTCGAATGCGCGCAGGACCTGCTGCAGCCGTGGGACGGGGCTCTCGCCGCGGATGCGCTCGAACGGGTGGCCTGCCCAGGTGGCACAGGCAACGGTCTCGATGGCGCGGCGCTGCTCGGGTAGCGGCTCCCCGGGGGCGAGGCGGGCGCCCTGGCCGGCGGTGGCAAGATAGAGCAGGCCGGCGGCCTCGTAGTCGGCCAGGTAGACCTCGCGCGAGCAGGCGTCGATCAGGGCGTCGAGGCGGGCCCTGGCGGCCGCGGGATAGCGCTCGGCGATGACGGCGAACAGGGCGGCGGCGCCGAGTGAGCAGGGCAGTTGGTTGTAGTCGCTGAGCAGCTGCGCGGAGCGGCCGGCGACGGCGTCCAAGGCCAGGTCGAGGGCCGAGGCGTCCACCGGCTGGTGGTGCAGCAGCAGACCGATGGTCAAGGCGAGCCGGGCCAGCGGCCCGGGCTCCCGCGGCAGCCGGTCGCGCAGCCGGGCGATGGCGTGCGGGTCATCGGATGCGGCCACGGCAGCGGCGGCCGCGGCGCGGATGTCGGGCGCGTCGTCGCGCTCGAGGCAGCGATCGAGGGCCGCGCGCAGGATCGGCTCGCGCCGCGGCAGGGCCTCCACCAGTTGGAATGCGCCGAAGGCGATGTCGACGTCGGCATCGTCGAGCAGCGCCGCGATCCGGTCCTGTCGCTCGGCGATGACGGCGTTGATGCGGGCCGGCAGCGTGCCCTCCTGGTTGAGGTGACGATGGATGCTGCTGCGGTCGAAGGCCTGGTGGATGGCGGACAGCTCGGCGGCGGCCTGGAACCAGCCGTTGCCGTAGGTGATGCAGATCAGCAGGTCGAGCAGCTCGCCACGCTGGGGCATCTCGGGCCAGGCGATCAGCTCGAACAGGAACGGGACGGCGGCGAGGGATGCCTCGCTGATCTGGTCGTCCTGGTGGCAGAGGGTGTCCTCCAGGGTCCGCAGGGCCGGCTCGCGGGTCTGCTGATCCGGTGCGAGCAGGGCGCGCAGCCGCAGCGGCGTGTCATCGGCCGGGCCGCGGACATGGCGCAGGCGTCTCCAGGGCACGGTGTCCAGATCGGCGAGCCTTGGTGGTTGTTGTGTCATCGTGGCCTCAGGGGGCTGGGGGCGGGGCCCGGCGCGACGCCGCAGGCATGGTCGTCAGACGGCTTGGCGCAGATCGGGACGCCGGCGGGCATCAGCGCGCGGGGGCCGGCGGCTCGGGCTGGAGCATCGCATCCAGCTTTCGTGCCGAGAAGCCGTTCATGCGCCGGTCGCCGACCAGGATCACCGGCACGCCCTTGGCCTTGAGCCGCTTGTAGTCCCGGCGGCCCTTGCGGCTGTGCTCGATGTCGTATTCGTCGAACGGGATGTTGTTGGCGCGCAGATAGTCGCGGGCGTGGTTACAGACCCCGCACCACCGGGCGCTGTAGAGCACCACCCGCCCGGGGCGCAGGCTCGGATCGGCGAGCCCCTCGATGCTCGGGGCGGCGTAGACGTTGGGCCGCACCTCGATGACTTCGGCGTCGGCATCGGCCGGCGGGCGGTCGCCGAAGTGGACCTGGCCGTCGGCATCCCGCCATTGGTGGATCTCGGCGGTGGCCGTCGCCGTCATCGCCACTAGGCCGACGCCGACGAGGGCCGCCACAAGTCTTGTTGTCGTTGCACGCATCGATCGCTACCCGCTCGGTCATGGGCTGAACACCGCTTCAATGGTAGCCGGCAATGCGCCTTTGTGGGGGGCAGCCGTTGGCCGCGAGGGCACCAGGACTGTCGGTGCCGAAGCCTTAGCAGACCTTTGTCAGGGTCTTGTTGCCGCAAGTTGCAGTGTGCTGAGGCCCCGTTCATTGTCGTTGTCGTGTCGTGTCGTGTCGTGTCGTGTCGTGTTGTCGTGTCGTGTCGTTGTCGCAATCAAGCATCCGACGACGATTACGACAACGACAACGACAACGACAACGACAACGAGCTGACATGTTCACTTTGTTTCTGAATTCTTCCTAACCCCCGCTGCGACGATCCGCCGCCCACTCGAAGGCATCGGAGAACATGTGATCCATGCTCAGCCCCAGGGCCTCGAAGGCGCCGCGGCCGGCCTCGACCATGACCGGCGGGCCGCTGAGATAGACGTCGTAGTCGGCGACGTCGGGGTGGTCGGCGACGACGGCCTCGTGCACATAACCCGTGCGGCCGTCCCAGTCCGCGTCCGGCTCGGAGAGCACCGGGACATAGCGGAAGCCGGGGATGGTGTCGGCCCATTGCGCGGGCAGGTCGGATAGGTATAGGTCGTGGCGGGCGCGGGCGCCCCAGTACAGGGCCATCGGCCGGTCGATGCCGATGTGCAGGGCATGCTCGATCATGGCCTTGATCGGTGCGAAGCCGGTGCCGCCGCCGACGAACAGGACCGGCCGGGTCGAGTGCTCGCGCAGCACGAAGGTGCCGAGGGGGGCCTGGATGCGTAGGATCCCGCGGTCCTGGAACTGGTCCACGAGCCGGTCGGTCAGCTCGCCGCCGGGGACCCGGCGCACATGCAGCTCGATCTGGGCATCGTCATGGGGCGGGTTGGCGATGGAGAAGGCGCGGCGGCGACCGTCGCCCAGGATGATCTCCAGATACTGCCCGGCGCGGTAGGCCAGGCGCTGGCCCTCGGGCAGCTTCAGGCGCAGCCGCAGCACGTCGTGGTTGAGCCAGTCGCGGGCCTCCATGCGGCAGGGCAGGATGCGCGGGGTCACCGTGGTGCCGTCCTCCAGCTCGGCCACACGCAAGGTGCAGTCTGCCCGGGGCACCGCCTGGCAGGTCAGGCAGGCTCCGGCGGCCTGACCGGCCAGGGCCTCGGTCTTGCCGCCGGGATAGTCCACCCGGCCGTCGACCAGCGCGGCGGTGCAGCTGCCGCAGCTGCCGTTGCGGCAGCCGTAGGGCAGGGCGATCTGCTGGCGCATGGCCGCGGCGAGGATGGTCTCGTCGGGCTCGACGCTGAACTGGTGGCCGGCGGGCTCGGTCTTGATGATGTACGACATGGGCTTGGGGACCGTGGTTGGGATTCGATGCGTGGACCGAGGCGTCATGCTGGGGGAATCGCCCACTCGAATCAAGGCTGATCCAGCGAGCCCTGCGCCGGCGTTGGTGTCATTGGCGCTGCGTCCGGCTTGGCACCCGGTGTGGTAAGCAGGCAAGATGAGGCCCGAATGTTTCATGCGAAGCCGCGAAGAACGCGAAGATTTAGAGGTCTTGTGGGCAATCGTTGACCGGCGTGACTGTTTGTCGCGAACGACGCATCACGTTGAAGAACCTGTCCAAGGGGCTTGTTTCCTTCGCGTCTTCGCGTCTTCGCGTTAGATTCATGAAATAGCCTGGCTAGTGCTTTGCCGCGAAACTGACGAGACCGGCGACACCTGTGGGAGCGATTTGCAATCGCGACTGCCGCGACGCGGAAGATCGCGACTGCAAGTCGCTCCCACAGCGCCGGTGGCCTCGGGACTTCCGCAGCGCTGCACTAGATGGGCCGCTGGGGGGGGCGGCCTGAGGCCGCGATGGTGGGGCTGAACGAAGGGCCGTCGTCAACCAGGTGGATGTTGCGCAGGCGCCCGCTGCGATGTTGCTGTTGTCGATGGGTGGTGCCGCGCGGATGTTCGACGACAACGACAACGACAACGACAACGACAACGACAACGAAGACCACGACTCCGACTAAGAGCACACACTTCAGCTCCGATTGCTGCGGGGCGGGGAGACACTGACTATGCTGATCTTGGGTTGCGGCGATGTCGGCCGACGTGTGGCCGGCCGGCTCTTGAACCACGAAGACCATGGGGCCCGGCTCGGGCCGGACGAGACGCTGACCTGCGTCGCGCGCCGACCCGGCCCGCTCGGGGCGCTGGCCGATGCCGGCGCGAACGTTCTGGCACTGGACTTGGAGCAGGGCGATCTCGGCGCCCTGCCGACGGCCGCCGAGCGGGTGTTTCACTTCGCCCCGCCGCCGGGGGAGGGGCGCGAGGACCCGCTGACGGCGCGGCTGGTGGATGCCTTTGCGCGACAGGGCCACCCGCGCCGGCTGGTCTACATCAGCACCACCGGGGTCTACGGCGACTGCGGCGGCGCCTGGGTCGACGAGTCCTGGCCGCTGGAGCCGCTGGCGGATCGCTCGTTTCGGCGGCTGGATGCCGAGCAGCGGCTGCGCGCCTGGAGCGAGGCCAGCGGCGCCGAGCTGGTGATCCTGCGCGTGTCCGGGATCTACGGCCCGGACCGGCTGCCGCTGGCGCGGATCAAGAGCGGCCAGCCGCTGGTCCGTCTTGAGGATGCGCCCTGGTCCAACCGCATCCATGTGGACGATCTGGTCGAGATCTGTATCGCGGCCATGGATCGGGCCCCGAGCGGTGCCGCCTACAACGTCTGCGACGGCCACCCGAGCACGATGACGGATTACTTCCTCAAGATCGCCGACCGGGTCGGCCTGCCGCGACCGCCGCAGATCCCGCTGGCGGCGGCCGATGGCCAGCTCTCGCCGGGGATGCTCTCGTACATGCGCGAGTCGCGCCGGCTCAGCAACCGGCGCCTGCTCGACGCGCTTGGCCTGTCGCTGCGCTATCCGACGTTGGAGGCGGGCCTGGCCGAGGTCGCCGCCGGGTCCTGATGACGCCTCCCGCGCGCAGGCCGGGCCACGCGGCGCAGGTCGAGCGCGCGGTGCTAGAATCCGCTACGGTTCGGCCCCGCGCGGGCACCCTATGGATCGATTCAAAGACAAGTGGTGCAGACGCCCGCTCGCTGAGCCTTTGGATTGGCCGTTTCGTCGTTGCGTCTGCACCACTTGTTTCTGAACCTTGACTATGGCCACGCCGGACCTCGGCGGCGGCGTCGGCACGCCCTCCCGCCGCCGACGCCGGAATGCGCGCTGGAGACCTCGGCCGCCGGACCCCATTTCCCACCCCAAACGCCCATCATGGGCGATCGACGAGGAGTCTACCCATGCCCGTTACGCTGCGCCTCTCGCCGGCCATTGCCGCCGGCGCCCTGACCCTTGCCCTGACCGGCCCCGCCCTCGCCGTCCAGGACGAGGACCTTGCCTTCGACACCACCGAAGACCTCTACCAGGTCTGCTCCACGCCCGCGAGCGCCGCCGAATATATCGCCACCTCGTTCGCCTGCCGCGGCTTCATCGAGGCGACGGTGCAGTACCACGACGCCATCAGCGACCGCAAGCATATGAAGCGACTGGTCTGCTACGGCAAGGACGCCACCATTGCCGATGGTCGCGCCGCCTTTCTCAGCTGGGCCGAGGCCAATAAGGGCAACGCCAAGCTGATGAACGAGCCGCCGGTGGTTGGCCTGGTCCGCGCGCTCGCCGACACGTATCCCTGCAAGTAGCCGTCGGCTCGCCGTCTGCGGCCCAGGCGCCCTGCCGAAGGCCGCAACCATATGACTTTACTGAGATTCTCAAGATGAAGCGCATCGCCATCCCCGTCTCGTTGATCGCGGTCCTGACCCTTGCCGGCTGCGGCAGCACCACCGGCTCCCGCGCCGGCAGCGGCGCCCTGTTCGGCGCCGCCTCCGGTGCCGCCATCGGCTCCCTCAGCGCCAACGCCGGCGCCGGCGCGCTGATTGGCGCCGGGGCCGGCGCGGTGGGCGGTTACCTATTCGATCAGCACCAAAAAGGCAATATCGACTAACCTTGGACGGGGCGCCGACGGCCGCAGGGCTGCTCGGCGTCCCCGCCCACCGGACCGCGACCGCGGCCCTGCCAAGACCCCCGCCAACCGAGGAGCGACACGCTCATGAAGACCATTTCCCTGACCTCCCTGCTGGCCCTGACGCTGGCGATCGGCATCACCGGCTGTGGCGGCACCACCGCCTCGCGCACCGCCACCGGTGCCGCCGGCGGCGCCGCCGCCGGTGCCGCCGTCGGCTCGCTGAGCGGCGATGCCGGCAAGGGCGCCCTGATCGGTGCCGGCGCCGGCGCCATCGGCGGGCTGATGTACGACTCCCACAAGAAGGAGCAGGAGCGCTAGGCGCAGGAGTACTGAGGCGATTTCTGTCAACCTCCATACCATCTGACTTGTCTTGACGCCCGCCTTCGGCGTCGGGCTGGCGGTCGCATAGCGCGCTATGCTCCCTCCATCCCTCCTTGAAGGCGAACGTCAATCCTGCGTCATCTGGTATGAAAGTTTCCGGCAATCGCCTGATTCCGGCGTCCATTGCGGTGAGACCGGCGCAGGCCTCCCGCCCAACCCCTTATCGCCCGCCGACGCCCCATGCTGATCACCTACCTGACCGACCTCTGGCAGATCCTGCTGGAGCTCTCGCCCTCGCTGTTGCTCGGTCTGTTCATCGCCGGCCTGATGCACGTCTACCTGCCGGTGGACTTTATCTACCGCGGGCTCAATCGCCCGAACCTCGCCAGCGTGGTCCGCGCGTCGCTGCTCGGCGTGCCGCTGCCGTTGTGCTCCTGCGGCGTCATCCCCACCGCGCTCGGTCTGCGCCGGGACGGGGCCTCGCCGGGGGCGACCAGCGCCTTCTTGATCAGCACGCCGCAGACCGGCGTCGATTCCATCCTGGTCAGTGCCGCGTTCCTCGGCTGGCCGTTCGCCATCTTCAAGGTCGTCGCCGCCTTCATCACCGGTCTGGTGGGCGGGGCGCTGACCAACCGCTGGGTCAAGGACGGCGACGACCGCCGCTTCGCCCACCAGTCCGAGGACGCGCAGCGCCGACGCGAGGGCCTGGTCGGCGCCGCCCGCTACGCCCTGGTGGACCTGCTCGGCGCCATCGACCTGTGGCTCATCGCCGGCGTGCTCGCGGCGGCCCTGCTGACGACGCTGACGCCGCCGGACTTCTTCGCCGGCCAGGCCTGGTCCCAAGGCATGCTCGGGATGCTGGTGGTGCTGGCGATCTCGCTGCCGCTGTACGTCTGCACCACGGCATCGGTGCCGATCGCCGCCTCGCTGATCGCCGCCGGGCTGCCGGCGGGCTCCGCGCTGGTGTTTCTGATGGCCGGGCCGGCCACCAACCTGGCCACCATCGGCGCCGTCTACCGCACCCTGGGCGGGCGCGTGCTCGGCATCTACCTGGGCACGGTCATCGGCATGAGCCTGGGCCTGGCCCTGGTCTTCGATGCGCTCTGGAGCATCTCGGTCACGGTCGCCGGCACCCACGAGCACGGCAGCGGCTGGCTCGGGACGCTGTCCGCCCTGATCCTGATCGGCCTGCTCGGCTGGCTGATGCTGCGGCGGCTGCGCGCCTGGCGCGCCCCGGAGCCCGAGGCCGGGCGCGGCGAGCTGTTGCTGGAGGTGGACGGGATGACCTGCCAGCACTGCGTCGCCAGCGTCCGCAAGGCCCTGGAGCAGGTCGACGGCGTCGAGGCCGCGACCCCGGACCTCGGTTCGGGCCGGGTGCTGGTGCGCGGCGGCCATTTGGACGCCGGCAGCCTTGCCGGGGCGGTCGAAGCGGTGGGCTTCCAGGTCAAGCGTTGAGGTCTGAGCCGCGGGGGGCGTCCAGGCCGTAGGGGGCAACGGGCAGGATCGGCTCGCGGCCGAGGAGCTGGTCAGCGAGCAGCCTGGCCGAGGCGGGGCCGGTGACCAGGCCGTTGCGGAAGTGGCCGGCGTTGATGAACAGGCCCTCGACCTCGGGGTAGGGGCCGATGTAGGGGATGCCGCTGGGGGAGCCGGGGCGAAGGCCGGCCCAGTGGTCCTCGATCGGGGTGCGCTTGAGCAGCGGGAACATCTCCACGGCGATGCGGTAGAGCTCCTCCTTGGCCTCGGCGGTGGTGCTCTTCTCGAAGCCGGCCTCTTCCAGGGTGCTGCCGATGAGCACGCGACCGTCGGCGCGCGGGATGACATAGCGCTCACGGTACAGCGTCAGGTGGCGGATCTGGCTGGGTTTGGCGTAGAACAGGATCATCTGTCCCCGCACCGGATGGATCTCGGGCTTGCGGCCGATCTTCTCCAGTAGCTGTGCGGTCCAGGCGCCGGTGCAGATCACCACCTGGTCGGCCTCGATCGCGCCATCGGCGGTGCGCACGCCGCGGACCTTGCCGTCGACGATCTGCAGGTCCAATACCTCCTCGCGCTCGCGCAGGCGGATGCGTTTGACGACGCTGCTGCGCAGGGCCTTGCCGAGGCGGGGGTTGCGGATCTGCCCGATCTCGGGCATCCACAGGCAGCCGTCGTGGTGCAGGCCAAGCCCCGGCTCCTTGTCGGCCAAGGCGGGGCGGTCGAGCACCTCCAGGGTGACGCCCTCGCGCTCGGCCCAGGCCAGGGCCACGTCATGCTGCTCGCTGTCGAGGATCAACAGCCCGGAACGGCGCAGCTCGGGGTCGATGCCGGTCTCGTCGAACAGGGCCTGGCACAGGTCCGGGTAGACCTGCTGACTCCAGGCCGCCAGGGCATTGACCGAGCTTGCATAGCGCCAGGGATAGAGCGGCGAGAGGATCCCGCCGCCGGCCCAGGATGCCTCTTTGCCGGTGTTGCCCATCTCCACCAGGGTGACGTTTGCGCCGGCCTCGGCCAGCTCGCGGGCGGTCATCAGTCCGATGACGCCGCCGCCGATGATCAGGATGTCGCTCATGGATGCTCGCTTTTGGCCAATATCTATAGGAGGAACAACGGGCTTAGGATCGGTTCAGAAACAAGCGGTGCAGACGCCCGTTCGCTGAGCCTTTGGATTGCCCGTTTGGGGGGTTGCGTCTGCACCACTTGGGATCGATTCAAAAACAAGTGGTGCAGACGCCCGCTCGCTGAGCCTTTGGATTGGCCGTTTCGTCGTTGCGTCTGCACCACTTGTTTCTGAACCTTGACTTGTTTCTGAACCTTGACTTAGGCGCCCGTCTGCGGTGCGCTGTCGGCCAGTTCCTTGGGTAGCGCGAAGACGACGGATTCCTCGACGCCGGTCTGCTGCCGAACGTCGGTGGCACCCCAGTCCCGCAGCCGGTCGATGACCTGCTGCACCAACAGCTCCGGTGCCGAGGCGCCGGCGGTCAGGGCGATCCGCGGGCGGCCGTCGAGCCAGGCGCGGTCCATGTCATCGGCGCCGTCGATCAGGTACGCCGGCAGGCCGGATTTCTCCGCCAACTCCCGCAGCCGGTTGGAGTTCGAGCTGTTGGCCGAGCCGACCACGAGCAGCAGGTCGCTGTCGGCGGCCAGCCCCCGCACCGCGTCCTGGCGATTTTGGGTGGCGTAGCAGATGTCGCTCTTCTTCGGCCCCTTGATGTTCGGAAAGTGCTCCTTGAGCGCCGCGACGATGGCGGTGGTGTCGTCGAGGGACAGGGTGGTCTGGGTGACGTAGGCGCAGTTGTCGGGGTCGCGAAGCCTGAGCGCCGCCACCTCGTCGGCACGCTCGATCAGGTGCATCCGCCCGCCGTCGGCCTGGCATTGGCCCAGGGTGCCTTCCACCTCGGGGTGGCCGCGATGGCCGATGAGGATGACGTCGGCGCCGGCCTTGCAGTGGCGCGCGACCTCCAGGTGGACCTTGGTGACCAGTGGGCAGGTGGCATCGAAGATGCGCAAGCCGCGGCCGGCGGCCTGCTCGCGGACCTGCTGAGAGACGCCGTGGGCGCTGAAGACGCAGACCGCGCCCGTGGGGATGGTGGCGACGTCGTCGACGAAGATCGCGCCGCGGGCCTTCAGGTCCTCGACCACGTAGCGGTTGTGGACGACCTCGTGACGGACATAGATCGGCGGCTCGAACAGCGTGAGCACGCGCTCGACGATCTCGATGGCACGGTCGACGCCGGCGCAGAAGCCGCGGGGGTTGGCAACGGTAATTTCCATCAGATACTCGGGGGCAGGGGGTTTGGACTTGGCGCCGATTCTAGCAGCCGAGGCGGCCGACGGGAGCCGGGGAAATCCCGAATACCCGAGCGTGCTGCTGCGCAGATGGGTGCGACACGGAAAATGTCCTGAGGCCGGTCGGGTCTCGGTCCAACCGCAGCGACCTGGGGGGCATACGGATGATCAACCAAGCGCGCGTATCAAGTTCGGGGGAGGGCGCCCCCTAGTGCTTTGCCGCGAAACTGACGAGACCGGCGGCACCTGTGGGAGCGATTTGCAATCGCGACTGCCGCGACGCGGAAGATCGCGACTGCAAGTCGCTCCCACAGCGCCGGTGGCCGCGGGACTTCCGCAGCGCTGCACCAGGCTCAGCGGACGTCGAGCACCTCGACCCGCAGGCGAACGCCGCGGCGGGACAACGGGTGATTGAAGTCGACGCGCACGCCGTCGGGCTCGACGGCCACGACGGTGCCCGCGGTCTCTTGGCCGCCGGGTGCGGCGAAGGCGATGACCTGGCCCGGCTCGGGCCGGAAGTCCCCCGGCAGGTCGTCGCTGGCGATCAGGTGGATGTTGCCCGGGTCGGGGGCACCGAACAGGGCGGCGCCGTCGGCGAGGATCTGCTGCTGCGGACCGGGCTCAAGGCCGATCAGGACCTCTTCGACACCGGCTGCCAGGGTGCCGTCGCCGACGCGAAGACTGCAGCGGCTCGCCATCGAAGCTGGACAAGACCTCGGTGCCGTCGTCCAGCTCGACCGCGAGGTGCAGGCGGACTTGGGAGCCGGCCTGGATACCGGGTGCGGCGGGATTCATCTTTAGTCAAGGTTCAGAAACAAGTGGTGTAGACGCAACCACGAAACGGCCAATCAAAAGGCTCTGCGAGCGGGCGTCTGCACCACTTGTTTTTGAACCGATCCTTAGGAACCGCGGGGCGCGACCGCGCGGTGCCTACCAGGCCAGGACCTCTTGGGTCACGAACAGCATGCCCACGGAGACGACGACGACGAAGGCGGTGACCGGCGGGATGAGCAGGCAGACGCCGGGCAGATCATTGCAGGTGCGGCTGAGCTTGCAGAGCTTGCAGGACTTCATGACAGGGCTCCGGGGGCAGGATGGGAAGCTGGGGCAGGGGAGGGAGATTCGACCACCGACCCCCTAGTCGGGGTTATGATCGCGTAATCCTAGCCCATGGCCCAGGGAAAGCAAGAGCGAATTGCTGGGTATTTTCGGATTGCCATTCCGATTTTCCCCGGGTTGGCCCCCGCCGGTCGGCCCAAAGCTGCCGTTTGCGGTGCCCCGCCCCCCCCGATCACTGACCCGGAGACCCTGTTGAGCACACCCCGCATCGGCTTCGTCAGCCTCGGCTGCCCCAAGGCCACCGTCGACTCCGAGCGCATCCTCACCGAGCTTCGCGCCGACGGCTATGCCATTGCCCCGGACTATGCCGGCTCGGATCTGGTCATCGTCAACACCTGCGGCTTTATCGATGCCGCCGTGGACGAATCCCTCGACGCCATCGCCGAGGCCCTGGATGAGAACGGGCGCGTCATCGTCACCGGCTGTCTCGGCGCCCGCGCCGAGCTGATCCGCGAGGTCCACCCGGAGGTCTTGGCCGTCACCGGCCCGCAGGCCTTCGCCGAGGTGATGACCGCCGTCCATGCCCATCTGCCGCCGCCCCCGGATGCCGGTGATCACGGCTGCGGCACGCCGCGGGGCGCCGCCGCGACGGATCGGGGCGAGGCCGCGGGGGTCGGGGTCCGGCTGACACCGCCGCACTATGCCTATCTGAAGATCGCCGAGGGCTGCAACCACCGCTGCCGCTTCTGCATCATCCCCAGTCTGCGCGGCGATCTGGTCAGCCGGCCCATCGGCGAGCTGCTCGACGCCGCCGCCGCTCTGGTAGACGGCGGCGTGCGCGAGCTGCTGGTGATCGCCCAGGACACCAGCGCCTACGGCCGCGATCTGGGCCACCGGCCGGACTTCTGGCAGGGCCGCCCGCTGCGCACCGACATCGAGCAGCTGGCCCGCTGTCTCGGGGAGCTGCAGGCCTGGGTGCGGCTGCACTACATCTACCCCTACCCGCAGGTGGACCGACTGATCCCGCTGATGGCCGACGGTCTGATCCTGCCCTACCTGGACATGCCGCTGCAGCATGCCAGCCCGGACGTGCTCAAGGCCATGCGCCGCCCGGCGGCCACCGAAAAGGTCCTCGACCGCCTGGCCGCCTGGCGTGGCCTCTGTCCGCAGCTGACCCTGCGCAGCACCTTCATCGTCGGCTTCCCCGGCGAGACCGAGGCCGACTTCGAGACCCTGCTGGCGTTCCTGCGCGAGGCCCGGCTGGACCGCGTGGGCTGCTTCACCTACTCCGCCGTGGACGGTGCCGCCGCCAACGCCCTGCCCGACCCGGTCCCGGAGCCGGTCAAGCAGGAGCGCCAGGCCCGCTTCATGGACGTCCAGGCCGAGATCAGCCGGGGCAAGCTCGCCGAGCGCATCGGTCGGACCCTGACGGTGCTGGTGGACGAGGTGGAGGACGAGCGCTTTGTCGCCCGCAGCGAGGCCGATGCCCCGGAGATCGACGGCACCGTCATCGTCCCCGGCGCCTGGGACATCGACCCCGGCGACTTCTGCCGCGTCCGGGTCATCGACAGCACCGAACACGACCTGGTCGCCGAGCCGGTGGATGCCGACGCCTAGGCGCGGGCGTCCAGCGACTGCCCGCGGACCTTCAGTCGTAGCGGATACGGTGCATCAGGGTGTCCCCGGGGTCAGCGGCCAGCCGGGCCATGGCCGCGGGCAGGTCGGTGAAGCGGTCCTCGCCGGTGATCAGCGCATCCAGGGCCGGCTCGGCGAGCAGCGACAGCGCCAGCCCCATGCGTCGGCGGTAGTCCCAGCGCGCGCGTTGGGCGGTGGCGACGGCGCCGACCTGAGACGCGCGCAGGGTCAGCCGGCGGGAGTGGAATGCCTGGCCCAGGGGCAGGGCGACCTCCCGGTCGCCGAACCAGCTCAGCTCCAGCACCGTGGCCTCGAACCCGGCCAGGCCCAGGGCCAGGGCCAGGCCGTCGGCGCTGGCGCTGGTATGGATGACCAGATCGGCGTCGCCGCGGGCCTGCGCCGGCGTGCGGAAGGGCAGGCCCAGGGCCGCGGCGGTCTCGGCGCGGCGCGGGTTGATGTCGATCAGCTCCAGGTCGCAGCCGGGGATGCGGCTCGCCAACCAGGCGCAGAGGAAGCCCAGCGTGCCGGCGCCGACGACGGCGATGCGCTCGCCGATGCGCGGTGCCGCGTCCCAGAGGCCGTTGACCGCCGTCTCCATGTTCGCCGCAAGGATCGCCCGGCCCGGCGGTACGCCCTCGGGCAAGGGATGCACGTCGCTCGGCGCCACCCGATAGCGGGTCTGGTGCGGATGCAGGCAGAAGACGGTGCGCCCGCGCAGGTCCGGGTCGCCGCCGACGACCTCGCCGACGCTGATGTAGCCATACTTGACCGGGGCCGGGAAGTCGCCCTGCTGGAACGGGGCGCGCATGCGCTCGCGCTCGCTGACCGGCACCCGGCCTTGGAAGACCAGCGCCTCGGTGCCGCGGCTGATGCCGCTGAAGCGGGTGCGCACCTCGACCCAGCGCGCCGGCAGGCGCGGGTCCAGGGGCTCCGGCAGGATCTCGCCGCAGCCGGGCTCGGTGATCCAGAAGGCCTGGGCTTGGTGGTGCATGGGCAGCGGTCCGGTAGATGGTTGATCCTGGAGTCGGCAGCCTTTACCGCCATGCGAGCCTGGGTCGGATAGGCTCCTAGGCGTCAAGGTCACGATCAAGCGCCGGGCGGAGTCTCAACCATCGCCCGGAAAGGCGCAAGCCGATCCTGCCGAGGCATCGGGTGCTGGATCAGGGGGCGAATCCAGTAGACTGTGGCCCGTCTACCACCCGCCCGGAGTCCGAATGCCATGCAGGAGCCCCTCGAAGACGCAGCACTGCTCCACGCCAAGCTCACCACCGAGACCGCCAAGATCCCCTGGCGGGAGCTCCAGCGCTTTTTCGCCATGGGCCGCGCGATGCGGGTCGCCGATGGCGTCGATCTGGTGCAGCTGGCGGTCTGGATGACCCAAGACCAGTCCGGCCCGGTCGAGGCGCTGGTGGCGCGCGGCGAGATCGGTCCGGTCGCCGACGACCAGGCCCGGGAATGGCTGGATGCCGATGCCGTGGTCTGGGCCGTGGTTGTGCGGCCTTGGCTGCTGGTGCAGGCGGTGTCCGACCCGGCACAGGCGCGGCCCTAGGGTCTTTGGCGATGCACTTGGTGGAGCTGCACATCGCCGCCGGCACGGCGGCGCTGACACGTCTGACGGCCGCCGCCGACGTGCTCGACGCCGAAGAGCAGACCCGGGCGGCGCGCCTGCGCATGGAGGCGGATCGGCTGACCTATAGCGCCGCCCACGTCTTGCTGCGGCGCGCCCTGTCGCGGTGGTGCCCGATCGCACCGGCGCAGTGGCGATTCAGCCGTAGCGACCATGGCCGGCCCGAGGTCGACACGGGGGCGCTGCCGGCGGCGACCGGGCTGCGCTTCAACCTCAGCCACACCCGCGGACTGGTCTGCTGCGCCGTCACCCGCCATGCCCCCGTTGGGGTCGATGTGGAGTGCCTACGCCCGATCCGCGACCGTCTTGCCCTGGCCCAACGTTTCTTCACCGCCGACGAGGCCGCGGCCATCGCCGCCGCCGGTCGCCGCGGGGCTCGGGCGGAGGCAGAGAGCTTCTATGCGTTCTGGACGCTGAAGGAGGCCTACGTCAAGGCGCGGGGCCTGGGTATCGCCATGGGGCTTGATCGGTTTGCGTTCCGGCTCGACGCGGCCGCGGTCTCGCGCATCGCGCTGCAGGTCGATGCCGAGTCACCGGCACCGGCCGAGCATTGGCGCTGTCTGCTGCTGCGGCTCGATGGCGGGCGTTGCCAGCTTGCGTTGGCGCTGGCGGCGGCGGGGACGGTCCAGGTCCGGCCGATCCTGCATGCCGGGGCTGCCGCCGTCCCGGCCGTGGAGCAGGGCGGCGCGACACCGCGCGTGGAGCTGCTGCCGGTCCAGGCGTTGGCCTAGGCCGACTGGGGCTCTAGTGCAGCGCTGCGGAAGTCCCGAGGCCACCGGCGCTGTGGGAGCGACTTGCAGTCGCGATCTTCCGCGTCGCGGCGGTCGCGATTGCAAATCGCTCCCACAGGTGCCGCCGGTCTCGTCAGTTTCGCGGCAAAGCACTAGGCGCCTGTCCCTCGCTGCGGCCCCCTAAGTCGGACAGGCTCCCAGCGCTTGCAGGCGCCATCCTGAACTCCGATACTGGACGGCCGTTCCCGACAACCGGCAACCCCCGCAACCCGATGGCCGCGTCTACAGCCTCCAATTTCGGTGTCGTCAGCGTCGATTTGTACACCGACAGCAGCAGTCCGAGCCACGCGGCCCGCGCGGCGCAGATCCTGCAGTCCATCTTCGAGGTGTTGGGTGATGATTGCGTGCTGAATATCTGGGACGTGGCGAGGGTTGAGCACGCCCATCGCCTGGAGTCGGCCCGGGTGGTCGCGCTGCCCACCCTCGACCTGCATCTTGCTTCCGGCCGACGCCTGCGGTTCATCGGCGCGGATCGGTTGCGCGGCTATCTCAGCGTCCTGAAGTTCCAGCACGCGGTGGACCGCGTCGTCATCGAGAGCACCGCGCGGGCGCAGCGGGCGAACGAGATGGTCGAGCGGGTGCGCAAGATCCCCAACGCTGACTCCTAGCGCTTGGACCGACAAGCCGTGATCGGCGTTTTGGCAAGCGGGGGCAGCGATCATCGTTGTCGGATGGTCGATTACGACAACGACAACGACAACGACAACGACAACGGCAACGACAACGGCAACGGCAACACGGCTGAGCCGGCGTTGAGATAATCGCGGCAGGGCTTTTTACGCGCGCCGCGGGCCGCCACCTAGGCCGGATGCAGAATCTTCCCCCACGTCGATTTCCGTTGCTCCTGCTGCTGCTGATCAGCGTCCTGCTCGGCCCCGCCGTCGCGGCGGCGTCGACTGGTGGTCAGGCCTTGGTGCAGACCGATCACCTGACGGCCCGCCTGATGGCCGAGCGTCCTGTTGCCTCGCCCGGCGAGGCGTTGGATCTGGCGCTGGTCTTCGACCTTGAGCCCCACTGGCACACGTACTGGCGCAACCCCGGCGACTCCGGTGAGCCGCCGCAGGTGGACTGGACGCTCCCCGCCGGCGTCTCCATCGGACCGACGCGCTGGCCCTGGCCGTCGCTCATCCGCGTCGGGCCGCTGGCCAACTACGGCTATTCCGGCCAGGCGGTGCATCTGTTTCGGTTGCAGATCCCCGAGGATTGGCCGGTCGGGGAGCCGCTGCGCATCGACGCCGATGCCCGCTGGCTGGTCTGCCGGGAGGCCTGCATCCCGGAGCAGGGACGGTTCTCGCTCCCGTTGGATGTGGTGGACAGCCAGGCGGGCGGCGGCAGGGCGGATGCGCCCCCGCTCTTCGCCGCGGCCCGCGCGCGCATGCCGGCCCCCGAGCCGATCCTGGCGGAGTTGGAGGGGGCAGGGGAGGGCGTCCGGCTGAGCGTGCCGTCGCGGCATCTGCCCGAGTCGATGACCGGCGCCTGGTTCTTCGCCGGTCGCTGGGGGCTGATCGACCATGCCGCCGATCAGCCCTGGCGGCTCGGCGACGAGGCGTTGACGCTTCAGCTGCGCCCCGGTGAGGCGCCATCCGACACGCTGGAGGGGGTCCTCGTCGTGGACAGTGGCGGCGGGTCGCGGGCGTTCCGGATCGAGGCCGCGGGGTCTGCGACCGATCCGCCCGCCGCGACGCCGGCGTTGGCCCTGCCGTCGGCATTGCTGTTCGCCCTCATCGGCGGACTGATCCTGAACCTGATGCCCTGCGTCTTCCCGGTGCTGGCGATCAAGGCCCTGGGGCTGGCGCGCCAGGCCGGGGCCGGTCCCGCCGCCCGACTGCTTCACGGCATCAGCTACGCCGCCGGCGTGCTGACCTTCTTCGCGCTGGTCGCCGCTGTGCTGCTGATACTTCGGGCCGCCGGCGCGGCCATCGGCTGGGGCTTCCAGCTGCAATCCCCGGTGTTCGTTGCGCTGATGGCCTATCTGTTCCTGGTCATGGGGCTGGCCTTGTCCGGCGGGCTGACCATCGGCAGCCGATTGATGGGACTGGCCGGCGGTGCCGGGGTCGCGGCGGATCAGGGCCACCTGGGCGCCTTTGTCACCGGCGCGCTGGCCGCGCTGGTGGCGGCACCCTGCACGGCGCCGTTCATGGGGGCGGCGCTGGGCTATGCGCTGGTCCAGCCCTGGTATATCGCCGTCGCGGTCATGCTCACCCTCGGGCTCGGCTTGGCCCTGCCGTTTCTGCTGCTGGCCCTCGCCCCGGGGCTGGCGGCGCGGCTGCCCCGCCCCGGGGCCTGGATGGAGGTGCTCAAGCAGGTGCTGGCCTTCCCGCTCTACGCCACCGCCGCCTGGCTGGCCTGGGTGCTCGGCGTGCAGACCGGCCCCACCGGCGTCGGCATGCTGTTGATCGGCGCGGTGGTGCTCGTCTTCGGCCTGTGGCTGCTGGAGCGCGGACGCAACGCCGGCCGGGGCTGGCGCCGGCTGACCGTTGCGCTCGCCATCGCCTGTCTGGCCGCGGTATTGGGCCTGATCATCGGCGCCGCCCGCCTCGATTCGGCGCCTGCGGTTGCCGAAGGTGGCTCGCGGGCCGAGCCCTGGTCCGCCGCCCGCTTGGCCGAGGCCCGAGATCGCGGACAGCCGGTGCTGGTCAACATGACGGCGGCCTGGTGCATCACCTGTCTGGTCAACGAGCGTGTGGCCCTGGGCACCGATGCCGTCGCCGAGGCCATGACCGCCGCCGACGTGCGCTATCTGAAAGGCGACTGGACCAACCGCGACCCGGCCATCACCGACTATCTGGCGGGTTTCGGTCGCAGCGGCGTCCCCATCTACGTGCTCTACCCGCCGCACGGGGAGCCTCGGGTCCTGCCGCAGATCCTGACTCAGCAGGTCGTGCTTGATGCCCTGTCGCCCTGGAGGGCGACCCTCCCGGGGACCTGAGCCACGCGGTCTACGGCGGCAGCGTCGACCCGGCAGGGTCGGCCTCCGGGCCGACACGGGACAGCACGCGAGCTGAGGTCGGGAACGGTCTCGCTACTCCCGCAGCAGTCTGTTGGGCCATTGCGCCCCTGCGGTTCATCAACCACCACGCAGTTTGAGTTCACCTGTTCGCTCCATCAACAACCGACCTTTAGGAGGATGACACCATGATCAAACCACGCTACCCGCTGCTGCTCGGCCTGGCCTTGCTGCTGTTGTCGGCCATGGCCACCGCCGCACCCGGCGTCGGCGAGCCGGCCCCGGCCTTCAGCGGCACCGATACCCGGGGCAAGACCTGGACCCTTGAGGCGCTGCAGGGCACGCCGGTGATCCTGGAGTGGACCAATCACGACTGTCCCTACGTCAAGAAGCACTACGGCGCCGGCAACATGCAGGCGTTGCAGGCCGAGGCGACCAAGGCCGGCTACACCTGGCTGTCGGTGATCTCGTCGGCACCGGGCAAGCAGGGGCATGTCACCCCGGCGGAGGCCGACGAACTGACCAGCGCCCGCAGCGCCGCCCCGACCGCGGTGCTGCTGGACCCGGACGGCACCATCGGTCGCGCCTACGCCGCGCGCACCACCCCGCACATGTTCGTCATCGACGAGCAGGGCACGCTGGTCTACATGGGCGGCATCGATGATCGCCCCACCAGCAACCCGGCGGATATCGAAGGCGCCACCAACTACGTCCGCGCCGCCATGGCCGATCGCGCCGCCGGCAACCCCGTCGCACAGCCGGTGACGCGGCCCTACGGCTGCTCGGTCAAGTACTGAGCGGACCCGGTGCGGTAGCGCTCACCATCGGGCACTGCCCGATCGTCGCCGTCGGGGTCGCAGTCCACGACCAGGTCCGGCTGCACCAGGTCTTCAATCGCGTCATCGGGCTCGTCGCCCACGGGCAGGCGCACGTCGAATGGGGCGCGGGTTGCAGCATCGTCACGCCTCGGTGGCGTTTTCGGCGTTGATCTCGCGATGAGTGTAGCCGCAGCCTGTCGACGCCTCCGGGTTGCTCCGCTCCCAACGTCCCGCTGCGCGCTGGCCCCACCAACCTCCTGTCTCGAGCCAACTTGAAGGTTCACGGCGGTTTGGATGTCCACGCCTTGATGCGGGCGGCCTCAGCCCGATGGCTCGTCGTCCGGTGCAATCCACAGCCGCATCCGGATGACGACCAGTGCGGCGGCAAGCAGCCCGAGCACTACCCAGATCAGCAGGAGTTCCGGCGTAAACGGGGCTGGCCAGCGGCGTCCGCGCCGATCTGGAACGGGCGGTACAGCGGCAGCGTTGCCGCCGATGGACGCGCATGGGTGCTGGGCGCGGCGGCGGGCGTCCCCGGCGGGAAGGTCCGCAGATAGAGCGCCTGTTCCTGCGGCTGGTAGAGCAACACCTCGCGCGTGCCCGGCGCGCGCAGCGGGTAGGGTGAGCCGCCGGTATCGAGCAGGATGGCCGCCACATCGTCGAGCCGCGCGCGCGGGCCGTCGCCGCCAAAGCGGGCCAGGCTGCGCAGGCGCTGCCAGCGGTAGCGGTCGCGCAGTTGCCGGCAGTTGCCGCGCCAGCGCGGGAGCACCAGGCAGTCGACAACGGCGACTTGGCCCTCGCGGTTCCAGGCAAGCTCGGCCAGTGCCGGGCTGGTGTCGGTGCGCAGCGCCCCTCGCGCCCCCGCGGCCTGCTCCAGCACGGCGGCGCGGGCCGGGTCGGCGATCAGCAGCGCCTGGCCCGCGCTGAAGCGTTGCCGCGCCAGCGCCCCGGCGGCCGGGCCGACCTGCGTCTCGCGCGCGAGCACGCCGCTCAGGGCGAATCCGACGGCCGCGGTGGGCGCACCGCGGCTCGATTGCGCGACCGGCAGATGGGCCAGGAACAGGCCGTCGTCGTTGAGCCCGGTGGCCGGCGCGACCTGCCCGGCGAAGCCGATCAGCGCCCGACGGCGGCGCCCGTCGTTGCGCACGGTGATGACCCGCGGCGGCTCGACGGCATCGGCGACCAGGGCGTCGCGGTTGCGACCGACGAGGGTGCCGCCGTCGGCGGAGGCATCTGCGAACACGGCAAAGCCGACCCCGCCGCCGGTGAGGCCGAGGTCGGCGAGTAGCTGCGCCGCCCACAGCTCGTCATAGGACAAGGACCCGTCGCCGAGCCGGTTGCCGCCGACCAGGGACCAGCTTGCCGCCAGACCATCGACCTCGGCGCGGTCCTCGTCGTCGAGCCCATGGGCGCGCAGCGGCGCGATGCGCGCCGCCAGCAGTCGATCGAAGCGGGCCTGGGGATCGCCGCCCGCCGCGGCGAAGGCCTGGTGTAGATAGGTGTCCCAGCGCCGTTCCAGGCCCGAGAAGGTGTCGAGGGTGGCGCGTCCGATCGCGTCTCCCCGCATCCCGGCTGATTGCTCGGCCAGATCGATGCGCAGCAGCGCGATACGCGCGCTGCCGGCGCCCGCAGCGGCGCCCGCAGCGAGGCAGAGCGCGAGCAGCGCGCAGACGCCGGTCGCCGCCCCCTTGGCGATCCTGTGCGCCTTGGCGCCGCTGTGCGGTGCCGATTCGACCGACCTTGCTGGGTTCACTCCCCTCGCGTCGACGTGCCGCTGTCGGCGTCTGCGGCGGCTTCACCGGCCTTGTGCGCCCGCACCCGCGCCTTGCCGACCTCGATCTGCTGCTCGAAGTAGTCCCGCACCGCCTCGGGGTCGAAGGTCAGGAAGGTGCCGCCGGCGGCGAAGTGCTGGATGAAGACCTTGCCCACGGCATAGGTGACGGCGCCGCCGACCACGGCCTGGGTGCCGGCACCGAGCAGCTGGCCGAAGCCGGGGATGAGCTTGCCGAGACTGGCCGCGATGCTCGGGGCAAGGGTGGTCGGCAGCAGGCCGCCGAGCAGGCTGGCCACGGCGGAGCGGCCGAGATCGGCGCGGAAGTCGATCTCGTAGATGCGCGCCAGCCCATGCAGCATCTTTAGCTGCACGGCCACCAGGCCGGCCATGTCCAGCAGCGGCACCGGCACCAGGCCGAGGGCCGTGCCGCCCAGGCTGTACTGCTGCACCAGCCGCTCGGCGGCGGCGTGGCGTTGCTCGGGCATGGCTTCATCGTGATCGGCCGCATCGTTCGGCGTGGCGTCGGTGTGTTGGCTGCTCGCTGTCATCGAGGATTCCCAGGTTGATTGACCGGTGATTGACGAGGGCGTCGCGACTACGGGCGGGTCGGCACAGGCCAGGGGCTTGCCGACGGCCTTCAGCGCGATCGCGGCGCTGCTTCAAGGCGGAGTCGCCAGGATAGGGTACGCTGGCGGATCGCAACAGCGCCATGGCGAGGCTTGGCGTTATCTTCGCCAAACAGATTGGGTGCATCGCCAAGCGGCCCTGTCCGGCGCGCCGGCGCGCTGGCAACATGAGCGCAGACGAACCCACCCGCGAGGTATGCTATGTCCGCGACCACCCCTTCGACCCCTTCTGCACTGCGCATCATCGCCATCGGCGCCGCCACCGGCGCCCTCGCCGGCGCCGGTGCCGTGGCCGTCTATGCCCTACTGCTCGGCAAGGGACTGGCCGTGGCCGGGATGGCCAAGGCCGGCGCCGGTCTGGCCAGCGGCGCCGGCTCGCCGTCAGCGCCCGCGCTCGGGCGCGTGTTCGATCTGCTGCTGCCGGGCGCCGTTGGGGCCGCCGGCGGTGGCGCCGCCGGCGCCGGCTTTGCCCAGCGCCAGGTCAAGCGGGCGCTGGCACCGCTCCGGGCGGAGGTCGGCGACCTGGCGCGCCAGGTGGTGCAGATCGTCGGTGAGCCGGGGCACATCCCCAAACAACAGAACGACATCGGGGATGATGCGGCCCCCGGCGACGGTCGTCCTAAGGTGGCGGATACGCCATCCGCCCCGGCCCCGGACGGGGCTCGACGGCGCGAGATCAAGGCCTTGCAGCGCATCCGCGGGATCGGCCCGCGCTTCGCCCAGCTACTCGCCGACGGCGGCATCGACAGCCTCGCGCGCCTGGCCGCCGCCGAGCCCGATGCGCTGCGCAGGCTGTTGGCGGGATCGAGCGCGGCACCCACCGCCGAGCCCGAGGACTGGATCGCCGAGGCAAGGGCGTTGGCGGCGGCCGCCGGTGGCGTTAGCTGAGGCGCCCCGGGCCGGCGCCCGGCTCTGCGCGTCTTCGTCGGGCTTGAACGTCCTCGAGGCCCTGCTGGATGCAGTCTCGAAATCGTGTGATTGCCGCCGATTGTGCATCCGACCCCGCGCAGCGGCGCCGGGGAGTGCCGGCATCGGCGCGAAGCGCCGTTATTGCTCCTCAAAGTACCAATCGCGCAGCGCATCGCACGCCGTAGCCGCCGATGCCTAAACGATCCGGGCTAGAACGCCGCCACCAGGTTGACGCTGGTGAAGGTGTCCGTGTCCTCGATGCCGGGGGGCGTAAAGCTGTTGTAGCGCACGGTGTAGTTCACGCTCAGGGCCAGGGTGTCGGTCATGGAGACCTGCAGCGCGCTGACGGACTCGACGTAGGTGTTCCTGCTGCCGATCAGCGTGGTCAGGTCCTGGTTGAAGCTGGTGTTGTTGGTAATGCGACCGCTGTAGGTGAGCCCGGCGCGGCCGATGAATTCGTCATCGTTCGGCGTGCTGCCGATGTACTCGGTCTTGCGGTAGCCACCACCGAGTTCGCCGATGAGGATGTTGCGGTCGTTGCGCCAGATGACGTGGCCGATGCCGAGGGTGGCGGCATAGCGGGCATCGATGTCGGCGACCACGTCGTGGTCGTAGCCGAGGTAGAGGAAGGCGAAGGTCCGCTTGGTGAAGAAGTATTCGGGCTTGTAGCCGGCCGCCCAGCGCTCGGTGTCGGTGACGCCGTTGCTCTCGCCGAAGTTTGCGTCGGCGTGGAAGTAGTGGCGCCAGGGATAAGTGGTGTAGGCGACCAGCGCCGAGGCATTGACGTTGCTGGTATCGCTGTTGCCGGTGGTGGCCGCGTAGCCGAGCTGGGCGTTGCCGCTCCAGCCCGCAGGCGCGTCGGGGTCGGGCATGTCGTAGACGGCGAACAGCTTGTCCGTTGCCGCGGCGCCGGCGGCATCGGCGCCCACCGCCGAGCCGCCCGCGACCACCGCTATCGGCTCGGGCGGTTGGGCGTTGGCCGTCGTCGTCAACACAAGCAGGGCGGCGCCCAGCAAGTGCGCTGCGGGCGTCTCGGCGCGATGGCGCGAACGGGGTTTGGCGGAGGTCTCGGGGCCGGCGGTGGGCGTGGGCATCATGGCTTGGGTCACAGGCGGTGGTTGAAAAGGATTTCGGGGTTAGGCGGCAGCGGGCTCCGCCGTCTCCTGCTGCGGCTCGGTGGCGCGCTTGGCGAGCAGACGCTGGAGCCCCCAGTAGCCACCCGCGCCCAAGAGGACGCCGGCGGCGATGGAGAGGCTGACGGGGTGGACGAGGACGAAGGCCTTGGCGGCGGTGCCGACGGCGGCGAGACTGCCGGGGTTGGCGGCGGCGGTGATCTCGGTGCTCATGGCGGACTCCTAATCGGTGTTGGCGATTGCGGTGACTGAAGACGGTTTAGTCTGGCGAACGGTGCCCCGCGCTGCGCAAGCCGGCGAAATCCCGGCCCGCGATGCTAAGGACGCGATTATCCTAACAGCCGCGGCGCCGCGTGGGATGCGACCGCTTGGCAGTGCGAACAGTTTGTTTGCCAGCGCTAATGTCGCGCACCCCCGACGGCCGCCATCGGTGGTCGGGGGCGCCCGTCGCTATGGCATACTCGCTATCAATCGGCCGACCGGTATCGGATCATCGTTGGTCCCATGCAGACCGGTCAGCCCGCCGGACGCCCGTTTCCGGGTGGCCGGCCCGATCGCCCGCCGCGCAACGCGAACTGAATCCACATCGGCGCCACCCCATCTGCACGAGGCTCGCCCATGATCGACAACACGGACCCGAATGCATCGCCGGGAGATAACGCCGAGGTGCGGTCCAACGCCGACCCGCATCGCGACGACGAGGTGCTGGGCTTCACCCAAGCGGAGATCGACGCGGCCATCGCCGGCGAGCGCCGCCTCAAGGCCGAGGACCGAATCAAGAGCCACGTGCTGGCCTCGATGACCCTCGGCCTGGTGCCCGTGCCGGCGTTCGATCTGGCGGCCCTGTTCGGCAATCACCTGGCCATGATCAGGGCCCTGTGCAAGCTCTACGACCTGGACTACAACGCCACCCACGTCCGCTCGATGCTCATCTCGCTGCTGGCCGGCACGGCGCCGGTGGCGACCGTGTTGGGCCTGAGTTCCGGTGCCAAGCTGATCCCGGGCATCGGCTCGCTGGCGGGCAGCGGCGGGCTGTCGGTGACCGCTGGCGCAGTCACCTATGCGGTTGGTCGGGTCTTGACCGACCACTTCGAGCACGGCGGCGATCTGCGCCAACCCGATATCGGCGCACTGCGCGCGCGGCTGCGCCGCGAGCTGGCCCGCGGCCGGGAATTCGCCCTGCGGGTGAAGGACGAGACCCTAACCAAGCGCGGGCACTCCGGGCGTTGGCCATGGAGCAGACGGGCCGCCGCATCCGCGGACGGCGCCGACCAGGGGCCGGTGGCGGCCGAGCGGACATCGGCTGAATGACCGAGGTCGGCCCCATGGCGCGCGAGCCCGAGGCATTCACCGATCCGGACCCGGCACCGGCGGTTGAGCGCCCGATGCCGCTGGTGCGCTGGCTCAAGCCCCGGCTGCTGCTGCTCGCGCTGGTGCTGTTGCTGGTGTTGGTCGGCGCGGCCGTTCTGTGGCGGCACGTCTTCATCTCGATCCAGCCCGGCGAAGGCGGCGTGCTGTTTCGGCTGTTCACCGGAACCAAGCTCGACCGCACCTACACCGAGGGGCTGCACATCATCCCGCCCTGGGACCGCATGATCCGCTACGAGCTGCGCAAGCAGGTGGTCATGCACAGCTTCGATGTGTTGTCGATCCGCGCGCTGCCGGTACACATGGAGCTGGCCATCCGCTATCGGCCGGAGCCCGAGATGCTGCCGCTGCTGCACCAGCGCATCGGACCGGAGTATGCCCAGCGCGTGGTCGTGCCCCAGACCGAGTCGGTGCTGCGCCGGGAGCTGTCGCAGCACACCGCCGAGGACATCTACACCAATGCCGGCGGCCTGCTCAACGCGGCCGTCCTGCTCGCCCGCGATGAGGTCGGCCGCAACTTCGTCAATGCCGACGACATCGTCATCCGCACCATCAGCCTGCCGGATCCGGTACGCGCCGCCATCGACGACAAGCAGACCCGCGAGGCGCAGCTGCAGGCCTACGTCTTCCGGCTGCAGACGGCGGCGGAGGAGGCCGAGCGCAAGCGCGACGAGGCCCGCGGCATCCGCGACTATCAGGCGGCCGTGGGTTCCACCCTCAGCGACCGGCTGCTGCGCCACGAGGCGATCCAGGCCAGCCGCGACCTGGCGACGGCGACCAACAGCCGCATGGTCATCCTCGGTACCGCCGAGGGTGGACTGCCGGTCATTCCGGGGGCGCCCATGCCGTTGTCGTCGGAGGACTGAGACCTTGGCCCGCGCGCAGCCTCCAGCAATCGGCAGCCGGCAGACCCGCGCAGCGGCGCCGCCGCGCACCGGCGCCTCCAGGGCGTTCATCGCGCTGCTCGCGCTGCTGCTGCTCGCCGGCTGCGGACGCTCCTACGAGCGCGCGGCGGCCGATCGCACCGCCTACGCCGAGCGCGCCGAAGGCGGCATCGTCATCGCTGTTGTCGACGACCCGACATTGCCCGGCTATCTCGACGGCGTCCGCTTGGCGCTCGACGAGATCCTCGCCGCGCGCGGCGGACTGCTCGGCCGCGATGTCAGCCTGCGCGTACTCCCCGGTGCCAACGCCTATCGGCAGGTGCGCCCAACCGTGAACCGCATCGCCGGCGACCCGCGCATCAGCGCCGTGCTCGGCCATCGCGACTCGATGGTGGCGGTGCCGGCCTCGGTGGTCTATAACGCCGCCCAGGTGCTGTTCATGCCGCCGTTCGCCACCCGTGAGCAGCTGACCCTGCACGGCTTCGACTTCGTGCTGCGGATGCTGCCGGACAACACCGCCATGGCCGAGCAGTCCGCCAGCCTTGCCCGCCTGTTCGGCTACCGACGCATGGCGGTGCTGCACGCGCGCGACGACTACGCCCGCGAGCTTGCGTTCCTGTTTGAAGACGCCGCCCGCGGCGAAGGCATCGACATCGTCTCCCGCGGCTCCTTCTTCAACGACGAGCAAAACTATCGCGGCCTGCTCGGCGAGTTGCTCGGCGAGGACTTCGACGCCATCTACCTGTCCGCCGAGACCGATCCCGGCAGCCGCATCATCGCGCAGCTGCGCGAGCTCGGCATCGAGGTGCCGATCATCGGCTCCGATCGGCTCAACTTCGGCCCGTTGGCCCGCCGGGTCGGGGCCGTCGGCGAGCGCACCATGGTGCCGATCGTCTACGACATCGACGACCGCAGCCCGCGCAACGCCCGCTTCATCGCCGCCTTCGCGCAGGCCTACGGGGCGGCGCCGAATCAGAACGCGGCCCAGGGCTACGACTCCATGGGACTGTTGGCCGACATCATCACCCGCGCCGGCAGCACCCAGCCCACCGTGCTCGCCACCGAGGCCCACTACGGACCGCCCTGGGCCGGCCTGACCGGCATCTACGCCTTCGATCCCGACGGCAACCTCTACGGCAAGCGCTATCGCTTCAATGTGCTGCGCTTCGGTCGCTGGTGGGCCATGCCGGGCGTGACCCTGCCCTACGTCATGGCGCGATTTCGCGCGTTGCAGCGCGACCAGGGCATGCCCCCCGCCACCGCAGACGCCGATACGACGCAGGCCGCCGGGGCCGCCGCGACTGCGAACGCCGAGCCGGCGCAGCCCGAAGCCGCTGCCGTTGCCGCAGGGGCGACCGAACCCGCGGCGGGCGCAGCCGAACCGGCGGCCGGCGCCAGCGAGCCGTCGCCCGCTTCAGGACCTGCCCCGGAGTCCTTGGTCATCACCGCCGCGAGCGCGCCCGAGCCGCCCGACCCCTTCGATCTGGCGGCCCTGTCCGAGCGCCGGCTCGATCGCTCGCGACGCAACCAGATCTGGCTCGCCCTGGCCCAAGAGATGCTCGGCTTCCGCCGGCTCGGCCTGGTGGTGCCGGCCACCGAGAGCGGCCGCGGCGCGATCAGCCTGGCGCGCGGCGTCGGCGCGGTCCGCGACTTCGAGACCACGGCCTGCGAGCTGCCCGAGGCCGCTGCCGCGAGCGCGCCGCCAGCCGACCCCAAGGCGCCGGCGCCGGCACCGGCGAGCGAACCCGTGGCAGCGCCGACCGCCGCGCAGGACGATCCAAGGCGCACGGCGATGGCCTGCTGGAGCCGGTTGGCCCGGGAGGCGGACGCCGTGCTCATCGCCCCCGATCTGCCGCTGGACCCGGCCCTGGTGCGCCGGCTCAATCGCATCCTGCGCGACTATCGCGTGCCGAGCTTTACCCTGGCCGATGACCTGGATACGGACCTGGGTCTGACCCTGGCCCTGGTCGCCTCCGGCATCGACCTGGATAACCCGGCCGTGGCGCTGCGCTTTAATGGGCTGCTGAACGGACTGCGGGTCGGCGAGCTGAACCGCACGCTGGTCAACCTGCCCACCATCAGCGCCGATCTGCAGGCGCTGCAACAGCTCGGCATGCGTCCCGCGCCCGGAGAGCTGGTGCTGATCTCATCGGCGCTTGAGTCGCGCCCCGATGCCGAGGCGCCATCCGCAACCACACCGCAGGCCGATGAAGGGCCGCCGTCACCATGATGCATTACCTGATCATCGCCGCAGCCTACATTGCCGGCTGCATCCTCATCGCCTTCCTGGGCCGCCGGCGCAAGTGGGGCTACTGGGGCTATCTCTGGTCGTCGATCCTGTTTACGCCGGCCATGGGATTGCTGTTCCTGCTGGCATCCGATCCGGCGCCGCGGCGACCGCCCAAGGCGCCCGAGGGCCAACCATGAGCGGCGGACCACGGCGCTGCGTCGGCGGCCCTTGGCAGGGGTACGCGCTGGCCTTCGTGCTCGGCCTGCTGCTGGCCGGGCCGGACCAGGCCCTGGCGGCCACCCGCGCCCAGGCCGAGGCGGCCATCGCCGCCGCCGAGGCCATCATCGCCGCCGCCGAGACCGCCGGTGTGCAGGCTGCCGTAGATGCCGGTGAGCTGGACCGCGCCCGGGCGCTGCTCGCTCAACGCGGCTATACGCGGGCCAGCGAGATCGCCGACGCCCTGCGCGCGGGCGTGGAACAGACCCTGGCCGCGGCGCGCCAAACCGAGATCGCAGCGGCCGAGGCGGCGGCCTCCGAGGCGGCCGCCACCGAGGCGACGGCCGTGCAGGCCGCGGTGATGAAGGTCCAGCAGGCCACTGAGGGCCGTCTGCAGAGCCTTAAGCAACAGCTCGCCGCCTTCGAGCAGCAGCAGGGCGCCATCGAGCAGCAGCTGGGCGGCTTCGACGAGGGCCTCAAGCAGTTGCAGGCGGCCAGCGCGGCGACGCAGCAGGCGCTCACTGACCAGGGCACGCGCCTGGACAGCGGGCTGGCCCGCTTCGACCCGCTGACGGTGCGCATTGACGGCCTGGCCGAAGAACTCAAGCGCGCCGATGAGCAGCTGCGCCAGCACGAGGCCCGTCTGGAGGAGAACAGCCTGAAGCTGTTCGAGACGTTGATGGTCATCGACGGCTCCGCTGAGGCGGTGGAGGCCCTGCGCGCGCGCGTCGACGCCCTGGCAAGGACGCGGCAGGCGCTGCCGCGCCGCGGTGCCGACGAGGCCGCGGCGAGCGCCGACGCGCCACCCGCCGATGACGACAACGGCAGCCTGCTGCTGGCGCTGGTCCTGGGGCTGGCGTTTCCGGTGGGCGTGATGCTCTATCTCGGCGCCGGTCGCGGGGGCGCCGACGGCGTGGACGCCATCGGCGGCGGGCTGCTGCCCTGGCTGGCCGGCGGCCTGGGCTATGCCGTGCTCGGCTTCGGGTTGATGTACGGCTCCAGCCTGCAGGGCCTGGTGGGCGTGCCCTGGACGATGTTGCCCGAGCTGCTTCACGGCGGGGCCGGTCAGGCCATGAGCCAGCCCCTGCTCCAGCTCAGTATGCAGTTGCCGCTGGCGGGTGCCGCCGGGCTGTTGTTCTGCTCCGCCGTCGCCGGGCGGGTGAGCCCTGCGGCCTGCCTGCTCGCGGCGCTGGTTATGGGGGCGCTGCTCTATCCCCTGGTCGGCCACTGGACCCTGAGCCAGGCCGGTGTAGACGCCGCCCCGGCGCAGCCGATCGGCTGGCTGGCTGTCGTCGGCGTCACCGATGCCCTCGATGCCATCGGCCTCGCCGCGCTCGCCGGCGTCGGCTCGCTGGCGCTGGCCTGGGGCATGGGCCGGCCTAGCCCGGCGGACGGCACCGCGATGCCGCGGAGCAATACGTCGATCGCCATCGGCACCCTGGTGCTCTGGGCCGCCTGGCTGGTCTCGGTGCTGGCCACCGGCGCGGACAATGCCTCGGTGCCCTGGCTGGCCATGGCCAGCGCCGTCGCCGCCAGCGGGGCCGCGGTCGCGGTGGCGCTGGTGGGGCTGCTGCGCGCCGACGAGCGCAGCTGGGAGCAGCGCCTTCCCGGCGGCCTGCTCGCCGGCGTGCTCGCCGCCTCCGCCGCCTATGCCCTGGCCGGGCTGCTGCCCATGCTGGTGCTCGGCATGGTCACCGGCGCCGTCCACGCCCTGTCCAGCTCGGCGGTGCGTCGGCGCCTCGGCCCCGGCGCCGACCTGGCCCTGGCGTTTGCCGTCGGCGGCATCAGCGGTGCCCTCGCCCCCGGCCTGTTCGGCCCCGAGGGACTGCTCGCCGCCGGCGTGCTCGCGGGCCTTATCACCCAGGCCCTGGGGCTGGCGGTGGCGCTGGTGCTTGCGGTCGTTGCCGGGACGCTGGTTGCCCGGGCCCTGCGCGCCCTGCCGGACAGCCGGGTGAACGGCCCATGACCGACACCGCGCTGCCGCGTTCATCCTGGCTGGGCAAGCTCTCGGCGGGGCTGCTCGGCACCCTCATGGGCGGCCCGGTCGCCGGGCTGATCGCGGCCGGCATGGGGCATGTGCTGGACCGGGAGGTCGACGGCCTGGCGCGGGCCTGGCTGCGGCCGGTGTCGGCGCGGGCCCTGCGCCGCCAACGCCATGCGTTGCTTGCCGCGCGGATCTCGCTGGCCGGCGCCCTGGCCCGCGCCGGCTGTCTCTCCGCGGCGGCCGTGGTCGAGGCGCGGGACGGCGTGATCCGCCGCCTGGAGCTGCCGCAGGCGCTGCGCGCCACCGCCGAGGCGCTGTTCGACGACGGGCTGCGCGAGGCGTTCCCGCTGACCGCGGTGGTCAACGACTTCCGGCGCATCTTCCACCACCGCGTGGACGTGCACTACCTGCTGCTGGGCTCCTTGCTGGAGATCGTCGAGCAGCGCGGCGAGCCACCTCCCGCCCAACGTCGGCTGTTGGAGGACATCGCCGGTTGCCTCGGCATCTCGGCGGCGCGGCTGGCGGCCTTCGCTGCGGGGCGCGGTGCCGCTGCGGACAACCGCGTAGCGCGGGCCTCGATGCCGGTGGACGAGGCCCTTGCCGTGCTGGAGGTCCCGCCCTGGGCCTCGGCCACCGAGATCAAGCAGGCCTACCGGCGCCTGATCGGTCGCCACCACCCGGACCGCCTGGCCCATCTCGGCCTGCCGCCGGAACAGCTCGCCGAGGCCGGCGCGCGCACCGTGCGCATCCGCAAGGCCTACGAGAGCCTGCGCCGGCGGCCGGGGTTCCAGACCTGATGATGTCGAGGACTGCGCATGACTGACCCAAGCCCATCCGCCGCTACGCCGCTCAGCGCCGAGACCCGCCTCGCCCTGGCCCGTGCCGCCGAGGGGCGCGCCGGGGCCGAAGGCATCGTCAAGGGCTACAGCATCGGGGCCCTGTCCGTCGGCCTGCTGCCGTTTCCGGTGCTCGACGCCCTGGTGCTGGTGGATCTGCAGATGAACCTGGCGGCGCACCTGGCCGATCACTACGGCGTGCCGTTTCGCGCCGTCTACCGCCGCACCGTCATCGCTCTGCTCACCGGCGGCCTGCCGGTGCTGGCCACGGGCCTGGGGCTGTCGCTGCTCAAGGTGGTGCCGGTGTTCGGTTCCCTCGCCGGCGCCGGGGGCCTGTCGACGCTGGCGGCGGCCGTTACCTATGCCCATGGCCGGGTGCTGATCGATCACTTCGAGGCCGGCGGCACCTTCGACGACCTGCGCTGGGCGCTGCTCAAGCGTCGCCTGCGCCTGGAGCTGGCGCGCGGGCGCACGCCGGCCCCGGCCGCGGGCTGACGCCTCCCATGAGCGATCAGGACCACAACGCATCCACCGGCAGCGAGGCCCGCCGCGAACTGCGCCGCTGGCTGCTGCGCCGCGGGCCGTTCGTCACCATCGGCCTGCAGCTGCTGCTGCTGGTGGTGGTGCTGTTCTGGGATCGCATCTTCATCGTCATCCACCCCGGCGAGGCCGGGGTGCACTGGAGCCGCTTCACCGGCACCCAGATCGACCGCGTGCGCGACGAGGGGCTGAACATCATCAGTCCGCTGGATGAGATGACCATCTACGAGGTGCGCAAGCAGCTGGTGGCGCACAGCCTCACCGTGCTCTCGGTGGAGGGCATGCGTCTGCAGCTGGATCTTGCCATCCGTTACCGCCCCGAGCGCGATCTGCTCGGCAAGCTGCACCAGCGCGTCGGCCCGGACTATCTGACCCGCGTGGTCATCCCGCAGACCGAGTCGGTGCTGCGCAAGCAGCTCGGCAACGCCACCGCCGAGCAGATCTACACCAACCAGAACGGCCTGCTCACCCGCGCCATGCTCCAGGCCATGAACGAGATCGGCCGCAACTTCGTCGAGGTCGAGGACATCATCATCCGCCGCATCCAGCTGCCCGAGGCCGTGCGCACCGCCATCGAGGACAAGTTGGTGCAGCAACAGGTCCTGTTGTCCTACGTCTTCCGCCGCGGGATCGCCGTCAACGAGGCCGAGCGCCGGCGCATCGAGGCCGGCGGCATCCGCGACTACCAGGCCATTGTCGATGAGACCCTGAGCGAGCGCCTGCTCGCGCACCGAGGCATCCGCGCCACCCAGGAGCTGGCCGAATCCGACAACCCCAAGACCGTCGTCATCGGCGCCGGCCAGGACATCGCCCTACCCATCTTTCTCGGCGCCGAGCCCAACCCGGCGGGATCGCAGCCCGTGACCGCCCCGAGTGCGGACAACGCGGGTTCGCGCTGAGGCCTTCGCCGGCCGTCGGGCGGCGGTGAGCACGCGGCCGTTGGGCCTTTACGGCTTGCGACGACGGTTCGGCGGTCCGCATCGGCCGGGGGCGAGCGCACGCCGCCGTCGACCGCCTCGTCGGGGATGCTATGCTGCCGAGCCCGCACGCGGCGGTCGCCGGATACCCCATCAAACCGAGGTCAAACTGTCCATGCTGTTGAGATTGCTCCCGGTCTTCGCCCTGGTCCTAACGCTGCCGGCCATCGCGCAAGGGCAGGCGGCCGATGAGAACCTGCCGCCGACCCCGGAGCTGACCGACCGGGCCAAGGCCCTGCTCGATCAGGCCGGTGCCGAGACCGGCGAGCTGTGGCGCCAGTCCCGCGACGGCGCCGCCGACCTCTGGGATCAGTCCCGCGATACCGCCGACGACTGGTGGCAGCGCTCCCGCGAGGCGACGCTGAACGCCTGGGATGACGCCGGGCGGGCGTTGACGCCGGAGGAGGCCGACCCGTTCCGCGCGATGTGGACCGAGGTGGTGCCGACGCTGGAGGAGACGCTGCAGGTGGAGGACAGCAAGCAGCAGCTGCCGGACCGCGCCTGGCTCGGCCGCGACCAACGCGATGCCGACGCCGACATCAACGCCCTGCTCGACGAGGCGGTGGCGATCCTGTCCACGTCGAGCGTGCAGCGCTATCGCGAGCGCATCCGCGAACTGCAGGAGGCCATCGTGGACGCCCGCGCCGAGATCGACGCCTACCGCAAGCAGCGCATCGCCGCCCCGCGCGAGTCGGTGGTCAAGCGCACGGTCGGCGACTACGACCGGCTGATCGAGGAGCGCATGGGCGACATCCGCGGCTACGGCAGCGAGCTGAATGGCATCCGCCGGGAGTTCGCCGGGGAGCTGCGGCAGATGGGCCTGGAGCTGTCCGACGAGCAGGTGGAGCTGTTGCTCTCCACCGTGGTCGGCGACAACATCGTCGACCTCGGCATCGTCTTCGACAACGTCAAGGCGATCACCCGCCAGCTCGAGCAACTGGTGCGCGACAGTGGCGAGGACCTGCAGAGCGCGCGGCGCTACTACGGCATGTACGTGGTGCTGCTGCGGGCCTTGGCGCGGATGCACCGCGACGTCGAGCAGCAGATCACCGAGCGCTACATCCCGCAGATCGACGCCATCGCCGAGCGCGCCCGCAACCTGTCGGCGGAGACCCGCGAGCTGCAACGGGCGCAGCCGGACAAGGCGGCAATCCTCAACGGCAACCTGGAGGCCCAGCAGCTGACCATCCGCGCGGCTGCCGTTTACCGCGACTACCTCGAAGACCAGGCCGAGCAGGTCCGCGCCGCCCGCGAGGCCCTGGACGCCGACATCCAGACCGCCTGGAACACCTACGAGACGGTGCGCCTCTCCGGCGAGCTGGTGGATCTCGTCCAGGCCAGCCAGCAGCTCCTCGACGGGCTGCTCGACCGCCAGGTGCCGGCGCTGCGCCCGTTCGAGAATCTGGCCATGCAGCGCGAGCTGGCGAAGCTGACCGAGCAGCTGCGCGGCGATTGACGGGCCTTCCTGAGACGCAGCCTCAGCCCGACGTCGCCATCACCACCCGGTTGCGTCCCGACGCCTTGGCCTGGTAGAGACACTCATCGGCGCCGGCAAGCATGGTCTTGAAGGATTGGCCGGTCTCCAGCGCGGCGCCGATGCTGACCGTGACCCGGAGCCTGGTGTCGCCGTGGGGGATCTCCAGTGTCTCGACGGCGACGCGCATCCGCTCCAGGATGACCTCGACGTCCGCGGGCTTGGCATTGGCGAGCAGGACACAGAACTCCTCACCGCCGTAGCGGCCGATCACATCGCCCTTGCGCAGGCCGTCGGCGAGCGTGGCGGCAACGTTCTTGAGCACCAGGTCGCCGACCAGATGGCCGTAGGTGTCGTTGACCCGCTTGAAGAAATCGATGTCGACCATGGCCGTGGTCAGGGTGAGATTGCCGCGCCGGGCGTTGTCGTGGAAGCGCTCGCCGACCTCGAACAGATAGGCGCGGTTGTAGACCTTCGTGAGATAGTCCCGGATGGAGTTGTCGCGGATCAGCCGGATGTGCTCGATGGTCTCGATGTTCTGCGTAACGCGACAATAGAACTCTTCGACCACGAAGGGCTTGGCAAGAAAGTCGTTGGCCCCGGTCTTGAGGAACCGCGCCGACATCAGCGGCGAGGCCTGATCGGAGATGCCGATGACTGCGAGCTCGTTGCGGCTGCGCGTGCGGCGGATCTCGGTGACCAGCTCGCGGCCGTCCATCTCGGGCATGTGATCGTCGGTCAGGACCAGGCTGATGTCCGGATGTTCCTCCAACAGCCCCAGCGCCTCCTTGCCGTTGCAGGCCTCCACCGTCTGGAAGCGGTGGATCGACAGCAACTGCACCAGGTAGCGTCGAAACGCCCGCGAGTCGTCCACCACCAACACCCGGTGGTCCTGGTTGCAGCGGATGCGGTGGACGAGGTCGGCCGCGTGGCCGATCTCGCCGGCATTGGCCTTGATGATGTAGTCGATGACCTGCTTGTCCAGGATGGCGTCGCGCAGGTCGTCGCTGAGGTGGCCGGTCAGGACGATGGAGGGCAGGCCGTAGGAGCGGGCCAGATCCACCACTTCTCCAGCGGGTGCATCGGGCAGGTTCAGGTCGAGCACGGCGACGAAATAGCGCTCAGGCTGCGCCTCCATGCAGTGGCGGGCCTCGGCCAGGCTCGCGGCCGTGTCCACCTCGGCCAGGGTGCGGGCCTTGATCTGGGCCGCCAGAAACTGCAGGATCGCGCGACTGTCGTCCACCAGCAGCACGCGATCCGCCACCGTCATTGCTCGCCGCTCCGGGGCGGGAACCCTACGCTACGCGCCCGTCTCCCGGGGGCGGCGAGCCGTCGCTCGGGTCTTGTCGTTCGGCTCGCCGCGCTCGGCATGGGGAGCAATGTCTTGCGGTGGGTCAAGGAATGGCCTCAATATCGCGACTGGTGCAATCCCCCCAAGGAAATTGCGCCTATGATTTTGTCTTGGGCTCGGGTGGCAGGGCTGCCCGCGGCGACGTGCCGGTGCAGACGGCGACGTCGACGAGGCTATTCTGTCGATGCCGGCGCCCGTTCGCAACGCCTTTCGAGACGGCGGATCTGTGCCCCGCACGGGCCGATGTTCGCCGATCATCTCTGCTCGGTGCCGGGCGCGATGATCGCCGCCGGCACCCAGAAGACCGATACGGCTCCCCTGCCTCGACGAGCTTCCGCTATGACCCGCATCCTTGCCGTTGATGATTCCCGATCCATTCGCGAGATGGTTGCCCTGACATTGACCCGGGCCGGGTATGAGGTGGTCCAGGCGCGGGACGGGCAGGAGGCGCTGGAGATCGCCCGCGGCGAGGCTGCCGATGCCGCCATCATCGACATCAACATGCCGCGCCTGGACGGCATCAGCCTGGTGCGCGAGCTGCGCAACCTGCCGAGCTGGCGCTACACCCCGCTGCTGATCCTGACCACCGAATCCCGCCCCGAGAAGAAGCAGCAGGGGCGCTCGGCCGGCGCCACCGGCTGGATCATCAAGCCGTTCGATCCGGACAAGCTGCTGGCGATCCTGCGCCGTGTCCTGCGCTGAGCAGCGCAGCGGCTCGCGGGTCGCGCCGCCGGTGGTCCATCGACCGCGCACGTCGCAACCATCATGACCATTGATCCGACCCAGTTCCATCAAGTCTTCTTCGAGGAGAGCCTGGAAGGTCTGGAGGCCATGGAGCAGGGCCTGATCACCCTGATCCCCGGGGATGTCGGCGCCGAGGAGGTCAACGCGCTGTTCCGGGTCGCCCACACGGTGAAGGGCGGCAGCGCCACCTTCGGGTTCGCCGACATCGCCGCCTTTGCCCATCAGGTGGAAGACCTGCTCGACCTGGTCCGCGAGGGACAGTGCGCCCTGGATACGCCCATCGTGCAGCTGCTGCTCGACTGCGTCGACGGCTTGCGCGACATGGTGGTCCGTGCCCGCGACGGCGGCGACGCCGACCCGCAGCGCATCGCCCGGCTTGCGGGCCGACTGGAGGACGCCGCCGCCGGCCCGGCCCACCTCGGCGCGCATGCCGAGCCCGCCGCCGAGCCCACCCCGAAGATCGAGCCGGCGCCCGCGAGCAACCCTCCCCCGGCCCTGGGTCGCGCCCCATCGGTCGCCGTCGCGCCGGGCTCCCCGCCGGCCTGGCAGATCTGTTTTCGCCCCGAGCCCGGTATCCTGGCCCGGGGCAACGACGTCCTGCTGATGTTCCGCGAACTCGCCGAGCTGGGGCCGCTGCAGGTCGAGGCGGACTGTGCGGGTCTGCCCGCCCTGGATGAGCTGGACCCCACGACCTGTCGTCTGAGCTGGCGCCTGAGGCTCGATACCGCGGCGCCGGAGGAGGCGATTCGGGAGGTGTTCGAATGGGTCGCCGACGAGTGCGACTTGCGCCTGGAGCGCATCGGTGAGACGCCACCGGCAACCGTCGAGGCCGGCGCGGCCGACCCGGCACCGCCGCCCCCTGCCGGGGCCGTGCAACCGCAGGCGCCCCCGCAGCCGCAGCCGCAGCCCGAGGCGAAGCAGCCGCAGCCCGACGCGAAGCAGCCACAGCCGCGGCGCAGGCAACCCGCGGGCGGTGCCTCGATCCGCGTCGCCACCCGCAAGGTCGACCAGCTCATGGACCTGGTGGGCGAGCTGGTCATCACCCAATCGATGCTTGGCGCGCTCACCGCCACCCTCGCCGGGTCCGATGCGGAGCGGCTGCGCACGGGCCTGGACCAGCTCGACCGGCAGACGCGGGAGCTGCAGGAGAGCGTCATGCAGATCCGCATGCTGCCGATCTCCGTGGTCTTCAACCGCTTCCCGCGGATGATCCACGACCTCTCCGCCGAACTCGGCAAGCAGGTCGCGCTCGACATCCACGGCGAGGCCACCGAGATCGACAAGACCGTCATGGAGACCATCGGCGACCCGCTGCTGCACCTGATGCGCAACGCCGTCGACCACGGCCTGGAGGCGCCCGAGCAGCGCCGGGCCGCCGGCAAGCCGGTCGAAGGTCGGATACGCTTGAGCGCCTTCCACCGCGGCGGCAGCATCTATGTCGAGATCGCCGACGACGGCGCCGGACTCGACGCGGCGCGCATCCTCGCCCATGCCAGGGCCCGGGGCCTGATCGGGGCCGACGAACAGCCCGCCGACGAGCAGGTGCACGAGCTGCTGTTCCGGCCGGGCTTCTCCACCGCCGCCAAGGTCACCGACCTGTCCGGACGCGGGGTCGGCCTCGACGTGGTCGCCCGCGCCATCCGCAAGCTCGGCGGCTCGGTGACCGTGGTCTCCGAGCCCGGCGCCGGCACCTGCTTCACCATCCGCCTGCCGCTGACACTGGCGGTGCTGGACGGTCAGCTGGTGCGCAGCGGCGGGACCATCTACATCATCCCGCTGGAGGCCATGCTCGAGACCGTCTCCCTGGACCCGGCGGCCCTGGGCCGCGCCGCGGGCCAGGCCGAGCTGTACCGATTCCGCGACGGCTACATCCCGGTGCACCGGCTCGAGGGGCTGCTCGGGGAGCAGCCGCAGGCCGGCACCGGCTCGGCCCGGCCGCTGCTGATGGTGCTGGAGATGGACGGGCAGCGCGTCGGACTGCTGGTGGACGAGCTGCTGCAACAGCAGCAGATCGTCATCAAGAGTCTGCAGGCGAATCTGTGGAAGATCGAGGGGATCGCCGCCGCGACGATCCTCGGCGACGGCACCGTCGGGCTGATCCTCGACGTGGCCGCGCTGGTCGCACTGGCCCGCAAGGGCCAGGCGGCCCGGGGCGCGGACCTAAACTAGCCCGCGAACGCTGGAGCCCGCCATGATCCCGAAAAACGCTGTCGCCGATACGCGCTATCAACCGACCTTTCCAGGAGGCCGGCAATGACCATGAACGAGGGCGCGCGGCTGGCCGGCCGCCAGTACCTGACCTTTCGACTCGGGGACGAAGACTATGCCTTCGATATCCTGCGGGTGCGCGAGATTCGCGTTTGGGAGGGCGCCACGCGCATCCCCCGCGCCGCCGCCTTCATCAAGGGCGTGATCAACCTGCGCGGCACCATCGTGCCGGTGATCGATCTGCGCGAGCGCTTCGGGCTGCCCGAGCAGACCTACGGCCCGCGCACCGTGATGATCGTGCTCGGGGTCCAGGCCGACGACGGCGAGCGCCTGATGGCGGTGATCGTCGACGCCGTGGCCGACGTGCAGCGCCTGGGCGAAGCCGAGACCGCGCCGCCCCCCGAATTCGGCACCGCCGTGCACACCCACTACATCACCGGCCTGGCCACCGTCGATGGGCGCATGCTGGTGCTGCTCGACAGCGACCGCCTGCTCGACCTCGACGAGATGCAGGCCCTGGCCGGGCTCGACAACACGACCACGGGAGCGCCGGCAGACGACGACACCGCGGCGTCCACCAGCGATTGACCGACGAGGCACAGATGATCAAACGTTTCACGCTCTCCCATAAGCTTAGGGCCCTCATACTGCTGGTGGGCATCCTGCCCATGGCCATGACCGCCTGGATCTCGTTCTGGTTCGCCAGCGAGGCCCTGTCCGAGAAGGCGTTCGAAAAGCTCGGCGCGCTGCAGGCCATCGAGGTCGAGCGCGTCGGCGGATTCTTCGCCGTGCATCGCGACGACCTCGACGGCCTGGCCAACGCCATGGCGGTGTTCCGCCACGCCGTCATCCACCGCTTCGAGACCCTGAAGACCACGCGCCAGGCCCGGCTCGACGAGGCGCTGGAGGGCTACCTGGCGGATGTCGCACTGCTCGGCAGGCTGCCGGCCACCGAGGCACTCTACGACGCGCTGGTCACCTTCCATAAGGCGACCGGTGTGAACGAGAACGGCCCGTTCGACGTGGATCGCGACGACTATCGCGCGATCCTGCGCGAGTTTGCGGCGCCGGTGGCCGAGTTGGTGCAGCAGTTCGGCTTCGAAGACGTGCTGCTGATGTGCGCCACCCACGGCCATTTGATCTACTCGACGGCGGGCCGCTCGGACCTGGGCACCAACCTGGGCTACGGTCCGTACAAAGACAGCGTGCTCGCCGCGCTGTGGCGGCGCGTGGTGCAGACCGGCAAGCCGCAGCTCGTGGACATGGCGCCCTATGCGCCCAACGGCAACAAGCCGACCGCCTTCGCCGGCGTGCCGCTGATGCGCGACGGGCGCATCGCCGGGGTCATGGCCGTGCAGGTGTCGCTGGACGGCATCAACGCGATCATGGGCGACCAGGCCGGGCTCGGCGAGAGCGGCGAGACCTATCTGGTCGGCCCGGACCATCTGCCGCGCTCGGATTCGCGGCTGGACCCGGTCAACCGCAGCGTCGTCGCCAGCTTCGCCAGCCCCACCTCCGGGCGGATCGACACGCCGGCGGTGGCCGAGGCCCTGGCCGGGCGCACCGGCACCGGCGTCATCCGCGACTATCGCGACGCGCTGGTGCTGAGTAGCTGGGCGCCGCTGGCCTTCGGCGACACCACCTGGGCCTTCCTGGCGGAGATGGACGTGGTCGAGGCCTTCAATCCGGTGGATGCCGCGGGTGCCCAATATCTGGAACAGGTCGCGCAGCTGCGCGGCTACGACGATCTGCTGCTCATCGATCGCGACGGCCAGGTGTTCTTCTCCACCGCCGACGCCGCCGATCGCGGCACCAGTCTGACGGAAGGCCCCTACCGCGACAGCAACCTGGGCAAGCTGGTGGCCCGCGTGCTCAGCAGCCAGGCCCCCGGCTTCGCCGACCTCGCCCCCTACGCGCCCATCGGCGACAAGCCCGCCGCCTTCCTGGCCCATCCGGTGATCAACGGCGACACCATCGAGATGATCGTCGCGGCCCGGCTGTCGGCGGACGCGATCAACGCCTTCATGGGGGAACACGAAGCCCTCGGCGAGCGTGGCGAGGTCTATCTGGTGGGGCCGGACAAGCGCCTGCGCTCGGATTCCACGCTGGACCCGGAGCGGCGCTCGGTGGCCGCCTCCTTCGCCGGCACGGTGGAGCGCAACGGCGTCGACACCGAGCCGGTGCGGCTGGCGCTGGCCGGCGAGCGCGGCGCGCGGCTGGCCCGCGACTATCGCGGCGAGCCCGTGCTCGCGGCGTTCGGCCCGGTGGACGTGGGCGGCCTGCAATGGGCGGTGATCGCCGAGGTGGATCAGGCCCAGGCCTTCGCCGCGGTGGCCGAGCTGCGCTGGACGGTGGCGCTGCTCGCGCTGCTGGTCCTCGCCGTCATGCTGCTGGTGGGCTGGTGGATCGCGCGCTCCATCACCCGGCCCATCCAAGAGGCGGTCACCTTTGCCGGCGACATCACCCGCGGCGACCTCAGCCACGATATCGTCGCCCGGCGCAACGACGAGATCGGCGACCTGGTCAACGCCATGGACGCCATGAGCAACAAGCTGCGCGGCATCGTCGCCGAGGTCAAGTCGGCCACCTCCAACGTGGTCACCGCCTCCAGCGAGATCGCCCGCGGCAACATGGACCTGAGCCAGCGCACCGAGGAGCAGGCCGCATCGCTGGAGGAGACCGCCTCGAGCATGGAGGAGCTGACCAGCACGGTGAAGCACAACGCCGACAGCGCCGGCCAAGCCGAGCAGCTGGCCATCGGCGCCAAGGTCGAGGCCGAGACCGGCGGCGCAATCGTCATTCAAGCCAAAGCGGCCATGGGTGCCATCGACGACAGCTCGCGGCGGATCAGCGACATCATCGGTGTCATCGACGAGATCGCCTTCCAGACCAACCTGCTGTCGCTGAATGCGGCGGTGGAGGCGGCCCGCGCCGGCGAGCATGGGCGCGGCTTCGCGGTGGTCGCCGACGAGGTCCGCAAGCTCGCCCAGCGCAGCGCCGATGCGGCCAAGGAGATCAAGTCGCTGATCGAGGACAGCGTCGCCAAGGTGGCCGACGGCCGACGGCTGGTGGGTGACTCCGGCGAGGCCCTGGAGCGCATCGTCCGGTCCGTCACCGAGGTCCGCGAGATCGTCGCCGAGATCGCCGCCGCCAGCCGCGAGCAGTCCACCGGGATCGAGCAGGTCAACCAGGCCGTCATCCAGATGGACGAGGTCACACAGCAGAACGCCTCGCTGGTGGAGGAGGCCGCCGCCGCCGCCGCGGCCCTCGAAGAGCAGGCCCGCGACCTGGAGCAATCCATGACCTTCTTCACCATGACCGAGCAAGGCCAGGAGCGGTCCGCGCGGCGGGCCGCGCCGATCCACCTGCCGCCACCCGCAGCCGCGGCTGGGCCCGCGCGGGAGCCGGACCGGGCGCGCCACGGGGAGCACATCGCCGCCCGCACCCCGCCGCGCTCGACGGACCCCAAGCAGGACGACGAAGAGTGGGAGGAGTTCTGATGCGCTTGCCGATGCCGTCCACGGTCGCCGGGCGCGGGGCCGCTGCGCCATGAGCCGCACACTGGTCCTGCCGGCAAGGCTGACCATTGCCGAGGTGGAGGACCTGGCCCGGCAGCTGCGCAGCGCGCTGATGGGACACCCGCAGGTCGTCCTCGATGCCGAGGCCCTCGACTGCGTGGACACCGCCGGTCTCCAACTCCTGGTCGTGTTCGTGCACGAGGCCCGAGAGCGGGCGGTGGAGGTGCGCTGGACCGGCGTCGGCGCGGCGCTGCGCGAGGGCGGCCGGCTGCTGGGGCTCGCCGAGGCACTGGGGATCGCCGACGACGCCGGAGCCGACCCATGAGCGCCGACGCCGGCGTACCGGGCACCGTCGAGACCGCGGCAACGCGCGACCTGGAGCGCCTGCTCGACCTCGCCAGCGCGCAGCTGGAGCAGGCCGACGCCGAGGCTGAGGGACGCGTGGCCGCGTTGGTCGATGCGCTCTCCAGCGTGGCCGAAGGGGCGCGCAGGCTGCATGCCGAGGTCGATGCCGCCGCCGGCCCGGCGCGCACCGAGGCGCTGGAGGCGGCCGTCAACCGCGCCATCATCCAGCTGCAGTTCTACGACCGCCTATCGCAACGCCTCGGCAACGCCCGAGCCACCCTGCACGCCTGTCGCGAGGTCCTCGATGCCGGTTCCGTCGGTCAGACCCCACCGAGCCTGCGCGCCGTCTGCGACCGGCTGCTGGCGCGCTGCGCCATCGCCGCCGACCAGGTCCTCGTGGAGGCGGTCGGCCGGGGGGACCCCATCGACGCCGCGCTGGCCCGCCTGGAGGTCACCGAGGCGCGGGGCGCCGAGCAAGACCCCGAGCTGTTCTGAGCCCTATGCGCCCCGCTCAGGTCTACGCGTTCTCGCGCGAGGATTTCGACTATCTGCGCAATCTGGTCTCGGCGCAGACCGGCATCAGCCTCGCCGAGAACAAATACGACATGCTCTACGGCCGGCTGGCGCGGCGTGTGCGCAGCCTCGGGTTGGCGGATTTCGCCGCCTACGTCCGCCTGATCCGCGACGGCCACCCCGGAGAACTCGAGGAACTGATCAACGCCGTCACCACCGGCCTGACCGGCTTCTTTCGCGAGCCGCACCACTTCGCCTTCCTCGCCGAGCAGCTTGAGCCGACGCTGAGGGCGCGGCAGAGCGCCGGCGGGCCGGTGCGGATCTGGTCGGCGGGCTGCTCCACCGGCGAGGAGCCCTACTCCATCGCCATCACCCTGCTGGAGACCCTGGGCGCCGACGAGCGCTGGCAGCCGCAGGTGCTGGCAACCGATCTGGACACCCGCGCACTGGCCCGGGCCAGCGCCGGCATCTACCCGCTGGAGGCGGTACGAGACCTCTCGCCGGCGCGGCTGCGGCGCTGGTTCCTGCGCGGTCGCGGTCGCCGCGAGGGGCAGGTGCGCCTGCGCGAGGCGGCGCGCGCGCTGGTCAGCTTCCGCAAGCTCAACCTGATGGAGGACTGGGGGCTGCGCGGCGGGCTCGATGCCGTGTTCTGCCGCAATGTCATGATCTACTTCGACCGCGACACCAAACGGCGCCTGCTCTCGCGCCTGCATCATGTGCTGCGCCCCGACGGGCTGCTGTTCATCGGTCACGCCGAATCCTTGGTGGGCCAGTCCGAGCAGTTCGTCGCCGTCGGCCGCACCACCTATCGCGCCCGCTGAGCGCCCGGAGCCAGCCCCATGCCACCCACCGACAGGCCCGTCATCCCGCCGTGCTTTCCCGAACTCGCCCACATCAATCGCTACTGGGACGGGCTGCACAGGACCATCGCGGCCAAGATCCTGCCCGGCGAGTACTACGTGACCGACCGCGACGAGGCCATCGTCACCGTCCTCGGCTCCTGTGTCTCGGCCTGCGTGCGCGACCCCATCGCGGGCATCGGCGGCATGAATCACTTCATGCTGCCGGAGGCCTCGCGCCTGCCGCAGCGCTGTCCCCCCAGCCTCAGCGCCGCCGCCCGCTACGGCAGCTTCGCCATGGAGCAGCTCATCAACGCCGTGCTGGAGCGTGGCGGCCGGCGGCAGCACCTGGAGGTCAAGCTGTTCGGCGGCGGACGGGTGCTGCGGGCGGTCTCCGACATCGGCGCGCGCAACATCGCCTTCGTGCGTCACTATGTCGACATGGAGGGCCTGCGCGTGGCCGCGGCGGACCTGGGCGGCGACCTGCCGCGCAAGGTCTACTACTTCCCGGCAAGCGGGCGCGTCCGCCTCAAGCGGCTCAAGCGGCTTGCCAACCGCACCCTGCTGGAGCGCGAGGCGAACTACCGCCGCCGCATCAGCGAGACGCCCACGCAGGGCGACGTTGAGCTGTTTTGAACAATCCCCGGCGTGATTCCATCGCCGAATCCGGGATAATGCGGTGATGAAACTCGAACCGATTCGCGTCCTGGTCATCGACGACTCCGCCGTCAGCCGCAGCATCCTGAAGACGGTGATCGACGATGATCCCGCGTTGACCGTGGTCGGTACCGCCCCGGACGCCTTCGTCGCCCGCGACAAGATCAAGCGCCTGAATCCCCAGGTGCTGACCCTCGACGTAGAGATGCCGGGCATGGACGGCATCACCTTCCTGAAGAACCTGATGCGACTGCACCCCATGCCCGTCATCATGGTCTCGTCGCTGACCACCAAGGGGGCCGACACCACGTTCGAGGCGCTGGCCCTGGGGGCCATCGACTACGTCACCAAGCCGGACGCGAGCGACGGCGATTCCCTCGACCTGTTCGCCGCGCGCCTGCGCGAAAAGCTCCATCTCGCGGCGCGGGCCAATCTCATCGGGAGCCGCCGCAGCGGTCGCGACCACGGCAGTCGCCAGGCGCCCCTCGGCCGCTCGTCGACCCGGCGCATCATCGCCATCGGCGCCTCCGCCGGCGGCACCGAGGCGATCCGCGACGTGCTGGTGCAGCTCCCGCCGGACGCGCCCCCCGTGGTCATCTGCCAGCACATGCCGGCCACCTTCACCGGCTCCTTCGCCGCGCGGCTCAACCGCGAGGCGGCGCTCTCGGTCACCGAGGCCGAGGACGGCGCCGACCTGATCCGCGGCCATGCCTATGTTGCCCCCGGGCATTCGCACCTGCTCGTCGTCCGCCAGGGCGGGGGCCTGCGCTGCCGCCTCGACGCGGGCGCCACCGTGAACCGGCATCGGCCCGCGGTAGACGTGCTGTTCCAATCCCTCACCGCGCTGCACGGCCCCCACGTCGTCGCCGCCCTGCTCACGGGCATGGGTCACGACGGCGCCGCAGGCCTGCTCGCCCTGCGCCGCAGCGGCGCCGCCACCCTCTGCCAAGACGAGGCCACCAGCCTGGTCTGGGGCATGCCCGGCGAAGCGGTCCGCCTCGGCGCCGCCGAGCAGGTGCTGCCGCTGCACAGGATCGCGTCGGGGATCCTGGGCTGTTTGGACTGAGCCCGGGCGCGGTGGTCTTCGCCCGGAAAGGGGCGTTGAAGCCCCTAAGTGACGATGCAAAAACCATAAAAATACACGGGGTTTGGGATGGATAAGCGCAGCGCATCCACCAGCGCCGTCGGTGGATGCGCTGCGCTTATCGATAACCGACTACCGACTGATCGTCACGGCGCTCCAGCGCCGTGACGCATCCCGCGTCGCGCCAGCGGCGCGTAGCTCAAGGCCGCGCCGGCTTGGCCGTCGAGCCCCTAGGCATCGTTGCCGCACACGGGGCGCTGGAGCGCCCGCCGATGCGCGACGACGCCGGAGAGACCGGGCGACTATTCCAAAAACCACCAAGAGAATACGGAACCCCGAAGCGCACGAACCGCACGAAGGTGGAGAAGACTCCGAAATAGAAGCCCTTCCTGCTTCGTGCGCTTCGTGGTAAGACAACACCCTCTGTACGTCTTGGTGAATACTTGCCCAGTCTCCGGGGCGTCGCCGCGGTCCTCTAAATACGCAGCATCCATGCCACCGAGGCATCCGGCACTTTGATGCAGATCAATAAATCTCGGTTGCCTGTACTACAGAGACGGTCGATACTCCGCCGTCAGTGCCGGTTATGTGCCGGCCTAATATCGTTAACCTTGGACCCGGCCTAACGCCCTAAGCATAGGCTGCGGTCCATTTGACTGAGGTTTACAACATGACATATCTAGCTGCGCGCGACTCAAGCATCTGTCCGCTTTTATGAACAGTTTGCGCCCGCATTCTTCACAACTGGGTTGTAACTCGCTACAGAGACTTTTATTACAATGTGGCAACTACGACAATGCATTGAGTATTCAAAGCGATTCGGTAGCAACAAAGATTGCGATGTCCCACCTTTCTGGGAAGCGGCCATTTCCATGAAGATATCGCGACTCGAGGTTGTATGTTGCGGAAGCTTTGCGCATTTTTGCGATCATGGAGGATAGCCCGATCATAAGTTCGTTTTTATTGCCGGGTTAGGTTGTTGTATTGAAGAAGAACATACTGGCTGGAATACAACGCGTTTGAATTTGGAGGGGGTCAAACCAACCATCGGAAGTCATTCAATTTGCCTGCACGGAAGAAATGGATTGCAAGCCTAGATCAGCTTCGATTGGAGATAGCGGCCTTGATCATCGTCCCGGCCGAAACCGGATCAACGACATGTGAGATTTGAGCAGAGTGGCCGGCTGGGCGAGAGTCGGAAGAACCCCGGAAATCTCGTACTCTTGGAAGTGCAACCTAACCTTGAATGAACAGCGCCCAACTGGACGCCCGCCGAAGAACGAGATTGTCTGGACTCGCCCGAGAAGAACAGGGTCAGGTCTTGACTTTTGCCTCTGTTAGCCGATTGAAGATGCCCAACAGGGGAGAACGGGATGTTCAAGTCTAGTGGGAAAATGGGTCAGATGCCTTTTCAATGAAACCGAGTAAATGACAGCGCGCAGCTAATAACTGACCATGAATGAAGATGCCCAACAATTGCCGCACCTCCGACGCCCTACTGGCTACCGGTGCAGTAGCGCCGGTAGCCCGTAGGGGGCCGGGCGGGAAAACGTTGGGAGAAATCACTTGTCTAGAACTGGCAAAACTGGCTTTTGCGCCCTATTTTTTTCCGCGCGTGACTCGGTCTGAGGAACGAACGACATGACTTATTTGATCAAGTACTTCATTTATTCTGGGATCGATCTCCTGATTTTTCTTTTGCCGCTGATGGGGTTGCATTTCGCAATCGTTGCATACGTCGGCGAGAGTGACTGGTTGAATGCGCTTGCGGCGATGTTGACGATTTGCTGGCTTCTCCTGCTAGGAAGAATCGTTCAATATCAGATCGACCCGCAGATTGGCTTTATCGGAGGATTTAGGCTCGGTTTTGGCGAGCTTAAAGTCTATTTCGAGATGCTTTATAAGCGGTAATAATGCGGTTCCGAACAGGACGTTGTCACGGGCAGCGGGAAGAACGCGCGAGAGCGGGGTCCGCGCGAGAGCGGGGTCAAGTCTTTCCTTTTGCCTCACACACCAAGGAAGAGCGGGGTCAGAGAGCGCACAGAGAGCGGAATTACGGTGACAGTTTACTAAATGCACTGAATGCCGTCGTCAATAGACATGATATGCTTTGATCCGAAGGCGGCAGGCCAGCCTTAACATTGGTCTGGTGAACGCGAGAGCGGGGTCAAGTCTTTCCTTTTGCCTCACACACAAGGAAGAGCGGGGTCAGAGAGCGCACAGAGAGCGGAATTACGGTGACAGTTTACTAAATGCACTGAATGCCGTCGTCAATAGACATGATATGCTTTGATCCGAAGGCGGCAGGCCAGCCTTAACATTGGGCTGGTGAAGAAACTCGCGTCGTGCAAATGAAGCCCACCCTCAGTAGAAAGAACGGAAAGAACGGGGTCAAGTCTTTCCTTTCGGAAAGAACGGGGTCAAGTCTTTCCTTTTGCCTCACATGAATGAAAACGCCCAACTTACGCCCGCCAGCCCGACGCCGAACTGTGGCCTTCGCTATCGCTCAGGCCGCAGGTCGGCGCGGGCTGCGGTTAACGTTATGCCAGAAAGATAGGCGCCCTCAAAATGACCAAGAAAAGACACATTGGCGTGGTTGTTTTCCCTGGATTCGAGCTGCTTGATGTTTTCGGTCCGCTGGAGATTTTCGGAAACGCAAATGACGAATTTCACATTCATCTTATTTCCGAAGACGGCAACAATATTCGGAGCAATCAGGGTCCGAAGGTTGTAGCGGACCATTCTTTTGAAACGGCGGGATTATACGACATACTGCTGGTGCCAGGGGGTAACGGAACACGTCAGGAAGTCAGAAATGATGTCTTGCTGGAATGGCTAAAGTTACAAGCCGATCAAGCGGAGATCGTGATTTCCGTATGCACCGGAAGTTCTCTATTGGCAACGGCAGGTATTCTCGATGGAGTACGTGCCACATCTAACAAACTCGCTTTCGAATGGGTAACGTCGCAAAGATCACAAGTAGTTTGGCAAGCTCAGGCTCGCTGGGTTGAAGACGGCAAGTTTTTCACATCTTCCGGCGTATCAGCTGGAATAGACCTCTCGCTCGCCATAGTTCAGAAACTCTTGGGGCCGGAAAAGGCCGAACAAATTGCGAATTGGGCCGAATACGATTGGCACAGAGATCCAAGCTGGGATCCATTCGCGAGAATAAGCGGTTTGGCCTGATCAACCATCGGGAAAATAATACTTGCGGAACCCAAACACCGCCCACGCAACCCGAAAAGGACACCTATATGAGATGGAGGAAACGTGCGAATTGAGTTCGGGGCTCAACGCACCTCGCGGGGGGGGGGGAGAATCTAGGGGGACCGACGACAGGTGTTTTGGGGGGTGGGGGGTATGGGGGCGGGGGCCCCCGTGGGGGCGCGGGGGGGTCTGGGGGGCGGGGGGGTTACGGGCGGGGGGGGGGGTTGGGGCGGGGGGGGGGGGGTGGGGGGGGCCGGGGGGGGGGGGGGGGGGGGCGGGGGGGGGTGGGGCGGGGGTGGGGGTGGCGGGGGGGGCGGGGGCGCCGGGGGGGGCGCGGGGGGGGGGGGGGCGAAGGGACCCGGGTCAAAGGGGGCGCGTGGGCTGTTGGCGGGGGTTGCGGTGGCTGGGGGGGGTGGGGGGGAAGGGGCCCGCGGGGGGCCGTGAGTGGCGCGGGAGAGGGGGGGGGGGACGCTGAAGGAGATCGGCGCGTTCTTTGGACTACACTACGCTCAGGTCAGTCGCATCGCTCGAAAGGTGCGCGATGAAAAGTACAAGACCTGATTGACTCTCTTGTTCTCTTCGGCAAAGCCGAATGTCTGAACCACTGACCCCTATCATCGAATCGGCCGTCAGGCAGCTATTTCCCCCGCAGGATGTGGCTGCGGCCATCCGCGCGTTGGAGCAGGCTTGCGATCTGGACCCGCACGGCCGGTCGCTATCCGACCCGACGGACTCCGATGATCTGCGGCTGCACCTTCTGGCGCTCTCGCAAGGTGACCTGCGCAAACTGCGGGATGCAATTCTCGTCGCCAACCGGGATTTCCGGGATCTAAAGCCGGTCAATATCGCGGTCTTTGCCCTTGAGGTCTCCGGCAACACCGCGCGAGCGCGTCGCTTGCGATGGTGGTGCCGCTCCTGCCTGGCAGTGATTGCTATCGCGACGGCTGTCGGATTCGCGCTCGGTGCTTGGAACACACCGAGCATATGGCTCGGCCTGCCGATGGGAGCGGTTGCCGTTGTGCTGCAGGGGTTGACCCGTTGCACCGCGATTCAACCTGTCGGGCGCTTGTGGTCGATACCCGCGGCTTCGTTCTTGACCATCCCGATCTGGGCGGCTCTGAGCGCCAAACCCGAGGTCACGGCGGCCGTTGCCCTGCTCGCAGGCCTGGGCCTGAGGCTCGCCGCTGCCAAGCGGCAGTGGCGCGACGCCGGGCTGCAGCGCCTGTGGGCCCGCAGCGGATCGAGGAACCTCGCCTTGACCCTGGCGGTATCAACGTCAGGCGGCATTCTGCTGGTGGGATTGAGCTATCTGGCGGGTCAGCTGTTTCATTGAGGACGACGACTTCGCGCATTACTCAGAGATTGGCTGGCCCAGGCGTGTCGAAAAAATATCCCGCTACCGACTGATCGTCACGGCGCGCCAACGCCGTGACGCATCCCGGGCCGCTCCAGCGGCGCGTGTCGCGCGACCACCTCGCCTTTGGATGCCGTGCCCCAAGCCACCGCAGCCGGGGCGCTGGAGCGGCGTCGCGGTTATCAATGTGCCGTCGATCATCGCGATCGGCACCGCGGCCCGACCGATGCAGGAGCGTGCCTGCGGTCTCGTGCCGGGGCTCTGAGACTGGGCAAGTATTCGCCGTAGATGGGTAGAGCGCAGCGAAACCCATCCGGGGAGCACCTAAGGATCGATCCAAAAAAAGTGGTGCAGACGCCCGCTCGCGGAGCCTTTGGATTGGCTGTTTCGTGGTTGCGTCTGCACCACTTGTTTCTGAACCTTGACTAAGTGCTTATCCTAACCGAGGGCGCTCCGGGTCCGGCAGCACCACGGGGCGCAGCGACTGCTCGCCGCCGTGGGCGGCCCAGAGCTGGGCGTAGGTCAGGCCGCGCACGGGATGCCGCTCCCTCGGCGCGACCTCGGCCAGCGGGCCGAGGACGAAGGCGTATTGCAGGATCTCGGCGCGGGGCAGCACGACGCCGTCGATGTCGCCGACGGCGTCGCCGTAGGTGAGCAGGTCCAGGTCCAGCGTGCGCGGGGCGAAGCGCTCGCCGCCGCGCACGCGGCCGTTGGCGTTTTCGATGGCGCGCAGGCGGGTGACGATCTCGGCCACCGGCAGGTCGGTGTCGATGCCGGCGACCAGGTTGTAGAACGGATCGCCGTCGAAGCCCACTGCGGCGTTCTCGTAGACGCTGGACAGCTGCAGCGGGCCGAAGTGTTCGCGCAGCGCCGCCATCGCGGACGTGATCGCGCGCTCGCGATCCTGGTTGCTGCCGATGCTGATCCAGCAGCGGGTCACGCCGGCCGCTCGCCGCGCTCGATGATCACGCCGACGCCGTCGGCATCGGTGACGGCGCCGGTCTTGTTCAGCGTGAGGCGCAGCCAGGGCACGCCGTACTCGTTGCGGACGATATCGGCGCAGCGCTCGGCCAGGGTCTCCACCAGCTCGAAGCGCGACTCGCCGACGAACTGCTTCAGGCGTTTGGAGACGGATTTGTAGTCGAGGGCGTCGGCGATCTGATCGGTGGCCGCCGCGGTGGCTACGTCGGCGGCCATCTCCAGGTCCAGCACCACGGTCTGGCGGATGGTCTTTTCCCAGTCGTAGATGCCGATGGTGGTGGCGATGCGCAGGCCGCGGATGAAGACGATGTCCATGGGCAAGGGCTCGGGCTTTGGGGTGATTGGAGGTTGGCGGGACATGAATCAGGCGATTGACGGCAATCGCCTTGGCTTGCGAGGCATGTTAGCGATCCGAGCGGGCGTTACAAGGGAAGCAGGCCGTCAATCGATCCCGAGCAGGTAGGCCAGGTCGACCTCGACCGCCTCGAATGGGGGAATCCGGGCACGCCCTTCGCCTTTGATGGTCGCGATGATCCGGTAGTGGCCGCCGTCGAGCTCATGGGCGATCAGGACCCGGTCCTCCGGCCAGATCAGCCAATAGAACGGCACCCGATGGCGCTGCAGGAGCAGCGGGACAACCAGCGTATCCTTGCGCTCATGTCCCGGGGAGACGATCTCGCAGACCCAGTCAGGTCGCTGATCAACAATGCCCGTCGGCGGCTCGGGAAGACGCTCACGGCGCCAGCCGGCGACATCGTGGGTGGGGCACTCATGGGCCTCGTAGGCGACGCTGATCTCGGTGGCAATCCACCAGCCGCCGGGGCCGGCCCCACCATCGTAGGGTCCGAGCGCGGAGAAGGTGCGGCCTTGCGCCCGGCCGTGCTCGAATCGCGCCATCGGTCGGCGCAGGATCTCGCCGCCGATCAGTTCGACGCGCTCCTCCGGGCTCAGCAGCAGGTCGTCGATGGTCTTGAGCTTCAGCGCTTGCACATGGGCTACCTCGCGAAACGGAAGGGTTCGGTCCGGGTGGGCGCTATCCTAGCATCGGGCGATTTCGGTTGAGCAGGCCGGCGATGCGCAACAGCGATCACGATTGCAGGTAGCTGCCGGCATCACCCGCTGTATCATCCCGCCATGTCCATGCCCTCCGCCACGCCAGCCATCCCGTCCGAGTTTCGGGCAACGTCGAGCCTCATGCCCGCGGCCATCGCCCGACTGCGCGCATTCGCCCGCACCGCGGTCGCTGCGGACGAGGCGGGGCAGCTTCGCATCGCCCGCGGCTGCTGCGCCACCGTGCTGCGCGCCTATTGGGAGCAGGCCCAGCCGGGGCGGCTGCCGGAGCCGCCGGCCGACCTGATGGACCTGGACGCAGCCCAGCGTATTGCGCCGCTGCTGAGCGACCTGGCGGACGCGCTCGGTCGCGGTGGCCCGGAACGGGCCTTCTACGAGCTGGGCCGACTGTACACGGCGCTGCTGCCGCCCGCCTATCGCGCCCGCCACGGCGTCTATTACACGCCCCCCCAGCTGGCCGAGCGGCTGCTGGATCAGGTCGCGGCGGCGGGCATCGACTGGACGACCGTTCGGGTGCTGGACCCGGCCTGCGGCGGCGGCGCCTTTCTCGGGCCGACCGCGCGGCGGATGCTGACGGCGGTCCGCCGCGCGCGGCCGGCAGCGACGCCGGCCCAGCTGCGCGGGCAGATATCGGCCCGCCTGCAGGGCTTCGAGATCGATCCCTTCGGGGCATGGATCGCCCGCGCCGCCGTCGATGCCGTCTTGTGGGTGCCCGACCAACTCCAGCCCGCGGGCGGCCTGGCCCCCATCGTCGGCGATGCGCTCAACCTGCCGGAGCCCGATGCCGACGCCGGCTTCGACCTCGTCATCGGCAACCCGCCCTACGGCCGGGTCGGTCTGTCGCCGACGCTGCGCCAGCGTTACCGTCGCAGCCTCTACGGCCATGCCAACCTCTACGGCGTCTTCACCGACCTCGCGCTGCGGCACACCTGCGCGGGCGGCATCATCGCCTACGTGACCCCGACATCGTTTCTTGCCGGGAGCTACTTCAAGAACCTGCGGCGGCTGCTGGCGGAGCAGGCGCCCCCGGTTAGCCTGGACTTCGTCGCCGCCCGCGGCGGCGTCTTCGACGACGTGCTCCAAGAGACCCTGCTCGCGGTCTACCGCAAGGATGGCGTGCGCCGGCAGGCACAGACCACCACCATCGCCGCCGACGGCAATGGGCCGCTCAAGGTCGACCCGGCCGGCACGCTGACGCTGCCGGCATCGGCGACCGAGCCCTGGCTCGCGCCGCGCAATCGCAGCCAGGCCCGACTGCTCGCAAGGGCGCAGCGCTGCGCCGCTCGGCTGGTGGACTGGGGCTATCGGGTCAGCACCGGACCCCTGGTCTGGAACCGCCACCGAGCCCAGCTGACCACCAAGCCCGGCGTCGACTGCCTGCCGCTGATCTGGGCCGAGTCCATCGGCGCGGAGGGTCGCTTCCGATTTCGCGCCGAGAAGAAGAACCACCTGCCCTATTGCCGAGTCCGCGACCGCCGCGACCACTGGCTCGTCATCCGCGAGCCCTGTGTGCTGCTGCAGCGCACCACGGCCAAGGAGCAGCCGCGGCGGCTGATCGCCGCCGAGCTGCCGGCGGCCTTTATCGCCGAGCACGGCGGCGCCGTGGTGGAGAATCACCTGAACATGATCCGCCCGCTCGACGGCGTGGCGGCGGTCCCCGCGGCGGTGCTGGCGGCGCTGCTCAATTCCCGCGTCGTCGACGACCTGTTCCGCTGCATCAGCGGCAGCGTCGCCGTCTCCGCCTACGAGCTCTCGGCGCTGCCGCTGCCGGCGGCCGATGCGCTGCACCATCTGACCGAGCGGGTCCAGGCCGGGGCGTCCCGCGCCGAGCTGGATGCCGCGTGCGCATGTCTCTACGGAGTGAACGAACATCGAGCAAACCGCGCTACGCCTTGCAAGCAGATTTCGCAGCGCTGTTCAAACCGGAGCTATCGGGCGCATCGCTCGGTGAGGCCATAGCGGATTGGCAAACCAGATTCTTGAGCAAGGGCGCGCTCACCCGTGTCGCGCTGCGCCGGTCGGCAGCCTCTGACGTCGAAGGTGTTTTGGTCACCTTCCCAAATGGCGAGACGCGCCGGATGACGGCTGGCCCCAGCTCGGAGATCTCCCGCGCCGTGATCGAGACCTTCGCGCCGGCCTTTCTGCGCGAGCCCTTCGTGCTCTGGCTTAGCGAGAGCGGCAGCAAGGTGGTTGCGCGCGATGATGCTCTGGCGACCAAGATCGGCCTGCCGATCCAGGTCGACCGCGATCTGCCGGACATCATCCTGGTCGACCTCGGGGTCGCGGACACGGTGATCCTGTTTATCGAAGTCGTCGCCACCGACGGCCCGGTCAGCGAGCGGCGACGGGCCGACTTGGTGGAGATGTCCGCGAAAGGCGGGTTCAGCCCGCGCCAGCTCGCCTTCCTCAGCGCCTTTGCCGACCGGGATGCACCGGGCTATCGGAAGGCGTATCGGAGCCTGGCCTGGGGCAGCTTTGCCTGGTTCGCCTCGGAGCCGGACAAGCTCGTGCTGCTGCACGACGGCGAGATCGAGCTGGATCGGCTGCTTAGGCTGGACGAGCGGGATTGAGCAGGCACCCCGTTTTCGGGTCATGGCGCCAGTGTTTCCACCTCGAACCCCACCAGCGTGCGCTCGAGGCGGCTGAATTCGATGCCGACCAAGTGCATCGGCAGGCCCTCGGCGCGGTACTTGTCGGCGTAGCCGCGGTCCTTGATCTGTTGCAGCGCGGCGCCCTCGGGGGCCAGCTCGACCACCTTGAATTCGAACAGCCAGAGCCGGCCGTTGAAGCGCAGGCGCAGGTCCAGGCGGCCATGGCTGCTGGCGTCTTCGCAGGCCAGGTCGAGCCCGAGGGTGGCCAGGTGGCTGTAGAAGACGCTGGCGTAGAAGCCTTCGAAGCGGGCGATCTCGTTGCCGTCGTGCCACTGGTGCGGGATGGCGGCGAACAGGCTGACGATGTGTTGGCGCAGGGCCTCAAGATCGGCGGCGACCAGGATGTCGTAGAGGCGGCTTGCCAGCTCGCTGGCCTGTCCCGGCTCGCCGATCAGGGCCTTGGCCAGGCTGTCGTTGAGGGCGGCGCTGACCTCCAGGTTCGGATAGCCCAGGCTGTATTCGCGGCGCGCGCCGATCTGGCGGGTGCCGGTGAAGGTCAGGTAGCCGGTCTGCCAGAGCAGCGCCTCGGGGGCGAGATGGTCGACGTCGAAGGCCGACAGCAGTGCCTCGTCGGCGCGCAGATGCGCGAGCTTGGGGGTGTAGAAGCCGCGCTCGGTCATCAGGTCGATGAGAAAGGTCGGCGTGCCGGTCTCGAACCACCAGGACTGGAACAGGCGCTTGCGAAACAGCAGCAACAGGTCAAAGGGGTTGTAGACCGCCTCGCCGAGCCAGTTGTAGCCGTTGTACCAGGCGCGGATCTGCTCGCGGTCCAGCCCCTCCAGCTCCGGCGCGAAGACCCGGTCGAGGTCCGCTTCGGTATAGCCGCACAGCGCCGAATAGCTTGCGTCCACGGTGATGTCGATCAGGTTGTTGAGCCCCGAGAACAGGCTGACTTTGCTGAATTTGCTTACCCCCGTGAGAAAGGCGAAGCGGATGTGCGCATCCGAGTCCTTGATCACCGAGTAGAGGTTGCGCAGGCCGTCGCGCATCTGCCGCGCGGTCTCCGGGTCGGTGATGTTGTCCAGGATCGGCTTGTCGTACTCGTCCACCAGCACCACCACGCGCTCACCGGTGTCCGCATGCGCCTTGCGGATCAGCTCGGCGAAACAGCCTGCCGGCGTCGGCTGCGTGCAGCGGATGCCGAGCGCATCCTGATTGATGGCGAGCTGTTCGCCGATCTTGGTGTCGAGGTCGGCCGGTCGACGCACCACCCCGCCGCCGAAGCTCAGCCGAATCACCGGAAACCGCCGCGACCAGTCCCAGCCGCGCTCCGCCTCCAGGCCCTTGAACAGGGCCGCGTTGCCCTCGAACAGCTCGGCGAGCGTGTCGAGGAACAGCGACTTGCCGAAGCGCCGCGGGCGCGAGAGGAAATAGTGCTTGCCCTCGGCGATCAGCCGCAGCGCAAGGCCGGTCTTGTCCACATAGTAGAAATCGCCCTCGCGGATCTCGCGGAAGGTCTGGATGCCGATGGGCAGGGCGCGTCGGTTCATGGCGATGGATCGGCTCGGCAGGTCGGAATCGGTACCCGAGACTCTAGCACGGCTGCGCTTTACCTCGATTCCAGGGTCGGACGGGCAGGCAGTTCAAGGTTGCGGTGCAAGACCACCCGCGCATTGAACGAGCCGCCCCGCTGTCGCCGGCTCGGCGCTGGAGCGCCGGGGGATGCGCAACGACGCCGGAGCGTCGTTGCGATCAGACCGCGATCAGACCCGGGCGCGACGCGCCCCGCGCTCAGGGCGCCATCGCCGCCTTCATCTCCGCCGCATACTGATCGGCGTTGAGCCCGACGATCAGGTGCAGCACGCCGTCTTGCAGGCGCTGAATGCCCTGCACGCCGGCGGCGGCCAGCGCCGGCTCGTCGAGCCTGCCGGCATCGACGACGGCCACGCGCAGCCGGGTCTCGGCGGCGGCCTCGGTCTGCTGCACGTTGGCGCTGCCGCCCAGGGCGGCGAGGATGGCGCGGGCCTTGTCCGGGGCCTGCGGGTCGCGGGCGCGGGGACGCAGGTCGTCGGCCTTGTAGCTGACCTTGGGGGCCGCGGCACCTTCGGGCAGCTCGGCCTCGGCGCCGGCGTGGGCCAGGTATTCCTCCATGTCGGTCTTCAGGTTGTCGGACTTGGGGCCGAAGATGGCCTGCAGGTTGTTGCCGACCACGACCACGCCGGCGGCGCCCATGGCCTTGAGCTTGTCGGGGTTGGCCTTGCCGATGTCGGCGACCTCGACGCGCAGGCGGGTGATGCAGGCGTCGAGTCCGGCGATGTTGCGCTTGCCGCCGAAGGCCAGCACCAGCTCGCGGGCGAAGTCGTCGGCGATGACGTCCTTGTAGCTGTCGGCCTCGGCGCTGGCCTGCTCGCGGCCCGGGGTCTGCAGGTTGAAGCGCAGGATCAGGGTGCGGAAGACGACGTAGTAGACCAGCGCGAAGATCGGCCCCAGTGCCAGGATCACCCAGGGCTTGATGTTGTTGACCCAGTACAGGGCGTAGTCGATGAAGCCGTGGCTGAAGCTGTAGCCCAGGCGCGCGTCGAGCAGGTAGGTGACCAGATAGGCGATGCCCACCAGCACGGCGTGGACGACATAGAGCAGCGGGGCGACGAACAGGAAGGCGAACTCCAACGGCTCGGTGATTCCGGTGAGGAACGACGTCAGCGCCGCCGAGCCCATGATGCCGGCCACCCGCGCCTTGTTCTCGGGCTTGGCGGTGTGGTAGATGGCCAGCGCCGCGGCGGGCAGGCCGAACATCTTGAACACGAAGCCGCCGCCGAGGATGGCGGCCTCGAAGTCGCCGGCGAAATACCGGCTGATCACACCGTGCACGGCCTCGCCGGTGTCCGGGTCGATGTAGGTGCCGACCTCGAAGAAGAAGGGCACGTTCCAGATGTGGTGCAGGCCGAAGGGCAGCAGCATGCGCTCGACCACACCGTAGATGGTCACCGCCGCGGCCGGGTTGCCGTAGGCGGCCCAGTCGCCGAAGCTGCGGATGGCCCCGCCGATGGGCGGCCAGATCAGGGCCAGCACCGCCGCCAGGCCGATGGCGGCGAAGGAGACGACGATGGGCACGAAGCGCTTGCCGGCGAAGAAGCCCAGGTACGCGGGCAGCTGGATGCGGTAGTAGCGGTTGAACAGCCCCGCGGCGATCAGGCCGATGAGGATGCCGCCGAAGACGCCGGTGTCGATGGACTCGATGCCGAAGATCTTCTTGATCTCGGCGCGGCTCTGGGCGGGCGGGAAGGCGACCGCGGTGCCGGTGGCGTCTTGGTACAGGGCCAGCGCGCCGCCGCCTTCTTCGAGCGCTTGCAGCGTGAACGGGATGGCCACGGCGGCGTCGGCCTCGCCGCAGCGAACCTGCCCATCGGCGATCTCGTCCAGGCGGACCTTGGCCAGGGTGCGCCCGGCGGCGTCCAGACAGACGAAGCGCTCGCGGGCGCTGTCGTATTCCACATAGGCGCTGTCGCCGTCGCCCAGCGCCAAGGGCTCGGCCGGGGCCATCCACTGGATGAACAACAGCCCGATGACGCCGAGGGCGGCGACCAGCACGAAGTAGCCGACGGCGGCGGCCATGGCCGCGACGCCGTCGTTCTTGGTGAAGCCGAGCACGACGCCGATGGCGAAGATCAGCGGCAGGATGGTGAACACGGCGCCGCCGGCGGCGGCCATGACCTCGCCGACGTCGATCAGCCACAGGGGCAGGTCCTCGGCACCGGCGATGGAGCTGCCGACGCCGAGCAGGATGCCGGCCACCGGCAGCACGGAGACGGGCAGCATCAGCGCCTTGCCGATCTTCTGCAGGTTGGCGAAGGCGCCGTCCCAGGTTGCTTTCAGGTTCATATTGGCATCCCCTCGGTCAGTAATCGGTGGGTATCAGCGCGCGCACGTCGGCGGCGGTGTCGCAGGCCAGGGCCTGCTCGGCCAGGGCCCGGCAGTCGGCCAGCGTGCGCCCGCGCACCTCGGCCTTGACCGCGGGGATGGCCGGCACGCTGACCGAGAGCTCGTCGACGCCGATGCCGACCAGGATGGCCACCGCCTGCGGGTCACTGGCCATGCCGCCGCAGACGCCGACCCATTTGCCCTCGGCATGGGCGCCGTCGACGGTCTGCTGGATCAGCCGCAGCACCGCCGGATTCATGCCGTCGGCCTTGGCGCCGAGCTTGGGGTGGCCGCGGTCCATGGCCAGGGCGTATTGGGTCAGGTCGTTGGTGCCGATGGAGAAGAAGTCGACCTCGCGGGCGAACTGCCGGGCCATGACGGCCGCCGAGGGCACCTCCACCATGATGCCCAGCTCCACGGCGTCGACCGCCTGCGCCGCGGCCTCCAGCCGGGCCCGCTCCTCGTCCACCAGGCCCTTCACCGAGCGGATCTCATCGAGGGTGGCGATCATCGGGAACATCATCTTGAGCCGCCGACCATGCCCGGCGCGCAGGATGGCGCGCACCTGGGTGCGCAGCAGCTCGGGGCGCTCCAGGCCGATGCGCACGCCGCGGATGCCGAGGAAGGGGTTCTCCTCCCGCGGCATCGGCAGATAGGGCAGCGGCTTGTCGCCGCCCACATCGAGGGTGCGGATGATCATCGGCCGGCCGTCCAGCGCATCGGCGATGTCGGCGTAGATCTGCACCTGCTCGTCCTCGCTCGGGGCGGTCTGCCGCTCCAGGTACAGGAACTCCGAGCGCAGCAGGCCGACGCCCTCCCCGCCCAGGGGCACGCAGCGGCGCGCATCCTCGAGGCCGCCGATGTTGGCCACCACCTCCACGCGATGGCCGTCGGTGGTGGTGGCCGGCGCATGGGCCGCGGCCAGGTCGGCCTGGCGCTTCTCGGCCAGGCGATGCTTCAGCGTCAGGATGCGATCGACCTCGGTGGGGTCCGGGTCGATGCGCAGCTGGCCCTTGCCGCCGTCGAGGATCACCTGGCCGCCGTCGGCAAGCTCCAGCGCCCGCGGCTCGATGCCGGCCACCGCCGGGATGTCCAGCGAGCGGGCGAGGATGGCGACATGGGAAGTGGCGCCGCCGCCGACGGTGGCGAAGCCGAGCACCCGCTTGGGGTCGAGCTTGGCGGTGTCCGACGGCGACAGGTCTTCGGCGATGAGGATGCTGTCGGCCGGGATCTCGGGCTCTTCCAGGGGCTGGTCGGTGAGGATGGCGAGCACGCGCCGGCCCACATCGCGCAGGTCCGCGGCGCGCCCGGCGAGCACGGCGTTCTTGAGCTTGGCCAGGCGCTCGGCGTGGGTGGCGTAGGCGCGCTGCCAGGCGAAGGCCGCGCCCTTGCCCTTGGCGATGGCGCTCTCCGCGATGGCCATCAGGTCCGGGTCTTCGAGCAGCTCTTGGTGGGCGGCGAAGATCGCCGCCTTGGCCGGGTCGGCCTTGGCGCGCAGCTCCGTCTGCAGCGCCTCCAGCTGGTTCTTGGCGCGCTCCAGGGCCTCCTCCAGGCGGCGGCGCTCGGCGCGGGGCTCGCCGTCGGCCTGCTCCGGCACCCTAATCTCGTCGCGACGCAGCTGGAACACCCGGCCGACGCCGATGCCGGGGGATGCGGCCACGCCAAGCAGCAGCTTGGGGTCGTCGGAGCGCGGGCGCGGCGCCGGCGCATTGGCCGGGTCCGGCTCGGTGGTGGCCGGGGCCGGGGCCGGCGCGCTGCCCTCGTCGCCGAGGCCGGCGGCGAGCTCGGGCGCAATGGCGGCGATGGCGGCATCGGCATCCGGCCCGGTGGCAACCAGGACCACCTTGTCGCCCCGGGCGACCTCCAGGCCCATGATCGCCACCAGGCTCTTGGCGTTGGCCTCATCGTCGCCGCGGGTCAGCAGCACGCGCGCGCTAAAGCGCTTGGCCAGGTTGGCGAGCACCGCCGCCGGGCGGGCGTGCAGGCCGGTGGGGTTCGGGATCAGGATGGCCTCGGAGCTGACGGAGCGGCCCGCGGCCTCGGCCTCGGCCTCGGCGGCGCGGGTCTCGATGGTCAGGAAGACATCGCTGCCGGCCCTTACCAGGCCGTCGACGGCGCTAATCGATACGACGCGCTCCATGTTGGTGACCAGCACCTGCGTCAGCAGGCTCTTGGCATGGGTGGCCAGATGGTCGGCATCGAACGCGATCAGCGGATCGCCGGCGGTGACCCTTGCGCCTTCCTCCACCCGGGGGCTGAAGCCCTCGCCCTTCAGGTTCACGGTGTCGAGGCCGATGTGCATCATCACCTCAATGCCGTCGGCGGTGGTCAGGGTCAGCGCATGACCGGCCTTGTGCAGCTGGGTGACGACGCCGTCGCAGGGCGCGCAGAGCAGCTCGCAGGTCGGGTCGATGGAGGCCCCGTCGCCGACCATCTTCTGCGCGAAGACCGGGTCCGGGACCTGTTCCAACGCCACGACGACGCCGTCCAGCGGCGCCTTCAGGATCAATGAAGCCATTGCAGTCGTCCCCGCTAGAAGTTCACGCCGACGCGCGCCCCGATGGCCAGGGCATTGTCGATGTCGCCGGTCCCGGCCGGCCGGATGATGTACTGGATGTCGGGCTGGAGGCTGATCCCGCGGCTGAAGACGAACTGATGATTGAGCTCGATCACCGCCTCGTAGTCGCGCTCGGGCAGCCCCTGGGCCCGCCGCCCCCGATTCGACGCGTTGCCGAACCAGCCGCTGGTCACGGCAAACCCGGTGCTGTCTCGGGGTCTGCCGTCGAACAGCCCCTTGTAGACCAGGCCGGCGTTGAAGAACCAGGGCATGGGGTTGGTGTCGTCGGTGAAGCTGAACACCAGGCCGCCGAAGCCCCAGAGCCCATGCTCCGAGCCCGGCGCTTCGCGGTAGAGCATCTGATCGGCCAGCACCCAGCCCATGGCGTTGCCGTTCTTGGTGGCGTTGTCGGTGCGCGCGACTGCTTGGAAGTCGCCGTTCATGTAGTAGCCGCCGAGCTTGTAGGTGCCGGGCAGCGCCGTCTTGGAGTCGCGGTTGACGTGGTAGTGCAGCTCGCCGGCCAGGGTCACGCCGTTGTTGCCCAGGCCCCAGCTGGTGCCGTGGGCGTTGTGGTCGCGGGCCGCGGGATCTCCCTCCTTGCCCTCCGGGTCGCCGTCGTAGACCGCCGCCTGGATGGTCCACCGTCGCGACGGGGTGTCGTAGCGCAGGCGCGCGCCCCAGGTCGCCAGCGGATAGGCGGTGAAGGTGAAGGGGTTCTGCAGGAACACCGCCTTGGGGCTGCCGCAGTAGGCGTTGTTGACGAACTGGCAGTACAGCGGCGAGCGCAGGAAGTCGTCGTTGGCGATCAAACGCCCGTAGGCCAGGTCCAGGCGCTGGTCCAACAGCACCGTGTTGAACATCACATTGGAGAGCTTGACGTTCTGCCCGCCGTACAGCTCCTGCACCGTGAACAGGTTGCCGCCCTCGGACGGGGCGATGAACCGCTCCGACACCGATAGCCCGTCGCGCTTGGAGCCCTTGACGATGAGCCGAGTGGCCGGGATGCCGACGATGCGCTCCAGATCGAAGCCCAGCTCCACGCCGATGTTGTCGGCATAGGTGCCGCCGAGCACCTCGCCGCCGGAGACGTTGAACATGGGCTCGGAGGTGTAGTTGAGCCCGAAGGTGAAGCCCTGCGCCTGCCAGGCGTCGCGGGCCGGCCAGCCGCCGAGCAGATAGTCGCTCGCGGGGTAGTCCGAGGCCGGGGCCATGGGCGCGGCAAGCGCAAGGACGAGGGCGGCCCCGGACAGGACCGCCGGCATTCCACGGGGCTGGAATGGGGCAATGGATCGATGCATCGGCATGGGACGGCGTGCTCCTCTGTTGCATGATCGAGCCCGGAAAAGGCGGCCTGCCGCCCTTGCCGGCTTCAATCAGATCTTCTCAGGTTGGAGCCGGCGAGCCCGGCCCCGAAGCGCTCGAAACGTCGGCTCCGGAGTGTAAGCCAATTGGCCGGAGCGGGCGACCGATACGCCTGCCGGCCCGGCGACATGGCCGCTTTACGCCTGGGGCCAACGCATCGGTGCTCGCAGCTTGGAAAGCACCGGCGGGGATACTGGATCGCAACCGTGGCCAATGCCAGGTCGAATCATCAAGCCACCGGAGCGAAGAGTATGAACATCCCAAGATCGTTGTCGTAATCGACTATCCGGCGACGACCACGACCACGACCACGACCAACGACCACGACCACGACCACGACCACACGACCACGACCACGACCACGACCACGAACGACGACACGACGACAACGACAACGACAACGACAACGACAACGACAACGATGATCGCTGCCAAACATGAAGGACCAGCGCATCGCTTGTCTGACCTATTACAAATTGCCTAGTGCTTTGCCGCGAAAATTCCGAGACCGCCCGCAGCTGTGGGAGCGATTTGCAATCGCGACCGCCGCGACGCGGAAGTCGCGACTGCAAGTCGCTCCCACAGCACCGAGTGGGCATGCCGGCGGTCTTGGGACTTCCGCAGCGGTGCACTAGCGAGGATTGGGCTGAGGAGCAATGCAGCGCCCAACAGGGACGCCTGGCCCGCGGCGGGGACTGGGAGCAGCGGCGTCTCGCCGCTGATCGGCCGCGACGGCAGCCTGCGGCGGCTCGGGGGCGGGACGCCCCCGCTCCGGGGACTGGGAGCAGCGGCGTCTCGCCGCTGATCGGCCGCGACGGCAGCCTGCGGCGGCTCGGGGGCGGGACGCCCCCGCTCCGGGGACTGGGAGCAGCGGCGTCTCGCCGCTGATCGGCCGCGGCGGCAGCCTGCGGCGGCTCGGGGGCGGGACGCCCCCGCTCCGGGGACTGGGAGCAGCGGCGTCTCGCCGCTGATCGGCCGCGGACGGCAGCCTGCGGCGGCTCGGGGGCGACGGGACGCCCCCGCTCCGGGGACTGGGAGCAGCGGCGTCTCGCCGCTGATCGGCCGCGGAGGCAACCTGCGGCGGCTCGGGGGCGAGACGCCCCCGCTCCAGGAATAGGAGGTTGGGTCAAGCGAGACGGACTCACCGAGGTCGCAGGGATTGGCGGATCCGTCGGTGCGCTCCTTGATCCGTCTTGCGCAGTTACCCTGGATGAATGAGAAGTTACGAAAACGCTTTCCAGGCGGTTGGTTTCCTTTGCGCCTTCGCGTGTGAGGGAGAGGGGATGTTCAGGTCTTGTGTTTTGCATCCGAATCCCCGTTCTGACTCTGTGCTTTCATGGTCGCGATGCAAAATACAAGACCCCCTCGGCTTGACCCTCTCGGCTCGTGTTGCTGTCCCGACGATCGGGTTTCTAAGAGTCATTCGCATTTCCGCGTCGCTACGCCCCGCCGTCGGCCCATCACGGCAGAGTTTGGCGGCTTGTTGCCGCTACCCGCTGCTGTGGCTGGCGTCCGCGCACCGGCGACGGGCCGCCGGAAAACGCTACAGCGCAGATGGCTCTATACTGGGGTGGAATTTGACATATTTGGATCCCGACCGATCGCAAAAGGAAATTTCGATGAATCACGGCGCCGTGAACTCCCCGATCAAGCCCAAGGGCAACTGCACCGTCAAAACGCCCCTCGGCACCGATGGCGGCAGCAGGATTCAGAAGCCCCCAGGACTGAACACCACCCGATCCTAAAGCGATGCTCCAGCTTTCCGAACAACAGATGCAGGTTTTCGCCAGGCAGCGCGAGATGGATTTTCGAGCCGACATGGCTCGGCGTATCGAGTCGTTAGCCCCCTTTCACGTCGCTGCGATGGGCGCCGATGCTCTTCACGCCTTTATCGAAGACTCCATTGCTCGGGCACGCGATCTCGACATCGTGCAGCGCGATACGACCCGTTTTTGGCTGGAACTCTCGGTCCTTTGGGGCATTGGATTCGCGCAGGACCCAAGCTACGGGTTCGCCGCTGATGCGCTGGCGGAGCAGCTGCCCGAGCTGCAAAGAATGCGGGCGCTGCACCGAGCGGCTCGCTGCTATATCGAGCGGGCTTGCGGGACAAACGGCGAGCACTTTCGGTCCGCGCTGACGAGGGTTGAGGCGCGCAGTCAATTACCGTTTCCAGACGATATGGCACTGGATACAGCGACCGTCGCTTCTAATCTGGCAGATATTTGGCCTGAGCGCGCGCAGGTCGTTGGTCGTACGGCCATTCTCTCCGTATCCGAGCAGGGCTCCTCAATCGCCGAACAGCTCAGGGTCAGCACGAAAAGCGGACGCCTGCTATGTGCCGTGCTGGCTTGGTTTCTCGGCAGCAGCTTTGCAGACGATCCCCAGTATCGCTGGCTCCTGGGTACGAGCGAGTCGGCGAACGAGGCGTCGGGGCGTGACTACGCGCTTCGCCGGCGAGCGCTAGCCTACCTCCGCACGGTGCTTCAAGATGCCTAATTTCTTCAAATCGATATTTGCCTCTGAGCCTCCAAAGGCGAGTCCCAGAGTCGATGACCCATGCGAGCCCTGTCCACTCCAGGAGCGACCGGAGCAGGTCTACAAGGTCGTGGTTACTGTGACGACCCGTGCTGGCGATATCCCAGTCACCGGAGTGGTGGTTAATCTCGACGAGGCATTGCTCGGCAAAACCGATGAGGAGGGCAAGTCTCCGGAGAGCGCGGTGCGCACCAAACCGACCACTGATATCGAAGTACGCTACTCGAACAACAGCGAGGGCCTGAACGAGGAGGTGTTTAGCCTGTCGGTCAAAGAGATCGTTGCGGCAGCCAAGACCTTCAAAGCCGGTGATGCCAATCACCTGATCGCCAAGGTGCAGGACGTGTTCGGATCGGGAACATCCGCCCTCGGCGGCGACAAGGATTTTTCCGATACCTACGCTGGCACTCCCGATGTGAGCATGACCGACACAACCAATCCCGACGTCAAGCTGCTCTCGGTTCATGTTCGCCTGGCGACGCTGTCACTCGCTGTTCCGTACCTCAGTCAGGTCGGGCCTGGGGAAACGATCACAATCAAGCCCGCAACCCCGGCCAATCCAGCCGGTACGCAGAAGAACTACAAGGGATCGATCATCTGCATGCCGACATCGACAAAGATGTGCACCGATTACTGGGGCATCACGAAGCAAGGAGGCGGCACGTTAAGCCGAAATTTCCTGATGCAGAGCTGCTGGGACGAACACGCGAATCCGAGCCCGGTCTATCCTTGCCCATGGCAGGATTGGGGTCATCTTCGCCGGGTGGTCGGCAAGCTTGCCGAAGCGGCGCATAAGGGCATCTACAGCGTCGACAGCGGGCCGGCGGGGAGTGGCTCGGCTTCGATCCCGAGCAACTACGCTGATGCCCTCGTCAAAGAGCTGGCCACCGGCAAACCGGTCGTGACGTCGACCTATGCCACCGCTGGCCACGTGATGTGCGTACGCGGTGCGGTCGTTGATCACAAGGGCAAGGCACAGTGGCTCATCTTCAACGACCCTTACGGGAATCTGGCCTCGCCGAGCTCGATCTACGACTTTCTGGACATTGCCGCACCAGTGGGACTGCGTGGGACGAGCACCGCACCTGTGATGAACAACCCCGATGATGTTCGCGCCGTCCGGGAGGTATTAACCCGGCTCGGGCACTACAGCGGAGCGCTGGATGGTGCGATCAGCGAGAGTGATCCAAAAGACCCCACCGTTATCGCAATCAAGGCGTTTCAAGGCCAAGGCGGAGACGGTCGCGTCGATCCCGGAGCAGGAACGGAAAAGCGCTTGAACAAGGCCCTGGCGAATAACACAAGCTCCAGCTACTCAAGTGCCGAAAACGAAAAGAATACGGCCTCGGGGGCTGGGTCGGCACGCGGGAGACACGTCTATTACAACGGCGAGACCGAGGCAAGGGGACCTGGTAGACCGGTCTCCGGTCGATTCGAGCTGAAGACCCAGAGTTGGACGTTGGTGATTGAGCCGGTAAAGCCGTTGACCAAGCAGGAGATCAGCAAGCGATTGGTCCCGCACAAGTGACCCGTGCCCTGTGCCTCATCGCCTTGTGGCTCATCGCCAATCCGGCGACCGCAGGCGGCTGTGTGCCCGAGCCTGATGCGGCCGGAATCCGCGAGGTTGCGGCGCTAAGCCAAGCGCATCCGCCCACTAGGCTCAAGCTGTCCCCGAACGGTTCCGTGCTGGCGGTGGCGAGCCGGGACGCGCCGCTGATGCTGATCCGCATCGAACCGTTGGAGCGGATGCCGACGCGGGTCGACACATCCGGACTGCAATCGATGGTCTTTGCCCCGGACGGATCCGAGCTTTGGCTTATCGGGCAGGATGGCGACATCCGCAGGGTTGACCCGTTGACCGGCCGAGCAATCTCGACGTCCGGGGTCTGGAGCACCACCGTGGGCAGGATCCGGATCGATATGCCGGCGCTGGGCCGGGTCCGGCTTCGCGGGCCGACCTCAGGGGTCATCCTGCCGGGCCGTCTTGTGACGACCCCCAATGCGGTGCTTCGGGTCGGTGACGGCATCTTTGTCGCGCAACGCCCCGACCATCTGCTGCGGTTCGACGGCGAGCGGTTGTTCGGTCAGGCATCGGAAACCGCCGTCGCCGTGGGGGCGATCGCCGTCGCCTGCGACGGTCGCTGTCTGCTGACGGCAGCGAGCCCCAGCGCCAAGGAAAGCTTCTTATGGCGACTGTCTCCCTTCGAGCCGACGCCCATGCGGCTTGTGGGACAGGTATTTCTCGATCGAGGGGAGGCGGCGCTGGATTGCGCCGGGCGCACCGTCCTGCTGCGCGGCAACGGGACGCTTTCACGCCTGAACCTGCCGGTCGGCACCAAATCCGGTCCATCAACTGCGGACGTCGAAGGTACCGAGCCGCGGCTGACCGGGGACGGGCGCATGCTGTATCTGCGCGACGGAGACCTCGGCTGGCGCATTCTGGACGTAACGACCATGCGCGCCCGACCTCGACCGGATTGGCTGACCGGCGACACCTGGGGCATGGTCGCGCCCGCCGGGCGCTACGCGCTGTTCGCGGAAGACGATCGGCGTCTGCACCTAACGACGACGCCCTATCGCAGCATTGCGCGGCTCAGCGGGGATCACGAGATCGCGCTGCCCCGCTTCAGCGCCACCGGCGCCATGCTCGCGCTGCGCGGCACAGACGGGTTTCGCCTCTACCGCAGCGCCGACGGCACCCTGCTGGGCGAACTGCCAGGCTCCGAGCTGTTGTTCGATCCGGCGGATCGACGCGTGATCAGCGTGGGTGACAATATCCGGATCTTTCAGGTCTTTCCGCGACCTCCTGATCCGTCGAGCTGACCAAGCCGCCGCCTCGCTGAGCGCTGCGCGGGCCACCCGATGGTAAGCGACGGACAACCCTATGGCGCATCGAGCTGGGGCTGGAGCCGGTCCAGCGGCCCGGGTCAGCCCGTCGAGCGGCACGCGGCGCTGGAGCGCCGGGGGATGCGTAACGACGCTGGAGCGTCGTTACGATCAGAAAATACAAGAACCTGTCTTCCGCTTTGTTCGTCAGTCATTCCCCCAGGCACCGCTGATCCATTGTCGGTTCTCGGGGTGCAGGTCCTGATTGCTGACCTGGCCGAGACGCTGGTCCAGCGCTGCCTCGGCGGCCTCCATCCACGACTTGGCCTCTTCGCGCGCAGGCAACAGGCTGCCGTCCGCTGCCGGCGACGCCAGTAGCCAGTGCGAGAACGCCTTTGGGTCCGTGTCTACTCGACCGTTTCGATTGATGCGAACGACCGTCAGCTCTTGCCGCATACGTCTGCCTTGATCGTTCTGCCAGCGTAAGACGGCCGCCAACACTGCACTGCCGTCGAGCCCGGTCAGGGAGGCCGCGAGCCCACCGAAATCGTGGCGCTTGGCACGGCGCAATAGGACCTGCAGCAACGGCGCCTGAAGATCCATCATCTCGATATCGGTGCGACCGCCACCCCAGAGGCGATCAAATGTGATGCGTCGGCGGGAGCGCTTGTTTGGCAGCTCTTGGTAGATGTCTTCCGGCAGGCGAACGTCCCAGACCAGGCCGCTGTGCTTTCGCGCCAAGACCTCGATGTCGAGTTGACCAAACATGCCTGCGACGAAGGCCTGCAAGTGCCCATCGGTAATAACCAATCCCTGCCGCGCCTCGTTCGGATCATAGCCGGTCACATAGTCGAACAGCTCCTGCTGTTTGCTCACGGCCTGCTTCGCACGAAGCAGCGCTGCGTCGATGCGCTCTCGCGTGCGCGAGATACCCGAATCGATAGCCGTTTCCAAGACATCCTCAACCTCGACAACATCGGAAAGCTGGCCCAGGACGTCGTCGGCCAGGCCCTCGTTAAACTCGCCGCTGACCACCGCCATATCCGCAACGACCTGCATCAGTCGGGTGTACATCAGCTCCATGATCTTGGCGTCCAGGGTTTGCGGCGCATGAACATTGAATACCACCACGCGACGCGTTTGCCCATAACGATACAGCCGGCCAATGCGCTGAACCAGACGCATGGGATTCCATGGTAGATCGAAATTCACCATGATGTGGCAACAGCGTTGGAGATTGATCCCTTCTCCGCCGGCCTCGGTGGAGATCAGGAACTGTCCCTGGTCCTCGAACTCGGCGATGGCCTGCAAGCGCTCGCCGACGTCTTGGCTGCCATTGATCAGTGCCACCTTGTCCTCGCCGAAGCGGGCGCGAAGGGCATCGGCGATATGCGCCTGCGTGGCGCGGTACTCGGTAAAGACCAGGACCTTTTCATCCGGGTTGGCATGGAGCGTCGACGCCAACAGGTCTTCGATGAAGGTACGCACCTTCAAGTCATCGCCAACCAGCACCGATGCCTGTTCAATCAATTCTTTAAGCGCTCTCAGCTCGCCGGCGAAGAACTCGTCATTCGCGCCCGCGTGCAGCTCTTCCCACTCGCCCGCAAAGCGCCGATCCTCAAGCTCTTCGGTCGGCAGCGCGTTGTCGCCTTGCTGCTGCAACCTTAAGCATCGCCGCAGCAGTGCCTGATGGATCGCGGCGGCGCTCGACGCGGCCAGCTTCCGATAGACTGTCATGACGAAGCCGATCGCAATTCCGGTCCGTCCGCGCGCTTGGCCGGCGGCATAGCCACGCTTCAGATAGTCTGCCAGGGACCGATCGAAGACCCTCGCGGCCTCGGAGGTCTCAACCGAGATGGCGCGCGTGGTCTTGCCCTTGAAGACGAAGCGGCCCTCGGCGTCGGTGACGTCGGCCTTGTTGTTGCGGATCACCATGTGCGCCAGGATCTCGGGATTCAGGTCCAAGCTGTCGATCTCTGCTTTGAGCTCCGGGCGAATGAGCTCCAGAAGTGCTTGAAACGGGGGCTGCACGCCTTGATGCGGTGTAGCCGTCAGCAGCAGCAGCGAATCAGAATGATCGCGAAGGTCTGCGGCGAGACGGTAGCGCTCGCTTGCCACGAATTGCATGCCCCACTGCCGCCGGCTGAGACGATGGGCCTCATCGAAGATGATCAGATCCCAGGGCTCGGCGGCCAGCAGCATTGCCTTGTGCGGGTCGGCCTTGAGGCGGTCGATGGAGCCGATAACATGGTCATAGAGCTTCCAATGTCTCGCGTCATTGACCGTGAAGTCGTGGCCATAGATCAGGAAGTCGTTCATGGCGAACTTCTGCCGCAGCTCCTCCTGCCATTGTCGCGTCAATCCGGCAGGCGTGACCAACAGGATACGACCAAAGCCGCCCCGCTGGCGCAGCGCAGCGAGCAGCATCCCGACCTCGATGGTCTTGCCAAGACCGACGTCGTCGGCGATCAGCCAATTCAGATTTCCCGAGGCGAGGATATGGTGAACGAGATGGACCTGGTGCGGCAGCGGGTCGATATCGAGATTGGCGAAGGAGCCGGTATTCTCGTTCCACAGCTCCAGGGCATGGGCCAAGGTTCGCAGACGAAAACGCTCCGCCGAACCGGCGGGCTGGGGTCTGGGGATCAGGAATCGATGGCGAGCCCCGAGTACCTGTTTTAGATTTTCATAGGGCATCCACAGTCGCGAGCCCAGCGTTGGAAATTCCACCAGCACTTGGCCACGACCGCCGAGCGTTCGCGTCTCGATGACATGCCCTTCGCCGAGGGAGCGTCTGACCCGCGAGTAGGGGGCGTCCTGCACATCCATTCCGATCTGGAAGCCGTTTTCCAGGCTGGCCAGAGGCGTCCAATCCTTATGCCTGTCAGGGAACCAATCGACCCGCAGCTCAGGTCCATTGGCACCGTCCCTGGCGCCCAATACCTTGCCGTAGCGCGGCTCGGATGACCGTTTGACCCATGCGCCGGGAATAGGAATACGTCGGTCCACTGCGATCAAGCCCCTAATCCGGATGAGATTGCCCCAGCGCGAACGCGCTGAAGCGATGCTTTGGGGGCCGACGTTGCCGCGCGACGCACGACTGCGTCGGCAAAAGGTCGAGTCGGTCGAGCAAGCGATACTCTTCGGTCACACAGCCCGGCTGAAAGGCTTCATCCAGGTCGAGCCGCAGGTCCCGGTCAGGCGCGAAGGTCCAGTCCATCCCACCGCGAAGGGATTCGGCTTGAGAGGTTGCCTGATAGTAAACAAGACCTTGAAACGACCTGAAGGTGCGTTGCAGCGTCGGACTGGAATACCACTGGTCGAACTGCTCGCAGAGCCGTTGCTCGATCTCGTCCGAGTCCGGGAGCCATTCCGTCGCACGCACCAGCGCAAGCGCCAGCGGCCAGCTCAGCCGTTGATAGATCGGCGATGCACAGCCCAACAGGGAACCGCTTTCCAGTCGACTGAAGTCTACCGCCATCTCCGGATGGTTGGCCCAGACATCCCGTAGCTGCATCGCCAAGCGCAACTCCTCAGGCGCCATCCCCGCGGTCATTTCCCTGCGCATGGAGACCTTGGACTGGCTCCACCAGTAGCGATCGAAGACGTCGGTAAGGATCTCAATGCCGGCATCGTCCCAGCCAAACTCCCGGGCCAGCTCAACCGCATGCTGCCTGGCACGAAACCGTCTGGTCACGCGCCCTTCGATCCGCGCCCGCTCTAGCTCCGGGCGCGTCGGCGCGTCTTCCGGCTCGTCCGCCTCCAGAACCCCGGATTCCCAATCCGGGCCGGCGTCGTCCTGCGTGGGCGCACCCGCGATGAACAGGTCGGTGATGTCGCCCTCTTCCATCGCAGGCGTGTCCGTGGTTTCGTCGGCGCCATCGGCCCAGGTGGCTTGCGCTGCGTCTGTCGTCAGATCGGCAAAGACCTCGAAGTCCAGCTCGGGCTGCTCCGACTCGATGTCTACGCGAGGTGTCGATCTAGGCGATGCCGCTGTCGCGCCGTAGACGGGCGGGGACGTCGAGGCGGTTGTCGGCTGCGTGAGCGGAGGGAAAAGAGACGGCTTAGGCGCCGCTTCGTTGCGGTCTGCGCTGCACGTGTCTGCGGCGGGCGCTGGTCGGGATCGACCTTCCGGGACGAAGTCTGTCTCGTGGTCTGGTGGTTGACCGGATCGAAGATCCTCTGCTGACGCCTGCGTCGACCGTGCGTCTGCGAGATCAGCGCGAAGTCGTCTGCGGTGAGGTCATCGTTCGAATCGGCAGCGAGGTCCGCAATATCTGCGGGACCGAGCGGTGCTGTAGAAGGGTAGCTTGCCTTGGCGACAACGGTCCCCCGGCTGCGTCCCAGTGCCCGCTCTAAGAGCACAACGGCCTGACCCGGATCTCCTTGCTGCCGGCGAATTCTGGCGAGTACACGTAGCACGCCAATGTCATCGCCCTGGTCTGCCAAAAACGCCTCCAACGACGCGGCGGCCCGCTCGACCTGGCCTGCTGACTGGAGCCGTTGTGCCTGCAAGATGACTGTGGTGCTGTCCATCGATCCTCCAGCGTTCTTAAGGACATCTTTCGGCTGCAATTCTAGCCCCTGTGCGCACACACTGCTGAAACGCCGGACAGCGCGATCCGCGCTGGCCCTCGTCGCCTCGCAGCGAAGGTTCCCAGGGAGGCATCCACCGGGGGTGCCGCGACAAACACTGGCCTGCGCCCTAGCTGGGCAATAGCACCGCAGCCTGGATTCGCTGCTCCAGCCTTGCGACGTCCTCCGGGCAAAGTTGCCGTATGCGCGAGAGATTGACCGCGGCCTGACGTGCGAGAGGCTCGCGCCCTTCGTAAGGGGCCTTGTCGAGACCTCTTAGTCGGGCATAGGGCAGATAGAACCGCTCCTTCGGATCGCAATCGCCGCGGACCTCGCTCCAACTCCAGTCCTTCGGTAGATCGGTCACGCCGGCCAGAACCCATACCTCCAACTCCTGCCAGGCGTTTTCCGCCAACAGGCGGCGATCACTGCCGGTAAATGCGTCGAGTGCCTTCTGCTCAATGGCGTCGAGGCTTGCTCGACGGTTCGGATCGCAGTCGCGGTCCACGATCAGCAGAAACAGGCGCACCATGCCTCGGTAGCGCTTGAGGATGGCTTCGATACGGCTCCATTTCAGCGCCTCGCCGACCCCGCCGAGTAGCGGGTCCATGCAGACCTGAACACGAGCGCGGATGCCGATGCCGGGGGATGCGGCCACGCCAAGCAGCAGCTTGGGGTCGTCGGAGCGCGGGCGCGGCGCCGGCGCATTGGCCGGGTCCGGCTCGGTGGTGGCCGGGGCCGGGGCCGGCGCGCTGCCCTCGTCGCCGAGGCCGGCGGCGAGCTCGACGCATGGCGGCGATGGCGGCATCGGCATCCGGCCCGGTGGCACCGGACCACCTTGTCGCCCCGGGCGACCTCCAGGCCCATGATCGCCACCAGGCTCTTGGCGTTGGCCTCATCGTCGCCGCGGGTCAGCAGCCGCGCGCCAAAGCGCTTGGCCAGGTTGGCGAGCACCGCCGCCGGGCGGGCGTGCAGGCCGGTGGGGTTCGGGATCAGGATGGCCTCGGAGCTGACGGAGCGGCCCGCGCCTCGGCCTCGGCCTCGGCGGCGCGGGTCTCGATGGTCAGGAAGACATCGCTGCCGGCCTTACCAGGCCGTCGACGGCGTAATCGATCGACGCGCTCCATGTTGGTGACCAGCACCTGCGTCAGCAGGTCTTGGCCTGGGTGGCCAGATGGTCGGCATCGAACGCGATCGCGGATCGCCGGCGGTGACCCTTGCGCCTTCCTCCACCGGCTGAAGCCCTCGCCCTTCAGGTTCACGGTGTCGAGGCCGATGTGCATCCCAAGTCGGGGTGGTAGGGTAGCGCATGACCGGCTTGTGCAGTTGGGTGACGCGCGTGCAGGGCGCGCAGAGGCAGGTCGGGTCGATGGAGGCCCCGTCGCCGACCATCTTCTGCGCGAAGACCGGGTCGGGACCTGTTCCAACGCCACGACGACGCCGTCCAGCGGCGCCTTCAGGATAATGAAGCCATTGCAGTCGTCCCCGCTGAAGTTCACGCCGACGCGCGCCCCGATGGCCAGGGCATTGTCGATGTCGCCGGTCCCGGCCGGCGGATGATGTCTGGATGTCGGGTGGAGGCTGATCCCGCGGTGAAGACGACTGATGTGAGCTCGATCACCGCCTCGTAGTCGCGCTGGCAGCCCTGGGCCGCCGCCCCCGATTCGACGCGTTGCCGAACCAGCCGCTGGTCACGGCAAACCCGGTGCTGTCTCGGGGTCTGCCGTCGAACAGCCCCTTGTAGACCAGGCCGGCGTTGAAGAACCAGGGCATGGGGTTGGTGTCGTCGGTGAAGCTGAACACCAGGCCGCCGAAGCCCCAGAGCCCATGCTCCGAGCCCGGCGCTTCGCGGTAGAGCATCTGATCGGCCAGCACCCAGCCCATGGCGTTGCCGTTCTTGGTGGCGTTGTCGGTGCGCGCGACTGCTTGGAAATCGCCGTTCATGTAGTAGCCGCCGAGCTTGTAGGTGCCGGGCAGCGCCGTCTTGGAGTCGCGGTTGACGTGGTAGTGCAGCTCGCCGGCCAGGGTCACGCCGTTGTTGCCCAGGCCCCAGCTGGTGCCGTGGGCGTTGTGGTCGCGGGCCGCGGGATCTCCCTCCTTGCCCTCCGGGTCGCCGTCGTAGACCGCCGCCTGGATGGTCCACCGTCGCGACGGGGTGTCGTAGCGCAGGCGCGCCCCCCAGGTCGCCAGCGGATAGGCGGTGAAGGTGAAGGGGTTCTGCAGGAACACCGCCTTGGGGCTGCCGCAGTAGGCGTTGTTGACGAACTGGCAATACAGCGGCGAGCGCAGGAAGTCGTCGTTGGCGATCAAACGCCCGTAGGCCAGGTCCAGGCGCTGGTCCAGCAGCACCGTGTTGAACATCACATTGGAGAGCTTGACGTTCTGCCCGCCGTACAGCTCCTGCACCGTGAACAGGTTGCCGCCCTCGGACGGGGCGATGAACCGCTCCGACACCGATAGCCCGTCGCGCTTGGAGCCCTTGACGATGAGCCGAGTGGCCGGGATGCCGACGATGCGCTCCAGATCGAAGCCCAGCTCCACGCCGATGTTGTCGGCATAGGTGCCGCCGAGCACCTCGCCGCCGGAGACGTTGAACATGGGCTCGGAGGTGTAGTTGAGCCCGAAGGTGAAGCCCTGCGCCTGCCAGGCGTCGCGGGCCGGCCAGCCGCCGAGCAGATAGTCGCTCGCGGGGTAGTCCGAGGCCGGGGCCATGGGCGCGGCAAGCGCAAGGACGAGGGCGGCCCCGGACAGGACCGCCGGCATTCCACGGGGCTGGAATGGGGCAATGGATCGATGCATCGGCATGGGACGGCGTGCTCCTCTGTTGCATGATCGAGCCCGGAAAGGGCGGCCTGCCGCCCTTCCCGGCTTCAATCAGATCTTCTCAGGTTGGAGCCGGCGAGCCCGGCCCCGAAGCGCTCGAAACGTCGGCTCCGGAGTGTAAGCCAATTGGCCGGAGCGGGCGAGCGATACGCCTGCCGGCCCGGCGATATGACCGCTTTACGCCTGGGGCCAACGCATCGGTGATCGCAGCTTGGAAAGCACCGGCGGGGATACTGGATCGCAACCGTGGCCAATGCCAGGTCGAATCATCAAGCCACCGGAGCGAAGAGTATGAACATCCCAAGATCGTTGTCGTAATCGACTATCCGGCGACGACCACGACCACGACCACGACCACGACCACGACCACGACCACGACCACGACCGCGACCGCGACCACGACCACGACCGCGACCGCGACCGCGACCGCGACCGCGACCACGACCACGACCGCGACAACGACAACGACAACGACAACGACAACGACAACGATGATCGCTGCCGAACATGAAGAACCAGCGCATCGCTTGTCTGACCTATTACAAATTGCCTAGTGCTTTGCCGCGAAAATTCCGAGACCGCCCGCAGCTGTGGGAGCGATTTGCAATCGCGACCGCCGCGACGCGGAAGTCGCGACTGCAAGTCGCTCCCACAGCACCGAGTGGGCATGCCGGCGGTCTTGGGACTTCCGCAGCGGTGCACTAGCGAGGATTGGGCTGAGGAGCAATGCAGCGCCCAACAGGGACGCCTGGCCCGCGGCGGGGACTGGGAGCAGCGGCGTCTCGCCGCTGATCGGCCGCGACGGCAGCCTGCGGCGGCTCGGGGGCGGGACGCCCCCGCTCCGGGGACTGGGAGCAGCGGCGTCTCGCCGCTGATCGGCCGCGGAGGCAGCCTGCGGCGGCTCGGGGGCGGGACGCCCCCGCTCCGGGGACTGGGAGCAGCGGCGTCTCGCCGCTGATCGGCCGCGGCGGCAGCCTGCGGCGGCTCGGGGGCGGGACGCCCCCGCTCCGGGGACTGGGAGCAGCGGCGTCTCGCCGCTGATCGGCCGCGACGGCAGCCTGCGGCGGCTCGGGGGCGGGACGCCCCCGCTCCGGGGACTGGGAGCAGCGGCGTCTCGCCGCTGATCGGCCGCGGAGGCAACCTGCGGCGGCTCGGGGGCGAGACGCCCCCGCTCCAGGAATAGGAGGTTGGGTCAAGCGAGACGGACTCACCGAGGTCGCAGGGATTGGCGGATCCGTCGGTGCGCTCCTTGATCCGTCTTGCGCAGTTACCCTGGATGAATGAGAAGTTACGAAAACGCTTTCCAGGCGGTTGGTTTCCTTTGCGCCTTCGCGTACGAGCGAGTCGGCGAACGAGGCGTCGGGGCGTGACTACGCGCTTCGCCGGCGAGCGCTAGCCTACCTCCGCACGGTGCTTCAAGATGCCTAATTTCTTCAAATCGATATTTGCCTCTGAGCCTCCAAAGGCGAGTCCCAGAGTCGATGACCCATGCGAGCCCTGTCCACTCCAGGAGCGACCGGAGCAGGTCTACAAGGTCGTGGTTACTGTGACGACCCGTGCTGGCGATATCCCAGTCACCGGAGTGGTGGTTAATCTCGACGAGGCATTGCTCGGCAAAACCGATGAGGAGGGCAAGTCTCCAGAGAGCGCGGTGCGCACCAAACCGACCACTGATATCGAAGTACGCTACTCGAACAACAGCGAGGGCCTGAACGAGGAGGTGTTTAGCCTGTCGGTCAAAGAGATCGTTGCGGCAGCCAAGACCTTCAAAGCCGGTGATGCCAATCACCTGATCGCCAAGGTGCAGGACGTGTTCGGATCGGGAACATCCGCCCTCGGCGGCGACAAGGATTTTTCCGATACCTACGCTGGCACCCCCGATGTGAGCATGACCGACACAACCAATCCCGACGTCAAGCTGCTCTCGGTCGCACCAGTGGGACTGCGTGGGACGAGCACCGCACCTGTGATGAATGGTAGACCCGTCTCCGGTCGATTCGAGCTGAAGACCCAGAGTTGGACGTTGGTGATTCGAACCGTTGGAGCGGATGCCGACGCGGGTCGACACATCCGGACTGCAATCGATGGTCTTTGCCCCGGACGGATCCGAGCTTTGGCTTATCGGGCAGGATGGCGACATCCGCAGGGTTGACCCGTTGACCGGCCGAGCAATCTCGACGTCCGGGGTCTGGAGCACCACCGTGGGCAGGATCCGGATCGATATGCCGGCGCTGGGCCGGGTCCGGCTTCGCGGGCCGACCTCAGGGGTCATCCTGCCGGGCCGTCTTGTGACGACCCCCAATGCGGTGCTTCGGGTCGGTGACGGCATCTTTGTCGCGCAACGCCCCGACCATCTGCTGCGGTTCGACGGCGAGCGGTTGTTCGGTCAGGCATCGGAAACCGCCGTCGCCGTGGGGGCGATCGCCGTCGCCTGCGACGGTCGCTGTCTGCTGACGGCAGCGAGTCCCAGCGCCAAGGAAAGCTTCTTATGGCGACTGTCTCCCTTCGAGCCGACGCCCATGCGGCTTGTGGGACAGGTATTTCTCGATCGAGGGGAGGCGGCGCTGGATTGCGCCGGGCGCACCGTCCTGCTGCGCGGCAACGGGACGCTTTCACGCCTGAACCTGCCGGTCGGCACCAAATCCGGTCCATCGACTGCGGACGTCGAAGGTACCGAGCCGCGGCTGACCGGGGACGGGCGCATGCTGTATCTGCGCGACGGAGACCTCGGCTGGCGCATTCTGGACGTAACGACCATGCGCGCCCGACCTCGACCGGATTGGCTGACCAAGCCGCCGCCTCGCTGAGCGCTGCGCGGGCCACCCGATGGTAAGCGACGGACAACCCTATGGCGCATCGAGCTGGGGCTGGAGCCGGTCCAGCGGCCCGGGTCAGCCCGTCGAGCGGCACGCGGCGCTGGAGCGCCGGGGGATGCGTAACGACGCTGGAGCGTCGTTACGATCAGATCAGCCGCTTGGTTCCGTGGCGTTTTCCGCTTGACCTGCCGCGGGGAGACCTCGGGGATTAGGGTCAGGGATTAGGGTCTTGCAATCACGCAGATGCATGATTGCAAGACCCCGCTCCTGCACATGACCCCGCTCCTGCACAAGCAAGACCGGCGGTGACAAGCGCCGCAGCGCGGCGGGGGAGCATTCCAACTCTGCGCGAGATGGCTTTCTGCGACCGCGTTTAGGGTTGTCCGATCCCAGCCAAGCTGACCATCCCTGGCCCCATCCCAATGCCATTAAGTGAGCGAGCGATGGGAGCGTGTTGTGGGAGCGGCTTCAAGCCGCGACTCGGCTCGCGCGCAGAGCGTCGCGGCTGGAAGCCGCTCCCACGGCTTAACTTAACGGCATTGGGCCTCATCCCTCACCCCGCCCCCTCCTTTGGCACCTTCACCCGAAACAGAATCGCATACAGCGTCGGCACGATCACCAGCGTCAGGATGGTGGCGAAGCCCAGGCCCGCCATCATGGTGATGGCCATGTTGACGAAGAACACGTCGGGCAGCAGCGGGATCAGGCCGAGGATGGTGGTGGCGGCGGCGAGCACGACCGGGCGCATGCGGCTGACGCCGGAGTCGAGGATGGCCTGGTAGGGGGGGTTGCCTGCGTCGATCTGCTGGTCGATCTCCTCGATGAGCACGATGGCGTTCTTGATCAGCAGCCCGACCAGGGCCAGGGCGCCGAGCATGGACATGAAGTCGAAGGCGGCGTCGGCGCCGAGCAGGCCGGCGCTGATGCCGATGATGGCCAGCGGCACGGTGAGCCAGATGATCAGCGGCTGGCGGACCTTGCCGAAGAGCAGGATGCTGACCAGGATCATGGCCAGGAAGCTCGGCGGCAGCACGCCGAACAGCGCCGATTGGGCGTTGGCCTGGTCCTCGTACTCGCCGCCCCAGCTCAGGTGATAGCCCGGCGGCAGCGCCATGGCCTCGATCTGCGGGCGCAGGCGCTCGAACAGGGGCGAGGCCAGCGGACCACGGGGGTTGCAGGAGGTGATGATGGTCTGCTCGCGGTCGCGCCCGCCGATGACCTGGTTCTCCCACACCGTCTCGAAGCCGCTGACCACCTGGGCCACCGGCACGGCGCGCTGGAGCACCGGGCTCCAGACCTGGACGTCGCGCACGCTGTCGACATCGGCGCGCTCGGCGATGGGCGCGCGCATCAGGATCGGCAGCAGCCGCTCGCCGTCGCGATAGAGCCCGGCGCGGGTGCCTTCGAAGGCGTACTGCATGGCCTTGGACAGCTCCTCGCGGGTGATGCCGAGCTGGCGGCCGACCTGCTCGTTGAAGATCGGGCGGATCACCTTGACCGGCTCGCGCCAGTCGTCGCGGACCTCCTTGGCGTCGGGGTCGGCGCGCATGATCGCCTTGGCCTCCTCGGCCAGGCGGCGCAGCTCGGCGGCATCGGGGCCGGAGAAGCGCGCCTCGATCTTCAGGTCGCGGCCGGGGCCGATGACCATGGTCTTGAGGATCGGGTCGGTCCAGTAGAGTTCTTCGCGCAGGTAGTCCTCGATCCCCGGCCAGACCTCGGCGATGCGCTCGCGGGTGTCGGTCTGGACGATGATCTGGGCGTAGGACGGGGTCTGGTCCTTGCTGTCGTAGGTGAGCACGAAGCGCTGGTGCGGGCCGCCGATGCTGGCGCTGGTCTGGACCACGCCGTCGAGGCTGCGCAGATAGTCCGAGACCTTGAGCACATCGTCGCGGGTCTTGCGGATGTCGGTGCCCTCGGGCTCCCAGATGTCGACGAAGAACAGCGGCGTGCTGGCGCTCGGGAAGAACGCCTGCTTGACGAAGCCGAAGCCCCAGAGCGCGGTCACGAACAGGACCACGACGATGCCGACGGTCACCCAGCGAAAGCGCAGCGCCTTGGCCACCAGGCCGCGGTAGATGCGAAACGGGGCCGCGCTATAGGCATCCCCGCCGCCGCTGCCGTCGCCCACCTTGAGCAGCAGCGCGCAGAGCACCGGCGTGGTGCTGATGGCGGTGATCCACGAGAGCATCAGCGAGATCAGGATGACGTAGAACAGGGAGTTGGCGAACTCGCCGGTGCTGTCCTGGGAGAAGCCGATGCCGGCGAACGCCAGGATGCCGATCAGCGTGCCGCCGAGCAGCGCCCAGATGGTCTTGCCGACGGTCTCGCTGGCGGCCTTGGGCGCGGGCATGCCGGCGTTCATGCGCACCAGCATGCCCTCGGCGACGACGATGGCGTTGTCCACCAGCATGCCCAGCGCGATGATCAGCGCCCCCAGCGAGATGCGCTGCAGCTCGATGCCGGCCAGCGCCATGATAAACAGGGTGCCGGCGACGGTGATGAGCAGCACCGAGCCGATGATGAAGCCGACTCTAAGACCCATAAACAGCAGCAGCACGACGATGACGATGGCCACCGCCTGCACCACGCTGATCATAAAGCCGCGCACCGACTGCTCCACCTGCTTGGGCTGGTCGTAGATGGCGCTGAGGTCCATGCCCAGGGGGATGCTGCCTTGGAGCGCGTCGATGCGCGCGTCGAGCGCGCGGCCGACCTCGACCACGTTCTGCCCGGCCATCACCGAGACCCCCAGGGTCAGCGCCGGCTTGCCGTCCTCGTAGTTGTAGCGGCTCGGCACGTCGATATAGGCGCGGTGGATCTCGGCGATGTCGCCCAGGCGGATCACGCGCTTGGCCTCGGAGCTGATCAGGGTGTCGCCGATGGACTGCACCGAGGCCGACTCCCCGGTGGGCCAGATGCGCAGGTACTCGCCGCCGACCTGCACGTTGCCGGCATCGGCCACCAGGTTCTGCGATTGCAGCACGTTGGCGATGCTCTCCAGCGAGATGCCCAGCTCCGCGAGCTTGGCGCGGGAGATGTCCAGATAGGCCACCTCCTGCTGCTCGCCGCCGATGACGATCTTGCGGATGCCCGGCACCAGCACCAGCTGCTTCTTCAGCGCATCGGCGGTGTCCCAGAGGTCGCGCCAGGTGTAGCCGTCGCCGGTCAGCGCCAGATAGATGCCGTAGACGTCGGCGAAGCTGTCGATGACCACCGGCGACTGGGCGCCCGGCGGCAGCTTGTGCTGCATGTCCGCCATCTTGCGGCGCAGCTCGTCGTAGATGTTCGGGAAGTCGTCGGCGCGATACTTGTCCTGGAACTCGATGGTCACGTCGGACATGCCCGGTCGCGACACCGAGCGCTTGATCCACTTGACCTGCTCCATCAACTGGATCGCCTCTTCGACGTGGTAGGTCACCTCGTCCTGCACCTGCTGTGCCGAGGCCCCGGGATAGTAGGTGATGACCTTGGCCACCTTGACGGTGAAGGGCGGGTCTTCGAGCTTGCCCATGCTCTCGAAGCCCCAGATGCCGCCGCCCAACAGCACGATGACCAGCAGCCAGGAGATGACCGGGGTCTTGACCGAGTATTCCGCAATGTTCACGATGCTGCGCCCCGGTTATTGCGCGGCGCCGACGGCGCCGGCGGGCTCGGGCTCGGGCTCGGAATCGGGATCGCCCAGGCTCCGGCCCGGAACCGGCAGCTCGTCGGCCCGCGGCCGCGCCTCCTCGCGCTCGGGCAGCAGGCGCACGGTCATGCCCTCGGCCAGATAGCCGACGCCGGCCACCACCACGCGCTCGCCGGCGCTCAGGCCCTCGTCGACCTCGATGGAGCCGCCGCTCAGCCGGCCGACCGCCACCGCCACCTTGCGCGCCGTCATCGCCGGCTCGTCGACCACCCAAACGAAGGGCGCAAGCGCGGCATCGGCGGTCACCGCCGCGGCCGGCAGCACCACCGTGGTGTCGGCATCGCCGAGCTTGCTGAGTTCCGCCGTCACCGTCGCCGACATGCCCGGAAAGACCAAGAAATCTTCCGGGGCCGGCATGGTGAAGGTCATCTCGAAGGTCTGGGTGTCCGGGTCGGCGCGGGTCGAGACCTCGCGCAACATCAGCGGAAAGCGCCTGCCCGGACGGCTGTCGAAGGAGGCCCAGGTGGGGACGCGCTGGGTTTCGGGCCGGCCGCCCTCCGGCGGGCGGATGCCGAGGAAGATGCTCTCGGGCACATCGATCTTGATCTGCAGGGTGTCGTTGTCCTGCATCGCCAGCACCGCCTGCTTGGCCTCCACCTCCTCGAACGGCTCCACATAACGCTTGCTGATGATGCCGTCGAACGAGGCCTTCAGCGTGGTGTAGTCCCGGTCCTGCGCGGCACGCGCCAGGGCCGCCTCGGCGTTCTTGAACTCCGCCTCCTTGGTGTCGAACTCCGTGCGCGACACGAACCCGTCCTCGACCAGCTCCTGGGCCCGCTTGAAGTCGCTCTCGGTGCGATCGAAGGTGGCCTGCGCATCGCGCACCGCGATCTCGTAGTCGGTCGGGTCGAGCTGGATCAGCGCCTGTCCCTCCACCACCTGATCACCCTCCTTGACCAGGATCTCCGTCACCGTTCCCGGCACCCGAAACGCCAGCTCGGCCTTCTTTTCCGCATCCACCCGGCCGGCGAACTCCCGATCGCCGGCCGCCTCCGGCGCCTCCACCACCACCGTCTTCACCGGCCGCACCGGCGCCTCGGCGGGCGGCCCCTCATCGCCGGAGCAGCCGGCCAGCAAGAAAGGGGCAAAGACAATCATCGGCAGCACGGCGGCGAGCCGATCTTTCGAGTCAATAGGGGGGTCGGTACACGGCGCGGCTCCTGGGCGGGGTTTCGATGATCCGCGATTGTAACATCAGGGCATCGCGCTCACTGCCCATTAACCTGGGCGCGTCCGGTGCGCTAGTGTGCCCGCCCGCCGTTTGCCTCGTCCAGCGTCGCGCTCCCGCGCTCGGCAACACGCGATGTCCGCGCCATCCTGAGGCCGCTCGGCGCCCAGATGCCGCCTTGACCCATCGTCGATCCCCCACTAGGCTCGCTACTCAAGCGTCGCTAGACGCGCGGATGCGGTTGGATGTCCTCTCCGTGCCAATCGTTGCCGAGCCAGCGCGCCAAGTGTCGTCGAACCCTCAACCACCACCGACCCAGCAGCAGAGTATGACCGCAGACTCCATCGACAACGTCTATCAGTACCTGTCGCCGACCCCGCTACTGACCTGCAAAGAGCTTGAGGAGTTCTACTCCGACTGCGTCAATGCGGTGCGCGGCCAGGATGTCGTGGCTCGGCTCAAGCTCGGTCTGCACCAGACCGACGCGGGGAGCTTCTACAAGGCGTTCCTGGTCGGCCACCCAGGCGTCGGCAAGTCCACCGAGCTGACTCGGCTGATCTGCGATGTCGATGACCGCTTTCGGGCGCTGCGATTCAGCGCGACGACTGAGTTGGACCCCGGCAGCTTCCAGCCCTTCGATATCCTGCTGCTGATACTGGCGGACCTGATCGAGACGGTCGCTGGGCCTAAAGACAAAGGTGGCCTCGGCAAGCCGCCGCCGGATGACCTGAGCCAGTCGCTCTGGAGCTGGTTCGCCACCGAGGAGGAGACCACCAAGGCCGCCACCGGCATGGCCGTGGAGGCGGCCGGCGGCCTGGGCGTGCCGAAGGACGCCTGGCAGGCGAAGATCCTCGGCCTCTTCGCGCACATCAAGGGCGAGGTCAAATACGCCTCGTCCAGACAAAAGGAGCGCGTCGAGTACCGGCTCAAGCGCCTGTCCACGCTGATCGAGATCGCCAACCGCGTCCTGGACTTCGCCAACACGGCACTCGACGGCGACCGGCGCTGGATCATCATCGGCGAGGACTTCGACAAGCCGGGCATACCGCCCAGCCTCATCCGCCAACTGTTCGTTGTCTATGCCAATCTCTTCAAGGACCTGCGCACGCACCTGATCTTCACCATCCCGGCCGGTCTCGCGCACTCTTCCCAAGCCCCGCAGCTGCCCTTCGCGGCCGATCGGGTGCTGTTCGTGCCCGACACGCCGGTCTACCGGCAAGACCACCAAGCGCACCGCGAAGGCCGCGATGCGTTGCTAGACATCGTGCGGGAGCGTATCGACCTCGGCCTGTTGCAGGAGGGCCAGCTCATGCGGCTGATGGTCGCCTCCGGCGGCAATCTGCGCGAGCTGTTCGCGATGCTCAAGGAGGCGGCGGACCACGCCATCCTGCGCGGGAACACGACGGAGCGGACCATCGGCCCCAGCGACGTGGATCGGGCCATCAATAAGATGCGCGCCGAATACGTCGGCCGCCTCGGCCGAAGCCAGTTCGACGAGGATGAGCAGATTGGCTACGACGAGAAGGCCGAGCGCCTGCGCCGGCTCTACGCCGGCGAGCCGAAGGCGCAGGTGGCGGACCCCATCCTGTACTCCCTGCTGCGCTCGCGCACGGTGCAGGAGTTTAACGGCAAGCGCTGGTACGGCGTCCACCCGCTGGTGGTGGACATCCTGCGCGAGCAGGGCGTGCTGACGCCGGACGCCGACGGCAGGATGGCCGGCGGGCTCGCCTGACCCCGTGCGCAAGCCCGCGGCGGCGCCGATGCCGCAACCAGAGGCCGAGCCGGGTGCCGAGCCAGACACTGAACCAGACACTGAACCAAACGCTGGGCCAAATGCTGGGCCAGACACTGAACCAAACGCTGGGCCAAATGCTGGGCCAGACACTGAACCAAACGCTGGGCCAAATGCTGGGATGCTGAACCAAACGCTGGGCCAAACGCTGGGCCGAACGCGGAACCAGCAACCGGCCCCGGCAGCATCGCCGACGCCCTCGCCCATCTGACGCTCTGGGGCGGGCGCCCCGGCGCTGGACTGGCGCGGGTCGACTACCGCTCCGAGCATGCCGCCGCCCGCTGCCGCGAGCAACTGCGGCAAGGGCTCGCGGCACGCGGGGTCGCCTTGCATGCGATGCCGCTGCCGATCGGCCTGACCCCGGCGCGGCTGGCGCGGCTGCTGATCGACCGGCTCGCCGGGCTGGACAGTGGCGTCGTCTCGGTCACCGGCTTCGACCAGGCCTTCCCGGCCGGCGCCAGGCTGGAGCAGGCGCTGACCGAGTTCAACTACTACCGGGAGCGGCTCGCCGAGGCGCCGGTGCGCCAGGTCTGGTGGATGCCGGCGCGCTTCGCCGCACACTTCGTCCGCGCCGCCCCGGATCTGGACTCCTGGATCGACAAGCGCATCCAGCTCGACGAGCACCCCGCCGGGCAGACCGTCTTCATCAGCTACGCCGCGGCCGATCAGGGCTGGGCGGAGTGGATCAGCTGGCAGTTGGAAGGCGCTGGGCTCGCCGCGCCCTTGTCCGCGCGCTCGCTTCAGCCTGGACGCAGCCTTCTCGAAGGGCTGCGCCGGGCAGTCGAGGATGCAGACGCGGTCCTCGCGGTGATCTCGAAGCACTCCGGGGGCTCCCGATTCGCCGCAGCCGAGCTGGAAGTCTTCTCGCGCGGCCTAGGCCATCAGACCCGGCTCCTGCCGGTCCGGGTCGATGACGGCGCCGCGCAGCCATTGCCCGCGGAGCTGCAAGCCATCGACCTCGCCGGCTGCGACGAGGACACGGCCCGCGAGCGGCTGCTGGCCGGCATCGCCGCCGCGGGGCTCCACCTGTCCGCGCCAGAGCCAGAGCCAGAGCCAGAGCCAGAGCCAGAGCCGGCGCCGGCGCCGGAGCGCAAGCCGCCACGCTATCCGCGCCGGCTGCCGCGCATCTGGAACGTCCCCTTCCCACGCAATCCCACCTTCGTCGGTCGCGAGGACCTGCTCGCCCGGTTGCGCGCCGCCCTGCTGTCCCGCGGCCCCACGGCCCTGGTGCTTGCCATCACCGGCCTCGGCGGCGTTGGCAAGACGCAGGCGGCGGTGGAGTATGCCCATCGCCATGCGGAGGACTTCGACCTGGTCTGGTGGCTGCGCTGCGAGGAACCGGCCGTGCTTGCCGCCGACTACGCCGCACTGGCCGGCCCCCTGGGCCTGCCGGAGGGTCGGCAGCCGGAACAACGCGCCGCCGTCGAAGCGGTCAGACGCTGGCTGGACGGCCACGACCGCTGGCTGCTGGTGTTCGACAATGCCCACCGGGCAGAGGACCTGCGCGGCTATCTGCCGCGCACCGGCGGCGGACAGGTCTTGATCACATCCCGCAACCCGGATTGGCGGAGCGCGGCGCAGCCGCTGCATCTGGAGCTGTTCAACCGGGAGGAGTCCATCGACTACCTGTTGCAACGCATCGGCAACGACGCCGCCGACGCGGATCGGCGACCGCCAGATGCGCAGTGGGACGCGGAGCGAGAGGGCGCCGCCTGGCTCGCCGAACAACTCGGCGACCTGCCGCTGGCCCTGGCCATGGCCGCCGCCTACATCCGCCAGACCGGGCTCGACATCAAGGACTACCTGCGGCTGTTCCAAGAGCAATGGCCGGCGCTGGCCCTCGCCGACCCGCCTCGCGGTGGACCGGAGCGGTCCGTCGCCGGCACCTTCCAGCTCGGCCTGACCCGCGCCCGCGAGACCGACCTGCCCGTCGACGCCCTGCTCAACCTCTGCGCCTTCCTGGCCCCGGAGGACCTGCCCATCGAGCTGCTGCTGGGCACGCCGACCGAGACGCCCGAGGCGCCTGAGCTGCAACCGCTGTTCGATGCCGCGACCCGGCGAGCGACGGTCGAGTCCCTCCTGCGCTATGCCCTGCTAGAGCGCGAGGGCGAGCAGCTCCTGATCCACCGCCTGGTGCAGGCCAGCACGCGCCGCTCCCTGTCGGAGACGGACCGTCGATGCTGGGTCGAGGCCCTCATCGCTCTGCTGAACGCCAAACTGACGGCCGACGTCCAGACCGAACTATCTAGCTGGCCGGTCTACAAGCGGCTGCTGCCCCATGCCCTGACCTGCGCCGAGCACGCGGATCGGCTCGGCATCACCAGCGCGTCCTACTCCCTCCTGCTGAACCAGCTCGGCGTCTATCAACTCCAGGTGCTGGCCGACCACGCCGAGGCCGAGCCGCTGATGCGCCGGGCGCTGGCCATTGATGAGGCGAGCTACGGGGCGGAGCATCCCAAGGTCGCCATCCACCTCAACAACCTGGCCCAGCTCCTTCAGGCCACCAACCGCCTGGGCGAGGCCGAGCCGCTGATGCGCCGGGCGCTGGCCATTGATGAGGCGAGCTACGGGGCGGAGCATCCCAATGTCGCCCGCGACCTCAACAACCTGGCCGCGCTCCTTAAGGCCACCAACCGCCTGGGCGAGGCCGAGCCGCTGATGCGCCGGGCGCTGGCCATTGATGAGGCGAGCTACGGGGCGGAGCATCCCAATGTCGCCATCGACCTCAACAACCTGGCCCAGCTCCTTCAGGACACCAACCGCCTGGGCGAGGCCGAGCCGCTGATGCGCCGGGCGCTGGCCATTGATGAGGCGAGCTACGGGGCGGAGCATCCCAATGTCGCCATCCGCCTCAACAACCTGGCCCAGCTCCTTCAGGCCACCAACCGCCTGGGCGAGGCCGAGCCGCTGATGCGCCGGGCGCTGGCCATTGATGAGGCGAGCTACGGGGCGGAGCATCCCGATGTCGCCATCGACCTCAACAACCTGGCCCAGCTCCTTCAGGCCACCAACCGCCTGGGCGAGGCCGAGCCGCTGATGCGCCGGGCGCTGGCCATTGATGAGGCGAGCTACGGGGCGGAGCATCCCAATGTCGCCATCGACCTCAACAACCTGGCCGCGCTCCTTAAGATCACCAACCGCCTGGGCGAGGCCGAGCCGCTGATGCGCCGGGCGCTGGCCATTGATGAGGCGAGCTACGGGGCGGAGCATCCCAATGTCGGCCCTCAGCCTCAACAACCTGGCCCGGCTCCTTCAGGCCACCAACCGCCTGGGCGAGGCCGAGCCGCTGATGCGCCGGGCGCTGGCCATTGATGAGGCGAGCTACGGGGCGGAGCATCCCAATGTCGCCATCCGCCTCAACAACCTGGCCCAGCTCCTTCAGGCCACCAACCGCCTGGGCGAGGCCGAGCCGCTGATGCGCCGGGCGCTGGCCATTTGGCTCGCATTCACCGCGGCCACCGGCCATTGCCACCCACACCTGACAACTGGACTCGCCAACTACCGGGGCCTGCTCAAGGAGATGGGTATCGCGGATACGGAGCTGGAGGCACGAGTTGACGCCCTTTGCCGCGAAGCGGGGTTGGACCCGACAGTCTTGCCCCGAGCGGCGCAAGACCCAGGCGTCACTCAACCAACCAAACCCACCTGGCCCGCGCGCATCGCCAATGCCCTCAGGCGCCTGTTCCGCCGCCGGTAGTGGATGGCCCAGCCTCCGCCGGCTGAGGCTGCTAGACTCGACCTCTTGCTATTGTTGGCTTGAACC
>CALOBA010000073.1:0-158609 GCA_942491465.1 uncultured Gammaproteobacteria bacterium
GCGCTCGGCGTCCAGCCCATGGTCGACCTCGGGCAAGGCCGCGATCAGGTTCATGTCGATGTCGAACACCATGACCTCGGAGTGTTTCGGCATGGCCCACGCGCTGGGCATGCATCCAGCGGCGCAGGGCGTTGCGGCTGTCGGCGGAGCCGGCCAGGGTCTCCAGGGCGATGGCGGCCACCAGCGGGTCGCGGGCGATCTCACGACGCGTTGGCCAGCTTCGATCGGCGCGCCAGCGGCTAAGCTGCTCGACCTGGGATTGGAGTGATGCCGTCGAGGGTGAACTCGGTCTGACCAGCGCATTGCCCGCGGTTGGCCATTGCCAGGTGCTCAGCCGTGCTCCCGGCCGTGATCGACCCCGGAAGGGCAGGGCCGGCAGGAGCCCACGGTCAGGTATGTGACGGGGTGCTGGGCGCTGTATGACTTCCGATGGGGGCTGCGGCGTAGGTCACCGCCGACGCCGGGCCGGCTGCGCGGCGGGGTCCGGGCGGAACGGCTGGTCCATAATAAGGCATCGCGCGCCCCGACAATGGAGCCGATGGGCGGGTGTGGACGATGCAAGGCGCATCCGTCCTTCGCGCCGTCGGACAGCCGGGGTCGACGCTGTGTAAGAATTTCCCGCGGATCAACCATCGAAGGACCTGAACCATCCCGGAGCCGAGTATGACCCCTTTGGAACGCGTCGAGCACCTGTAGATGAGGACCTGGTGGAGCACTATCACGAAGGCGATCAGCGCGAGCTGCGTGCGGCCGCCAAGCTGCTGTTAGTGGCGCTGGACCGGCTGCGCCGGTTCGGCGGACCCGGCTGGGACGCGCTGCTCGACGAGTATGTGCAGACCGCCAAGCATGATCCGGATCGACTGCGGCGGATGTTGGAGGGCAATCGGGGGGTGCCGCCGGGGGAACTGCACGCCTGATGCCCGGGCCCGGCCGGCATCCGCTGGCGCGACGGCCGTCCGGCTTGGGATCGGTTCAGCAACAAGTGGCGCAGACGCCCGCTCGCTGAACCTTTTTGATTGGCCGTTTCGTGGTTGCGCCTGCACCACTTGTTGCTGAACCTTGACTTAGGGTGCATCGGGGCCGACAAATGCCCTTGCAAATATATTAGTAAACGCTAATATAGACGCAAGCTAACGTTTTGAGGTGCATCAACCGTACCTTATCATCCTTGACAAATCCCTGTTGGTCGCACTGCTGATTGCGGTCGGGCCCGCCGCGGGTGCTGATCCCGAGGCCGACGGCCTGGCTACGGCGCAGGCCCGCATCGAGCCTATCCCGCGGGAATATCGGCTCGACGGCGTGGTCGAGGCGGTCAATCGCACGACGGTCTCGGCCCAGACCCAAGGCCAGGTCGCGGCGATCTTCTATGACGTCGACGACCTGGTCGAGAAGGACTCCGTCCTGGTCCAGCTCAAGGACACCGAGCACCGCGCCCGTCTCGCCCAAGCGGCGGCGGAGCTGAAGTCCGCCAGCGCCCGGCTGGAGCAGGCCCGCGACGAGCACCAGCGCGTCGCCGGGTTGTTCGCCAAGAACAACGTCTCGGCCTCGGCCATGGACCAGGCCAAGGCCGAGCTGACGGCGGCCCAGGCGCGGCTCGACTCGACCCAGGCCGCGCTGCACCAGGCCCGCGAGCAGCTCGCCTATACCCAGATTCGCGCGCCCTATTCGGGCATCGTCACCGAGCGCCATGTGGAGATCGGCGAGGTGGCCGGCCCTGGCCAGCCGGTGATGAGCGGGGTCTCGCTGGAGCAGCTACGGGTCAGCCTGGACGTGCCCCAGAGCCTGATCCCGACCCTGCGCGCCGAGCGTCGGGTGCGGGTCTATGGCCCCGGTGGCGAGCCCGTCGCCGTCGGTGAGGTGACCATCTTCCCGTTTGCCGATGCCGCGTCGAACAGCTTCGAGGTCCGCGTGGACCTGGAAGGCCAGCCCGAGGGGCTGTTCCCCGGCATGTACGTCAAGACCGGGATCGTCACCGGCGAGCGTGACGAGCTGCTGGTGCCGCAATCGGCGGTGGTGCATCGCTCCGAGGTGACCGGCGTCTACGTGGTGGGTGCCGGCGGCCAGGTGCGCTTCCGCCAGGTCCGCGTCGGCCGTGCCTTCGGTGACGACCTGGCCATCCTCGCCGGCCTCGATGCCGATGAGCGGGTGGCCCTGGACCCCATCGCCGCCGGCGTGGTGCTCAAGCAGCAGGTCCGCGAGCGCATGCGCCTGGCCGGGGGGCACCACGATGACTGAGCCGAGCACCACCGACCCCGCCGCGAGCGGGGGCGAGCGCCGCGGCCTGTCCGGGCGCATCGCCGCGCGCTTCCAATCCACCGAGATCACCCCGCTGCTGGCCCTGGTGGGCCTGCTGCTGGGACTGTTCGCCGTGCTGGTGACCCCGCGCGAGGAAGAGCCGCAGATCAACGTCACCTTCGCCGACGTGATCATCCCGTTCCCCGGCGCCTCGGCCGCTGAGGTCGAGCACCTGGTGGCCGGCCCCGCCGAGCAGGTCCTCTCCGAGATCAAGGGCGTCAAGCACATCTACTCGGTCTCGCGCCCGGGTATGGCCCTGGTCACGGTCCAGTTCAAGGTCGGCGAGGACCGCACCGAAGCCATCGTGCGGCTGTCGAGCAAGGTGCGCGCCAACGCCGACTGGCTGCCGCCCAACCTCGGCGTCGGCGAGCCCATCATCAAGCCCAAGGGCATCGACGACGTGCCCATCCTTACTGCGACCCTATGGTCGCGCGAGGGCAAGGGGGCCTACGAGCTGGGCCAGGTCGCCCACGCCATCGAGGAAGAGCTCAAACGCGTGCCCGGCACCCGCGACGTCTACACCGTCGGCGCCCCGCGCCAGGCCGTGCGCGTCGTGCTCGACCCCCAGGCCCTGGCCGCCCACGACATCGATCTGACCGATCTGCGCCGCGCCCTGCAATCGGCCAACCTGACCCGCGACGACATCGCCACCGTGCGCGACAACACCGAGGTGCTGGTGCAGGCCGGCACCTTCCTGACCAGCCCCGAGGAGATCGGCGCCCTGGTGGTGGGCCTGCACGGCGGTCGGCCGGTGTATCTGCGCGATGTGGCCGAGATCGCCCGCGGTGCCGAGCGGCCGCAGACCTACGTCTGGACGGGCATGGGCAAGGGCTCGCCGCTGCATGCCGACATGGACCTGTCCGCGGATGCCGCCGACGGCGGCCCCTGTGTGCTCGCCGTCGGCTGCTCCACGCCGGCGGTCACCATCGCCGTGGCCAAGCAGGAGGGTCGCAACGCCGTCGACATCGCCGAGCGCGTGGTCGAGCGCTTCGCCCAGCTGCAGGGCACCTTCATCCCCGAGGGCGTGGAGGTCAGCATCACCCGCAACTACGGCGAGACCGCCGATGCCAAGGCGCAGAAGCTGATCACCAAGCTCGCCTTCGCCACCGTCTCCGTCATTGCGCTGGTGCTGCTGGCCATTGGCTGGCGCGAGTCCATCATCGTCGGCGCCGCCGTCGTCGTCACCCTGGCGCTGACCCTGTTCGCCTCCTGGGCCTGGGGCTTCACCCTCAATCGGGTCAGCCTGTTCGCGCTCATCTTCTCCATCGGCATCCTGGTGGACGACGCCATCGTCGTGGTCGAGAACATCCACCGCCACATGGCGCTGGCCCTGAAGCGGGCCGTCGGCGGGGCAGGGGAGACCCTGCCCGAGCTGATCCCCGGCGCCGTCGACGAGGTGGGCAGCCCGACCATCCTGGCCACCTTCACCGTCATCGCCGCGCTGTTGCCGATGGCCTTCGTCACCGGGCTGATGGGCCCGTACATGAGCCCGATCCCCATCAACGCCTCCACCGGCATGCTCATCTCCCTGGTGGTCGCCTTCGTATTCACGCCCTGGATGAGCAATGCCCTGCTCGGGCGGCGCTACCAGGCACAGCTCGCCGCCGGCGACGCCCATGCCCACGACCACGGCGGCACAGGGTCCTTCCTGAGCGGGCTGTTCAACCGCCTGATCGGCCCCTTCCTCAGCGGCGGGCGCGGGCAGCGCAACCGCTGGCTGCTGCTCGCGGGCATCCTGCTGTTGATCGGCGCGTCCATGATGCTGGTGGTCACCCAGGCCGTCGTGCTCAAGATGCTGCCGTTCGACAACAAGAGCGAATTCCAGGTCATCCTGGACATGCCCGAGGGCACCAGCCTGGAGCAGACCGCCCGCGTGCTCTCGGAGATGGGCGAATACCTGGCCCAGACCCCCGAGGTCACCGACTACCAGGCCTACGCCGGCACCGCCGCCCCCATCAACTTCAACGGCCTGGTACGTCAGTACTACCTGCGCGCGGGCGCCCACCTAGGCGACATCCAGGTCAACCTGGTGGACAAGCACCATCGTGACGAGCGCTCCCACGCCATCGCGCTTGCGCTGCGCGAGCCACTCCAAGCCATCGCCGAGCGCCTCGGCGGCAACGCCAAGCTGGTGGAGATCCCCCCCGGTCCGCCGGTCCTGTCCCCACTGGTCGCCGAGGTCTACGGCATCGACTACCAGGGGCAGACCGCAATCGCCCGCCAGGTGCGGGCCGTGTTTGCCGACACCGCCGACATCGTCGACATCGACGACTCGGTGGAGCACCCCGGCCCCAAGGCCCTGGTGGTCATCGACCGCGCCAAGGCCGCGCGTCTGGGCGTCGCCCAGGCCAGCGTCGCCGAGGCCCTGCAGACCGTGCTCGGCGGCGAGGACATGAGCTTCCTGCACGGGGCCAACGTCAAGTACGCCGTGCCCATCCGCGTCGAGTACAGCGACGCCGACAAGGCCGACCTGGAGCAGGTGCTGGCGCTCGGCGTGCGCTCCGAGGCCGGCGATCTGGTCCCGCTCTCGGAGATCGTGACGGTCGTCGAGACCACCCGCGCCCAGAGCATCCACCACAAGGACCTGCTGCCCGTGGTCTACGTCCTCGGCGACATGGCGGGCGCCACCGACAGCCCCCTGTACGGCCTGTTCGCCATCTCCGCACGACTCACCGACGCGCTGGGACTGCCGCAGTGGTACGCCAGCCAGCCCAGCGACCCCTACCAGTACAGCGTCAAATGGGACGGCGAATGGCAGGTCACCTACGACACCTTCCGCGATATGGGCATTGCCTACGGCGTCGGACTCGTCCTGATCTACCTGCTGGTGGTGGCGCAATTCCGCAGCTACCTGGTCCCGCTGGTCATCATGGCCCCGATCCCGCTGACCATCATCGGCATCCTCCCCGGCCACGCCCTGCTCGGCGCCCAGTTCACCGCCACCTCCATGATCGGCATGATCGCGCTCGCCGGCATCATCGTGCGCAACTCCATCCTCTTGGTGGACTTCATCAACCAGCAGGTCCGCGAAGGCCTGGCCTTCGAGCAGGCCGTGATCCAATCCGCCATCGTCCGCGCCAAGCCCATCGCGCTCACCGCCGTCGCCGCCATGGCCGGGGCCGTATTCATCCTCGATGATCCGATCTTCGCGGGCCTCGCCGTCGCCCTGCTGTTCGGCCTGTTCGTCTCCACCGTGCTCACGCTGGTGGTGATCCCGGTGGTCTACTACGGGGTGATGCGCAAGCGTGTGGAGTGGATTCGCACGGCGACCGGGTGATGCGTGGCGGCGGTAGGCTGCTAACGCGCTATCTGCACGTTCGCGCCTGCCCGCGACCGCGCGGCAAGCAGCGGCCGACGGCGGTCTTAGAATCATGACCTGCCTTGGCGGTCCGAGGCGGATGAGGTCGGTGCATCCCCAAAGCCGTATGCTTGGCATCGGCAGCTTGGGTTCGCGCCCGCGCGCCCCCCGGGCTTGACACCGCCTGGTCGGCGAGCTCATCACGGGAACAGCTTATGCGCAGGTTCCGGCGGCATCGCCGGGCGGCTCGGCCGAGTCAGTCGAACGGTGCCAGCCACAGATCGAGCCCACGCGGGCCGCGGCCGAGGTATTCATAGCCATGTCTTGAAACGCATGCGCGTCCTGCCACAGCGCGATGACCTCGGCGCGCTCGGCATCGGTGATCCTGAGATACACGGGGTACAGCCGGTAGCCGCGGAAGGCGATCGCGGGCGGTGCTGCATCCGGGCTGGGGTCGGGGGTGTCCGGCGACATGCCGCGGATGTTGCCGGCGAACGGACCGGAACGCAATGCCGACCCGACCGGTGTCGGGATTTTTTTGCGGTTTCCCATCGGCGAATCCCTCGGCACCGCCCCGGAGACCCCAGCGCCAATTGCGATCGCGCATCGATTGTTTGGATCAATCAATGGCTTCGCGTTCCTTGGGCCGAGCTCCCGAGGGGCACGTAACTTGCCGGTAGATTCCGCGGTGGAAGACTCCGCCGTCGTCCAGTGCAAAGACGCCGATCAACGGTAGCGCGATCGCTGTTGCCGTAAGCCGGACGCACAGTCCCCGCCGATGCCGCGCGACAGCGCCCGACGCCCAACCGCCCCGCTGTTCGGCGTTGCCCCCCCCGGGGGGCTACCATCCGCCGCCGAGCCAACCTGAACGCTTAGGGTGGCGTACGTTTCCTATCCGCATCCCCGATCCAGGAAGCAACATCCGTGCCCACCAAACTCAAGCAACACCTCGCCATCGCCACCGGCGCCGTGTCCGCCGCGGCCATCCCGATGGGCGCCGATGCGGCCATCGTCTACAAGGACAGCGCCAACGCCTTCACAGTCGACTTCACGACAAACAAGAGCGTCGACTGGGATGTCGACGGGGCTGGCGGCGTCGATTTCCGCGTTGAAACCTATGTGCGCTACTCCGACAAGATCTACATTAAATCGAGCGGACCCAAGGGCGGCGGCTTCGTGGGCCAAGTTGCGGGGGGAGACAACTTCTTCAACATGGCAGCCGGTAAGCGCATCGCGTCGATAATGAGCGCACCCTACGTCTGGGGCAACAGCTTAACCAACCGCGAAATCTACAACGACGACAGCAACGCGCCGGTAGGCGGAGACCTGATCAACGGCCAAGCCGGAAGCAATTTCGTCGGCTTCCGCTTCGGCTCCGGGGCCGACACGCTCTACGGCTGGGCCGAGGTGGTCATCGGCACCCGGCAGTCGACGATCAACCGCTGGGCCTACAACGACACGCCGGACGGCAGCATCGAGGTCGGCCAGACCCAGGATGCGCCGACCCCTGCGCCGGCCCCATCGACCCTCGCCCTGCTCGCCGCCGGCGCCTTTGGGCTGCGCCGCTGGCGGGCGCAGCGCGCAGCGGCTTAAGTCCTGGCTTCGTGGGAGCGGCTTCCAGCCGCGATAGGGCTTGCGCTCGGGGAGTCGCGGCTGGAAGCCGCTCCCACAGTGCGCGGGCGTGTGTGGGAGCGGCTTCCAGCCGCGATGCGGCATCAGCTCGGAACGTTCCGGCTGGAAGCCGCTCCCACGTTCTTCTTCGTGCCGCTGCACGGCCCTCGAAGGCCGCGGCTCAGTGCCCCGAGATAGGAAGTAACGACAAATGACCAAGACCCTCCTTATCGGCTGGGACGCCGCCGACTGGACAGTCATATCGCCGCTCATCGACGCGGGCGAGATGCCGAACCTCAAGCACCTGATCGACACCGGCGTCATGGGCAACCCGGCGACCCTGTATCCGGTGCTCTCGCCCATGCTCTGGACCAGAGGCGGCCAGCGTGCAGGCGGTGGCGACCTATGTGATGCAGCAGGGGGACTGGGACTTCACGGCAGTCTATTTTGACGCCATCGACCACTTCTGCCACGGCTTCATGCGCTATCACCCGCCGCGGCTGGGGTGGGTGAGCGAGACGGACTTCGAGCTTTACAAGGATGTCGTCAATTCCGGTTATAGGTTCCACGACATGATGCTCGGCGTGCTCATGGATCTGGCCGGGCCGAACACCAACGTCATCCTCTGCTCGGACCACGGCTTCCATCCGAATCACCTAAGAGTTCAAGAAATCCCGAACGAGCCCGCGGGCCCCGCGGACGAGCACCGCCACTTCGGCGTCTTCGCGGCCTGCGGGCCGGGCTTCAAACGCGACGAGCTGGTGTTCGGCGCGACGCTGCTGGACATCACGCCGACCATCCTGGCCTTGATCATCGTTCCGGCCAAAACCGGATGAACGACATGTGAGATTTGAGCAGAGTGGCCGGCTGGGGGGGGGCGGCAGAACCCCGGAAATCTCGTACTCTTGGAAGTGCAACCTAACCTTGAGTATGAACAGCGCCGGGGTCCTGCCATGCCTGACTGTAGACGAGATGCCTGTGAGTTTCCAGCGCCGAGGGCGCCCGAGCGGGACGAAGCGCGTTGAGCAGGCGGCATCCGCGTCGCCGGCAGGCCGAGACGCTTGCAGCGGTTCGGGAGCGACTGGCGCAAGGGCAGTCGCAACGTGCGGTTGCGCAAGAATTGGGCGTTGCGCGCTCGACCTTGCAGGATTGGCTGGGGCAGGCGCCGCGCGTTGAGGTGCCGGCGGCGTTGCGGCAGTTCTACGCCTCCGAGGAGGGGGTTGCCTGGTTGCACCGCCAAGTCCTGGCGGCGCATCTGGTCATCACGTTGCTGGCCGGAGCGGGGATTCGCCAGGTCTGCACATTCCTGGAGCTGAGCGGATTGTCGGCGTTCGTGGCCAGTTCCTACGGCAGTCAGCAGAAGCTCAACGCCGCGTTGGAGGAGGCGATGGTCGCCTACGCCGAGCAGCAGCGGCAAACGCTGGCAGCGCAGATGCCGCACCGGCGCATCAGCGTCTGCGAGGACGAGACCTACCATCCGGAGATCTGCCTGGTGGCCATCGAGCCGATCTCGAACTTCATTCTGCGCGAGTGCTATGCCCCGGACCGCTCGGCGGCGACCTGGACGCGGGCGTTGACCGAGGCGCTCGAAGGCATGCGCGTGGAGTTGGTGCAAGGCACCAGTGACGAGGCCAAGGGGCTGCTGCGCCATGTCGAGCGCGACCTCGGCGCCCATCACTCGCCCGATGTCTTCCATGTCCAGCACGAGGTGTCCAAGGCAACGGCCCTGCCTTTGGCGCGCGCGCTCGAACAAGCCGAGCGGGCCGCCGAGCAGGCCCGCGACGCGGTGGCGGCGCAGCGTGCCGCCCGCGACGCCCATCACAATGCCTGGCCGCGCCCGCGCGGGCGACCGCCGGCGTTCGCCGAGCGCATCAACGATGCGCTGATGGCGCAGGCCGATGCCGATGCCCAACGCGAACAGGCAGAACAGAACCAACAACAGGCCCGCGCCTGCGTGCGCGAACTCGCCGATGCGTATCACCCCTACGATCTCGACACCGCTCGGGCGCAACCGCCCGAGCGCGTCGGCGAACGCCTGGCGGCCTGTTGGCGGCAGCTCGGCGAACTGGCAGACGCGATCAGCCTACCCGAGCGTGCCCGCGAGCGCATCGCCAAAGCCGAGCGCCTGACCACCTCAATGCTGGCGACCATCACCTTCTTCTTCACCACCATCCAGGCCAAGGTCGCGGCGTTGGGACTGGCCCCCGAGATCGAAGCGCTCGTGCACCAACAGCTCATCCCGGCGATCTATCTGGAGCGGGTGGCGGCGCGCAGCACCCGCGCCGAGCGGCGCCACGAACTGCAGCAGCGATCCCGTCAGCTGTTGGCAACCCTGCGCCAACCCGACTCACCGTTGCAGCGCCTCGACGCCGACCAACGCCGCGAGGTCGAGATCGTCGCCACCGAATGCGCCGACCTCTTCCAACGCAGCAGCTCCTGCGTGGAAGGGCGCAACGGCCACCTGGCCCTGCATCACCACGGCAAACACCGACTTGGCAACCGCAAGCTCGCCGTGCTCACCGCAATACACAACTATTTCATCCGCAGACCCGACGGCACCACCGCGGCGGAACGCTTCTTCGGCCAGCCGCCTGCTTCGATGTTCGACTACCTCCTCGCCGCCCTCGACCCGCCCCCGCGACCCGCCCGAAAACGACCCCGACCGCAGCGCGTCGCCTACCTCGAACCGATGGCTGCGTAGCAGGGGTGGCCGGAACGATGATCAAGGCCACCATCCTGCGGCTGCATGACTTGTCCATCGGCGAGGACATGGACGGGCGCCCTCTGAACCACGCGCTGACCGAGCCCAAGCCCGCCGCGCCGATCCCGAGCTGGGATGCCGTACCCGGCGACGACGGCCGCCACCCCGAGGACGTGCGCATCGACCCGGTGGATGCCCGCGAGTCCCTGCAACGACTGGTGGATCTGGGCTACATCGAGGACGTGGGCGAGGACCGCAAGCAGGTCGCCGAGACCACCGTCAAGGAGTTGCGCTACAACCTGGCGCGGGACCTGGCCGACGCGGGCAAGCTCACGGAGGCGCTGGAGATCCACGCCGAGCTTTGGCAGGCGCACCCGGACGAGAGCCGCTTCGGGCTGCATCGGTTCAACGGCCAGCTGCGGCAGGGCGACACCGCCGCGGCGCGGGAGACGCTGGCCCTGCTGGAGCGGCGTAAGTAGGACTATGCCGAGCGCGCCGCCGCTGAGCTGAAGCAATTGCAAGAGGACTGGAAGGACAAGCAGCCAGAGGACTTCACCGAGCAGGAACAACGCCGGCTCAGAAAGCTGCGCAAGCAGGCCGGCACCAACCAGGCCACCTTTGCATGGCTGAAGGGCCGACTCTTGGCAGCCGAGGGTCGTGTATCAGAACCCCCGCGCGCACTACCTGCACGGCGCCGCGCTGATGCGGCTCGGTCGGACCCTCGATGCCAAGGCGGCGTTCGAGACGGCCGTCGCGCAGAACCCGGTGTTCCCGGCCGCGCATCGGCGCCTGGCCCGGCTCGCCTGGCGTGCCGGCGACGATGCCGCCGCGGGCACCAGCTCGGACTCGCCGGGCGGCGCTGACGCGCATTCAGGAGGTCCGCGACGGTGCGCCGCCCCCGAGCGTGCATGCGGCGGTGCAGCTCGAGCCCGAGGCCATCGCCAGCCTAGGCCACCTGGGCGCGCCGAAGGCCCTGCCGCCGCTGGCCGAGGACGAGGTGGTCATCGTCTCCGGCCTGCCCCGCTCCGGCACCAGCATGCTGATGCAGATGCTGGCCGCCGGCGGCCTGTCGATCCTCACCGATGAGAAGCGCGCCGCCGATGCGGACAACCCCCGCGGCTATCTGGAGTACGAGGCCGCCAAGCGCCCGGATGGCGGCACCGGCTGGCTGGCGGATGCCCGCGGCAAGGCGGTGAAGATCGTCGCGCAACTGCTGCCGTCGCTGACGGCCAAGCACCGCTACCGGGTGATCTTCGCCGAGCGACCGCTGAACGAGATCATCGCCTCCCAGCGGGTGATGTTGGAACGGTCAGGGAAACAGGGCGGGCGCCTCGCCGAGCGACAGCTCGCGGGCACCTTTGTCAAGCAGATCGCGCAGGTGAAGCGCATCCTCTCACCCCACGGGGAGCGGGTGCAGGTGCTCTCGGTGGCCTATCACGAGGCGCTCGCGGACCCGGCGACGCTGGCAGGACGGCTGAATGCCTTCCTCGGCGGCGGGCTGGATGAGGTGGCGATGACGGCGGCGGTGGAGCCGGCCCTGCGGCGGCAGCGGGGCAAGGCGCCAGCGAAGCCGGTGGATACTCAGCAAGCCATTACCGGATAGTGCTACGGCGCACAACAGCCGAAGCCATGACGCGTCGCAAAGTCCGCCACATCGGCATCGATGACTTCGATGCCCTTCTTCTCGCTGGCCTTGATCATCGTTTGGTCCAAAACCTTGCGGGCCGGTGAGCTTTAAGGTTTTTACTTTCATAAAAACAATCCTTTATGCAATCTCTCGAAGATCTGCCGGGCTCGGTGGATCAAGGGATGATCAAGGCCGAGGAGAGTACCTGTGTGCCCGCGTTGCTGTTGACCCTGCGGAGATTCCTCAGCCGATCTCGACCCACTGCGGCGCAAGTCCCGGCCGGGCAAGGGATACTCAGAACTGTCCACGGCGCCTGTGGATAACCTTGTGGAGAACGGCGGCAAAGCGGCTTGGAATCCGCGTCAATACTGGGTTGTCATCAGATTGACTTGTTTTGAGACAAGGTTCTTATCTATCTGTTATTAATAGAGTTATTCAGTCAGTGGACGCGCGGCGCCGGCATCCGAGCAGCGCCCGGCCTGCGAGGCTGGGCCGTGTGCACAACGACCAGCGATGCCGGGGGGAAGTCGCGGTTTGTCAAGTCTTGACAAGCAGGACCCTAGGCCGGGTTGGGGCACGAAACCCGGCCGCGCCGGGCCGCCGGCGACGCCCATGCCCACGACCACGGCGGCACAGGGTCCTTCCTGAGCGGGCTGTTCAACCGCCTGATCGGCCCCTTCCTCAGCGGCGGGCGCGGGCAGCGCAACCGCTGGCTGCTGCTCGCGGGCATCCTGCTGTTGATCGGCGCGTCCATGATGCTGGTGGTCACCCAGGCCGTCGTGCTCAAGATGCTGCCGTTCGACAACAAGAGCGAATTCCAGGTCAACCTGGTGGACAAGCACCATCGTGACGAGCGCTCCCACGCCATCGCGCTTGCGCTGCGCGAGCCACTCCAAGCCATCGCCGAGCGCCTCGGCGGCAACGCCAAGCTGGTGGAGATCCCCGGTCCGCCGGTCCTGTCCCCACTGGTCGCGGAGGTCTACGGCATCGACTACCAGGGGCAGACCGCAATCGCCCGCCAGGTGCGGGCCGTGTTTGCCGACACCGCCGACATCGTCGACATCGACGACTCGGTGGAGCACCCTGGCCCCAAGGCCCTGGTGGTCATCGACCGCGCCAAGGCCGCGCGTCTGGGCGTCGCCCAGGCCAGCGTCGCCGAGGCCCTGCAGACCGTGCTCGGCGGCGAGGACATGAGCTTCCTGCACGGGGCCAACGTCAAGTACGCCGTGCCCATCCGCGTCGAGTACAGCGACGCCGACAAGGCCGACCTGGAGCAGGTGCTGGCGCTCGGCGTGCGCTCCGAGGCCGGCGATCTGGTCCCGCTCTCGGAGATCGTGACGGTCGTCGAGACCACCCGCGCCCAGAGCATCCACCACAAGGACCTGCTGCCCGTGGTCTACGTCCTCGGCGACATGGCGGGCGCCACCGACAGCCCCCTGTACGGCCTGTTCGCCATCTCCGCACGACTCACCGACGCGCTGGGACTGCCGCAGTGGTACGCCAGCCAGCCCAGCGACCCCTACCAGTACAGCGTCAAATGGGACGGCGAATGGCAGGTCACCTACGACACCTTCCGCGATATGGGCATTGCCTACGGCGTCGGACTCGTCCTGATCTACCTGCTGGTGGTGGCGCAATTCCGCAGCTACCTGGTCCCGCTGGTCATCATGGCCCCGATCCCGCTGACCATCATCGGCATCCTCCCCGGCCACGCCCTGCTCGGCGCCCGGTTCACCCCGCCACCTCGCCCGATTTTCTTCGTGCTCCGAAGGCAAGCGCTCGCCTGCAGCGCGGCAGGCATCGCGCGACCGTCTCGGCACATCGGCCCCGGTGCGCCGCCGATCGCCTCAGCCCTGCGCCCGCAAGGCGCCGATCAGCAGCGCCCGGTTGCGGTAGCGCACGTCCTCGCCGCGGATGACGTAGATCGCCTGCTCGGCGATGTTGGCGGCGTGGTTGCCGATGCGCTCGAGGGCGTGGGCGATGGTGAGCATGGCGGCCAGGGGCTCGCCGCGGGGCAGGCCGGTGTCGGCGAGCAGGGCCCGGGCGAGGGCGGCGGAGGCGGCGTGCAGGCGCTCGTCGTCGTCGAGGACGCCGACGGCCTTGTCCAGGTCGGCGCCGGCCATGGCCTCGACGGCGCGATCGAGCATGCAGCAGGCGACGGCGTCGTGCTCGCGCAGCAGCCGCGGCAGCGGCTCGGCCAGGACCCGCGCCGGGGATTCGAGCAGCCGCAGGGTGCTGCGGGCGATGCGGGCGGCCTTATCGCCGGCGCGCTCGAGCTCGCCGACCGCCTTGGAGACGGCGAGCACCAGGCGCAGGTCCATGGCGGTGGGCTGGCGACGGGCGATGACGCTGAACACCTCCTCGTCGGCGGCCAGGTTGAGGCTGTCGATCTCGGGCTCGCGGTCGAGCACCTGGTGCGCCGCGGCGGCGTCGCCGTCGAGCAGGGCGTGCACCGCGCGCTGGGTCTGGTCGACGGCGTGGTCGCCCATCTCGGAGACCAGGGCGAGCAGGTGGTCGAGGTCGCGGTCGTAGGCGCTGACGATGTGGCGATGCTTGTCGGGGCTGTGCATGTCAGCCGAACCTGCCGGTGATGTAGTCCTCGGTCAGCTTGTGCCGGGGCCGGCTGAAGACCTGCTCGGTGGCGCCGACCTCGATGAGGTCGCCCAGGTGAAAGTAGGCGGTGCGCTGGGAGACCCGCGCCGCCTGCTGCATGGAGTGGGTGACGATGACGATGCTGTAGCGCGCGCGCAACTCGTCGATCAGCTCCTCGATGACGGCGGTGGCGATGGGGTCGAGGGCCGAGCAGGGCTCGTCCATCAGGATCACCTCCGGCGAGACGGCGATGGTGCGGGCGATGCACAGGCGCTGCTGCTGGCCGCCGGAGAGCCCGGTGCCGGGCTCCTCGAGCCGGTCCTTGACCTCGCCCCAGAGTCCGGCCCGGCGCAGGCTGGTCTCCACCAGGGCGTCGAGCTCGGCGCGGGTACTGGTCAGGCCATGGATGCGCGGGCCGTAGGCGACGTTCTCGTAGATGGACTTGGGGAACGGGTTGGGCTTTTGGAAGACCATGCCGACCTGCGCGCGCAGCGGCACCACGTCGATGGACTTGTGCTGGATCTCGTGGCCGTCGAGCCGGATGGAGCCGGTCACCCGCGCCGCCGGGATGGTGTCGTTCATCCGGTTGAGGCAGCGCAGAAAGGTGGACTTGCCGCAGCCCGAGGGGCCGATCATGGCCAACACCTCGTTGCGGGCGATGTCCAGGCTGAGGTCGCGGATCGCCTGCTGTTGCGCGTACCAGACGTTGACGTCGCGGCAGACCATGCGCGGGTCGGGACAGGTGATCTCGCCGACGGTGCCGCGGTGGGCCCGCGCGGCCTCGTCTTCGGTGCTGGCGCGGGGTCCGGGGATGCCGTCGACGGCTTCGATGCTGGCGCTCATTGCTGGTCGTTCCGGGTTGGGGCTCCGCGCCGCTTCGGCGCGTGCGTGGGTTGGTTGGTCCGGCGGCATGGCACCGCTGCTCTAAGGTTTGGCGAACAAGCGACAGTTCCGATCGTTGTCGTTGTCGCTGTCGTTGTCGTAATCGAGTCCAAATCGATTACGAAAACGATTACGACAACGAACGCAGCCCAGTGGCCCGACTCCGGCGCACTGATTCACGGCTACCAGCGCCGCTCGAACCGCCGCCGCAGCAGGACCGCGGCGAGGTTCATCAGGATCAGGAAACCGAGCAGGACCATGATGGCGGCGGAGGTGCGCTCGACGAAGCCGCGCTCGGGGCTGTCGGCCCAGAGGAAGATCTGCACCGGCAGCACCGTGGACGGGTCGGTGATGCCGCCGGGGATGTCGACGATGAAGGCGATCATGCCGATCATCAGCAGCGGCGCGGTCTCGCCCAGGGCCTGGGCCATGCCGATGATGGTGCCGGTGAGCATGCCCGGCAGGGCCAGCGGCAGGACGTGATGGAGCTGGGTCTGCAGCGGCGAGGCGCCGACGCCGAGGGCCGCCTCGCGGATCGACGGCGGCACCGACTTCAGCGCGGCGCGGCTGGCGATGATGATGGTCGGCAGCGTCATCAGCGTCAGCACCAGGGCCGCCACCAGCGGCGTGGAGCGCGGCACGCCGAAGAAGTTGATGAACACCGCGAGCCCGAGCAGCCCGAAGACGATGGACGGCACCGCCGCCAGGTTGTTGATGTTGACCTCGATCAGGTCGGTCCAGCGGTTCTTCGGCGCGAACTCCTCCAGATAGACGGCGGCGCCGACGGCGATGGGGAACGAGAACAGCAGCGTCAGCGCCAGGGTGTAGAGCGAGCCCATCAGCGCCCCGGCGATGCCGGCCAGCTCCGGCTCCCGCGATGAACCGTTGCTGAAGAAGTTGACGTTGAAGCGCTGCGCGATCAGCCCGCGTTGGTCGAGCTGCCAGACCCAGGCGATCTGCTCGTCGCTGAGGCGGCGGTCCGCTGCCGGCAGGACCAGCTCCACCAGCTCCCAGCTGCCGGTCGCGGCATCGGCGCTATCCCGCGGCGGCGTGATCACCTCGGCCTCGGCGGCGCTGTTGCCGACCCGGGTCAGGCGCAGCATGCCGCCGTTGATGCTGACCAGCCAGCTCGGCATGTCGCGGGTCATGGGCTCTGCGCCGCCCGGCGTCCGGGCGCGATCTTGCAGCGCTTCGGCCTCGGCCCGCCGGGCCGCGATCTGCCGGTCGAGCTTGACGATGCGCGCGCGGGCCTTGATGGCCTCGGCGGACAGGGTCAAGGTGCCGTCGGCGTCGAGGGCTTCGGCGTCGTCCTCGCCCACCGCCGCGGATGACGGCAACGCGATGGCGTGGGTCTCGGCGAGCCGGTCGCGCTCGCGCCCGAGACGCGCCGCCTCCCGCTCCAGCGCCTCGGCGCGGCCCTCGAGCCGCGCCTTGATGTCGGCGAGCACGTCGGCGAAGGCGTTGCCGGTGGTCAGGATGCGGACCTGGCCGGTGGTGCCGGTCAACGACGCGATGCCCTCGCCGGCGCGGCTGCGGATGGCGGTGGAGTGGCCCTTCATGAGCATGTCCACGTCGTCGTCGGCCAGCAGCCGCAGCGTCTGCTCGGTGCCGATGAGGGCCGGGTCGGCGGTCACCAGGTCGCGCAGCTGCAGGGGCGCACCGGGGCTGAGCAGCCCGTTCAGGGCGCGCGTGCGGGTGCGCCCCTGCACGTCGGGGAACTCCGCGCGCAGGCCGGCGCGGGCGAGCTTGAGGAAGTTCACCCGTACCAGCAGGCGTTGGCGCTCGGTCGCGGTCAGCGCGGGGTCGGCCAGGGCGTCCTCGGGGTCGATGACCTGTGCGTCGAACTGCACCGGCAGCGCGATGCTGGTCTGGATGAAGGCGGTCCAGCCCTTGCCGACGATGCTGACGAACAGCATGGCGACGAAGCCGAGGCCGAGCAGCACCGCCGCCAGGCCCAGGCGTCGGAACCGGCGCTCGGCGGCATAGCGGCGCTTGAGGCTGGCGCGGACGCGGTCGATGGCCCGCGGGCCGTCGCCGGCGGCGGACGGGCTATTCATAGTGCTCCCGGTACTTGCGCACGATGTGCAGGGCGATGACGTTGAGCGTCAGCGTGACCGCGAACAGGGTCAGCCCGAGCGCGAAGGCGGCCAGGGTCTTGGCGCTGTCGAATTCCTGATCGCCGGTCAGCAGGGTGACGATCTGCACCGTCACCGTGGTGACGCTGTCGAGCGGATTGGCGGTGAGGTTCGCCGCCAGCCCGGCGGCCATGACCACGATCATGGTCTCGCCGATGGCCCGGGAGACCGCCAGCAGCACGCCGCCGACGATCCCCGGCAGGGCCGCCGGGAAGATCACCCGACGGATGGTCTCGGACTGGGTGGCGCCCAGGGCATAGGAGCCGTCGCGCATGGACTGGGGCACGGCGTTGATGACGTCGTCCGACAGCGACGAGACGAACGGGATGATCATGATGCCCATCACCGCGCCCGCCGCCAGCGCGCTCTCGGAGGCCACCGTGAAACCCGAGCGACTCCCCCCACTCGCGAATGGACGGCGCGACGCTCAGGGCGGCGAAGAAGCCGTAGACCACGGTCGGGATGCCGGCCAGGATCTCCAGCACCGGCTTGGTCCAGGCGCGCACCCGGCGGGGGGCGTATTCGGCCAGGTAGATGGCCGCCAGCAGCCCGATGGGCACCGCCACCAGCATGGCGATGAACGAGATCAGCAGCGTGCCGGTGAACAGCGGGATGGCGCCGAAGGCCCCGGAGGCGCCCACTTGGTCCGCGCGCAGGGCGATCTGCGGGCTCCATTGGGCGCCGAAGAAGAACTCGGTCCAGGGGACCTTCTGAAAGAACCGGATCGACTCGAACAGCACCGACAGCACGATCCCCAGCGTGGTCAGGATGGCGATGGACGAGAACAGGATCATCACCACCAGCACCGTGGATTCCACGCCGTTGCGGGCGCGCAGCGCCGGCTTGGTGCGCCGCCAGGCGATGGACATGCCCGCCAGCACCACGGCGGCGACCAGCACCCAGAGGGCCAGGTCGGCCAGCCCCATCAGGCGAAGATAGTCGTCGGCGGCGGCGCGCATGGTCGCGGTGACCTCGCCGGAGGTGATGTTGCCGGTGGCCAGGTTGCGCACGTCGTTGATCAACAGGCCCAGCCGGCCGTCGGACAGGCCCTCGGTCATGGCCGCCGGCAGCCGCTCCAGGACCAGCGCGGTCACGATGCGGTCCTGGACGCCGCTCCAGAGCAACAGCAGCAACAGGCTCGGGATGCCGACCCAGAGCGCGGCGTAGAGGCCGTAATAGCCGGGCAGCGAGTGCAGCCGGTTGACCCGCGCCTGACCGCCGACCACATGCAGCGCGCGCCGACGCCCGATCTGGTAGGCCAGGGCCATGGCGGCGAGGATTGCGAACAGCAGCAGCGATGCGGTCATGGGTTGGGGGATCGATTCGGGGCCGGTCGGGGCGCGGTCGGTCGTCGTCAGGGCGCCGTCGCCCTTGCTCCAGGTCGGGGGTGTTTGGCCGGTGCTCCGGCGCCGCACGGCTGCGGCGCCGAAACAAACGCAGGGGACGCTGGAGCGTCCGCCCTTGCTCCCACGCTGGAGCGTGGGAGCCAGTGGTGCCGGCGCTGCCAGCCAGGCGCGCCGTTGCGGCCTGGCGTCGAGCCTTGCTTCGGACCCTTACTCGGGGCTGCCCATGGGCGTCATCGACGCGGTGTCGGCGGCCACGTCGCTGCGCATGTCGTCCGGCAGCGGGATCAGACCCTTGTCGGCCAGATAGCCCTCGGGACCCCAGGCGCCGTCGCTGGTGAACTCGGCGACGTACTCCTCGATGCCGGGGATGGTGCCGACGTGGGCCTTCTTGACGTAGAAGAACAGCGAGCGCGAGACCGGGTAGTCGCCGCCGGCGATGGTCTCGAAGGTCGGCGCGACGCCGTCGACCAGGGAGCCCTGCACCTTGTCGGTGTTCTGATCCAGGAAGCTGAAGCCGAAGATGCCCACCGCCGCCGGGTTGGCCTCCAGCTTCTGCACGATCAGGTTGTCGTTCTCGCCGGCCTCCACATAGGCGCCGTCCTCGCGGATGGCGTGGCAGACCGCCTTGTACCGGGCCTTGTCCTCGCCCTTCATGGCCTTGATCCAGTCGAAGGTCTTGCAGCCGCCCTCCATCGCCAGCTCGGCGAAGGCGTCGCGGGTGCCGGAGGTGGGCGGCGGGCCGAGGACCTCGATGGCCACGTCGGGCAGGTCCGGGTTGACCTCCTTCCAGGTCTGGTACGGGTTCGGCACCAGCTCCTCGCCGCCCTCGGGGTTCGGCACGTCCTTGGCCAAGGCCAGGAAGACGTCGCGCAGGGACAGGTCGAGCTGGGCCGCGGACTTGGCGTTGGCCATGGCGATACCGTCATAGCCGATCTTGACCTCCACCACGTCGCTGACGCCGCCGGCCTGGCAGCTCTCGAACTCCGAGACCTTCATCCGCCGCGAGGCGTTGGTGATGTCCGGGTGCTCCACGCCGACGCCGGCGCAGAACAGCTTCATGCCGCCGCCGGAGCCGGTGGATTCGATCTTCGGGGTCTTGAACTCGGCACCGGCGGCATGATTGCGATCGCCTACAACCTGCCGGGCATAGATGGCCCGCTGAATCTGCCCCGGGATGTCTATGTGGGCATCTTCAACGGTCGGCTGGCGCGTTGGGACGACCCGCGCATCGCCGCGGCCAACCCCGGCATCGCATTGCCGCCCAAGCTGATCCAGGTGGTCGCGCGTCAGGATTCCAGCGGCACGACCTTTGCCTTCACCAACCACCTGGCCGCGATCAGCGATCAATGGCAGGGCGGCGTCGGCAAACTCATCGACTGGCCCGGCGGCACCATGGTCGCGCGGGGCAACGAGGGGGTCGCGGGGCGGATCAAGATCACCGAGGGCGCCATCGGCTACGTGGAGGCCGGCTTTGCACGGCGGCTCAACCTGCGGCTCGCCTGGCTCCAGAACCGTGCCGGCGGCTTCGTCGCGCCGAACGCCGAGACCGGCCAACGCGGCCTGGTCGGCGGCTCCGAGTCCGTCCCCGATGATCTCGCCACGGCCATCCCCGACCCCGCCGGCGCCCGCTCCTACCCCATCGTCACCTATAGCTGGGCGCTCCTGCGCGCCGGCGACGACCCGGCCAAGGACGCGGCCATCGCAAAGCTGATGCGCTGGATTCTGAGCGAAGGCCAGGCCCATGCCGACGCGCTCTGGTACGTTCCGCTGCCGGAAAACCTGGCCCGGGCGGCCTTGGCCGAGGTGCAGACGCTCTAGCCCGGTTGGCGTCTGCGCGGTGTTTGCCGCCATCGGCCTCGGTGGCGGAATGCGCTGTCTGCCCATCCGGCATCGGCCCGGCCAGCCGCTGAAGACGCAGGCGCCCCGCTCGGGGCGCCGTGGACGCCCCCTGGAGTGGGGGCGTCCCGCCCCCAGACCGGCACGTCGGCGAGCCCCCCGATCCGGATTGACGTCATCCCGCCGCGAATGAACGCGCGAGGGTCAAGCCGCGCAATCTCCCATTCATCGCCACGGCGTGGGCCGCTGGTGATGTACTGATCGCGCAGGCGACGCCCCCAGTCGAGGAAAAGCCGGGGGCGTTCGAAGGACGTCGTCGACGCCGTCTTCGGTGGCCACCGCAGCCTCCCCCACGGTCATCCAGCCTTCATCCGCGGGTGGTAGTCTCCATCGGCGCCCAACCCTTCAGCTTCGCGGTGTCGGCAACCCATGGGCGCGGTCGGCATCGGTCGCGCTCACCTTGGGACAGGCCGTGCGAATCCGGCAGAAGATCATCATCGCCTGGGGCGTCTCGGCCCTGGTCATGGCCGCGGCCGGGGTGCTTGCCGGTTGGTTCGGTGAGCACGCCCTGCGCGAGGCGATCGGGGCGCGCTATGCGGCCAGCGCGGCGGCGGTGATCCGCCAGATCGACCGCCACATCCATCACCGCATCGAGACCCTGACGACGCTGGCGGGGGCCCTGGACCTGGTCTCGGCGGCCACCCGTTCCGGCGATGCCCTGGCGGCGCAGGCGGACCGCAGCGCCCGCATCCATCGCATCGACCAGGCCTGGCGGGCCGGGGAGCTGACCCCGGAGATCGAGGCGGTCCTGTCCGCTCCGCTGGCGGCTGCCCTGCGCCGGCTGCGCCAGGCCGCGCTGACCCGCGACGGCCAGCCGGTCTACGCCGAGGTCTATGTCACCAACCGCTTCGGCACCGTGGTCGCCGCCACCAACCGCACCAGCGATTATCAGCAGGCCGATGACGGCTGGTATCGCCGGGCGATGGCGGCCCCCGGCCCGATCTGGCTCGGCGATCTGGAGTACGACGCCAGCTCACAGAGCCACGGCATCGACATCGTCATCCGGCTCCAGGACGACCAGGGCCGCTACCAGGGCCTCCTCAAGGCGGTGCTCAGCGGTGCCGATCTGCGCCCGCTGGTGGCCGATCTGCTGCGTGCGGGCGTACCCGATGCCGCCCGCGCCTGGCTGATCAACCGCGACGGGCTGGTGCTGTTCGACCGCGCCCCGGCGCCCCAGCGCGACGCCGGCGAGGACCTGCCGCTGGAGGCCTTCGCCGACGACCTGTCGGCCCGGCTGGGGTTGCTGCAAGGGCTCGGCAACGGGGCCGGCTCGCCGCTGCTGCGCGACGCGCCGGGGCGGTCCGGGTCCGGCGCGCGGGTGCTCACGGCCTATGCCGGCTCCGAGGGCTGGGGCAGCTTCGCGGGTCTGGGCTGGGGGCTGGTGGTGGAGGCCGATGCCGCCAGGCTGTACGCCCCGGCGGCGGCACTGCGCAACCTGTTCTTCGCCGGCAGCGCGCTGCTGGTGCTGGTCGCCATCGGCTCCGGCGTCATCGCCCATCGCGGCATCGGCCGGCCCCTCGATGCCCTGCGCGCGGCCATCGATGGCTTTAAGGAGGGGCGCAGGTTTCACAGCCCGCAGACCCGGCGGCGCGACGAGATCGGCGAACTGGCGCGCGGCTTTGCCGAGCTGGCGGCGACGGTCAGCGATGCCCGCGATCACCTGGAGCAGACCGTCGCGGCGCGCACCGCCGAGCTTGAGGAGGCGAACCTGGCCCTGCGCCGCGAGATGGACGAGCGCCGCCACACCGAGCTGGTGTTGGAGGGCCAAGGCCGCGCCCTGGCCCAGGTCAATGCCGAACTCGAAGGCCTGAGCGACGCCGTCGCCCGCGACCTGCGCGCGGCGCTGACGAGCGCCGAGGCGGCGCTGGCCGAGCTGAACGTCGCCGCTGTGCCGGCGCCCGAGGCGGCGCCGAGCGCGACCATTGCCGCCGAGCTCAGGCGCATGGGCCAACTGATCGACGACATGACCACCCTGGCGGACCTGGCCGCGCGCCGGATGCAGTGGGAGCGGGTCGACCTCAGCGCCCTGGCCCGCGAGCTGGCCGAGGCCCTGGACAGCCGGCCGCCGGATCAGGCACGCGCCCGGCCCGAGGTCGAGGCGCGCATCCGCCGCGGCCTGGTCTGCTGGGGCGATGCGGCGATGTTGGCCATCTTGCTGGCTAACCTGCTCGACAACGCCTGGCGGCATGCCGGCACGGTCAGCGCGCCGCAGATCGAGGTCGGCGAGATGGACCTGGACGGCGAGCGCGTCTTCTTCGTCCAAGACAACGGCGGCGGCTTTGACGGCGCGACCGCCGAAGACCTGTTCCTACCGTTTCAGCGCAGCCGCAGCATCGACGGTGAGGAGCGCACCGGCATCGGCCTTGCGTGCGCCCGCCGCATCGTGCACCGCCACGGCGGCTACATCTGGGCCGAGGGCCGGCCCGGGGCCGGGGCCTGTTTCTATTTCGTGCTGCCGGACCCGGAGCAGCACAGCCTCCCCGACCCGATCACGGCGCCATCGGCCACGGCAGCGACCGGGCCGGGACCAGGCTAGCCCATGCCCGTCATCGACCTGCCGCCGCTGCCCACCCGGCGCGACCCGGCTCCCGCTGGCAGCCTGCCGCGCCGGGCCGCCCCGGCGTTGCTGCTGGAGCGCGCCCAAGCCCACCTCGATTACGCCTTCCAGCCCGTGGTCAACATCCACAGCGGCGCCGCCTTCGGCTTCGAGGCCCTGCTGCGCGGCTGCGAGGCCCTCGGCTTTCGGCAGATCCCGCAGCTGTTCGACTACGCCCATCAGCGCGGGGTGCTCTACAACCTGGAGATCGCGCTGCGCGAGCTGGCGGTGGCCCGCTTCAAGGCCGTCCCCGGCGCCGGTCGGGCGCGGCTGCTGTTCAACCTCGACCCGCGCAGCCTGGAGCCGGAGACCCGGTTGAGCGGGCGCAGCAGCGCCATCCTCGCCCGCCACGACCTGCCCCCATCCACCCTCTGCCTTGAACTGACCGAGCTTCGGGATCTGACCTCCCAGCCCTGGGCCCGGGAGAGCATCGCCGCGCTGCGGGCGCACCGGCACCTGATCGCCATCGACGACTTCGGTACCGGCTATTCAGGACTCAAGCTGCTCCATGACCTGCCGCCGGACCTGGTCAAGATCGATCGCTACTTCATCGCCGGGATCGACGCCGACCACAAGAAGCGGCTGTTCGCCGAGCACATCGTCCACCTGGCCCACGCGCTGGGCATCCTGGTGGTCGCCGAGGGCGTGGAGACCCCTGCCGAGCTGGCCGCCTGCCGCGAGATCGGCTGCGACCTGGTCCAGGGCTTCCTGATCGCCCGCCCGCAGACCGATCCCGCGGCCCTCGCCGAGCGCTATGCAGACATCGCCGACAACCTGCCGCCGGTGCGACGCGCCGAGGACTCCGACGTGGCGCTCATCCGCGAGCGCATCGAGCAGCTGCCGGCGCTGCGCGAGGACGACGACATGCGCCGGGTGTTCGACTGCTTCAAACGCCACAGCGAGCACAGCCACTTCCCGGTACTGGACGCCCACGACCGCCCGCTGGGCCTGATCTGCGAGCATCGGCTGAAGACCTACATCTACTCCAGCGTCGCCTACGTCAGCCGGGTGCTCGACATCCCCGGCCCGCGCTGGATGCTGGCCTACCTGGATTTCGACCACTTCAAGCCCTTCAACGACAGCTACGGCTTCCGCCAGGGCGACCGCGCCATCACCCTGTTCGCCGACCTGCTGCGCAAGCAACTGCCCCGCGGCGGCTTCGCCGGCCACATCGGCGGCGACGACTTCTTCGCCGGGGTCGAAGGCCTGGATGCGCCGACGGCGCGGGCGCTCATCGACGCGCTGCTCGGCGCCTTCGCCCACCAGGTCCAGAGCTTCTACGACGCCGAGGCCCGCACCCGCGGCTGGATCAGCAGCCGCGACCGCACCGGCAAGCCCACGCGCTACCCGTTGCTCCGATGCAGCGCCGCCGTCGTCGTGCTGCCGTCGGGGCCGCGCTCGGACGATCTCGACGCCTTGGCACGGCGGATCGCCGTGCTCAAGAAGCGGGCGAAGGCGGCGGAAGACGGGATCAGTCTGCTCGACCTGGGGGCGACCCGTGCGGGTGAGCAGGCGACGCCTTGACAGGCGCCAACCTTGACAGGCTGACTGGCTCCCACGCTCCAGCGTCACTGCCATTGACTTAGCGCGCGATGGGAACGCCTTGTGGGAGCGGCTTCCAGCCGCGACTCGGCTCGCGCGGCGACAGTCGCGGCTGGAAGCCGCTCCCACGGCTTAAGTCAATGGCAGTAACGCTCCAGCGTGGGAGCGAGAGCGGACGCTCCAGCGTCCCGTTGACGTCCGCGCCGCAGACAAGCGGCCCTGGAGATACCCGCTGTAGGTGCGGCTTCAGCCGCACGGCCGATCCGTTCGATGCGGCTGAAGCCGCACCTACGGCCTGTTGCCGGCTCCCACGCTCCAGCGCGAGCGCAAGGGCGCAGCGATAACCATAGCGATAGCGATTTGCGAAGACAAACACACCCACCATGCTGAACCAAGACCTACACATCCACACCACCTGGTCCCATGGCGATCCGGCGGTGGTGCCGGAGCAGACCATCGCGCTGATCGGCGAACTCCGACACGCCCGCGTCATCGGCATCAGCGACCACTTCGAGCATATCCACGCCCATTTCGACGCCTATGCCGAGGCCGTGCGCGGGGCCGGGCTCAAGCTGGGCACCGAGGTCAACGGCCACGCCTGGGTCGATGAGGCGCTGGCGGTGGACTGCGACTACCGCATCTATCACTGCTGGGATCATGACGCCGACTACCGGGCCCTGGCGCGTCTCGCCGCGGCGCCCGAGCCGGTCATCGTCGCCCACCCCAACGCGCTGGAGACCGATCTGGATCGGGTCCCGCCCGGGTGTCTGGTGGAGCTGAACAACCGCTACATCTGGCGCTGCGATTGGCGCGCCTTCTACGGCCCCTACCGGGAGCGCTTCCGCTTCGTGCTCAGCTCCGACGCCCACCAGCCGAACTGGCTGAACCAGACCGTCGCCCGGCATGTGGCCGATGCCCTGGGCATCGAGGAGACCCTGCTGTTTTGAACACCAGCGACGACCGCACGATCCGCATCGCCTCCTGGGGCGAGCTGCAGGAGGCCCTGTTCGCCGACGCCTGGGTGCCGGAGATCGGCCGCTACCGCTCGCGCTATGCCTTTCGCGGCCTATCCGATGCCGACTACCCGCTGGCGACCACGCTGATGCGCCTGGGCGGCGCCTACGCCGAGCTGGAGCGCCACCTGCTGCGCAACTTCCGCAAGTACGCCCACCGCCGCGTGGTCGAGCGCGACTCGGTCTGGCACTGGCTGTCGGTCGCCCAGCACTACGGACTGCCGACGCGGCTGCTGGACTGGACCTACTCGCCGTTCGTGGCCATGCACTTCGCCACCGCCAGCATCGACAAGCTCGACCGCGACGGGGTCATCTGGGGGGTCAACTACGTCGCCGCCCACCGCATGGCCCCGGAGCGGCTGCGCTCGCGTCTGGAGCAGGAAGGCGCCAACGTGTTCACGGTCGAGATGCTGTCGGAGTCGGTGAAGACCCTGCCGGAACTCGACCGGCTGCGCGAGCGCCCGTTCACGCTGTTCTTCGAGCCGCCGTCGATCGACGACCGCATCGTCAACCAATTCGCGCTGTTCTCCATGAGCTCCGACCCGACCCTGGCCATCGACCGCTGGCTCACCGACTACCCGGGCATCTGGCGGCGCATCGTCATCCCCGCCGAGCTGAAGTGGGAGATCCGCGACAAGCTGGACCAGTCCAACGTCACCGAGCGGGTCTTCTTCCCCGGGCTCGAGGGGCTGACCGCTTGGCTGCGACGGCACTACAGCCCGCGGGGCTGAGGCGCTTGGCCGCAAGAGCACCGAGACCCCTGCGTGCGTCGTCTTTGCAGGAGAAAAATGGCTGGGGTAAAGGGGCCAGACTCAAGTAGCTCGGGCGGGCGGAGAAGGAATTTATTGAGCCTGGCCTGGCCCCTTTTCCCAATGTTTGCGCTCAGCCGCGCGAGGTACGAGCGTCGGCTGGAGCGCCTTGTTGGACCACAACAGCGCTGACGGTAGGTTTGCGCGGCGGGAAGGCTATTACGCGCTCTGGATGCGCGGCTTGCTTTGCCATCAAATCTTTGAAAATCTCATCAATGTCGTAGTTGAACTGGCGGGCGTACTCATCTCTGAGTGCTCGTGTTTCTGCAACAATAGGATCTTGCCACATAGTCAAGGCTCCATGAGTTCAATAGGTGTGCAGATAACTGGCGGTTCGTAGCCAAATGTCCTGCAGGTGTTCTCAATCTTGGGCCGAGTGTGCGCATTCGCAATATGCGTACAATTCCAAGTGAGCAGATATGCTACGCCGTTTACCGCTGCTATAGCTACGTGATAAGCATCAGCCTCCGCCTTCTTTGGAAGTGCATGGCTCTCGATAAGGGCCTGCGCCAATGCTCTGACCTCTTGGGAGATTTGAAGTAGGGGAAGGTCGGCGATGGCGGCCAGACGACGCTGCGAAGCTTCTTGATGACCTTTGCTTGCTTCCGATATCACGAGATCAGACGCGACGACGCTGTAGTTCGACCTGCGTGTTTCCCACCATTCGGTCGTCGTGTTTTGATTTGCCATCGCGCGCAAGTCGTTGCTCGGTCGAGCTGTCAAATAGCTTATAACTGACGTTTCAATGTAAACGGTTTCCTTCAAGGGGAACCTCGGGTTCGTTGAAGCCCAACGTTCTGCGGACCCCGCGCCCCACTGGCTGGAGGCGCGGTAGCGCCGCCAGCCAGTGGGGCGTCGGAGGTTCCGCAATTGTTAGCCGGTTGTTCTCTGTCGCCGCTCCATTGCCATTCTGCTGATCTCATCTATGGACTTGTCATTCCATAGCGTTCGTTGCCAGGTGGTGTAGTCGAATGGCTCCCGCATAATGAGCGTAATGAATTTCTCTGCTTGAACCTCTCCCAGCGCCGCGATAAGTGCCTCCATGCCTTTTATGCGGACCTCGGTATCAGTTATCGTGGTCATCGATGTCTCCAACGACGTCTATTGGGTTTGCTGCAAGAATCTCTGCGTTTCCGGCTAGCTTCTTTAGTAACCTGTCATCAGTTGTGATGAATAAGTCCGCGTTTCCTTCGATTGCTGCTGACACATGGAGAGCATCCTTGGCTTTAATTCCGGACGCCACAAACGAAAGCGCTCTTTCCTTCAGTGGATCGGTCTCCTCAACGTCGACGACGGCGAGCCTTTTCCATTTTGCTATCGCTCTTTTCTTTTCTTCAAATGGGTTTTGATCATTCTCAATATCCAAGATGTAAGACCACACGAGTTCTGCTTTCCCATCTTTAATGCGCCCCTGCATGAAAAGTTTGGCTTCCGCCTCCAAGCGAACACGAATGTGGCTCTGGTCGTCAAACGGCCGGTTGAATGCGCAGTTGTCGAGGTAAAGCCTCATCATTTTTTCACACTTTGCAGAAGTGCTTGCAGGTTGTTCGACATTGATCGGCTAACGTTAAGTCTGGCCCGCCGCCCGTTGCCGCGCCGGAGCGCAGCGACGGTGCGGCAACGGGCGGTCGGGCCGAGGCGTATGTTAGGCATTTTGCCAAGCGTCTAGCCTATGCTGAGCCATAGCCCGAGCCTCGACCGAGAATACTTTCGGATACCGGAGAACAACGGCTTCAAATGAAAGCTCTTGCAGTCCCATTTCGATGAGTCGGGTGTACCCCATCGCGTCAGACTCCCGTTTCACTGCGCGTTCTACCGCTTCAACGATCCCGTGGCGGTCAATCATTTGCCATGTGCGTGATGCGCGAGTCCTTATGCCATTTTTCTGGGTAAGGACTTCTTCGTACGCGTAAACAGCCTGTAGCGCGTCTTTTTCAGCTTGCGAGTGCGCTCCATAAGTTTCTGCCTTGAGATTAATTGACCTCAGGCGCGCTTCTTGCGCTAGATCAGGACGATCTTTGCGCAGAGCATTTGCTGCAAACCTCTCGCAGGCTTCGGGCGATTTGAGCCGCTCTACTCGGTGATCCATGAGGCGCTCTATCTTGGTTGCGTGGTGCCTAACAATTAGTATCAAGGCCATATCGCCTTGCTAGGTACAATTCAAGTGTGGATGGTTACCGCATAGCTATGATAAGCGTATCCGCTTCTTTAATCTTTATAAGGCTCCAATGCTTGACTCTTGGAGATTTGAAGTAGGGGAAGTCGGCGATGGCGGCAAGACGCTGCGAGCTTCTTATGACCTTTGTTCGATATACGAGATCAGACACGAGTGTAGTTGATGGTGTTTATGTCGTGTTTTTAGTGGGTTTGTCGAGCTGTAAATAGCTTATATGACGTTTCAATGAGTTAGAACAGACAGAGAAGAGAAATAAATTTTTTGCAATCGCATGAGGCTTCATAATTTAATGTTGTAAGCGAAGAGCGATTATATTAGACAAGGCTGAGTAGCGAGTTAAGGATTTGATGGTTGGTCGTTAATTCTGAGTTTCAATAGTTCCCTTCCCTGCTAAGTCGATATTAACCATGTTTTCAGGCAAATTTGCAAGTTTTTCTCCCCTGGTAGCACTTATCAAGGCAAATTTGCCCTGATAACCTGATATTCCCCGGCTTTTCGGGCAAACTTGCCTGATAAGTCGGCTCTCCCCGAGTTATCAGGCAAATTTGCCTTGATAAGTTGATATTGGCCGGGTTTTCGGGGAAGAATGTCGACAAAGTGTTTTAGAACGATGACGGCGGGTTGACGCGTTGACGGACAGCGGTTCTTGGGCGGGATGGGCACGACGATGCCACGGCAGCATCGCTCGGTCGACACCGAGCGTAGCTATTATCCGGGCCGGGTCAGCGGCTCAGGACCTTAGTACGTCCGCCAGCTTGAAGATGACGCCGAGGGCGGCTAGGCCGCCGAGATACCAGCGTGGTTCCTTCTCGCTTGTGACCCTGCGGAGATTCCTCAGCCGATCTCGACCCACTGCGGCGCAAGTCCCGGCCGGGCAAAGGATACTCAGAACTGTCCACGGCGCCTGTGGATAACCTTGTGGAGAACGGCGGCAAAGCGGCTTGGAATCCGCGTCAATACTGGGTTGTCATCAGATTGACTTGTTTTGAGACAACGGTCTTATCTATCTGTTATTAATAGAATTATTCAGTCGGTGGACGCGCAGCGCCGGCATCCGAGCAACGCCCGGCCTGCGAGGCTGGGCCGTGTGCACAACGACCAGCGATGCCGGGGGGAAGTCGCGGTTTGTCAAGTCTTGACAAGCAGGACCCTAGGCCGGGTTGGGGCACGAAACCCGGCCGCGCCGGGTCAGTTTGCCATTCCCTGGCTGGCCGCAAACAGCTTGTCGGAGAATTCCAGCAGTGTCGGGCGCAGTGCCAGCTTCTGGTGCCAGTGCTCGGGGATGCCCGATAGGCCCCAGTAGGCGCCGGCGATCTGGCCGTAGATGGCGCCCGTGGTGTCGGCGTCGTCGCCCAGGTTGACCGCGAGTAGTGCCCCGGTGGTGAAGTCGTCGGCCTTGTGAAAGGCCCAGAGTGCCGCCTCCAGGGCCTCGACCACATAGCCGCTGCCGCGGATGGCCGGGGGCTCTTTGGTGCGGAATGACCCGGCGGCGATGGCGGCGATCTCCGGGCACAGGGGCTCGGCCGTCCAGTGGTCGTGGAGGGGGCTGTAGTTTTTGGCGACCAGCTCGGCCTTGGGGACGCCCTGCAGGGCGCCGACCAGGATGCCGGCCATCAGACGGCAGGCGTCCAGGCAGGTGCGGGTAGCGTGGGTGGTGCGCGAGCTCTCGCGGGCCAGGGTGATGGCCTGCTCGGGGCTCGCGGCCCAGCGCATCGGTACCGGTGCCAGGCGCATGATGCAGCCGTTGCCCGCCGCGCGGGGGTCGGTGCTGCCGGCGTAGGGCTCGCCGTGGGCTTGGAAGCGGCGCAGTGCGGCCGAGGCGGTGTTGCCGATGTCGAAGCAGGTGCCGGTGCTGCTGAGGTGGCCCTGGTCGCGCCAGCGCAGATAGCGGTGCATCTGGTCCGCCGGGTCGAAGCGGTCGCAGACGATCAGGCTCTCGGCCAGACAGAGGGCCATCGAGGTGTCGTCGGTCCAGTCCCCGGGTGACAGTCGGAACGGGCCGCCGCCGACCATGTCGTCGATGGGGGCGAAGCTGCCCGGCGGTTTAAATTCCAACGTGGTGCCCAGGGCGTCGCCGCAGGCCAGGCCGAGCAGGCAGCCACGGAAGCGGTCTTGGTCCATTGTGTCCTCCAGACGATACGAGTGGTGCCGCCGATGGGCGGCCGGGGAGACCCGGGCCGGCTTGCGCCAGCCATCCCGGGGGGATGTCAGGCTAGCGCTTGATCGGCGAGGCTGACAAGCTCCGCCGGGGCCGAAAACAGCCGATCGGGCCTTGCCGCGCGCAGCACATCGGCGTCGTTGTAGCCCCAGCCGACGGCGCCGGCGGCCATGCCTGCGGCCGGGCGGCGGCGATGTCGCGGACCTCGTCGCCGATGTAGATCGCGCGTTCGGCGTCGACCCGACAGCGGCGCAGGATGCGTTTGAGTCGCGCCGCCTTGCCGGAGATGGCGATGCCGCATTCCAGCCGCTCGAACCGCGCCATCCCCGTCTCGCCGAGCACGGCCTGGACATTGGCCCGGCTGTTGGAGGTGGCCAGCGCGAGGCGCAGCCCCGCGCCGTGTAGCTGGGCGAGCCGGTCGTCGACGTCGGCGAAGGGCCGGATGCGGTGGATCTCGCGGCCCATGCGGCGGCGCAGGTCGCGCGCGATCAGCGGTACCTTCCAGCGGGCCACGCCGAGGCTGGCGAAGACCTCGGCGGCGCTCAGCCGGCGCAGGGCCGGAACCTCGGCCGGACCGACCTGGCGGAAGTGCCAGCGCCGGGCGCAGTCGTTGAGCACGCCGGTGAACCAGGGGTAGCTGTCGGCCAAGGTGCCGTCGAAGTCGAGCACGACCAGCGCGAATGGCGGACGGGATGGCGTTTGTGCCGGCATTAGTGGCACCCTTGCGCAGCGCACCCCGCCCGAGCCCAACCCCTGAGGAGCCGACCAATGCCATTGCCCGCCGTTCCCGGTATCGCCTGGGTCATCGTCGCCATCGGCGCGGCCTTGTCCATGTTGCTGTTCGTCCACCTGTTCGGCCAGGCGGTGCAGTGGGTCGTGCTGGTGGTGGGTATCATCGGCGGGCTGGTGGGCATCGCGGCGTTGGTGGAGATGCTGCGCGATCTGCTGCGGCGCAGGGATTCATGAGCAGCGCCAACGCCTTTGCGCTGCTGGCCCTGGGTCTGCTGCTGGGCATGTTCGGCTTTTCCTACTACGACCAGCGCTATCGGCTGGTGCGGCGGCTGCTCGGCTGGCGGGCGATGCGTTGGCTGCTGTGGCCGGCGATCGCCGCGCTGTTGCTGCTGGGCGGGGTGGCGCTGTGGCTGGGCCACCTGATCGGGCTGGTGCTCGGCTTCATGGCGCTGGTGCTGTTCCTGATCGGCTACACCGGCGACGCCTATCCCTGGCTGTCGAAGGTGCTGCTGATGGCGGCCATGTTTACGTTGATCCACGCCATGCTCGTCTATCTGGAGGGGCTGAGCCTGGTGGACTGGATGCGGATCAAACTCTGACGGCCGGGTCAGGATTTCGTCAGCAGCGCCCGGCAGGCGGCCGGCGGGCGCCGCGGGGCTGGGATAGATCGCCGACCATCACCAGCCGGCCGTTGCGACGGTCTATGGCCTGTCCGAGCCTTTCCACCAGCGCCAGCGTCTCCGGGTGGCCGTAGTAGCGGTTGCGATGCCGACGGATGGCGACATAGCCGCGCCCCTGGGCCGCTAGGGCACCGCTGCGGCAGTCCCAAGACCGCACGCATGCCTACTCGGTGCCGTGGGAGCGACTTGCAGTCGCGACTTCCCGCGTCGCGGCGGTCGCGATTCCGCACCTCGCACGCCAGGCCTGGTCTCCGCGGCACACAAGCACTAGCCCCACGGCGCACCGAAGCCCTTCGACGCCCGCCGGTCGCCCAGGGGCGGTGGTCTGGATACGGGACCAGGGCGTCTCGGCGGCGATCCCCGCGTTTGCGGCGAGCAGGCCGAGCAGGATCGACGCGGCGAGCGCGCCCTCGGGGCCGTTCAACTGCTCTTTCTAGGATCATTGTTTCCCCTCTTGCCACCATCTGCGGTGGGCGTTTCTGTGCGGGCATTGTAGCCGACGCGGTGTGCGTTGCCGTCTCTACCGTTGCGGCTGTATTCCGGTGGACTGCGCGCTGCTCAATACAGCGGACTTGGGTCCGCCGCGGCTGGCAAAAAAAGGGCCGGCTACGGCGACGCCTCTTGTTGATGGTCCGGGCAAGGGGAAATGCTGAGGCCGGGAGACAGCCAAGCCGAACAGACAAGCAAACCCTATAGGTTTCATCGATCCTGATCATGCGGCCAAACGATTGTACGCATGGGCTCGCCGCGTCTAGCCTTGTGCTGGAACGATAAGCACTGGCAACGACCAGCCGGTGCGGCAACCACACCACACTGCGGAGGAGACCATGGAAAACACTGCGATGACAACCGCCGGCAAATGCCCGGTGATGCATGGCGCCAACACGGCCGCCGGGGACTCGAACATGGACTGGTGGCCCAATGCGCTGAATCTCGACATCCTGCATCAGCACGACACCAAGACCGATCCGATGGGGGAGGACTTCGACTACCGCGAAGCCGTTCAGCAACTCGACGTGGAGGCGCTGAAGCAGGACCTGCACGCCCTGATGACCGACAGTCAGGCCTGGTGGCCGGCGGACTGGGGGCACTACGGCGGTCTGATGATCCGCATGGCCTGGCACGCGGCCGGCAGCTATCGGATCGCCGATGGCCGCGGCGGTGCCGGCACCGGCAACCAGCGCTTCGCCCCGCTCAACAGTTGGCCCGACAACGTCAACCTCGACAAGGCGCGCCGGCTGCTCTGGCCGATCAAGAAGAAGTACGGCAATCGGCTGAGCTGGGCCGACCTGATCATCCTGGCCGGCACCGTCGCCTATGAGTCCATGGGGCTTCGGACCTTCGGCTTCGGCTTTGGGCGGGAGGACATCTGGCACCCGGAGAAGGACACCTATTGGGGGGCCGAGAAGGCGTGGCTGGCCACCAGCGATGATCCCGACAGTCGCTACTCCGGCGAGCGCGACCTGGAGAACCCGCTGGCCGCCGTGATGATGGGTCTGATCTACGTCAATCCCGAAGGCGTCGACGGTAAGCCCGATCCGCTGAAGACCGCACAGGACGTGCGCGAGACCTTCGCCCGCATGGCGATGAACGATGAGGAGACCGTCGCCCTCACCGCCGGCGGCCACACCGTCGGCAAGTGCCACGGCAACGGCGATGCTGGCCTACTCGGCCCCGAGCCGGAAGCTGCTTCGGTGGAGGATCAGGGTCTGGGTTGGATGCAGAAGACCCGCCGCGGCATCGGTCGAGACACCGTCAGCAGCGGTATCGAAGGCGCCTGGACCACCGAACCCACCCGCTGGGACGGCGGCTACTTCGCCATGCTGTTGGAGCACGACTGGGCGCTTAAGAAGAGCCCCGCCGGCGCCTGGCAATGGCAGCCGGTGGACATTCGCGAAGAGGACAAGCCGGTCGACGTCGAAGAACCGTCGATCCGCTACGACCCGATCATGACCGATGCCGACATGGCCATGAAGATGGACCCGATCTATCGGGAGATCGCCGAACGCTTCCACGCCGACCCGGACCAGCTGTCGGAGGTGTTCGCACGCGCCTGGTTCAAGCTCACCCACCGTGACATGGGTCCCAAGGCCCGTTACATCGGCCCCGACGTCCCGCAGGAGGACCTGATCTGGCAGGACCCGGTGCCCGCCGGCCCAACCGACTACGACATCGATGCCGTCAAAACCAAGATTGCCGCCGCGGGCCTGAGCGTCGGCGAGATGGTCGCCACCGCTTGGGACAGCGCGCGAACCTTCCGCAGCTCAGACATGCGTGGTGGCGCCAATGGGGCACGCATCCGCCTGGCCCCGCAGCAGGACTGGGAGGGCAACGAGCCCGAACGTCTGGCCCGGGTGCTGGGCGTGCTCGCGGGCATCGCCGCCGAGACCGGTGCCAGCCTGGCCGATGTCATCGTGCTCGCCGGCAATGTCGGTATCGAGCAGGCGGTTGAGGCGGCCGGCTACGACATCCGGGTCCCCTTCGCCCCGGGCCGCGGCGATGCCACCGATGAGATGACCGACGCGGACTCCTTCGCGCCGTTGGAGCCTGTCCACGACGGCTACCGCAACTGGCTCAAGAAGGCGTACGCCGTCAGCGCCGAGGAGCTGCTGCTCGACCGCACCCAGCTCATGGGACTGACCGCCCCGGAGATGACCGTCTTGGTCGGCGGTCTGCGCGTCCTGGGCGCCAACTATGGCGGTACCAAGCACGGCGTCTTTACCGACCGCGAAGGGGTCCTGAGCAACGACTTCTTCGTCAACCTCACCGACATGGCTTATCGCTGGGAACCCGTGGGCGACAACCTCTACGAGGTCCGCGACCGGCAGACCGGCGCGGTCAAGTGGACGGCGACCCGCGTCGACCTCGTGTTCGGCTCCAACGCCATCCTGCGTGCATACGCCGAGGTGTATGCCCAAGACGATAGCCGGGAGAAGCTCATCCACGACTTCATCGCCGCCTGGGTCAAGGTGATGAACGCCGACCGCTTCGATCTCGCTTAGTCAAGGTTCAGAAACAAGTGGTGCAGGCGCAACCACGAAATGGCCAGTCAAAAGGTTTAGCGAGCGGGCGTCTGCGCCACTTGTTTCTGAACCGATCCTTAGCCCTTCCCGCGTGCGCCGACTTCAGTCGGCAATGCGGGGGCGGCGGCTGCCGGCCAGCAGCGCGCAGTCCACCCGTCGTGTTGGTGGATGTGGCTGCGCGCATTCAACCTGCGGCTGGCCGCTGAGGACCGGGACCCGGCTCAGCCGCGCCGCTTACCGCGCCGCTTGCGCTTGCCTTGATCCTTGGCCGAATCGGGCAGCACGAAGTCGATCTTCTTGTCTTCCAGATTGACGGCGGCGACCTGTACCCGCAGCCGATCACCTAATCGGTAGACGCGGCCGGTGCGCTCACCGGTCAGGCGATGGCCGACGGGGTCGAAGTGGTAGTAGTCGTTGTCCAGCGCGGTGATGTGGATCAGGCCGTCGATGTAGACGTCGTCAAGCTGGACGAACAGCCCGAAGCCCTGGACGCTGGTGATGGTCCCTTCGAGCTCTTCGCCGAGCTTGTCCTGCATGTACTCGCACTTGAGCCAGTCCGATACATCGCGGGTGGCCTCGTCGGCGCGGCGCTCGGTGCCGGAGCATTGCTCGCCGATCTGCTGCAGCGCGGGCTTGGAGTAGTCCAGGTTGGCGCCGGTGCCGCCGGCGATGACGTGCTTGATGATGCGGTGGACGATCAGGTCCGGGAAGCGGCGGATGGGGGAGGTGAAGTGGGTGTAGGCATCGAAGGCGAGGCCGAAGTGGCCGCAGTTGTCCGAGCTGTACATGGCCTGCTTCATGGAGCGCAGCAGCACGGTCTGGATGAGCTGGAAGTCGGGCCGGTCGCGCACGGCGTCGAGCAGGGTGCCGTAGTCCTTGGCGGTGGGCTTGGCGCCGCCGGGGAGGTTCAGGCCCAGCTCGGCGAGGAAATCGCGCAGGTCCGAGAGCTTCTCCTGCGTCGGTGTTTCGTGGATGCGGAACAGGGCCGGGACGCGCTTGCGCTCGAACAGCCTGGCGGCGGCGACGTTGGCCGCGAGCATGCACTCTTCGATGATGCGGTGGGCGTCGTTGCGCACCGTGGGCTCGATCGATTCAATCCGGTGATCGTCGTTGATGATGAACTTCGTCTCGACGGTGTCGAAATCGATGGCGCCGCGGGTGGAGCGCGCCTCCAGCAGGGTCTGGTAGAGGCTGTAGAGTTCATGCAGATGGGGCAGCAGCGCGGCGTGCTGCTCGCAGAGGGTCGGGTCGCCGTCCACCAGCATGGCGGCGACCTGGTCATAGGTCAGTCGCGCCTGGGAGCGCATCACGCCCTCGAAGAAGCGCGAGCGGGTGATCTTGCCCTCGCGATTGACGTAGAGCTCGCAGCACATGCACAGCCGGTCGACGTGCGGATTCAGCGAGCACAGGCCGTTGGACAGGACCTCCGGCAGCATCGGGATGACGCGGTTGGGGAAGTAGACCGAGTTGCCACGGTTCAGTGCCTCCTGGTCCAGGGCGCTGTCCGGTGCCACGTAGGCCGAGACGTCGGCGATGCAGACCAGGAGCTTCCAGCCCTTGGGCTTGCGCTCGCAGTAAACGGCATCGTCGAAGTCGCGGGCGTCGGCGCCGTCGATGGTGACCAGGGGCAGGGCGCGCAGGTCGGTGCGTTCGGCCTTGGCCGCCTCGGGCACCTCGTCGGTGAAGCCGGTGATTGCCTGCTCGACGGCCTCGGGCCACTCTATAGGTAGGGCGTGGGCGCGGATGGCGATGTCGGTCTCCATCCCCGGGGCCAGGTCGTCGCCCAAGACCTCGATGACGCGCCCGATGGGCTGGGTGCGGCGGGTGGGCTGGTCGGTGATCTCGGCGACAACGATCTGGCCGTGGCTGGCCCCGCTGGTGCGCTCGCTGGGGATGATCACGTCTTGGGGCAGCCGGCGGTTGTCCGGGACCACTACACCGACGCCGCTCTCCAGGTAGAAGCGCCCGACGATGGTGCGGGTACCGCGCTCGAGCATCTCCACCAGCGAGCCTTCGAGCCGACCGCGGCGGTCGCGGCCGGTGACCCGGGCCACGATGCGGTCGCCGTGGAACAGGCCGCGCATCTCCTTGGGCTCCAGGAACAGGTCGTCGCCGCCTTCGTCGGGCTTCAGGAAGCCGAAGCCGTCGGGGTGGCCGATGACGCGCCCGGCGATCAGATCACGCTTGTTGACCAGACAGAAGGCCTCGCGGCGATTGCGCACCAACTGTCCGTCGCGAACCATGGCGCCTAAGCGGCGCTCCAGCGCGGTGAGGTCCTCGTCGCCACTGAGGACTAGGGCCTTGGCGACCTCGGCGAAGGCCATGGGCGCACCGTGCTCGGTGAGGGCCTCCAGGATAAACTCCCGCGACGGGATGGGGTTGGCGTACTTCTTCGCCTCGCGCTGGCGATGGGGATCCAGATCCTTGGCGGTTACGTTCTTTTTACGTCTAGACACAAGGTTTTAGTTTCCGTGCTGAAAAGCTTGTTAGTCTACCGTTGACAAGGCGTCCTTGTCTCACTAATATGCGCGCTTCCCCGGCGGCCACCGTCGGGTTCCCCCCTTTGCCGAGGTGGCGGAATTGGTAGACGCGCACGGTTCAGGTCCGTGTGGGAGAAATCCCGTGGAGGTTCAAGTCCTCTTCTCGGCACCACCTTCCCTCTCTCTTCCCGACTGACCGCAGGTCGCTTCGAGCCAAGCTCGCGCCCTGCCGGCCCGGAAGACCGCCCACCCCATCGCCACCGTCGCCCATCAGGGTCTCCGACGCCGGCCGATGATGGTGACGGCAAACCCGCCGACGCACATCAATGCCCCCGGCTTCCCCGCTGCATCTCCGCCCGGTCTCCGTCCGCGAGCCAAAAAAGAGCTGGAGGAAGACCATGTTGTATCGATGGCCTGCGCTGCTGGCACTCCATGGTTTTGCTGAGCCTAAGCTACGCTGGACGGCAGGCCCCCCGAGCCGGACCGGGATCGGCTTCAGCTTGAGGTCAGCACCTTTACCACGGCCCCCGATCGGGCATCGATCCAGACATCGTAGGTAAAGTCTGCCGTGCGCACGCCTGGGTCGTCCGTGCCGGGCTCCGGAAAGACCACGCTGTAGTGGTCATCCTCCAGCCGCACGGTCAGGCGGCCATACAGATCGTAGTGCTCATAGCCCTTGACTGCGGCTAGGGCCGCCTCAATAGCGGCGGCCCGGAGATGATCCGTTGACCGGCGATGGTCGGCGCCAGACGGGCGACAGGATTGTCACCTGATGCCGCCGAGGTGCCCAGCGTGGTCCCGAGCTGTCGATCGATCTGCACCGTAATGATCTCGGTCTGGGCCTGGTCCGGACCGGCCAGCCGGCTAAGCTGGACCTCGTAGGTCGCCTGCAGCGGCGAGACGACGATGTCTGTGATCTGCTCCGGCGGAAGGGGCTGGGAGACGACCTGAAGGGCTAAGGCGGCGGCCTGTTTGGCGGTAATCATGACAGAGATATCGGTCAAAGCAGGGCATCATCGGGGGCCGACAGAGACCATCGACGCGCGCTGGCTAGGCGGGGTGAACCCATGGCGACGGGGCGACATGGTGTTTTAAGGTGAGGTCGTGCGGCGATCACGGCCCATGGAATGATAGCGTTAAGCAGGGCTGCCTGCCGGCTGGGGATTCGACGTAGTCGTAGACCACTCCCGGCACGTCATCCCCTGTGTCGATGCGCTGATCCGCCCCGCTTGGGCCGGTCCCGCGGGTTGAGCCGGGCGGGCTGGTGGCCGCGCGGAACTCGGTTGGCGTATGGGCATGGAATGAGGCCATGGATTAGGTCGTGCCCTCAGCACAGGGATCAGGTGCGGCCCGGATCATCGGCGGGGCGGGCGGGCAATGGGACACTGGCGCCCTGCGTTGTTGACGACGGCGGTGAATTCGTAGGCGCCGGAGGCGGTATTGTGCTCGGCTACCCAGATCGTCGCGACACCCCGCAGCTTAGACTTGCCCGCGATCTTGGCCTGCCATGGCGCCTCAACGCGGTTGCTCGACAGGCGGCACCGAGCGGTCTCCGCGTCCCGCCTGATCTCGTCCGACGGGCGCTGACACAGACGTTTGTCGGCTCCACCTTGGCCTCCAGCCGACAGTGCTCGTCGCGCAGAGGCGGTTAGGTCTCCTAATCCGTGGCACGGACGTAGCATCAGAAAATTCCCACAACTACTCCAGACGATTCTGCTTTTCAACGCGGAGGTCATGGCCTAGCGTTTATAGGGTCGGTTAGGGGTTTCCCTAGCCGGCAAGCACCTTCAAGATCAAAACGCCACCACATGTGCTGAAAGCAAAGGAACATGGACACCGAGACTAAAGAATTTTTGACACAAATGGCCCGCCGCCTAGAAAGCATTGACGACAAGCTCGCGAAACAACGCGAGGAGGTCATGGACCGCCTAGACAGCATCGACAAGAAACTCGCGAAACAGCGCGAGGAGATCACGGACCTTCAGACGGATCGATACTGGGATCGGCACCGTGCCAACGCGCCGGCCCCGTACATCCCAACCCGCCCAGCATCCACCCAGACCGGCCGAGCGTTCCACGAGGCTGACCGCTACCAAGCGGATCATCCTTATCGCCGCTAGCGCCGCGGCGGCGCCCGCCGTCCCCGGACCCGGCCTTGATCGTCCCTTGGTCCACCCAGCCAGGCAGAGCTTCCGCAGATTTCATAATGCATTGTTTTTGCGAAAGTAAACGCCTGATACCTGACCCGCACGCAAGGTTGTGGACCAAACGATGATCAAGGCCCCGGACCCGACCCACAGCCCGCCCGGAACTGGATGATCCCGCAAGTGACCGACTCCCATTCTAGGGGCCTGATTCCCGGACAGGTCGACCCGCACCCCCGACCGGCCGAATCGACCCAGGCTCCGTGCGCGCGCCCACAACCCGCCGACCAATCGCTCACCGCAGCGGAGTCGCGGCGGTGAACCCCAAACCCAAATCCCGTTGGCGACTCTGGATAGGCAAGCTGAGGGACCGCGCATCAACACTCCCAAGCCAAGCCCGGCGGATACGACCATCGATTGGTAACCCTGCGCAGCGGATACGGCGTCGGTTGATGCAGTGGTGGGTGCTAGGCTGTGGCTGCGGCGGCTGGTCTATCGACGGCTGCCATACGCCGCCGTTCATGCTCTGGCGGGTTTTCGACGCCAAGTGCGCGCGGCAGCATCCGCAGTACGATCCCAGTTCTCATGGCTACTGCTCACCAGATGGGTGCATACCCATTGCCGGGGTCGGGGCCGGCGATCCGCAAAGCGATCCGGAGGGCTCGAACTCGAATGGGGATCGCGTCAAGCATCGTTTCATGCAGTTCTATAGGCGAGCGAGCAAGTCACGCCGCGATTTGATGGAACAGCACGACCAGTTAGAGGCCACGCCGTTCAGTCCGGGCGACCGCTTTTACCTATGGCCTAATCACTTCCTATCTTGGTACTTTACACCGGCATTGGGCGTTACCATCTTTCTCGTTCTGAACGGCGCTATGCTATTCGGGCTGATCTGGCTGCTGTTTTTGGGGCTTGGCGTGCCAGTGGCAATCTTCAAGCTCTCAGATACCGAGGTTCTTCGTGGGTTCTTCGACCAGGTTTCGCCATCCAGCCGCCGCTGGCTGCGATCCATCGCTAAGTGGTCGTCCCCCCGGCTCAATCTCAAAGGCGGCTGTCGCTGCGTCGGGAAGTCTGCTTTGCCCTGGCTCCTGCTCAGATACGCAGTGTGGACGCTCGGCGGTGGCCAACGGCCAAACTCGGCGACCTGGTATGGTCCAGACTGCCCTCAGGGCGCTGTCTTGCGTTTAGCGATGGCGGAGATGTTTGCCACCGACAACAAAGACAATCCCCTCACGAGTCGCGCCTACCGCAAATGGCTCTTGCTCTATGCCTCCCCCGTCTGGCCCGCCTATCTGGTGATCTTTCTGGTCGCGATCCTGACCCTGGTCATCGATCCAACGAGTACAGGGTGTGAAACGCCGGGCAACTTCATCGATAAGTACGTGATCCACTCCAACGACCTGACAGTGCTGACGATACTCTGGTCAAGTTTCAGCGCGTTCTTTTTCTATCGCCAGGCAATGTGTCTGGACAAGTGGATCGCCCCGCCGACGCCGAACCGCTCCGGCGTTGACGGTCTCCCCCTCGATCTGGTCGGCAACATCGAGGATCACTGGCCCATACGCAATCCGGCGAAGGCCTTTGCCGTCGGCAACGTCTTTGCTGGTGTCGCCCTCGCCTTGCTCAGCATCGCAACCAAGGTCACCTGACCCGCAGTCGAGAACGCCGAACATGCAGCCTCCCCCCGACGCCGAAGCGCCCCAACCTTCCCCCCGCGAGACCATTGCTTTTCTTTGTCTTGCCGACAGTATCGAGCGGTTGGATACCCTTATCCTGGAGACCCGCCATACCCAGGTTAATATCATCCACCAGTTGCGGCTACCTGAGCTGTACCGCCTGCTGCGCTTTGAAGAGCAATTCCTATGGGGCGAGTGGCAAGAGTTAGACCACGGGCAAAGCCGCGCGGACGAAAGTGACAAAAAGGCTGTACGGGAGGGCAGTTGGGACAAGCTATTCACAGACCGAGCCTTCTCCGCCCGGACCTGCGCCGAGGCAGCGCTGATACGTTTTCCGCCACCGACGGGCGATCCCAATCTGAAAGCCTTTGGCCGACCCCAGGATTTCGTCGGCTACCCAGGCATTGATTGGAAGACGCGGGAGGCCATCGTTAGGGCTGCGGCGCTCGCCGTCGCACGTCTATGGAGCAGCGGTACTTGGAGCATGACCCAGAAGCGGCAATACCGGCTGCTGTCGGTGCTGCAACAGATCAAGCGGGATATGTTTCGAGATAAACTCGAGGTCTGTCGCCAAGGTATGGAGCCCTTCCGTGGTGGTTGCCCTGGGGCGCCTAGCCGCAATCGAGCCATCGGCAGATTCCTCCTGTTTCGCAGTGCCGTACAGGGCCGCATCCATCGCTATGTCGAGCGCATCGGCGACCTGCAGGGGCAGTTCGAGCGCGATCTGGACATGGGGCTGCGGGATCAGCCCAGGCCGCTGATCGGCCGCCGCCGTGAACAGGGTATCTATACCGGATTTCTCTCCGACTACTGCCGCGATCTATACAAAGAAGCCAACCTGCTGCTGGCGCATCTTGGCGTGCGCCAACCGGAAATTCCGATGGAGCTCATGCACCGTTGGCGCCACGATTTCACATCGCACAACTGGCCCTATCGCACCGAATGTCGCCGTCACCAGCCCCGAGACGACGAAGATGGCAACCGCATTAAGGACCGCGCGGTTCAGATCGGCTTCGTCAACTCGTCCTATTGGATGATCGAGCGCCCGGATCTGCAACCGATCCTCGCCCACGAAATCGCCCATCTTTGCCTTTCCGAACACTACGAGGAACTCTACGCCGACAGCCTCGCCCCGGCGACAGACCGGTTCGCGACATTGCTGCGCAACATCATGCACTGCATCAAGCGCTCCGACACGGCAAGCCAAGAGCCGGCAAGCGACGAGCCGATCCAGGGCGCCGACAGGTACGCCCGCATGTTGACCCTGGAGATCGCCGCCGATCTCATCGCCACGGCGGTTCTCGGCCCGGCCTATCTCCTTGCCATGACCCTGGAGTTGCTCGGCGCAGGGCTGGAAGAGCTGTTTCGACAGCCCGACGACCGCATCGACCTGGAGCTCATCGACTGGATCGACCGAAGGGGCCACAACGGCCTCATCGACCAGGGGCGAGATTGGTATCTTCGGCTTACGGTCGCCTGCGCCTGGTGCGACGCCGTTCAGCATCGCCCGGCTGAGACATCCCGACTCGAACAGTTGCTGATCGAGGGCACCAGAGACGTCTGCGAAGCACTCTCACAACAGCTCGCCAGTCTCCGCCGCGTCCCCCCCGAGGCCGACCATTATTGGCGCGCCCTAGGCAAGCGCCTGTGCGCCATCGTCGAGGTTTCCGACGCCGCCGCCGGCGCTCAAGACTGGCGCGACGATCGCGGTCGCGATTTTGAGCAGGAGGACAAGACGGGTCCCCGCCTGCTGCCTCGATCCACGCGCAGGCTCCCGGATGAGGTCCGCAATCTGCTGCTCGAGCGGACGATCGCCTTCAAGGCATCCGATCTCCGGCCGTCCGATGAAATGGCCAATCCGACGCCAAAACAACGGCTCCATGGTATCCGAAACCGTTACCAAGCCTGCCGGGCGTTCGACCAGCTTTATCTCGCGCGCAGATTCGAGTGTCCGCGAGATTGCGACAACAAGCAACCCGAGATCCAAGTCGGGAACCGTCCGCTGTTCCAACATCATTACGATATCCCATGGCAATGTGCGATCGCCCGTGGCATCGACTTCGTGACGCCCGACTTCGCTCTCGATACCGCCCTTAAATCGCGGGCGTTTACCATAGCGACCTGGCCGCTGGAACTGCATCATCACGCATCTTTCGGTCGCGAGCTTTACCAAATTGCGCTTGAGTTCCACTTTTGGCGCGCGCGATCCTCTTTTCAACGTCTTTCGTTGGTCTTCGATCTGCTGTCAGACGCCCTGCATTTTCGCCTAAACAGCCTTCAGTCGGAAATACAGCATGGCCGCATCCGAGGGCTAGTTTCTTGGCTTGTCGGTCAAGAACTGCTAAGCCAAGATATCAAAGAAGGAAAAGAGCTAAAGGGAACCGTGCGTTGGATACACGAATCAGCCAAATGCCACGATCAGTCCTCTAAGCACGTTTTTCAGTCGGTCAGAAAGTTGGCCGAAGAATTCAAGAACCTGTTTGCGGACTATCAAAACGGCTTGTTTGGTGATCGCAAAGCGTTCAGAGAGCGGGCTTCGGAGATCGCGGAAAATACGCCAGCGATCGCGTTTTTCGCGGTTCATCCGCAGAGTTCCCATTCTGCGTGTTTCACGGTTTCGGAGGATGATCGAGAATGCTTCAAAGTAAAGGAGGGCGAGGAACAATGCTTTCTGGAGAAGCTCCAAGGGTATAAACTCGACCAACTGTATCGACGCTCGAAATGGTGCTAACCAGTGACGCCCCACCCTGCGACAAAATTGTCGGAAGCAAGCCGTGGAGGGATTTGGAATGAACGTCGTGATCGCAACGCGCCTCTGGCAATGAAACCCCCAAGGCGAGAATTTGCAAGCGCTGCGGCCGCGGAAGACTCCGGCTGATGAAAAAAGCGATGAGCCTGACTGGCTCCGCGAGTACCGCCACCCGTCGCTGCACATGATTACGCGCATTTACCTGTCGGGGTCCTACTTACCCCCGCCTGGGGAAAAGGACAAGCGCATGTCGCGTTGGGATTCGAGTGGGGTCCGCACAGATCAATCGATCCTGTACAAGGCCCAGTCCCCGGTTCTACAACTTCTCGGCGCACCTGACATCCTTGCGATCGGCACCGACCGGCCAATGTGCAGGTGCCGACTGCCTTATTTTTCCGACGTCGCAGACACCTCGGCGGGGGCCAGCCAATGCGTGGACGAGCCGTTCCCCACCTTCTTTGCCCGCCGGGAGCTCAGCCTACCGATCTACTTCGGCAAAGATCGGCAGCCCAAGGCCGACAAAGGCATCCTTGCCGCATTGTCAATTACCTTGAAGCAGCGGGATCTGCGCCTCTTCTTCATCCATCGGCTGCTCCGCGCATTCGACCAGCGGGATAACAACCAGCAAGATCGGACGCGATTCGATATCCCGCTGGAGTCTGCCGGCGCGATGATCGATCCGATAGACCGGGCTGTTCTCGGCGAGGGGTGGGGGGACGTCGTGTTGCTGTTCAGTTGGCCGGACAAGGAGGACCAGGAAACCGTAGAAGAGCGCATGTTGGACATCTTCCGGTTGGACACCATCCTTTCGAGGACTTTCAAGTTGATCGCACCGAGCTATCCTGGCAACGGATTGTCTGCACTATGCGGCGGTATCCGAAAGGTTCTCGATCATGGTCAAATTCGTTTGATGGAGGACCGCATGCTCTCGTTAGCAGCGAGCAGTTCGCCGAGGGCATACAGAAAGGGTTGAAAAATCTCAATGAGGAGGACGCGCCGTCTAGGTCAAGGTGCTTTCTGGCCCGCACCCCCGGTGCACGCATGAATTTCAGCCTCTGTCTGGTCGGCTCGATGAACTGGAATTGCCGCGAATCCGACACGCTGATTGGCAGTCGGGGCTATAAGCGCTTGCTAGAGCTGCTCTGCGGCGAGCAGGAGGGCTCGGACGAGCAACTGCAGCGATCGACATCATGAAACGACGATCGCGATAAAGAAGACGGTTTTAAATCGAAAGACCCGTGACCGCAGGCCCGTCCGGATTAAATGACGGACCAGGCCGGAACACAGCTGCGAACACGGGGAAATGCGGTACAAACCCTGAGGCAGCCCGCGAAAAGGATAGGATCGGTATTTGGGAGGGGGTGCTAGAGAGGAAATGAATATGCATGGGGTTTGATGGTCGACATCGGGCGACCAAAACTGTGGAGGACCCCCATGCAAGCCCTCACGATGCAAGCGGGTGCGGAGCAATACGCTGTGGGCCGTGTTCGCGCTGGTGCGCCGACCACACGGACAAGGCCGCATCAAATTACGGAATTGCGGTAACACTTTACCGCTTACGCTAATTCCTATTGTCTCGCGTCATTCTTCTACCAAGGGGGCCGCCCGGCCACGCTTGCTTGGACGTAGCGTTAGGCCAGGTCGTTTCTCGAACTCGCCGAGCGCTTGGTCATCCATCAATGATCGATTGATCGTTTGAACCTTCGTGAGATTGGCAACCCGTTCAGTATCCCCTGGCACCTCAAAGAAGTCTGCAAAACGATCGACGCGATCGAACAGAGGAAAAACAGTAATCAAGCCGCCTCACCCCAAGATGCCGAGCAAGGCGCGGGCAACCCCAGTCAGGCTTTCGCCGGCGATGAGTCCGGAGGCCGCGGCGATCAGAAAGCGCTGGGCCAGCGTTGGCTGCCAGCGCTCCAGGGCCTTGGCGATCAGACTGCCGAAGAACATGGTCATCGACAGCGAGGCCGGGATCACCATGGCCAGACCCACCGCCGGCATGCTGGGCAACCAACCCGGACCGCGCCGATGCTCAATGCCAGCGGCGACGATGCCAATGATGCCGGCGATGGCGATGGCCCAGAGCGCGCTAGACGGGATGGAGCCAAGCCCCGTGTTCAGGGTCTCGGCGACCACCTTCCAGGTCGCGACCGCCGGCGCTGGCCACTCCTCGGTGATGAGCATGGTGGCCGGGTCCGGGATCAACCTCAGATAGACAAGGCTGCCCACCAGACTGCCGGTGAGGACACCGAAGCACTGGGCAACGACCTGGGGCCAGGGTGGGGCGCCGATGGCATGGCCGACCTTGAAGTCGTTCAACAAGTCCGCGCTCTGTCCCGCCGCGCCACCGGCAACATTGGCACCGATCAGGTTCGCCGTCATCTCGCCGGGGGCGGTCATGCCCGTGGCCAGCTGCGAGACCTTGCCGATGGCCCCGATGGGGGGGATACCGGTCTCGCCGACGACCCGCGATGCGACCATCGCCAACAGGAAGGCGATGGGGACCGCGAGCGCCGCAATAAACCAATCGATCCCGAAGATGCCCATCTGGGCAATCACCACCAGCGCGCTCCCAATGGTCAACCCGATCAGACGTGCAAGGGTGCCGCCATCGTCCGCGGCTGAGCGTCGAAACGCCATGGCGCTGCGCTGCGCCAACGCGTGCAGGGCAAACCGCGTCAAAGCGGACGACACCATCAGCGCCACACCCGGCCACAGCAGCCATTCGATCATCGACGGAAACCAGCTCGCCGCCGGATCATTCTCGCCGGCCACGACAAAGCCCTGGCTCAGACCCCAGGGACCCAACACACCCCAGGCAACCATCGCACCCAGCAACAGCGACACGCCGGCCCGAAACCCGATGATGGCGCCGAAACCGGCCAGCATCAGCGACGGGTCGAAGGTGAAGGTCAGGTTCTTGGCGCTGACGCCCGTGTAGCCGGTCAATGCCCCCGTTGCCGGCAGACTGAACCCCAGGCTTGGCCGGGGCAGGCTCAGCCAGCCGCCGTCGAGCCACTTCACTGAGCCGGCCAACGCGGTGCTGGCAAGCAGCACGCGCAGCTTCAGCGCCGCCTCCCGGCCCTGATCGAAGATCTCCAGCAGGGTCTCCGCCGTCGCCCGACCCGTCGGAAAGGCCAGTCCGGAGCGGATGATCAACGACTCGCGCAGATACCAGGCGACCCAGATGCCCAGAAAGCTCACCGCGAAGACCCAGGCGATCGGCTGCTCGGCGGGCAGGTTCGCGCCCGACAGCATCGCCAGTGCCGGTATGGGCGCCACCAGGCCGCCGGAGATGATGTTCGCCGACGAGGAGGCCGTGGTCTGGGTGATGTTGCCCTCACCGGCCCCAAGGGCTTGGCCCAGTTTGAACCTTGCAAGCAGCGCCCAGAACCCGGAGGCGATCAGCAACGCGATGATGGAGATATTGAACGACCAACCGATCTTGAGCCCCGAATAGATATTGCAGGGGGTCAGCACGGCGCCAAGCAGCACGCCGGTCAAGATGGCGCGAACGCTCAGGTGCACGGTATTCGTTTTGATCATTGGATTTGGGATTAACGACAAAGGCCCGCAACGAGCGTACAAATTCCGCGCAGCGGTGGACGCGATGCGGAAAGCTGGCGTCAAGTGAGATTCAACCTCCGCTGGCGCCTGTTCTTATGTTGCGTTACATGGTGCCGGGTACGATGATTCGTGAGCGTCGAGGCATGCGCTTACCATAAGCCGAGAGGGGAATGGTGTAAACAGTAAGGTGTCACCGTAATGCCCCCCATAACACGGGTACCCGCCTAAGCCCCAAAGCCAGGGTTCCGGCATATAGGACTTAACCTGAGTCCGATCAGTTGGACCGAGACGACATCTGGGAAAACGCGCGCCTCCGCCTAAGCAAGGTTCTTGCCAAGAATCTCGCGGGGTTTTGCTCCTGATCAGTACGTTGGCGTTGCATCAACCGGTGGTTCCCCGTCAGACTTCCCGGCGAGAACACGCGGCGGAGAATGTCGCGTACACCTAATGAAGGTAGGACCCCATGTTACGCAGGTCTTGCGCAGTCCGCCTAAGAACCCGAAAATGGGCTCCGGCCTAATTAACTGCTGGCCTTGGAAGCCCCGCCGACGCAACGCTTGGGCTCCCTATTTGTCTTTGCCGCCTCACGAGCGTCAATCCGCCCCTCGTCATGCAGAGCCCGAAAATCCGAACTTTTTCCCCCAACATGGCTGCGACGTTGTTGAGCGCGATCATTGTCGTGTTTTTCGGGGTCCATTACGCGCCATCGCTCGATGTGGGTGAGCTGCAGCAATTTGACGAATATTTTACGCTAGATCGTTCCGTAGGATTCGAGCGAAGTGGCAATTGGCTGTCTGTTTCTTCGAATTATGAGCCAAACTTTAACAAGCCTCCGCTTCAGTATTGGCTAACGGCTCTTATGCTTGAATCGGGACTTGATCTAGAGCTTTCATTGCGATTTTGGTCCTTTGCGTTTGCGCTTGCTCTATTGGCGGGAACCGGCCTTCTCGCTTTCGCGCTTGCACCCGAAAGACCCGCGGCCATCCCTGCTTCGATCGCCGTATTGGCAAGTTCGCCGATGCTTTGGGAACATGCTTTGTCGGCACTTCTGGACGTAGGCGCCGGGTTGTTCTTTATCTTGCCGATTGCAGGATTCGTGCTTGCATTACGCAACCCTCGGTGGTGGATCTTTGTTGCTATTACTGTGGGCCTTGGTTCTTTGCAGAAGGCCCCGGCGGGGGCTTTTGCGGTCGCCTTGCTTTGCATCGCCACGCTCGCGTACCAGAAGCTTACGCGTGAACCTTCGGCCTTTTCTCTAGCGGAACCGTATTTTCGTCGGTCGGTTGTTATTGGGGCTATCTTGGTTTCGGCTTGGCCAATCGTTCAGGTCGTTCAACACGGGTTCTCCTATATCGACAAAGCCTATATCGACCAGATTTTCGAACGATTCGCGCCATCTCTAGAGGGGGGGCAAGGGCTTTCCACAGATTTCCGATGGATCGAGTGGCTGATGGCGGACCGACGATGGGTCTGGCTGATCGCTCTGCTCGGCTCAGTCGCAATCCCTTTTTTGTACAAACGTCCGGCGTCGTTGTTCCTGGTCCTTCTCATAAGCGTTTTCTGCGCTTTGATGACGCTGGCGGGTGGGCGCGTATTTGAGCGCTACCTAATGCTGCTAATACCGCTGCTATCTGTTGCGCTTGTGCTTTTTCTTATCGGTTTATTGCGCTCGGGTTTGCTTGCGCTACTGGTTGCGGCTGCACTAATCGCAGCGGGCGGCTCCTTTTTTCTTGATACTAATTATCTTCTGCGACCAATTCAAAGCAGGCATCTTGCGCTTATTATGTATTTCAAGGATTCGATAAAGCCAGAAGAGACCCCGCTTTTTTGCGACTGGCGGGCTTCGTCAAAAAGCAACGACCCTCGCGTTTATCCCGGTATGCTGTACTATCATGCCGACTTGGGAAGACCAGTTGTAAGACTAACAAGGGTCGAGCGGCTAAGGCAGTTAGAGGAGAAGGGGCAAATCGAGCCCCCGTACCGAGCTGTTTGCTCGGAACTCACATTCCAAGAGCTAGAGCCGGAGCTATATGACTATGTTGTTGTTAGGCAAGATAAAGGAAATCTCATCTGGATCAGAGAAGGCGGGAGGGACGTAGGATTGTCGAATTAGGCCGAAAGGGATCACGAGTTCGGCCAACAAATCCGCCAGTCCGACGCAGGAACGGAGAACGGAGGAACGGGGTCAGGTCTTGACTTTTTCCCGCCTGCGGCTAAGGTGATTTCTGCTTTGAAACATACCGCTACATGCGATACTTAAGGTCTTTTCTGCATTTTTGACCCGAGCCTCATGATTCGCACACCCAGCCTGACCCGCGACCGAGCGCTCACAGCCGGGCATATCGAAGATATCAAGCTCGCGGCATCTAGAATGGGGCGCATCGAGCGCCGATTGTTTCAGGCCGAAATGGCTGCGAAATACGGGTCCAGCAGAACGAGAACGGGGTCAGGTCTTGACTTTTTCCCGCCCTCGGCTAAGCTGCGAGGCATGGCTAGACCGCTGCGAATCGAGTTCTCCGGTGCGCTGTATCATGTGACCTCCCGCGGGGACGGTCGCGAGGACATCTTCCTTGCGCCCGCGGATCGGCGCATGTTTCTCGACGTGCTCGCCGGAGTTCAAGAGCGGTACAACTGGACGATCCACGCCTATTGTTTGATGACCAACCACTATCACCTGGTGGTGGAGACGCCGGACGGGAATCTGGCCAAGGGCATGCGCGAGTTGAACGGCGTCTATACGCAGCGCTTCAACCGGGTCCATGTCCGCGTAGGGCATGTCTTCCAGGGGCGCTACAAGGCCATCCTGGTGCAGAAGGAGGCGTATCTGCTGGAGTTGGCTCGCTACGTGGTGCTCAACCCGGTGCGTGCCGGGATGGTGCGCACCGCGAACGATTATCCCTGGAGCAGCTATCGGGCCATGATCAACCCGGCCGCCGGCCCGCGGTGGCTGGAGACGCGGGTGATCCTGAGCGCGTTCGGCGAGCAGGAGGACGTCGCCGTTGCCGGGTATCGCCGCTTCATCGCCGACGGCAAGGGCCAGCCTTCGCCCTGGGCGCAGCTCAAGCATCAGGTCTTTCTCGGCTCGGACGACTTCGTCGATGCAATGCGGCGCAGGGCGTCAGGGCCGCGTGATTTGCGCGAGGTGCCTCAGGCCAGGCCGCGACCCAAAGCGCTGCCGCTCAACGACTACGCGCAGGCGCACGCCACCAGAGACGACGCCATTCGCGCCGCATATGCGAGCGGCGCATACGCGATGCGCGAGATCGGCGACCATTTCGGGCTGCACTATTCGCGGGTGAGCAAGATCGTTCGAGGGGCGGCTGCGCCCGGCAAGAAGGAACGAGGAAAGACCTGACCCCAAAACGGGGTCCAGAACGGGGTCAGGAGCAGAACGGGGTCAGGTCTTGACTTTTTCCCGCCTGCGGCTAAGCTGCGAGGCATGGCTAGACCGCTGCGAATCGAGTTCTCCGGTGCGCTGTATCACGTGACCTCCCGCGGGGACGGTCGCGAGGACATCTTCCTTGCGCCCGCGGACCGGCGCATGTTTCTCGACGTGCTCGCAGGAGTTCAAGAGCGGTACAACTGGACGGTCCACGCCTATTGTTTGATGACCAACCACTATCACCTGGTGGTGGAGACGCCGGACGGGAATCTGGCCAAGGGCATGCGCGAGTTGAACGGCGTCTATACGCAGCGCTTCAACCGGTTCCATGTCCGCGTAGGGCATGTCTTCCAGGGGCGCTACAAGGCCATCCTGGTGCAGAAGGAGGCGTATCTGCTGGAGTTGGCTCGCTACGTGGTGCTCAACCCGGTGCGTGCCGGGATGGTGCGCACCGCGAACGATTATCCCTGGAGCAGCTATCGGGCCATGATCAACCCGGCCGCCGGCCCGCGGTGGCTGGAGACGCGGGTGATCCTGAGCGCGTTCGGCGAGCAGGAGGACGCCGCCGTTGCCGGGTATCGCCGCTTCGTCGCCGACGGCAAGGGCCAGCCTTCGCCCTGGGCGCAGCTCAAGCATCAGGTCTTTCTCGGCTCGGACGACTTCGTCGATGCAATGCGGCGCAGGGCGTCAGGGCCGCGTGATTTGCGCGAGGTGCCTCAGGCCAGGCCGCGACCCAAAGCGCTCCCGCTCGACGACTACGCGCAGGCGCACGCCACCAGAGACGACGCCATTCGCGCCGCATATGCGAGCGGCGCATACGCGATGCGCGAGATCGGCGACCATTTCGGGCTGCACTATTCGCGGGTGAGCAAGATCCTTCGAGGGGCGGCTGCGCCCGGCAAGAAGGAACGAGGAAAGACCTGACCCCAATCCCGCTCAGCCCGTGCCGAGGGACTTGGACACGACCTCGTAGCAGTCGTTGGACAGGCTCGGTGTGGCGGCGATGCGCTGCAATTGCTCGCGCAGTAGGGCTTGGCGGGTCTGGTCGTGGCGGCGCCAGCGGGTCATGGGGTAGAGCAGGCGGGAGGCGATCTGCGGGTTGAGGGGGTCGAGGGCGAGGATCTGGTTGGCCAGGTAGGCGTAGCCGGCGCCGTCGGCGGCGTGGAAGTGGATGGGGTTGCCCATGGCGAAGGCGCCGATGAGGCTGCGTACGCGGTTGGGGTTGGTGAGGGTGAAGTCGGGGTGGTCCATCAGTGCGCGGACGCGCTCCAGGGCGCCGGTGCGGGCGGATTGGGCCTGGATGGCGAACCACTTGTCGATGACCAGGGCCTCGGTCTGCCAGCGCCCATAGAAGTCGGTCAGGGCCGCGGAGGCCAAGGCTTGTTGGTCGGCGCCGTCGCCGTCGGTGAGCAGGGCCAGCGCGGCGATGACGTCGGTCATGTTGTTCTGCGCCTGGTACTGGGCCTGGCAGATGTCGAGCGTCTGCGGGTCCGGGGCTTGCATCAGCAGGGCCAGACAGCGGTTCTTCAGGGCGCGGCGGCCGGCGGCCTCGTGGTCCATGGTGACCGGGCCGGTGTCGTGGTGGGCCTGGTAGACGGCGAGCAGGTCGTCGCGCAGCAGCCGGGCGATGGCGGCGCCGAGGGCCTTGCGGGCGCGATGGATGCCGTCGATGTCGACCACGGCCATCTGGTCGGCCAGATAGGACTCCGACGGTAGGGCCAGGACCTCGGCAAGCAGGGCGGGCTCGGCGTCGCGGTCGAGCAGGGCGCGGCGGAAGGCGGTGATGAAGCCGTCGTCGAGGTCTTGCGGCGGGGCCAACTCGGGGTCGTCCACCAGCGCCAGCAGGCGGCGCTGGGCCAGGGACTGGGCGGCGTCCCAGCGATTGAAGCCGTCGCTGTCGTGGGCCATCAGGAACATCAGGTCGCCGTCGCTGTAGGGGTAGCGTAGTCGCACCGGGGCCGAGAAGCCGCGCAGCAGCGACGGCATCGGCCGTTCGTTCATGCCCTCGAAGCGGAACCGCTCCACGGCGGCGCGCAGCTCCAACATGCGGGTGCCGGGGGCCGGGGCTTGCGCCTCGCCGGCCAGGCGCACCGGCAGATCGTGGCCGTCGGCGCCGATCAGGCCGATGGCCAGGGGCATGTGCAGCGGCTGCTTATGGGGCTGGCCGGCGGTCGCCGGGGTGTGTTGGCGGACGGTCAGCTCGTAGTGGCCGGTGGCCGGGTCCCAGTCGTCGCTGCATTCGAGCACCGGCGTGCCGGCCTGGCCGTACCAGCGCCGGAACTGGCCGAGATCGATGCCGCTTGCGTCCTCCATGCAATTGACGAAGTCGTCGGTGGTCACGGCCTGGCCGTCGTGGCGCTCGAAGTAGAGGTCGGTGGCGGCGCGATAGCGCGCGGGACCGAGTAGCTGGGCCTGCATGCGCACCACCTCGGCGCCCTTCTCATAGACGGTCGCGGTGTAGAAGTTGTTGATCTCGATATAGGAATCGGGGCGCACCGGGTGGGCCATGGGGCCGCTGTCCTCGGCGAACTGGCGGGCGCGCAGCATGCGCACGTCGCCGATGCGCTTGACGCCGCGGGAGCCCATGTGGGCGGAGAATTCCTGATCGCGATAGACGGTCAGTCCTTCCTTAAGGCTGAGCTGGAACCAGTCGCGGCAGGTGATGCGGTTGCCGGTCCAGTTGTGGAAATACTCATGGGCGACGACGCCCTCGATGCCGGCGAAGTCGTTGTCGGTGGCGGTGTCGGGCCGGGCGAGGATGTACTTGGCGTTGAAGACGTTCAGCCCCTTATTCTCCATCGCGCCCATGTTGAAGTGACTGACGGCGACGATCATGAACAGGTCCAGGTCGTACTCGCGGCCGTACTCGGCCTCGTCCCAGGCCATGGCGTGCTTCAGCGAGGCCATGGCGTGGTCGCACTGGTCGCGGTTCTCGGGCTCGACATAGATGCGCAGGTCCACCTCGCGACCGGACAGGGTGCGGAAGCTGTCCTGCACCAGGGCCAGGTCGCCGGCGACCACGGCGAACAGGTAGCAGGGCTTGGGGAACGGGTCGTCCCAGCGGGCGAGGTGGCGGCCGTCGGGCAGGGTCTCGTTGCCGGCGGGGTTGCCGTTGGCGAGCAGGACCGGATAGCGCGCAGGGTCGGCGGTTAGGGTGACGCGAAAGCGCGTCATCACGTCCGGCCGGTCGAGAAAATAGGTGATGCGGCGGAAGCCCTCGGCCTCGCACTGGGTGCAGAGCAGGTCCTTGGACAGGTACAGGCCCTCCAGCGCGGTGTTGGCCTCCGGACGGATGCGCACCTTGGTGCGCAGCTCGAAGCGGTCGGGCACGCGGCGGACGATGAGCGCCGATTCGGTCTGCTGGTACTGGGCCGGGGGCAGCATGGTGCCGTCCAGGGTCACCTCGTCGAGTTGGAGCTGCTCGCCGTCGAGGTGTAGGTCGCCGTCGCCGCGGGTCGCCGCCGGGTTGCGGCGGATCAGCAGGTTGGCCTCGACGTGGGTCTCGGTGGGGTCGAGGTCCAGGTGCAGGTCGGCCCGGTCGATCAGGAACTCGGGCGGTCGGTAGTCCTTGAGATGGATGGCGGCCGGCGTGGTGCGATACATGGTGGGCTGGGCTCCGATGGCGCCGTTTGTGGTGCGCAGGGGACTCGTCGGCGCTGTTACGGCTTGGTAACCTTGTGTTGTCCGGCCATTGACACCGGTTTTCAACGTTCGCGCCGGGCAAGCGGCCGGGTCGGCCACCGGCGAACAACCAGAGTGCCCGTTCGGGCCGGCCCGATGCAGGGCCGCCCCCGCGCAGGGCCCGAGAGGAGGAGTGCCATGCCTGCCGTTCAGATGTACACCACGGGGTTCTGTCCCTATTGCATACGCGCCAGACGCCTGCTCGACAAGAAGGGCGTTGACTACGAGGAGATCCGCATCGATCGCGACCGCGATCAGATGCGCGTGATGACGGAGCGCAGCAAGCGCTACACGGTGCCGCAGATCTTCATCGGCGAGACCCATGTGGGCGGCTTCGACGACATGGCGCGCCTGGAGGCCCGCGGCGAACTCGACCCGCTGCTGACGGATTGAGCAACAACAAGCTTGAGGAGGCGGACATGCAGCAGAGCAACGACGAGCAATCCACCCAGCGCCTGGACAAGTGGCTCTGGGCGGCGCGCTTCTTCAAGACCCGCGCCCTGGCGGTGGAGGCGATCAGCGGCGGCAAGGTCCAGGTCGACGGCCAGCGGGTGCGCCCCAGCCGGGCGATTCGGCCGGGGAGCCTGCTCAGCATCCACAAGGGCGAGCTGGCTTGGGAGGTCGAGGTCGTCGCCCTGTCGAAGCAGCGCCGACCCGCCAGCGAGGCGGTGCACTTCTACGCCGAGACCGAGGCCAGCCGCGAGCGCCGCCAGGAGCTGGTCCGCGCCCGGCGCGAGGCGGGCGAGGGCGTCGGTGCGCGCCGCGGGCGGCCGAGCAAGCGGGATCGGCGGCGGATCGAGAGCCTCATGGGGCGGCGCGAGTAGCTGGCTTGCTGTGGATTCGGGGGCGGCTGCGGACAGCGCATGGGAAGTTGGGGCGGTTGGCCCTAGTGTTCTGGGGTGATGTTGAGATGTTGGAGGCTGTGGTGGACAACGAGATCTTTCGCGAGACCTATTCGTCGATCAACGAGCGCGCCTGTCCGTTCGAGAAGGGCGTGCTGACCAACAATTGCGGCTGCCGTCGTGCCCAGCGCTTCTGCATTGCCGAGCGTGAGGGCGTGCGCTGCAACGACGATGCGGCGCAGGGGCGGTGTATCGCGCTGCTGGCGATGCTGCGGGCCCAAGCCCGCTTTGCCCTGAGGACCACGGATCAGGCATCCGCACTGCCCCATGCCAAGGCGATGCGGGTGCAGGTCGGGGGGCTGCGCGGCCTGCATGCGGCGGTCTGGCCCGATGCGCCCGTGCCGGCGGCGGTGGCGGATGTGGACGGCCTCGTCGAGGCGGCCGTGGAGCGCTTCGGCGCTCTGGATGCGCTGCCGATGCAGGCCGTCATCCAGCAGATCAATGCCTATCGCGGCCGGCAACCGTCCCGCAGCCGGCGCTGATGCGCTACGGCGACGCCTGCGGCAACGGCGGCTTGGCGCTGTCGGTGGCCCAGTCGATGATCCAGCGCTCCGCCTCGCGCCGCAGCCTAACCACCATGTAGGCCTCGAAGCCCCAGAGGCCGTCCAGTCCGAACTCGGCCGGGGTGTTGAAATAGGCCAGCGCGGAGTCCTCGTCGACCTCGACGACCTGGACCGCGTCGGGCACCCAGGTGGCCATATCGCCATCGTTGTCGAGGGTGAATGCGGTCATGCGCTCGGCGATCTCGGCGCTGTAGCCGCGGCGGAAGTGGGCGTAGACGGCGTCCCAGCCCGAGAGGGCGGAGGGGTTGTCCCAATACGCGCGCTCCAGACCGTTGGCCATGATGACGGCGGCGCGGACCTCTGCCGCGAGCCCTGCCTCGGCATCGGCATGGGCCGGCGGCGCCGCGACGGCGCTCAGCGCATGGGCCAGCAGCAACAGGCCGATCGTCCCGAATCTCCATGCAAAGGCCGCCGGGGATGCGCGCCGCCGTGGGTGGGCCGACTTGTCGGCGACCCGAGCGCGGGCCGGCGGCGCAGCGGTAGTCGGCCGGGCGCGAGCGGGTATGCGCCGGGTTTGTGGTTCGATTGTGCAGGCCATGCCTCTCCCCCGGTCTCGGTAACGGGCTCGCCCATCGCGGCGCCATTTGCGGCACAATTATAGGCTTTGACGCCGCCGGCGGTGCCCGAGTCCCGCGAATGGGCCGATTGGCCCTTCCAGGTCGACCGTGGTCGGCGTCTGCCCCCCCTTGGAGCTCTACCTGATGTCGACCGGATCCAAGACCTACGAGATGCTCTGGGACTGCCGCTTTTGCGGCACCTCGGGGCTGCTGGGGCTGACTCACCGCTTCTGCCCCAGTTGCGGTGCGCCTCAAGACCCCGAGACCCGTTACTTCCCCGACGATGACCACAAGGTCGCCGTCGAGGACCATGTCTACGCGGGTGCCGACCGCCGCTGTCCCGCCTGTACGACCCCGAACAGCGCCAAGTCCGAGTTCTGCGGCAGCTGCGGCGGGCCGTTGACCGATGCGGCGGCCGTCAAGGCGCAACAGGACCAGGTTCGAGATCTCGACGGCGGTCGCGCCGACGCGCCCTGGCGCGGCGATGCCCCCGGGCCTGCTCAAGCGCCGCGCCCCAAGGGCAAGCGTCGGGCTTGGATCGCCTGGGTCGTCGGCGGGGTGGTGGTCAGCGCTGTCCTGATCGTGGTCCTGATGCTGACCTGGACCCGGCCGACCCTGGTGGAGGTCACCGGCAACAGCTGGGAGCGCAGCATCGCGGTGGAGCGCTACGGCCAGGTCCGGGATAGCGCCTGGTGCGACAGCCTGCCGGCCGATGCCCAAATCACCCACAGCGTCCAGGCCCAGCGCAGCACCCGGCAAGTCCCGGACGGCGAGGACTGCGCCATGCGCCGCCAGGACCAAGGCGACGGCACCTTCACCGAGCGGATGGAGTGTCGGCCCCGTTACCGTTCCGAACCGGTGATGGATCGGCGCTGCACCTACCTGGTCTATCGCTGGTCGCGGGTCCGCGAGGCCACCGCCTCCGGCAGCGGATTCGATCCGGCGCCGCGCTGGCCCGAGCCCGTCTTGGCGCGCCAAGGGCAGTGCGACGGCTGTGAGCGGCCTGGAGCCCGCACCGAGCACTACCGTGTTGACTTGCGCGAGCTGAAAACCGGCGAGTCGCATCAGTGCGGGCTGTCGGAGTCGCGCTGGCGGGCGCTGAGCCCCGGCACGCACGGCCGCGTCGAGATCGGCGCGCTCACCGGCGCCGCCCACTGCGCCAGCCTGGAACCGATTGCATCGAGCAACACGACACCATGAGCGAACTCTACTCATCCATCAAGCTGCTGCTGCTGCCCCCGGGGATCATCCTGGTCCTGCTGCTGATCGGCTTCTTCCTGGTCCGCGGCACGCTCGGGCGGATGCTGCTGTTCATCGCCTGGTCAGTGCTGCTGATCATGTCTGTCCCGGTGACCTCGGAGTCGCTGCTGGCATCGCGGCAGCTCTACGCTGCGATCCCGCCGCAGCAGCTCGACGCGACCGGGGCCGATGCCATCGTCGTGCTTGCGGCCGGGTCCTACGGCAATCCCGGGGAATACGGTGAGCCCGTCGTCGACAGCGTGACACTTCAGCGATTGCGCTACGGCGCCTTTCTATATCGCAAGACGGAACTGCCCATCTTCGTCACCGGCGGTGGCAAGCCGGAGGCCCTCGGCGACTTGATGGAGAAATCCCTCCGCGACGAGCTGGGCGTGCCGACGGCCCATGTCGAGAGGCTCAGCACAAGCACCTGGGAGAACGCGGCCCTGCTCGCGCCGATGTTGCGCGCGGCCGGTGTGCGGCGCCCGCTGTTGGTGACCAACGCTTGGCATATGCCGCGGGCGGTCCTGGCCTTCGAGCACGCAGGCTTCGACGTCATCCCGGCGCCGACCGGCTTCGTCAAGGCCCCGCCCATGGCGGGGGATGACGAAAAGCCGGATCAGGGCTCCATCACCGACTGGTTGCCCCAGGCGGGCGCGTTCATAATCAGCTACTACGCCATCCACGAGATGATCGGCGCGATCAGCTACGACTTCCGGGCCTTCATGACCGAGCCCGTGCCGACGCCGACGGAGCTTGAGTCTGTTGGCGCCAGTGGCGAATGACCGCCCCCTCGCGGGGCGATCGGTGGAGCAGATGAACGACGGAACACGCCGACGGCGCGACAACGGCGGTTGATGCAGGGGCACCAACCGGACGCGCTGTTCGCGTATCTGGTCGTTCCCAAACCCGGTCTAGTAGCCGGGATCAGCGGCCCGTCGCTGCTGCGTCCGGCCCGGACTCAGGCTCAACCTCCGGGCCGGGCTCAGTCGTTGCGGCGGATGCCCGGGCTGCGTCGCTGCAATCGGTCGCAAAGCCGTGCATGTGGCGCTCGGATTCGGCGATGGTCTGGCGCATCTTGATGTCGCGCTCGCGCCGTCGCTCCTTCAAGGGCTTGTCTTTCGCCGCCTGCCACTCGGCCTCCATGCGCGGATACAGCGCCTCGGCACCGGCCGTATCGCCGGCCTCGCGGCGCATCGCGGCCTTCAGGACCAAGGCGTGATAACGTGTCTCGGGCGCCGTGCTGCTCAGCGCCGCATCGCTGAGCCGCTGCGCCTCTTGTGGCTGGCAGCGGCCCCAGGCCATTAGCGCCAGGCGGTTTTCGGGTCCTATCGGGTCTTCGCCGCAGCCGCTCAACAGGCCGATGCAGGCGAAGAGCGTCAGCAGCGGGCCGCGGTGACCATGGGGGTTGGCTCGATTCATCATGCGCGATTCCTCTCTGTGGTGCTTAATCCATCATACCTTGCTGCCCGCTGGCGGGGCGGGTGGTTGTCGCCCCGGCGCGGGCGTCGCGCGCCGATGCCGCAGTCGCTTCAAGCGGCGACTCGCGGCGGTCCTGATGGGCCTCGGTGTCGCCGCTGCCGGCGCAGACGAGCCGATGCCGACCGACTACTGGCGCCTGCCGATCCCGCACCAGGGCGAGCCCCCGGCGGGCGCGGTGGAGCTGACCAAAGATCTGGCCCCCGGCACCTGCGGCCTCTGTCATCCGCGCCAACATGCTGAATGGCAGGACTCGCTGCACGCACGCGCCCTGGGCCCCGGGCTGCTCGGACAGCTCGCCGCGCTCCATAGGGCGGAGGCCGCCGACTGCCTACGCTGTCACGCGCCCCGCGCCGAGCAGCAGGACATCATCTTGGCCGCGCCCCGGGCGAGCCGTGGCAGTGGCGGCGTCGGCTGCGCCGGCTGCCATGTGCGCGCCCATCGACGCTACGGCCCGCGGCCCAAGGCGATCACCCCCCATGGCGCGGTGACGGCGCTGCCGCTGTTTCGCGACAGCGGATTCTGCGCCCCCTGCCATCAGTTCCCGCCGGGCGTCGGGGAGCTGGCCGGCAAGCCGCTGGAGAATACCCATGCCGAATGGGCCGGGTCGCGCCACGCCGCCGCCGGTCGCACCTGTCAGCACTGCCACATGCCCGGCGGCAGCCATCGGTTTCGGGGCATCCATGATCCGCAGACGACGCGCCAAGCCCTCGATCTCAGCGTCGAGCGCAGCGCCGACGGCGTGCGGGTTAGGGCGTGCAATGTCGGGGCCGGTCACGCCCTGCCCACCTATGCGACGCCGCGCATCCGCATCCGCATCGACTCCCCCGACGACGCGTTGGTCCACGACATCGCCCGGACCTTGGCGTGGGACCCGGCGGAGGGCCTGCGCGAGCGCGCCGATACCCGATTGATGCCGGACCAAGCCATCGCGCTGCACCTCGCGCTGCCGCCGCAGGCGCGCGCCCGCGTTGAGGTCCGCGTGCAGCCCGATGCCTTCTATCACGAGGTGGTCTACCCGCTGCTGCTCCAGCGCCTGGATCAGGCCCGACATCCCGGGCCGCGGGCGATGATCCGGGAGGCCCGGCAAGCGGCCGGCCGCAGCGGCTATCTGCTCTACAGCGCCGACTGCGGCCCCTGGTCGGGAAGGGTATCCGGTTGCGAGCTGCGTCCCCCTGGGGATTGACTTGCGCGCGGTGTGCGTTAAAGTTGCGGCTGCAAAAGCGAATTGATTCAATAATTTAGCTTGTTCTAATACAGCGCCGCCACCCGCCGTGCCCCAGGGCAGCCGCGGGCGGACGGCACGGGAGAACGAGGAGGAGACCCATGAAACTGCGCCGACCCGTCCCGAGAGCCCTTCTGCCGCTGCTGCTGTGCGGCCTGCTGCTGGCGGCCTTCACCGCCCAAGCGCGCACCACCCCCGGCCCGCTGGTCGATACCGGCTGGCTTGCCGAGAACCTCGACGATCTGGTGGTGCTCGACGTGCGCACCGTCCCCAAGAGCTTCAGCGAGGCCAACGCCCGCAGCGCCGCCGCGGTCAACCCCTGCGGCGTCGGCAAGACTCAGCCCAAGGTCGAGAAGGTCGCCGGGCACATCCCGGGGGCGATCCTGATCGACTGGAAGGACGTCCGCGCCGAGGTCAAGCAGGGAGATCGCAAGCTCAAGGGCATGCTGCTGTCGCGTCCCGCCTTCGATCGGCTGATGAAGAACGCCGGCGTCAACAACGACAGCGCCGTGGTCATCGTCGGCAACGGTGAGAGCCCCATGGATGCGCTGGTCGCCGCGCGGCTGTACTGGATGCTGAAGTACTACGGTCACGACGACGTCGCGCTGCTCGACGGCGGCACCAAGCAGTGGTTGGTGGACGGTCGCACGGTGGAATTCGGCGAGTCGCGCCCGCGGCGTGGGCGCTTCCGGGCCGAGATGGAGCGCAGCGAGCTGTTGGCGAGTGCCGACGATGTCGCCGCCGCCATCGACGACGAGGGCGTGCAGTTGGTGGATGTGCGCGACCCCGAGGACTACATCGGCCTGACCTACCACCCGAAGCTGACCAGCGCGGATCGCAAGGGCCACGTCCCGTCGGCCAAGTCCTGGCCCATCGGTACCCAGGTCAACTCCAAGGGCGTCGCCCGCTACTACGACCCGGGCGCCATCCGCAGGGTCGCCGAGATCATGGGCGTCGACCCCGCTGCGCCGACCATCACCTACTGCTGGTCCGGCGGCCAGGGTGCGCTGAACTGGTTCGTCATGCACGAGCTGCTGGGCAACGAGCAGGTCAAGCTCTACGACGGCTCCATGCACGAGTGGGCGCAGGATGCCGAGCGGCCGTTGGTGAGCATGTCTGCGGATTGATCACCCGGGAAGGCCGGGTCGCAAGCGCAACCGCAAGGCCGAGACGGATGCGGTCGCGGATGCCTGCAGCGCAACGAGCCATGTTCGACCCAGGCTCGACCCAGGCTCGACCCAGCCTCGACTCATGTTCGACCAGACCCCGGCGCGTCGGCGCCGGGCCAGCCGCGGAGTTCACCGATGCTGAAGAACCTGATCACCAAACAATGGCCGTTTTGGCTCGGCGGACTGTTCGTCGGCCTGGCCGAGATCCTCTACTACATCCAGTCCGACAACTACGACTTCATCGTCGTCACCACCGGCTTCGCGCAGATGTACGCGGCCAGTGAACAGTTCCTCGGCATCGATTGGGTGGGCCGGGTCTACCAGCCCGGCATCCACTGGACCATCATCGGTGCCATCGTCGGCGCCTTCCTGGTCGGCATCGGCGAGCGCGAAAGCCGTAGCTGGGTCCACTACAACCGGCGCATGCTGCTGCTTGCCTTCATCGGCGGGCTGATGTTCTCGTTCGGCACCCGCATCGCCGCCGGTTGCACCACGCACCACTTCATCGGCGGCATCCCGTCCATGAGCATCGCCTCCTGGGTAGTGCTGCTGAGCGGCATCCCGTTCGCGTTCCTGGCCTTCAAGATCGCACTGCGCGCCGAGCTTGGCGGCTACTTCCGCCATCAGGAGAGCCGCGAGATTGCCGAGCGTCACGCCGGCGACCCGGACCATGCCAACCCCTGTTGGCGCCCGGACTACCGCCCCTGGCGCGACCCGCTACGGTTGCTGCTGCTGGCCATGCTGCTCGCCTTCCTGGGTGTCCCGCTGGTGTTGGCGCTGTTTGGAGACAGCATCCAGGGCGCCGTCGGCCAGATCGGCTGGGGCCAGGTGGCCGCGCTGGCCATCCCGGGGCTCCTGCTCGGCATCGGCATCGCCAAGTGCGGCTTCGGCACCGAATGCTCGGTCATGGCGCCGGAGTCCGCGTTCATGAGCAAGGAGCAATACTGCGACGACGGCGTTCCGCTCTGCACCTACCGGATGTTTCGCAGCATGCTGCCGCTGCAGGGCTTTATGGTTGCCATCGTCCTGTTCAACCTGTATATCCTCGGCGCCTGGCTGCTCGGTGCCGGCAGCATCCCCAATGCCGCCGGCGACCAGGGCCTGTATTGGGGCCACATCCTCGGCGGCCCGCTGCTGGCCATGGGTGCGGTGTTCATGATCGGCTGCGAGGTCCGCACCTATGCCCGTCTGGGGCTCGGCTACGCCACCGCCCTGGCGGCACTGCCCGGCTTCTTCATCGGCTACATCCCCTACACCCTGTTCCAGGAGCAGATCGACAACGCCCTGTTGTCTCACGGCCTCACCGACTACCTGACCATCCCCGAGTGGGCCTCCTACACCCTCGGCGGCGGCGAGGTCGCCTGGAGCATCGGCTACAGCCTGGTGCTGATCCTCATCCTGGTGCTGAGCTTCGAGGCCGGCCGCCGCTTCCTCGCCGTGCGTTTGCGCGACCTGCTGGCCAAGAACACCGACGAGCTCGTGTATGCGCCGGAGCCCGCGTTGCCGAGCGCCGCGTCGGAGTCCGCCGGGGGCTGATTGCCGTCCGTCGTCTCGGGTCGGTCCGCCCCCGACGCTTCGCTCCGAGGCGCCGCCGGCTGCGGATTCGCCGGCTTCGGTCGGCGCCCCGGACCTCAGACCACGACAAGACCGCCACAGGCCGAGCCTCGGTGCATCGGCGACAGTGCGCGCCCTTCGCGGTATTCAACCTTGGCCGTGTTATGGTTGGTGCCTGTCACCTCATCCCAACCGAAGCCTCACTAGCAGGTTCAGCAACCGCGCTGCCTAGCATCAACGGTCGAATCCACAACCACACGAAGTCATGTCCAGCCCCTCGGTCCTACACGAAAAGCCCGTCTGGCAGCGCGACGGCATCGATTGGCCCAACCGCGAGCTGAGCCGTTTCGTCACGGCCGGCGGCCTGACCTGGCATGTGCAGGAGGGCGGCGCGGGCCCCGGACTGCTGCTGGTGCACGGCACCGGCGCGGCCACCCACTCCTGGCTCGGCCTGCTGCCGCTGCTGACCCCGCGCTACCGTGTGGTGGCGATGGACCTGCCGGGGCACGGCTTCACCTCGGTGCCGGCACCGCGGCAGCTGTCGCTCCCCGGCATGGCTCAAGGCATCGGCGACCTCTGTCGTGCGCTGGCGCTGGAGCCGCAGATCGTCGTCGGTCAGTCCGCCGGTGCCGCCATCGCCGCGCGGATGTGCCTCGACGGCCTGATCGAGCCCGAGGTCCTGGTCAGTCTCAGCGGGGCCCTGCTGCCGCTGCGCGGGCTGGCCGCGACCTGGTTCAAGCCGGCGGCGCGGTTCACCGCCCGCGGCTCCTGGCTGCCGCGCTTCTTCGCCGCAGGTGCCCGCAGGGACCCGCGCAGCATCGATCGCATGGTGGCCTCCACCGGTTCGCGCCTGCCGCCGGAGCAGGTCGCGCGCTACCGGATGCTGATCAGCCACCCCGGCCACCTGTCCGCGGCCCTGAACATGATGGCCAACTGGGACCTGCAGCCCCTGCGCCGCGACCTGCCCGCGCTCAAGCCACAGCTGGTGCTCGCCGCCTTCGCCAACGATAAGACCGTCCCGCCGGCCGAGGCTGAGCGCACCCGCATCCTGGTGCCGAGCGCCGCGCTTCGCCGCTTCGACCGACTCGGCCACCTGGCCCACGAAGAAGACCCGCAGACCGTGGCGCGGCTGATCTTCGAGGTCGCCGACGGTGCGCGATCGGCATCGCGCTCTCCCAAATACTGATTTCCTAGTGCACCGCTGCGGAAGTCCCAAGACCGCCGGCATGCCCAATTGGCGCTGTGGGAGCGACTTGCAGTCGCGACATCCGCGTCGCGGCGGTCGCGATTGCAAATCGCTCCCACAGCTGCGGGCGGTCTCGGAATTTTCGCGGCAAAGCACTAGGGCTATCCCGTGGCGGTTTCCGCGGTGGGGTAGGGCACCCCGCAGCCGCCATGGCCGCAGTAGCCGCCGGGGTTCTTCGACAGGTACTGCTGGTGGGCGTCCTCGGCGTAGTAAAAGGTTGGTGCCGGGCAGGATCTCGGTGGTGATGGAGCCGCCGCCGGCCTGGTCGATGGCCGACTGGTAGCGCGCCTCGCTGGCCTTGGCGGCGGCGAGCTGGGCGTCGTCGAAGCCGTAGATGCCGGAGCGGTATTGGGTGCCGACGTCGTTGCCCTGGCGCATGCCCTGGGTCGGGTCGTGGGCCTCCCAGAAGCCGGCCAGCAGGGTCTCGTAGTCGACCTGGCTCGGGTCGAAGACCACCAGCACCACCTCGTTGTGACCGGTGAGGCCGGTGCAGACCTCCTGGTAGGTCGGATTCGGCGTCAGCCCGCCGGCGTAGCCCACCGCGGTGCTGTAGACGCCCGGCAGCTGCCAGAACGCCTTCTCCGCGCCCCAGAAGCAGCCGAGGCCGAACATGGCCTGCTGCATGCCCGGCGGAAACGGCGGCTGGATCGGGTTGGCGTTGACATGATGGCGATTGGCGACCGGCATCGGCGCGTCGCGCCCGGGCAGGGCCTTGTCCTTGGTGGGCAGCTGGGTCTTGTTGCGGAAAAAGTGCATATCTGGGCTCCAGCGGACGGGGCCGCGAGGATGGAGAGTGGGTGATTCGGGCGCCGGTAGGCCCAGCGTGTTGACGCGCGCCGACCATGCCGCCGCTGGCGCTGGCGACAAACGCGCCGTCCCCGCGAAACAGTGAGGCCAACCCGCGATCAACCAAGTCGCCGGGTGTTTTCTCGTCGGCGAATGTCCTTGGGCGTTGACGCCGACGCGCTTCCCCCTTAGCGTGTCGCACCTTCCGCAGAGACCCGACTCCGCAAGCCCCGATGACCGACGCCCCCAGCCAATCCGGACCCCATGCCCTGCGCATGGACGGCATCGCCCCGTTCCATGTGATGGCGTTGCTGGCCCGTGCCCAGGCGCTGGAGGCTGCCGGGCGCTCGATCATCCATATGGAGGTCGGCGAGCCGGACTTCCCGACCCCGGCGCCGATCATGGCCGCCGGCATGCAGGCCCTGGGCGACGGACAGACCCGCTATACCCCGGCGGCGGGGCTCCCAGCCCTGCGCGAGGCGGTTGCCCGACATTACCGCGACGGCCACGGCCTGGATCTGCCGGCCGAGCGGGTGCTGATCACCCCGGGGGCCTCGGGGGCGTTGCAGCTGGCCATCGCGGTGCTGGTCGACCCCGGCCGGGAGGTCCTGATGGCCGACCCCGGCTATCCCTGCAACCGCCACTTCGTGCGCATGCTCAACGCTCGGCCCGTGCCCATCCCGGTGGGCGCCGAGACCGGCTACCAGCTCACCCCCGAACTGGTGGAGCGGCATTGGGGCGAGCGCACGGCGGCCGTGATCCTGGCCTCGCCATCGAACCCGACCGGCACCCTGTTGCCGGTTCCGGCCCTGCGCGGCATCATCGAGCTGGTCGCCGAGCGCGGCGGCCGGGTGATCATGGACGAGATCTACCAGGGCCTGGTCTACGACGGTCCGAGCCGGACCGCGCTGGCCCTCTCTGCCGAGGTCTTCGTCGTCAACAGCTTCTCGAAATACTACGGCATGACCGGCTGGCGGCTCGGCTGGCTGGTGGCGCCGCCGGCCTACCTGGATGACCTGGAGCGGCTCGCCCAGAACATCTTCCTGGCACCGTCCACACCGGCCCAGCATGCCGCGCTGGCGGCCTTCCGCCCGGAGACCGAGCTGATCCTGCGCGAGCGCCGCGACATCCTGCGCGGGCGCCGGGACTTTCTGCTGCCGGAATTGCGCGCGCTGGGCTTTCGCATCCCCGTGCAGCCCGAGGGGGCCTTTTATGTCTACGCCGACTGCTCCAGATTCTCCACCGACAGTCGCGACCTTGCCGGTCGGCTGCTGGAGGACGCCGGCGTCGCCATCACCCCCGGCATCGACTTCGGCGACCATCGTGCCGACGCCCATGTCCGCTTCGCCTACACCGCGGAGATCCCCCGGCTGGCCGAGGCGCTGGTGCGGCTACGGCGGTTTCTGGAGGACTTCGATGGGACCTCCGGCGTCGGCCGACAGAGCGGTCGACACCGGGGAGCACTCTCGACCAACCCCGAGTAATTTTTTGTGTAGCGCCGTCGGTGGATGCGCTGCGCTTATCCACCCTACATCCCTTGTGTTTCAGTTGTTTTTGAATCGTTACTAACCAAGCCAACCGAGCCTTCATGTCGAAGAAACCAAGAAAACGCAAGCCACGGGCCGGCGACGCCAAGGCGCTCTCGGCCGAGGAGCTGGAGCGCAACGCCCAAGACGCCTTGGTCCAAGGGCGCTGGCGCGATGCCATCGACGGCTTCAAGACGCTGCTCAAGCAAGAGCCGCGCGCAGCCTGGCAGACCGCGCTGGCCGACGCCTACGCCGGTCGTGCGGGGGAGCTGAGCGCCAAGGGCATGCACAAGGAGGCCCTGGCCATCTGGGAGAACCGCGCCGCGCTGCGGCCCGATGCCCCGCCAACGCCGGAGCATGCGGCGCTGCTGGTGCGGCTCGGGCGTCCACAGGCGTTGCTCGGCCTGCTCGGCGAGGCCGATTCGCCGCTGCCGAAGGACCAGCAACAGGCGCTGCGTGCCCAGCTTGCGGCGAGGGTGCTGGGCGGCGATCGGTCGCTGCTGGCCGAGCTGCCCGAGGACGAGCCGGTCCGCAACCATGCCGAGGCCGCGCTCGCCGCGCTGGGGGCCTACTGCGACGGCGATGACGACGCCCTCGGCGGCGCCCTCGCGCAGATCCCGTTCCGCTCCCCGTACCGCGACTTCGCCCAGCTGCTGAAGGCCCTGCTGCGGCACGCCGAGGCGCCGAACGAGGCGCAGGCGCTGCTCGCGCGCATCGATGCGGGCTCGCCGTTCGCGGCGCTGAAGCGGGCCGCCGAGCTCGGCCTAGGCGGCGATGACGCGCTGCTTGCCGCGGCCGGCTCCGCCTCCGAGCCCGAGCTGCGCGTGGCCTGTGCGTTGCGCGGCTGGCCGCCGGAACGGCTCGCGGTGCTGCAGGATCTGCGCCGTCTGGGCGGCGATCCGTCGCCGAAGGACCTGCTGCGCCTGCTGCAGCGCCACGCCAAGGTCGTCGGCACCGACTGGGCGCGGCGCATGTCTTTGCCCTTGGTCGCTCAGGGCGGCAGCGATGGCGTCCATTGGCTGAGTGCCGCCGGTGGCGCCCGGCTCAACCTCAAAGAGCAGGCCCTGGTCGCCGCCTGGCGGGCCGAGGGCGATCGTGATCTGTGGGAGGTTCAATGGTGGTGGAATAACCACGCCGAGCTGCTCGCGACGGAGCTGAAGGGCCCCGGGGACCCGGATCAGCGCCTGCGCATCGCCCTGATGCTGCGTCGCTGCGATGCGCAGTTCGATCTGCTCGACCAGCCCGAGGAGGAACTCGGCGAGGCGAGCGAGGTCGCGGCCGAAGACCTGTTGCACAGCCTGCGCTGGGACCCGGACGATCAGGCCACCTACCTGCGCCTGATCCGCTGGTACTGCCAACTGAACGACCTAAAGGGCGCCCGCCGGGTGCTGGCCCAGGCGCAGGAGCGCTGGCCCGAGGCCATGGCGGTGCTGGAGGCGGCGATGGACGTCGCCCTGGAAGGCGGCGCCTTCAAGAAGGCGGCCGGGCTGGCCCGGCGCATTCTCGGCATCGATCCCATCAACAGCGGCGTGCGTCGCAGGCTTGTGGACTCCCATCTGGCCCATGCCCGCAAGCAGATCCTCAAGTCGCGCGTCGACCTCGGCCGCAAGGAGCTGCTCGCGGCGCTCGACTGGACCCGAGACGAGGCGACCGGCGCGCGGCTTCGCCTGGGCCTAGCGATCTTGGACCTCGGTAAGGGCGATAAGCCGGCGATCGAGCGGCTGCGCGAGCGCTATGCGGTCAAATCGCCGCCCCTGAGGGACCGTATCGAGCTGATGCTTGCCGCCGACGACGTCTGCATGCGACCGGACTATCTGGCGCGCAAGCTGGGGCTGAAGAAGCCCAAGCTGGCGGGGCGCGACGATCTGCTGGCGAGCCTTGCGCAGCTACGCGCCGCCTTCGACCAAGACCGCCGCCAGTCCAGCAAAGATACCGATCGGATGCTGACCGATGCCTTGCTCAAAGCCCCCTGGCGCGCGTTGTCCCGGGCCGAGCTGGAGACCGCCTGCGACACCCTCGATCGCTGGCAGCTGCATCAGGTGCGCGAGCGCGCCGCCGGCGACGCCCTGAAGCGATGGCCGGGGGCGCCGATCTTCGAATTTCACCGCTTTGAAGGCCGCTACCCCCGCGGCTTCGACTACCGCACCATGGGCGATCTCGATCGGCTGCGCTCGGCCTGGTCGCGGGCGCGGGCCGACGGCGATATGCGCACGGCTACCCGTATCGAGCGGGTGCTGCCCATGGCCCTGGGGTTCAGCGGCATGCCCGCGCCCTTCCCGTCGCCATCGATGCTGCTCGATGACGAGGACGACGACCTCGACGACTTCGACGACTTCGACGACATCGGTCTGGAGGGCGTCGACGAGCGGCTCGATGCGCTGCTCGACGTCGCCGAGCAGGTTGGTCTGGTGGCCGCGCTGGAGGCGATTGGCGTGCCGCGCGAAGTGCTCCAGGCCGCGAGGGAGATGGAGCGCGAGCTCGGCCGCGAAGGCGCCTTGGACATGTTCAGCGCCTACATGGAGCAGATCGGCGGCCTCGACCTGGGCGGCGGCTTGCCGTTGCCGCCGAGCCTGCCGCCAGCGCGCAAGCCGGCCAAGCCGGCCAAGGAGTCGGCGCCGGCGAAGCCGAGCGACGACGACGATGATCCGCAGCAACTGGAGTTGTTCTGATGTCCGACCCCTATCTGATCCTCGGCATCGACCGCGATGCCGACGACGCCGCCGTGGAGCGCGCCTATGTGGAGGCGGTCAAGCGTTGTCCGCCGGAGCGCGACGCCGAGCGTTTCAATGCCATCCGCCAGGCCCATGAGCAGCTGCGCACCCGTCGTGACCGGCTGGCCCAAGCGCTGTTCGATCGCAGCCCGCCGCGGCCGGCGGATATCCTGGCCAAGGCGGGGCCGACCGGCGCGCCGGGCCGGCCCGATCGCGCCCTGATCGAATCCCTGCTGCGGGGTGAGCACTGATGGACGAGGCCACCAAGGAGGCGCTGACGGCCCGCTTTCGTGCCTACCTCGATCAGCCCGAGGACGAGGTGGCGGGGGCTGCCGATGATCGTGCCGAGCCGGCCCCGGACCTGTTCACGCTGCTCGCCGAGCTGGCGGCACTGAAGAACGAGGTCAAGCTCGAATCGCGCCAGGTCAAGACCGCGCTGGACCAGTTTCGGGAGCTGTTCGACAGTCTGCGCGAGAGCCAAGGCCGTCTCGCCGACGAGCAGCAGCAGCGCTGCGACCAGGCCCGCGCCGCCGACCGGCGCGACGGCCGGGACCTGCTGCTGGAACTGCTCGATCTGCGCGACCGCATCCAGGCCGGCGCAGACCAGGCCGCGCGCTTTCGCCCGGGCTGGTTCAGCCGTCGGCGTCGCGCGCCGATGCTGATCGCCGGCCTGGCCGACGGCATGGCCTTGAACCTGCGCCGGCTCGACGAGATCCTCGCCCGCCGCGGCGTGCGTCCGCTGTCCGCCGTCGGCCGAGCCTTCGACCCGCACCGCATGCACGCCGCCGAGCTGAGCAGTGACCCCGAGCGCCCCAACGGCCAGGTCGTTGCCGAGTTGCGTCCCGGCTGGCTGCTCGACGACGAACTGCTGCGGGCCGCCGAGGTGGTGGTCAATCGTTGCGAGCCGACTTAAGCGGGGCGACGGGAGTCGGCTTCGGTCGCTGTCGTGGTCGCCATCGCAGACAGGCTTGATTACGAAAACGATTACGATCACGACAACGACAACGACAACGACAACGACAACGACGAACGACAACGACAACGACAACGACAGCGACAACGACCACGAACGGCCTAGTGCTTTGCCGCGAAAATTCCGAGACCGCCCGCAGCTGTGGGAGCGATTTGCAATCGCGACCGCCGCGACGCGGAAGTCGCGACTGCAAGTCGCTCCCACAGCGCCAATTGGGCATGCCGGCGGTCTTGGGACTTCCGCAGCGGTGCACTAGCGTCATCTGCCCCGCTGCAATCGGTTTTTTTCCACTCGGACCCCAACCCCGACCTGCGCCTTCACCAAGATCCCAAGGAGATCCAAACCATCGTGAGCGACACCATTATCGGCATCGACCTCGGCACCACCAACTCCGAGGTGGCCGTGGTCGAGAACGGCCGCCCGCGCATCATCGGCGTCGACGGCGCCAAGCTCCTGCCCTCCGTGGTCGGGCTCGGCGACGACGGCGCGCTGCTGGTGGGCCAGGCCGCGCGCAATCAGTACACCATCTACCCCGAGCGCACCATCCGTTCGGTCAAGCGCCGCATGGGCGAGGACTGCCGTCTGGAACTGGGCGATCAGTCCTATCGGCCGCAGGAGGTCTCGGCCATGATCCTCAAGCGGCTCAAACGGGCCGCCGAAGAGGACCTCGGCGGGCCCGTCGCCCGCGCCGTCATCACCGTCCCGGCCTACTTCTCCGACGCCCAGCGTCAGGCCACCCGCGACGCCGGCGAGCTGGCCGGGCTGGAGGTGGTGCGCATCATCAACGAGCCCACCGCCGCGGCCCTGGCCTACGAGGCCGACCACCAGGGCGCGCGCACCATCCTGGTCTACGACCTGGGCGGCGGCACCTTCGACGTCTCGGTGGTGCGTATGCGCGGCGAGGTCACCGAGGTGCTCGCCAGCCACGGCAACAACCAGCTCGGCGGCGACGACTTCGACGCCCGGCTGGTGGATCACGTCCTCGCCCATCTCAAGGACGAGCACGGCGTCGATGTCGGTGCCGATCGGGCCGCCATGGCCCGCATCCAACGCGCCTGCGAGACGGCCAAGATCCAGCTCAGCGACGCCCCCTACGCCCGCATCGACGAGGAATATCTGATCGAGCACGACGGCAAGCCCATCAACCTGTCGTTGGAGATCGACCGCGCCGGCTACGAGGAGATGATCGCGAGCTACATCGACGAGACCCTGGAGGCCGTGCACATCGCGCTCAAGGGTGCCGAGCTGAGCGTCGCCGACCTCGACGAGGTGCTGCTCGTCGGCGGTGCCACCCGCACCCCGGTGATCCAGCAGCGCCTGGAGGAGATCCTCAAGCTCCAGCCCCGTGCCGAGATCGACCCGGATCTATGTGTCGCCGCCGGCGCCGCTATCCAGGGCGCGGTCATCGCCGGCGACCGGGTCGCCTCCGTCCTGGTGGATGTCACCCCCTACACCTTCGGCACCAGCGCCGTCGATATGCTCAACGGCGAGCTCTACGAGTACAAATTCGTCCCGCTCATCCGCAAGAACACCCCGCTGCCGGCGAACAAGAGCGAGGTCTTCCAGACCATGGGCGACGGCCAGAAAAAGGTCGACGTGCACGTCTACCAGGGCGAGGACCCCGACGCCCTGAACAACATCGAGATCGGCAACTTCCGCGTCGAAGGCCTGAGCGACGTGCCCGCCGGCAACGAGATCATCCTGATCTTCGCCCTCGACCTGAACGGCATCCTCAAGGTCACCGCGCGGGAGAAGCGCACCGGGCTGGAAAAGCAGATCACCATCGACAACGCCACCGCCCGCTACGAGGCCGACGAACTCGACGCCGCCCGCGAGCGCCTGGCCACGCTGATCGACGGCGAGGCCGTCGCGGTCGCCGACGACGACGCCGGCGAGCGCCGGGGCCACACCCAAGCCCTCGCCCTGATCGAAAAGGCCGAGCGCCTGATGGCCGACGCCAACGCCGAGGACAAGGACGATCTGGTCAACCTCACCGAAGCGGTCAAGGACGCCCTGGCCGGCGACGACCCCACGGCCCTGGAGCAGGTCGTCGCCGAGCTGACCGACCTGATCTACTACCTGGACACCTGAGCATGGACCGCTGCCCCAACTGCCGCGCCCGCACCGACGCCGCCCCCAGCTGCCGGCGCTGCGGCATGGACCTGGCCCTGCTGCAGCGCGTCGAGCAGGCCGCCGACGCCGCCCTGCACCAGGCCGTCAGCCGGTTCGCCGCCGGCGACATGAACTCCGCCGGCAGCGCCGCCCGCCGGGCGCTGGCGCTGCGGCGCACGCCGCTGGCGGAGCAGCTCGCCGGTTTCGCGGCCCGGCGCGACCTCCCGCCGGCGCCCCCCGGCCTGGATGGCGCCCGAACGCCGACCGACCCCGCGATACCGCTATTCCCGCGGCTGCGAGACCGCGGTATCTGACCTGCAATCCTGTGGGAGCGGCTTGCAGCGGCGATCGGCGTCGCTGAAGGTGGCCGCGGTCTGATCCATCGCGGCCAGAGGCCGCTCCCACGGCGGGGACGCGCCGTGGGAGCGGCTTGCAGCCGCGATCGGCGTCGCTGAAGGTGGCCGCGGTCTGATCCATCGCGGCCAGAGGCCACTCCCACGGCGGGGACGCGCCGTGGGAGCGGCTTGCAGCCGCGATCGGCGTCGCTGAAGGTGGCCGCGGTCTGATCCATCGCGGCCAGAGGCCACTCCCACGGCGGGGACGCGCCGTGGGAGCGGCTTGCAGCGGCGATCGGCGTCGCTGAAGGCGGCCGCGGTCTGATCCATCGCGGCCAGAGGCCACTCCCACGGCGGGGACGCGCCGTGGGAGCGGCTTGCAGCGGCGATCGGCGTCGCTGAAGGTGGCCGCGGTCTGATCCATCGTGGCCAGAGGCCACTCCCACGGCGGGGACGCGCCGTGGGAGCGGCTTGCAGCCGCGATCGGCGTCGCTGAAGGTGGCCGCGGTCTGATCCATCGCGGCCAGAGGCCACTCCCACGGCGGGGACGCGCCGTGGGAGCGGCTTGCAGCGGCGATCGGCGTCGCTGAAGGCGGCCGCGGTCTGATCCATCGCGGCCAGAGGCCGCTCCCACGGCGAGGACGCGCCGTGGGAGCGGCTTGCAGCCGCGATCGGCGTCGCTGAAGGTGGCCGTGGTCTGATCCATCGCGGCCAGAGGCCACTCCCACGGCGGGGACGCGCCGTGGGAGCGGCTTGCAGCGGCGATCGGCGTCGCTGCGCGGCCGGCTGAAGGGGGCTACTCGCCGCGCACCTTTCGGCGCTCGCCGCGGTAGACGCAGGTGGTGCGCTCGCCGCTGGTGATGGTGGGCTCGTCCATGTCGCAGAGGTAGGGGACCTCCACGGCCCAGGCCTGGATGATGTCTCCGGACTTGCAGTTGTTGGCGACCCAGACCTTGTAGTCATGGCCGATGGGGTTGCGATCCGGGGTCAGGCAGTACTTGGCCCCGTCGCCGGCGTTGGCGAGGGGGATGGTCAGGATCAGGGTGGTGGCTAGGGTGGTGGCGATGGTGCGCATGGGGTGCCTCGCTCGGTGGTTGCGTCGGTGGCGGAGCCGGCCGATGTCGGACAGGGCCTAGGCGATTTCTGTCAACTATGAAAGTTTCCGGCAATCGCCTTAGGCGGTCTCGAAACCGATGGGGTTTCGGTCGATAGTGTAGACCGGCTGGTCCGCGCCGGCGTCGGCGGCCTTCCTTCATCGCCTGGAGCAGTGCAGAATGCCGGCCTTTACCGCGAGATGACGCCCTTGGGAGCATGCGTACCGATCCCCACCGCCCGTTGATCACCGTCGACCTGGACGAGACACTCTGGCCCTGCCTGCCGGTCATCCGTGCCGCCGAGGCGGCGATGCATGCCTGGTTGGAACAGGAGGCACCGCGGCTGACGGCTGCGCATGACCAAGACAGCCTGCGCGTCCATCGCCGCGGGATCATGGAGCGCTGTCCCGAGATCGCCCACGACATGACCCGCATCCGCCGCGACTCCCTGCGCGAGTTGCTGCTGGGGCTGGACTATCCGCCGGACCTGGCGGATGCCGCGGTGGCGCAGTTTCGCGACCACCGCAACCGGGTTTCGCCCTTTGCCGATGCGCGAGCGGTGCTGCGGCGCCTGCGCGGGCGCTTCCGGCTGGTCTCGGTGACCAACGGCAACGCCGATGTCTTCAAGACGCCGCTGGCCGATTGCTTCGACCATGCCATCACCGCCGCCGATGTCGGTGCCGCCAAGCCCGATCCGGCCATGTTCCGCGCCGCCCTGCGCTGGGCCGGGGTGGGCCCGGAGCAGGCCCTGCATGTGGGCGATGACCCCGCGCTCGACTGCGCGGCGGCCGAGGGCATCGGCATGGCCTCGGTCTGGGTCAATCGCGCCGGCCGGGTCTGGCCCGATGCACTGCCGCCGCCACGGCTGGCGGTGAGCGATCTGTACGGACTGCTGGACTGGCTCGATGCCGGGGCGCCGGGCTGGCCGGCGGCGGGGGAGGGCGCGCCATGAGGTTCGAGCTGCTGGCCGGCGACGGCCAGGCCCGCCGCGGCCGGCTGACCTTTGCGCGTGGTGTGGTCGACACCCCGGCGTTCATGCCGGTGGGTACCTACGGCACGGTCAAGGGCATGACGCCGGAGGAGCTGATCGGCCTGGGGGCGCAGATCGTCCTCGGCAACACCTTTCATCTGATGATCCGCCCCGGTACCGAGGTCATCGCCCGGCATGGCGATCTGCACGGCTTCATGCACTGGCAGGGGCCGATCCTCACCGACTCCGGCGGCTTCCAGGTCTTCAGCCTGGGGGACCTGCGCAAGATCACCGAGCAGGGGGTGCACTTTCGCTCGCCGGTGGACGGCAGCCGCTGGTTCCTGGGGCCGGAGGAGTCCATGGCGGTGCAGCGGGCGCTGGGCGCGGACATCGTAATGATCTTCGATGAGTGTACGCCGCATCCGGCCAGCCCGGAGGCGGTGCGCGCGTCCATGGAGCTGTCCCTGCGCTGGGCCGCGCGCAGCAAGGCCGCCCACGGCGACAACCCGGCGGCCCTGTTCGGCATCGTCCAGGGCGGCATGCTGCCGGACCTGCGCGCGGCCTCGCTGGACGGGCTGATGGCCGTCGGCTTCGACGGCTATGCGGTGGGCGGGCTGTCGGTGGGCGAGACCGAGGCCGAGCGCCTGGGCGTGCTGGACTTCCTTGCCGATCGGCTGCCGGTGCAGCACCCGCGCTACCTGATGGGCGTCGGCACGCCCCTGGACATCTGTCGGGCCGTGCAGCGCGGCATCGACATGTTCGACTGCGTGATGCCCACCCGCAACGCCCGCAACGGCCACCTGTTCACCCGCCACGGGGTCGTGCGCATCCGCAATGCCGTGCACAAGGCCGACCCGGGGCCGCTGGACCCGGACTGCGGCTGCGCCTGCTGCCGCCACTACAGCCGCGCCTACCTCCACCACCTGCACCGCTGCAACGAGATCCTCGGCGCCCGGCTCGCCACCATCCACAACCTCTACTACTACCAGGAGCTGATGCGCGGCCTGCGCGCGGCCATCACCGCCGGGACGCTCGATGCGTTCGTGGCCGGGGTCGAGCCCAGCGCGGGGCGCGCCGGCTGAGTGCGGCATCGGTGTTGCGTTTGCCTTCCTGCCCTGCCTAATCCCTGGCGCCCCTGTGCGCGATCTCTGCGCCCCTGCGATTCACCGGCGCTGCCCGGGGTGGCCGCGGAATTGGTGAAGCGATGTCCTAGAGCCGCGCCTCAAGCTCCGCGACCAGCGCGTCCTGGCGCTCGGGCGGGCCGGCCAGCAGGGCCAGCAGCTTGCCCACCAGGATCGGTCCCCAGTTCACCAGGATGACGCCGTCGCCGCGGTTGGCGTCGTATTCCAGCCCGTCGAGGTCGAGTTCGTCCAGCGTGCGATGGCGGGTCGTGAACGCGCGTGCCAGCCACTGCTCGATGCCCAGCCGCTCGGCCACGGCGGTGGGGTAGGAGGCGCCGTTGTAGCGCGGGTTGCATTCGATGGCCAGGAACGCCGGGCCGTCGGCGCCGTCGACCACGGCCACGTCGAAGGCGAATACGCCCTGCATGCCCTCGTCATACAGCCACTGCGCCATGGGCTCGACGATGTCCCAGGGCGAATGGGCCGCCGGGCAGCGGTTGCCCTGGTGGACGAAGCCGTCGAGCACCTGCTCGCTGGCCACCAGCCGCACCAGCCCGGCGTCGGTGACGGCATACTGCAGATTCAGGAAGCTTTCGGTGACGACCTCGGCCTGGATCTGTACCGGGATGCCGTGGGCGAACCGCTGTATGGCCTCGCGCAGCGCGGTGGGGTCGGCGCAGCGATAGATGCCGACCCCGGAGACCGACACCGCCGCCTTCAGGTAGCAGGGGTAGGGGGCGGCATCGATGGCCGCGGCATCGATCTCATCGACGCCGTTGAAGCACGCCGTGCGCGGCACCGGCACGCCGAGGCGCTCGGCCAGGGCCATGAAGCGGTTTTTGGAGTTGATGTAGTCGACGGCCCGATACCAGCGCTCGTTCGGCCGTGCCGCCTGCTCCGCCGGGCCGAAGAAGAAGACCGAGACCTCGTGGTCGCGATGCCGGGCCAGCGGCTCATGGCCGACCTCCCACAGCACCCGTTCGGTATGCTCCAGCCCGACGCGGCGATAGTGCGCCTGGATCTGCGGCCACAGCGGCTTGAGCTCGGGGTGGAGCTGGATCAGGTCCGCGGGTCCCGTCGCCCCGAGCGCGCGACCGGAGTAGAGGTGATTGCCGGTGACACCGTCGGCGGTACAACCCATGATGTCGTGGTTGAAGATGCGTGGACTGGCCATCCCGATGATCTCGTTGCGGCGGGCTTGGGCACGCTTTGTGCTCCGCGGCCCGTGGTGGTGGATAGGGGGTAAGCACCAGAAAACTAGCAATTTTCATGCCTTTTCCGCTCGGTGGGTTTGCTTGGCGACCCTCCCGGGAGGGTCGGCCTCCAGGCCGACACGGATCAGCACGGGGGCTACTTCGGTATCGGTCTCGACGTGAGTCATCATGACCGCGCTGAACGGCCTCATTCTGGGGCGTGGCATCCCTGATCCTGCACCGGTCAGGTGCGTGAGGGGCTCGGATCAAGCATCGCATGGTCTGCATGGGCGCCGGCGCTGGTGATCCGGGGCAACCTGTTGAGCCTGCTGGTGAGCGCGTTGACGCCGCTGTTTGTGCGGCCGACAAGCCGAGCGTTCTCGCAGTATAATCAGTGGTTTTGCCGATCCACCGTCGATCCCAACCACGCAGCACCAGCATCATGATCAAGCTCAGGACCTACGTCTTCATGGACTCCCTCCAGCCCCAGTTGGCCGAGTACATGGCCACCGTCTCCCAGGGGTTTCTGACCGTCCCCGGTGATGCCTGCCTCTGGATCGAGGTCGCCCCCGGCATGGCCGTGCATCGGCTCACCGACATCGCCCTGAAGGCGACCCGGGTGCACCTGAGCCAGCAGGTGGTGGAGCGTGCCTTCGGCTCCATGGTCATCCACCAGCGAAGCCAGAGCGACGTCATCGATGCCGGCAAGGCCGTGCTCTCGGCCTTGGGCACCACCCAGGACCAGCGCCAGCGCTGCCGCATCGCCTGGAAGGAGGTCATCCGCGCCATGTCGCCGGACCACACGGTGCTGATCAACCGTCAGAACCGGCGCGGATCCATGATCCTGCCCGGCCAGAGCATGTTCATCCTGGAGACCGAGCCCGCGGGCTACATCGTCTACGCCGCCAACGAGGCCGAGAAGGCGGCCAGCGTCTCGCTGATCGACGTGCGCGCCGTCGGCGCCTTCGGCCGGCTGACCCTGGCCGGGCGTGAGGCCGATATCGACGCCGCCGGCCAGGCCGCCGTCGATGCCATCAGCCGGCTGAGCGGGGTGGAGCAGGGATCGCTGACGCGTTGAGGCTCGGCCGGGCGGGCCGCCCCGGCGACGCCATGGCGGTTCTCGTGCATCGGTTGAGCCGGCTGATCGGCGAGGCGCGCCAGCGCCGCGAGCGCCGGCTGCTGCTGATCGAGGGCGGGGCGGACGAGGCCCGCTCCGCCGCGCTGGCCCTCACCGCATGGCTCTGTCCCGGCGTTGCGCGCTGGATCGGTGATGCCTCGTCTGCGCCGGCGCCGGCCATGGCGGTATTGGATCAGCGCCAGGCCGCCTCATTGCTCGGTGGCGAGGCGGACCTGCTGATCTACGACGCCTTCACCGGGCTCGACCCCGATGCCCTCGGGGCCGCTGTCGGCACGCTGCGCGGCGGCGGTCTGCTGGTGCTGCTGAGGCCGCCGCTCGACGACTGGCCGCGGCAGCATGACGCCGTTGCCGCCGGGCTTGGTGCCGAGCCGGTCGCAGGCGCGCCAAGCCGGTACATCCGCCGGCTTGCCAGGCTGCTCGGCGCTGCCGACGGCGGGCTCAAGCTGTGCGCTTCCGATCTCATGACCGCGCTGGCCGGCGCCCCGCGACTGCCGGCGCCGGCGCCCGCCGTCGCCGACGCAGCCCCGCCGATGCCGCGAACCGCCGATCAGCAGCGGGCCGTCGACGCCATCTGCCGCACCGCCCGCGGTCGCGCCGGTCGACCGCTGGTGCTGACGTCGGACCGCGGTCGTGGCAAGTCCTCGGCCCTCGGGCTCGCGGCCGGCCGGCTGGTCGCCGAGGATGGCGCCGCGGTGCTGGTGACGGCCCCGCGCTTCGCGGCCACCGCGGCGCTGTTCGAGCAGGCCCGTCGCCTGCTGCCCGTGGGCACCGAGGAGCGGCTGCGCTTCCTGTCCCCGGATGCCTTGCTCGCCCAGCGGCCTGCCGCCGACCTGCTGATCATCGACGAGGCCGCCGGCATCCCGGCGCCGCTGCTCGAGGCCTTGCTGCACCAGTACCCGCGGGTCTGCCTGGCCACCACCGTGCATGGTTACGAGGGCACCGGTCGCGGCTTCGAGGTGCGCTTTCGTGCGCTGCTCGACCGGCATTGGCCGGGCGGGCGCCGGCTCAAGCTGCAGACGCCGATCCGCTGGGCCGACGCCGACCCGCTGGAGGGCCTGGTCCACCGGGCGCTGCTGCTCGACGCCGAGCCGGTGGCCGATGCCGTGGCGGCGGGCGCGGCGTTGGCCGACAGCGCCTTTGCACTCCTCGACCGCGATCGCCTGGCAACTGACGAGCCGCTGCTGCGTGCGCTGTTCGGGCTGCTGGTCCTCGGTCACTATCAGACCAGGCCGTCGGACCTGCGCCTGCTCCTCGATGCCCCGGATCTGGCCCTGTTTGCAATGACCAACAAGGACCGGCGGCCCCTGGCCACCGCCCTGGTGGCCGTGGAGGGCGGTCTCGATGCCGAGCTTGCCGATGCCGTGTTCGCCGGTCGCCGTCGGCCCCGCGGCCACCTGCTGCCCCAGACCCTGTCGGCCCATGCCGGACTGGCGCAGGCACCACGGCTGCGGCATGCCCGCGTGGTGCGCATCGCCGTGCATCCGGCGGCCCGGCGGCAGGGGCTCGGGCGGGCGTTGCTGGACGGCATCGCATCCCACTACCGACGCATCGGGCTCGATACGGTCGGTGCCAGCTTCGGCGCCGAGGTCGGCCTGCTGCGCTTCTGGCAGCGTTGCGGTCTGCCGCCGGTGCATCTGGGCACGCGGCGCAACGCGGCCAGCGGCGCGCATGCCGCGGTGGTGCTGAAGGGGCTCTCCGCCCCCGGCGAAGCGCTCGTGCGGTGCGCCGGCGAGCGCTTCGCCGGGCGCCTGCCGCTGCTGCTGGCCGGTCCGTTTCGGCAACTCGGGCCGGACCTGGCCGCCGAGCTGTTGGCTGGTCTGCCAGTCCCCGGCCCGTTGCCGCCGGACGCCGAGGAACGCGGAGAACTCGACGGCTTTGCCCACGCCTCGCGCCCGCTGGAGGCCAGCCTGGCACCGCTGCATCGGCTGCTCGTCGCCCGGCTCGGCCCGGCCATCGCCGAGCGTCGATTGGCCCCGGGGCAGGTCGCCGCGCTGATCGCCAGCGTGCTGCAGCTGCGCGACGTGGATGCGGCGGCGGCCTTGTCGGGCTGCTCGGGTCGCCGCGCGCTGATCGCCCTGCTGCGCGAGGCCGTGGCCGGATTGTTGAGATCCCGCCCGGAATCCGGCGCCTAACCCCGCTGTCGGTGCGCTCGCAGCGGCACTGAGGATCGATTCAAAAACAAGTGGTGCAGACGCCCGCTCGCTGAGCCTTTGGATTGGCCGTTTCGTCGTTGCGTCTGCACCACTTGTTTCTGAACCTTGACTGACGCGGCCATGAGCCGTGCCGATAGCGCCGAGCGCCGCGCTCCGTCCCGCCCCGTGCACCAATTTACCCCGGTTGCGTGACTTATCCGCTCGACTCCAGCGGTTTAACGCGAGACCATAAGACCCATAGGCTTATCCATCCCCGGTGAGCGGTAGGGGCGCATCCTGCGCCGGTGAATCCCGCGCATGCTGGCGCTCAACCGGGCATGGCCGAACCCACCGCCGGCTCAGCACCTGCCGACCCGGCGCCCGACCAGAACAGGTTCCGATGAAATACAAGAACATCACCGACTTCACCCACGAGACGCCGGACCGGCTCGGCGTCCTGATGCTCAACCTGGGCACCCCCGATGCGCCGACGCCGACGGCGGTGCGCCGCTACCTGGCCGAGTTTCTCGGCGACCCACGGGTGGTGGAGATGTCCCGCCCGGTTTGGTGGCTGATCCTGCACGGGGTCGTCCTGCGCGTCCGCCCGAGCCGCTCGGCCAAGGCCTATCAGGCGGTCTGGACCGAGCGCGGCTCGCCGCTGCTCGACGTGGCCACGCGCCAGGCCGCGGGCCTGCAGGAGCGTCTAACCCAGCGTATCGGCCAGGGCATCAAGGTGCAGCTGGGCATGCGCTACGGCAACCCCTCCGTGCATCAGGCGCTGGAGGAGCTGAAGGAGGCCCATGTGCGTCGGTTGCTGGTGCTGCCGCTGTATCCGCAATACTCGGGCACGACCACGGCCTCGACCTTCGATGCGGTCACCGACGAGCTGAGCACCTGGCGCTGGCTGCCGGAGCTGCGCTTCATCAATCAGTATCACGACGAGCTCGGCTACGTCGATGCCCTGGCCGAGAGCATCCGCTCGTTCTGGGCCGAGCACGGCGAGCCCGAGCGGCTGCTGTTCTCGTTCCACGGCATCCCCAAGCGCTACTTCATGGCCGGCGACCCCTATCACTGCCACTGCCACAAGACCGCCCGGATGGTGGCCGAGCGCCTGGGGCTCGACGAGGAGCACTGGATGGTCTCGTTCCAGTCCCGGGTGGGCCGCGACGAGTGGCTGCAGCCCTACACCGACGAGACCCTGAAGCTCTGGGGCGCCGATCATCTCAAATCCGTGCATGTGGTCGCCCCCGGCTTCTCCGCCGACTGCCTGGAGACCCTGGAGGAGATCGCGGTGGAGAACCGCGAGTATTTCATCGAGGCCGGTGGCGGCGACTACCAATACATCCCCTGCCTGAACGACAATCCGGCCCACCTCGACCTGCTCGCCGGCCTGGTGGAGCGCCACATCTGCGGCTGGCCCGAGGCCACCGGCGTGCCCGAGGGCTGGTGAGGACCGGCGCGGGCCTCAGGATACTGGAACTCGGCTTCCGTCACCGCCGCTCAAGACTGGAAACGGACCCCCGCCGCCGGACCCTCGGCTCAAACAGCGCTGCTCAGAGAGGCCAGCAGATCGCTCATTTCGGTCGTCGGATTGCGATGCGGGTCACCTTCGTCACAAGCTTGCCACGGTTGTTGCGCTCGAAATATCCGGCGCACGCGAGGGGTCGTCCGTTCGCGGGGGCGGTTGGCTGACTCTGCTTTTTCGGCAGTTGCTCCTGCCGGACCGCCAGGCAACAGCGAACAACGCACGACGGGAGCCCCCCGCTTGGACTAAAATCATCCGACCAAATCAGGCGGGCATGGTACCGCCGCACCATCTCCCGCCGTGGGCGGCGCAGCCGCGCGGCTGTCCGTCCAGCAACGCCTCCAAGATTCAGCATGACCGATACCCCTCGCCCCGAGACCGACGCCCCCGGCGATGCCGACGTCAATCCCTACCCGATCCTGTCCACCATCGACGACCCGGAGGATCTGCGCCGCCTGCCGGCGGAGAAGCTCAAGCCCCTGGCCTCGGAACTGCGCGCCTTTCTGATCGAGAGCGTCTCGCGCACCGGCGGGCACCTGGCGGCGGGGCTCGGCGTGGTGGATTTGACCATCGCGCTGCACTACGTCTTCGATACGCCCGATGATCGGCTGGTCTGGGACGTGGGCCACCAGGCCTATCCGCACAAGATCCTCACCGGCCGGCGCAACCGCATGCTCGCCATGCGCAAGAAGGGCGGCCTGTCGGGCTTCCCGAAGCGCAGCGAGAGCGCCTACGACACCTTTGGCGTCGGTCACTCCAGCACCTCCATCAGCGCCGCGCTCGGTATGTCCGTGGCCTCGAAGCTGCGCGGGGAGCGCCGTGACGTCATCGCCGTCATCGGCGATGGGGCGCTCGGCGGCGGCATGGCCTTCGAGGCCCTGAACCATGCCGGTCCCCTGGACCCGGACCTGCTGGTCATCCTCAACGACAACGAGATGTCGATCTCGCCGCCGGTGGGCGCCATCAGCTCGCACCTGTCAAAGCTGTTGTCCGGGCGCTTCTACGTGAGCATGCGCGAGGGCAGCAAGACCGCGCTCAAAGGTATGCCCCAGCTGCGCGATCTGGTGGGACGCTGGGAGGAGCACATGAAGGGCATGGTCATGCCCAGCACGCTGTTCGAGGAGCTGGGCTTCAATTACATCGGCCCCATCGACGGCCACGACATGGACGCCTTGCTCAAGACCCTGCGCAACATGAAGCGCATGCCGGGGCCGCGGCTGCTGCATATAGTCACCAAGAAGGGCCGCGGCTACGAGCCGGCCGAGGGCCAGCCCACCGCCTTCCACGGCGTGACCCCGTTCGAGGTGCGCACCGGCAAGATGAAGAAGGGCGGCGGCAAGACCTACACCAAGGTCTTCGGCGAATGGCTCTGCGACGCCGCCGCGCAGGATGACCGGCTGGTCGGCATCACGCCGGCCATGTGCGAAGGCTCGGGCCTGGTGGCCTTCTCCCAGCGTTTCCCGGAGCGCTATTTCGACGTCGGCATCGCCGAACAGCACGCGGTCACCCTGGCCGCCGGCATGGCCTGCGAGGGCATGAAGCCGGTGGTGGCCATCTACAGCACCTTCCTGCAGCGCGCCTACGATCAGTTGGTCCACGACGTCTGTCTGCAGAAGCTCGACGTGACCTTCGCCGTGGACCGCGCCGGGCTGGTGGGGGCCGATGGCGCGACCCATGCCGGCAGCTACGACCTGAGTTACGGCCGGCCGCTGCCGCATCTGGTCATCATGGCCCCGGCGGATGAGCTTGAGTGCCGGCGCATGTTGCAGACCGCCTACGAATATCCGGGGCCGGCGATGGTCCGCTATCCCCGCGGCGTCGGTCCCGGGGTCGAGACCGGGGAGGGACTGGAGACGCTGCCCATGGGCGAGGGCGAGATCCGCCGCGAGGGCCGCGACGTGGCCCTGCTCGCGTTCGGCAGCCGCGTGACGGCGGCGATGGAGGCCGGCGAACGGCTGAATGCCACCGTGGTCAACATGCGCTTCGTCAAGCCCTTGGACGAGGCCCTGGTGCTGGACCTGGCCGAGCGCCACGTGTTGTTGGTCACCATCGAGGAGAATGCCACCGCCGGCGGTGCCGGCTCGGCGGTCTCGGAGACGCTGGCCGACCACGGCGTGCCGGTGCGCTGTCTGCACCTGGGCCTGCCGGACCAATGCATGGAACAGGCCGCCCATGAGCAGCAGCTCGCCACCTGCGGCCTGGACGCACCGGGGATCGAGACCAATGTCCGCGCCGAGATGATTGATCTCGGCCTGGGCGCGGCCCCGGTGCAGGGCGCGGTCGCGGGCTGATGTTTCGGCGCATTGCCGCCGCGCTGATGGCGGTGGCGGTGATCGCCGCCGCGGCACCCTGGCTGTTCGGCCTGCAGACCAAGCAGGTCTACGATGGTGCGCGCGACGATCTCGCCGCGCGCGGCTATCGGATCATCGACGAGCACTATCGGCTCGGCTGGCTGAGCTCCGAGGCGGAGCTGGTCATCGGCGCGCCGGGGCTGGCGCCGGGCTCGCCCGCCGAGGCCGCGCCGCCTTTGGCCGATCCGGATCAGCCCCGCTTGCGGGTAGTGACCCGCATCGCGCACGGCCCGCTGATCCGTTCCGGCAACGCGCGGACGATCGGCCTGGCCGTGCTGCGCAGCCGTTTGACCGTGGTCGGCGGCGTGCGCCGACTGCCGCCGCTGCTGCTGGAAGGCGCCATCGGGCTCGATCGCAGCCTGGCCTTGAACGCGCGCATGCCGGCCATCAGCTACGCGGGTCGGGACCGGCAGCTGCGCCTCTCCGGCCTCAGTGCCGACATCGCCCTCGCCGGCCCGTCCGCGGCCATGCGGATCGATGGCCGGCTCGACCTGCTGGTCCTGGGTGCTGCCGACGGCACGGCCGTCTCCATCGACGGCCTGCGCTGGCGACTGCGCCTGGAGCCCGTCCGCGACCTGCTGCCATTGCCCGTGGGCGAGATCGCCTTCGATCACGTCTGGTTGCGCGGGGTCGGCATCGGCGACCAGGCCCTGGAGGCCGAGCAGGTCGACATCGACGTCGCCTTGGGGCAGGACGCCGAGCGGCTTGACGTCTCCGCCAGCGTCGACGCCGCCGGCCTGAGCTGGCAGGGTGTCCGCGTTGGACCCGCACGCATCGGCGCCGCGCTGTCCGGCATCGACCTGGAGGCGGCCCGCGCCCTGCGCGACGCCCTCGACGTGCTGCGTGCCCAACCCATGGCGCCATCGGTGCGTGGGATGATGCAGGTGCGGCTGTTGCAGACCGAGCTGCCGACGCTGTTCGACGAGGACGCGCGGCTGCTGCTCGATCCGGTGGAGCTGGCCGGTCGTCAAGGATCGATCAGCGCCCGGCTGGGGCTCGGGCTGCGGCCCGCCGCATCGGCGTCGACCCCCTGGCCGGATCGATTGGCCGGCGAGGCCCGCATCGGCCTGCCGCAGCCGTTGTTGCTCGACCTGCTGGCGCGGCAGCAGCTCGAGCGCATCAGCGCCGAACTGCGCCGACGCGGGGAGCCTACCGAGCTGCTGCCACCGGAGCTGGCGGACCAGGTCGCCGACGTCGCCCAGAGCGCCTTGGCGGGGCTGATCCACGAGCGCTGGTTGGTGCCGCGGCGAGGCCGGCTACAGGCCGATTTGGGCTTGGACGACGGCGTGTTGACCATCAACGGCCGCAGGCTGCCGCTGGCGTCGGCGGTGGATTGAGGCCGCGTCGATGTTTGCAGGATTTGAGCGCCGTTGTATCAGAGCAAACGCTGGAGCCAAGAGATGACCCCGACCATCGAGCCCATCCCCGCCTTCGACGACAACTACATCTGGCTGATCGCCGAGCCGCCGTCCCCGCGGGTTGCCGTCGTCGATCCCGGCGACGCCGACCCGGTGATCGACCTGCTCGACGCCCGCGCCCTGGAGCTGGCGGCGATCCTGATCACCCACCACCACGGCGATCACACCGGCGGCGTGGCCGAGCTGCGTGAGCGCTGGCCCGAGGTGGCGGTGATCGCCCCCGAGGATCCTCGTATCCGCCATGCCACCCGCCGTGTCGGCGACGGTGATCGGGTCGGCCTGCCGGGCCTTGCGACCCCGTACGAGGTCCTGGCGGTCCCCGGCCACACCGCGACCCACATCGCCTACCTGGGCGCCGGCGCCCTGTTCTGCGGCGACACCCTGTTTGCGGGCGGCTGCGGGCGCGTCTTCGACGGCACGTTCGAGGACCTGGCCGCGTCGCTGCGCCGCATCGCGTCGCTGCCGGGTTCCACCCGCTGCTACTGCGCCCATGAGTACACGCTGGCCAACCTCGGCTTCGCCCAATGGGTCGAGCCCGCAAGTCCGGCCCTGGCCGAGCGCGAGGCCCACGCGCAGCGTCTGCGCTCGGCGGGCGAGCCCACGGTGCCGTCGACGCTGGACCTGGAGCTGGCGACCAACCCCTTCCTGCGCACCGCCGAGCCCGACGTCATCGCCGCCGCCGAGGGCTTCGCCGGCGGCCCCCTCGCGGACTCCACCGCGGTGTTCACGGCGCTGCGCCGCTGGAAGGACGAACGCTACGATTGAGCCCGAGATACGGCGACCGTTCGTCGGTCGGCGCCGAAAAATCCTGAAATATCCGGGCAATCCAGCCGAATTCGACTAGTCTTCCGAGTACAGACTCTCACGCAACGTGAGCCACGACCCTCACTCGGGGTCAGCGCCCCCAGGCGCAGCACAGGCCGGCTTTCCGCCGGCCTGTGTTTTTTCACCCGCCCCCTCCTAGCCAACCGCGCGCCGCCGTCGGCGAACGTCGTAGTCTGGCGTTGCCACGTCTTCAGTTAACCATTATGGGGTTGACGCGGAATCTCAGATCGCTATAGTCAGGCTTACGCATCTTGCTGATGTGTATATAAGAAAAATCTATTTTGCCCACCAAACGGAGAATACTGCGTCATGCAACATCTCGGTCAATATCGCAAGGTCCACAACATCCACCATGCCCTGCCCGTGGACGCCGACGGCTTTCTGTTCGACCCGGCGGACTGGGACGAGTGCATGGCCTGCCTGATGGCAGCGGTGGACGGCAACGGCACCCTGGAGCCCGCGCACTGGTCCGTCATCTACTACCTGCGCGAGCACTTCCTTGCCTACCGTTCGCTGCCGCCGATGTCGCAGATCTGCCGCACCCACGCCATGGACAAGGAGGCGATCCGCACCCTCTTCGGCAACTGCCGCAACGCCTGGCGCACCGCCGGCCTGCCCAATCCCGGACCGGAAGCCCTGTCCTACATGACCTGATGCCATCCCGAGTCCCGGAGCGCCGGGACTAGTGCACCGCTGCGGAAGTCCCAAGACCGCCGGCGCTGTGGGAGCGACTTGCAGTCGCGATCTTCCGCGTCGCGGCAGTCGCGATTGCAAATCGCTCCCACAGGTGCTGCCGGTCTCGTCAGTTTCGCGGCAAGGCACTAGCCAACCCTCGCCCGGCTGCGCCGTCTTCGGCACACCGGGTAGGGCCGCCTCGAAGAGATCGCGCTACGGACATGAACCATGGCGGGGTTCGGTGCAGGATTGAGCGGTGGGGATGAATCACGAGAAGCGGTCGGTTGGTGCAGCACGGGTCCATTGCCGCCGGACCGCGTCAGGTGTTGGACCTTGTCCCGCGTCCCCGTCTAAACTGCACCCCTTTACCCGCTCCGAGGGCGCCGGCGCCCGACGAGGCCACCGCCGAACCCGTCTTCATGACCTCCTCACCACGCATCTGGGTCGACGCCGACGCCTGCCCGAACCCCATCAAAGAGATCCTCTACCGCGCCGCCCGGCGGGCGTCGGTGCTGACCACGCTGGTGGCCAATCAGCGCCTGGAGGTGCCGGCCTCGCCCTACATCCGCGCGCTGCAGGTCGGCGCCGGCTTCGACGTGGCCGACAACCGCATCGTGCGCGAGGCCAGCGCGGGGGACATCGTCGTCACCGCCGACATCCCGCTCGCCGCCGAGGCCATCGCCAAGGGCTGCGCCGTCATCAACCCCAGTGGCGAGCGCTACACCGAAGAGACCATCCGTCAGCGCCTGAACATGCGCGACTTCCTCGACACCCTGCGCGCCAGCGGCGTGCAGACCGGCGGCCCGCCGCCGTTCGGCAACGCCCAGAAGCAGGCATTCGCCAACCAGCTCGACCGGCTGCTGGCCAAGCTGACTTGATGGCAGGGCCCGCGTGCGCGACGCCGGCGACGCTTCCGAGTCGCCGACTGCGCAGCACCCTCCAACGGCTGGCCGGCTCATCGATCAAGACCGACCGGGGTCTCGTCGGACTCGGATTCAAGCTCAGACGGAGCCACACAGAGCGAAAGGCATGGCTGTTGCGTCGCTGCTCGGAACCGACCTCTCTGTGGCTCTGTGGCGCTGTGTGAGCATTCTTTGGGCGGCGACCGGGGGCTCGCGATAAAAGCTGGAACGAGGTACTAGCCCGGCCCCGCCGGCTCGGCCGACACCTGATCCTCCAGCCGTTCGATGACGCAGCCGCGGGCGAGGCGATAGTGGTAGCGCTCGCCGGCGCGCAGCACCACCGCCTCGGTGCAGTCGTATAGGCCGAGCACATAACGGAAGCTGTGGCTGCCGGCCGGTAGCCGGACGCGATACTCATCGCCGGGGTCGAGCCGCGCGAGGAGCTTGCCGTCGATGCCGAAGGCCATCGGAAACACGCTGTCGCTCGGCGACGGCTCGCGGTAGACGCTGACCTGGACGGACGCCGGGGCGGGCTCGGGCTTGTTCGTCGCGCCGCAGCCCGCCAGCAGGGCGACGACGACCAAGACCTCGACGAAGTGCTGCTTTGTAGGCGCGATATCCCAGGGCATGCTGTGCTCCAGATAGACGAGGACCGAGCCATTTCTCCTGTCCGAAACGACGTGTTGCAAGGATCGTAGGCAGCGACGCTTGCGCAGTCAAGAACGTCGCCGAAGATGTTGCCGGAGCAGAGGAACAGGCGTCGGGGGCGTGCGCGGTGCACATGCGGGGGTCAATCGTTGGGGATCTGGTGACGCCAGCGTCGGGGGTGGTCGGGGCGCCAGCGCTCGGGGCCGTCGATGCGCCCGGATGGGTGGAGCCGGAAGCGGATGGCGCCGCTGTCGGCGGTATTGACCTCGCGTATGCCGGCGGCTTGGTAGCGTTTGCGGACCGCGTCGATGGGGAAGCCGAGCCAGTTGGCGAAGCCGGCGGAGTAGAGCACCCAGCGCGGCTGCACGGCGGCGATGAAGGCGGCGGAGGATGAGGTGGCGCTGCCGTGGTGGGGGGCGACCAGGAGGTCGCTGGCGAGTCGGGGGCCGTCGCGCTCCACCAGCCGGCGCTCGACCTGCTGCTCGATGTCGCCGGTGAGCAGCAGCGCGGCCGGGCCGGTACCGACGCGCAGCAGGCAGGAGCTGTTGTTGCCGCTGTGGCGATGGGAGTCGGGATGCAGGATCTGGAAGTCGACGCCGTCCCAGCGCCATTGCCGGTGACGCCGGCAGCTGCTGATGGCGAAGGGCCGGTCGGTGTCGGCCAGGTCCAGCAGCACATCGCGGGGCTCGCCGGTGAGGATGCGGGCGGTCTGCGGCCGGTGGGCCAGGGGGCTCGGCGGCGGCAGGGCGGCGATCAGTCCGGGCAGGCCGCCGGCATGGTCGCGGTCGGCATGGCTGATGACGATCAGGTCGGGACGGCGGATGCCTTGGTGGCGCAGAAACGGCGCAACCACGGCGTCGCCGGTGTTGAAGCCGCTGGGGTAGCGGGGGCCGACGTCGTAGACCAGGGCATGGTTGGCGGTGCGCACCACGGCGGCCAGGCCCTGGCCGACATCGAGCAGCGTCAGCTCGGCCTGTCCCGGTGCCGGTGCCGGCGGTTTCAGCAGCAGCAGCGGGGCGAGCATGACCCAGCCGGTCCAGCGCCCCGGCAGGCCGCGGGGGGCGAGCAGGACCACCACGCCGACGAAGGCCGCCGCCCAGGCCCAGGGCGGTCGGCTGCCGATGGACTCCGCCGCCTGGGGCAGGGCGCTGATGGAGGCCAGGCCGGCGTAGGCGAGGTCCAGCCCCGCTGCGCACAGCGCCAGCGGCAGTTCCCAGCCCGTGGTCAGCGTGATCAGCGTCGATGCCAGCACCACCGGCAGGATGATGCCGAACAGCGGGATCGCCACCAGGTTGACCAGCGGCGCCGCCAGCGAGGCGCGGCCGAACAGCAGCAGCAACAGGGGCAGCAGCCCGAGCGCGACGGCCCATTGCGCCCGGCCCCAGCGCCAGACCCGGGTCGCCGGCCGCAACCGCCCGCCGAGGGCGTAGAGCAGCATGCCGACGGCGCCGAAGGACAACCAGAAGCCGTAGGACAGCACGCTGGCCGGGTCCAGCAGCAGCACCACCACCAGCGCCAGCACCAGCGTCGAGAACGGGCGCAACGTCCGCCCAAGGATCAGCGCCAGCAGCAGCACGGACAGCATGGCCAGGGCGCGCTGGGTGGAGATGGCGAAGCCGGCCAGGGCGCTGTAGCCGGTGGCGGCGAGCATGGCGCCGACGGCCGCGGCCCGCGGCGCGGCGATCCACAGGCAGGCGCGCTCGGACAGGGACCACAGGCGGCGCACCAGCAACAGCACCAGTCCCGCCACCAGACCGACGTGCAGCCCGGAGATGGCGATCAGGTGGGAGGTGCCGGTGCGGGCGAAGACCTCCCACTGCGCCGGCGCCAATCCGCCGCGATCGCCGAGCACCAGCGCCGGCAGCAGCGCCGCCGCCGGGCGCGGCGCAGCGCCCGCCGCGGCCTCGGGCTCGCCGAGGGCCGCGGCGAGCCGCTCCCCCAGGCCCTGGCGCCAGCGGTCGAGCCCATAGGGGCCCGGCGACGGGTCCAGCAGTCGATTCTGGTCCCGGCTCAGCACATGGCCGGTGGCGGTGACCCGATGCTGGAACAGCCAGCGTTCGAAATCGAAGCCGCCCGGGTTCTGGAACCCGTGCGGTGGCTTCAGCCGCACCCGTAGCCGCCAGCGCTCGCCGGCGCGCAGGGTTGGGGCGTTGCGGTACCAGCTGATGCGCAGCAGGCCGTTGCTGGGGATCGGCCGGCCGTCGTGGGTCAGCCGCTCGGGCGCCAGCAGGAAGCGGGCGTCACCGCCGTCCTGATCCGGCAGGCTCGCGATGCGCCCCACGACCTCCAACTCCTGGCGGAGCAGGTCTGCCGGCAGCGGTGTCGCCAGCAGCGGGGCGCAGCTGAGGTGTGTCCAGCCGAAGCCCAGCAGCAGCGCCGCCAGCGGCAGCAGGCGCGGCCAGCGCAGCGCCGCTGCCAGGCCGAGTGCGACGGCCACGGCGATGGGCCAGCCCGGCGGCAGGCTTGGCAGCAGGAACCAGCTACCGACGCCGGCGGCGAAGGCCAGCCCGGCGCGGGTCGGACCCTCGGGCGGTGGTCTGGGGCCGGATGCGCGGCGCAGCGGGCGCCCAAAAGCCTGTGCGAACAGATGGTTGCGGGCGCGCATCAGGCGCATCGGGAGCGACCGGACAACCGGACGACGGCCCGCGTTTCAGCATCGCCCGGCTGGCGTATACTCGGCGACTTGATCCGACGACAGCGAGCCGAGCCGACGATAGTGAAACGGTGGTTGAGGGGGTTCATGCCATCGCACCGGCAGGTGCGGGAGAGCCGATACCTGAAGGTCTTCGGTACGCTGCTGCATGACCCGAACCTTTGGCACCTGAATCGGCGTTCGGCCTCCGGGGCCTTCGCGGTGGGGTTATTCGTCATGTTCCTGCCGCCCTTCGGCCAGATGATCTGGGCCGCGCTCGGGGCGATATGGTTTCGGGTCAACCTGCCCATCTCGGTGGCGCTGGTGTGGCTGAGCAATCCGGTCACCATCCCGCCGATGTTCTACTTCGCCTATGTGGTCGGCTGTTGGCTCACCGGCCGGCCGGTGCCGCCGTTCGAGGTCCAGTTCTGGATCGACTGGCACAACTGGCTCGGCATCCTCGGGCCGCTGCTGTTGGGCTGTCTGGCCTGCGCCAGCGTCTCCGCGCTGATCGGCTATTTCGGCATGCAGGCGTTGTGGCGCTGGAACCTGATGCGCCAGCTGCGCCGTCGGCGCGAGCGCTATGCCGCCGCGTTTGCGCTCAAGACCCCGTCGTCCAAGCGCAAGACCTGATCGGTGCGCTCGGCCAGCCCGTGGTCGTGGGTGACGATGACGAAGCTGGTGCCCTGGTCTTGGTTCAGCTCCAGCATCAGCTCGTAGACCGACTCGGCCGTGTGCCGGTCGAGGTTGCCGGTGGGCTCGTCGGCGAGCACGCAGTCGGGCCGGGTCACCAGCGCGCGGGCGATGGCCGCACGCTGGCGCTCGCCGCCGGAGAGCTCGGCGGGCTTGTGGCGCTCGCGATGATCCAGGCCGACGCGCCCGAGTATGGACGCCGCCGCATCGCGGGCCTCGGCCACCGGCGTACCGCGGATCAGCAGCGGCATGGCCACGTTCTCCAGGGCCGTGAACTCGGCCAGCAGGTGGTGGAACTGATAGACGAAGCCGAGCCGGCGGTTGCGCTCCAGGCCGCGGGCACCCTCGCCCAGCGTCATGGCATCCCGGCCGCCCCAAAGCACCTGCCCGGTGCTCGGCCGCTCCAGCCCGCCCAGGCAATGCAGCAGCGTGCTCTTGCCGGAGCCGGAGACGCCGATGATGGCCATGCGCCGACCGCGGGGGATGACGAGGTCGACGTTGCGCAGCACCTCCACCTCCAGCGGCCCCTGGCGGAAGGTCTTGCACAGGCCGCGGGCCTCCAGCACCGGGGTGTCCGGGGCGGTCCGGTCCATCGCTGAGCGGTCATTCATAGCGCAGGGCCTCGGCCGGATCGGTGCGTGATGCGCGCCAGGCGGGGTAGAGGGTCGCCAGCACCGTCATGCTGAAGGCCCCGACGGCGATGGCGATGACGTCGCTGGCGTGGACGTCGGAGGGCAGGGCGCTGATGTAGTAGATGCCGGGATCGAGAAAATGCACGCCGAAGGCCTGCTCGATGGCGGCGACGATGGGCTCCACGTTCAGCCCCAGCAGCACCCCGCCGACGACGCCCATGAGCGTGCCGGCCAGGCCGATGGCGGTGCCCTGGACCATGAACAGGGCCATGATCCGCAGTGGCGAGGCGCCGAGGGTGCGCAGCACGGCGATGTCGGCGCGCTTATCGGTGACCACCATCACCAGCGTCGAGACGATGTTGAACGCGGCCACGGCGACGATCAGGAACAGGATGATGGTCATCATCCGCTTCTCGGTGCGCAGCGCGGCGAAGAAGTTGCGGTGGACCTGGGTCCAGTCGGTGACCAGATAGATGTCGTCCAGCGAGTAGGCGATCTCGCGGGCGATCAGCGGCGCCTCGAACATGTCGACGATCTTGATGCGCACGCCCTGGGCATTGCCCTCGGGCAGGCGCATCAGCTTGGCCGCATCGGCCATGTGCATGAAGCCGGCACCGCGGTCGTAGTCGGCCATGCCGACCTGGAACAGCCCGCTGACGGTGAACGCCTTCAGCCGCGGCATCACGCCCACCGGTGTGGCGTTCATCTGCGGCGTGACCACGGTCACCTTGTCGCCGATGCGCACGCCCAGGATTGCCGCCAGCTCGGCGCCGAGGACGATATTGAAGGCGCCGGGCTCAAGCGCATCGACGCTGCCCTCGACCATATCCTGGCGCAGCTCCGAGACCGCGTCCTCCTGCCCCGGCAGGATGCCCCGCAGCAGCGAGCCCTGGGTGCGCCCGCCGTTCATCAGCATCGCCTCGATCTCCACAAAGGGCGCGGCGCCGACCACGTCGGGGTGCTCGCGGATGCGCTCCGTCAGCCCCTCCCAGTCCGCCAGCCCGCCGCCGGCGGAGGCCCCGTTGGGCGCGCTGATGGTGGCGTGGGAGGCCATGCCCAGGATGCGCTCCTGGATCTCCTTGTGAAAACCGTTCATCACCGACAGCACCACGATCAGCGCCACGATACCGAGCATGATGCCCGCCATCGAGATGCCGGAGATGAACGAGATGAAGTGATTGCGCCGTTTCGCCCGCGTGTAGCGCAGGCCGACGTAGAGGGGGAAGGGGTGAAACATGGCGCGCGATTAGACCACGTTCGCGCCGCGGCAGAAAGGGCAAACGGCGTTCGGGTGATGGGTGCGGCTTGGCAAGCGGGGGCCTTGCGTGTGCCGCGGCGTCAGTCCGGCAGGAAGGCCCGGTCCAGCAACTGCTCTGTCGTGTACGGGCAGGATGCGGGAAAGACGCCTTGGGCGAGGCCGGTCTCGTCGGCGGCCAGCTCGACCGCCTCGGCGTAGGTCTCGCGGATGGCCTCGGGCAGGTAGGGCTTCAGGCTGGGGCTGAGCCGCAGTCGGCGTTGGATGCGGATGCGTTGCTCGGCGATGGAACCACGCCAACCGGAGCTTCGATGGGCCGACTGAAACTGCCACTTCAGCAGGTGTGCAACAAGGATCAACAGGCGGCTGGCGAGCTCGCCGCGTTCCTTTCGGCCCATATCCGCCATCTCCTCGATCAGGTGCTCGACATCCAGCTCGGCGAAACGTGATTGGCGCAACAGCTCCAAGTTGGCTTGCAGCCAAGCGTCGTAATCGTTGTGATAGCGGTCGGCGAGATTGCTCATGAGGCCCTGGATGATGTTCGCGCCCGTGAACGATGATAAGCCGAGGTGGTGAGCCGTTGCCGTGGTGCTCGGGTGCCCGCCGAACTCGGCGCAGGTTGCTTCGGGGTCGAGGCGCGACTACCGTAGCACAAGCCCCGGTCGCTTCGCCCCCATCCGATGCCCATGCCCGATCGGCAAGAGCTGGGTCGGACCACGCTAACAAACTGAATCTCCTTCAATTCCCTCGCGCGCGCCCAGCTTCTCCAAGACGTCGCCCACGAACCCCTCACCGCCAACCGCAAGTGCTTGTGTCCATTCCGGCCGACGGACATTCCAGGGACTGTTCATAGTCTCCTCAACCCGGTCCCGGTCCCGGTCCCGGCGGCGTGCGACAAGCTCCGCGTCGGCGGCCCCGGCACCGCAACATGCGAGCAGTCTGTCGTTGAGGACTGCGAACCCGAAGCGCCTCCGCGCCTCGAACAATCACTGCAACCATCGCGCACGGTCGCGCGCGAATTTCAGAAGAAACCCCCGCTTGTGGTAGCGGTGGGTGATGCCGGATGTGCCCCGGAATGTGATGCCGATTCGCTTTCGCCATGGATCGCCTTCTCAATTAAGAGTGCCCATTTCGTGTTGGAAATCGCTGTTCTAAGCAGCACCAGCTTTCCTGGCTGCGGGGTTTTGCGATAAAAAACATGAATTTGCAATGGTCCGACCCAGTTTGACCATCAAGAGGCTACAAGTCCAACGGACTCTTCGCCTCTTTGATGCTCACGCTCGGGACCGTATGCGTATAGATCATCGTCGTCCGCACATCGCTATGGCCGAGCAATTCCTGAATGGTGCGGATATCGTAGTTGGCCTGCAGCAAATGACTCGCATAACTGTGCCGCAGCGTATGTGCGCTCGCCCGCTTGCGGATGCGTGACTGCTGCACCGCCTGTTTGATCGCCTTCTGCACATGGGATTCATGCAGATGGAACCGGCGGTGCTCCCCGGTATCGGGCACCACCGTTAGCGTCTTCGCCGGGAACAGCCACTGCCAGACCAGTTCCTTGGCCGCATTCTTGTACTTCAGGTCCAATGCCGACGGCAGGAAGGCCCCGTGGTACCCGGCCGCCAAGTCCGCCTCGTGGACATGGGCGACCTGCTCGAGCTGAAGATCGATCTCGGTACGCAGAGCCTGGGGCAGCGGAACGGTCCGGTCCTTTTTACCCTTCCCGTCGTGCACAGTCAGCATCATCATGTCCAGATTGACGTCCTGGACACGCAACTTCAGACACTCGAACAGCCGCAGACCACAGCCGTATAGGAGTTTCGCGACCAAGTCGTAGGGATACCCCAGCCCGGCAATCACCCGATCCACCTCCTGCCGTGACAGCACCGTCGGGATGTAGGGCTTGCGTTTGGCACGGACCACGCCTTCAATCTGGCCGAAATCCTTCTCCAACACATGTCGGAACAGGAACAGCAGCGCATTGAATGCCTGATTCTGACTGGATGCCGAGACATGTCTCTCGACCGCCAGGTAGCTCAGGAACGCCTTCACGTCCTCGTTCGTCAGCGTGCTGGGCGGGCGCGGGTGAACGTACCCGTGCAGCTTCCTTGTCCATGCCCGGTACGACTTCAACGTCTTCGGCGAGTAGTGTCTGACCTTAATGGCCACTTCCAACTTGTCGTAGACGTCACGCCAGTCCCGCTCCGCTGCGGACGCTTCGGCGTTTGGCGGTAGGCTTCCTGCCGAACGCTGCGCCGACGTGGCCGACCGTCTTGACGCGATCGCCGCTGCGTCTGGGTCGGTATCCGGTCTGTACCGGTCGTACTGCTGCGAAACTCGCTCTGAGCGCTGAGCAGGCCCCGAGGGGCTTGTCGGGATTGCCGGCGAGCGCGGCGGCCTACGAATAAGTACCCGCGGGGGCGGCGGAACCGTCGCCTGCCCTCGCGTCGTGGTCGCCGATGCGCCGCCAACCTCGGCAACCGAAGTAGTCGCGTCTCGCAGGCCATCCGGCGCCGCAGGGTGGACGACTACCGCCGTCGAGTTATCGCACTTCTGCGCAGTCCGAGTCGCAGGCCCAGCGACCGAGTGAGTGCGTCCTAAGCCGACCTCGGTGACGCCTGTCGCCGGCGCCTCGGCGCACACCGGCTTGCCCTCCGAGCCCACCATGCGCAAGTACACTCTAACCGCCTCCAACGCCTGACGACGCTTCCAAGGCTCCTGTCCCTTCGACTCCAGCTTCTTGCTGAACGCCTCCAAGCTGGTCTCGAAACGTGGGTCGTGTGTGTACTTCAGGCAGAAGTCGAGGAAGTAGCGCAGCCAGCGCTGGAAATGTGGCCGTTGGTTCGCGGCAACATCAGCACTCGCCAACGCTTGCTCGAACTTTTCCGCGATCTTAGGAGGGGTTTGCAGCAGCATCGATCAGAGATTGTGGGGTAACATGCGGAAATGGCATGTTATCCCGCACGCGCTTCCTCGTCCAGGCCCCGTTGTTAAGCCTGCCTGCCCTGTGGTAAGTTATCCGGAAAACTATACAATCACTAGTTAGGCGAAGAAGGAGTAATTGATGAATTATAAAGATGATTGTTGTTTTTCGTTTTTTTTTTTGTTTTTTGGCCCGTGATGGCGGACCCGGTCAGTCATTTTCCCTCAAACTTTTCAGGCTGCGAAACCGAATACCTTGATCCAGCCGATTATGGACTCGGAAATTTTTCCATTTCATACGGATGCGGCTCACTGGAAACATCCTGCAGATTTTGTTGTTCTCTTTTGTGAGAATCCCGGGAGCGGTGCCCGTCCGACTGAATTTATCGATACGCGGCGGTGGTAGGAAATGTCCCTCAACTGAGTCACGCCTTTCGGTCCAACATGGAAAACCGATTTCTCATCGCTGAGTTTCTGTGCTGTAGTCGATGAAGTCGAGGAGGTGAGGTTCGCAAGGCGTGCAGTTGTTGCCGCGGCATGCGCCCCGCGGTCAACAAGTCCAGGCAATTGCAGACAGATCTTGAAGCGCTGATTTCAAGAGAAAAACCGCACAAGATATTTTTGGTCCACGGAGTGTTTACTCGTCACTGATGTTAAGCGAATACTGCATGCGCGGGGGCGTATGTCCGGATGATGCAGATCGGTGACCGCGAGTTAATTAGAATAATAGTCGGAGGAATGCAACGAGCTCGTGGGAATCTGCGGGGCTTGGGCGAAGGCTAAACACTTCACGGACATAGCGGGAGAAAGTCATCAATCATCCGTTGATTTCGATCTTTAGCGCCCTCGGATCTGAGTGCCTTGCCCATAGCGCAGCATTAACCAAGAGTACATCGTGACCAAATGCCGACCCTCGCGAAGATGTGAACTGTTCTTTACTGGGTTTGGCTTTCATGATGGCAATGACGTTGTCATTTTGCACATTCGGTTTTATCTTCAGCGAGAGATCATCGACGCCAGAAAAGCCCGAGTCGGCAAGATCTGGCACTACAGCGATACGCGCAATCAATCTGCTGATCTCCCCTTTCGATAACCTGTCTCCTTCGAAATGGTTGCCGCGGTACTATGACACAGTTTCAATTTTGAATCAGTACCTCGGGAAGTCACTTGAAGACTTCGTTGGTCTTGATGCGGCGACGGCAGCTGCGGAGCTCATAAAATCTCTTGATCAGCAGGTGATGAAGAACGTCAAAACAAAATCCGCTGCGCACGCAAAAGTGTGGGAGGAAAAATCGCCACAAGAACAGGCAGCGCTCGTACAAGCTGCTTTAGGTTCCACGCTGCACATGGGGTGGGGCGAAGTCACGCGTGAATGCCCAGTATGTGGGAGCAACGGAACGCTGTCCGGAAACCAAGTCAAGGAATTTCCAGAGAAGTACGAAGATGAAGAACTGCTCATGGATGTTCAGTTTGGCGACCGATTTAAATGGTCATGTGGTCATCTCAAGGGAGCGGAAGAGGTGTGGGCAATACACGGATTCGACAACGACACGAAACCCGCCCGTCAAAGTTTGTACGAACTGTATGAGCCGGAGTACCCACCAAGAACATGACAAAATATGTAGGTTCTGCGCGGCGCTGCCTAATAACGTTGCTCGAGCGCCAAACTGCAAGGGCGCTTCGCGCGTCGTGCCGCAGTTTGGCGGGTTGCTAACGTTAGCCCAGATAATTCTGCATTTCCGCCAATCAAGTAAGGGTTCCGAACCACCAGTCGCAACAAAGCGATTCGTTTAACGAGGATAAAACAGATGAAAATCACGGCATTAACTCCAGAAGACCTTCCCTTTAAAGCTCCTGGCATGGCGACTTGTGCAGCAGCTAGGTCAGCGGCTGTAGTGATGGAGCTTCCAGGAGTTCCCGGAAAGTTCAACGGAAATGATGTGGTAGATTCCAGCAGGAAACGCACAAGTATCTGAACGCCTTCATAATCTTCTGCGGAAATGAATTGGTATCAGAATAAATTTATCGCTCGGCACAAGCGTTTGCATTCTGGCAGGACTTAGCGACATAACTGTAGCAGTCACGGAAGTCGAGATCTTTTACGGCTACCACGAACATGACAATTTTTGATTTGCACTGCTGATTTCCGTTTCTTAACATGCAATACGGCGCCAAGCCCAACATGCGCTATAACTGCATTCCCAATGGTCTGGTTTTAACTTGACCAACCTGCGGATATCTACGAGGCGTACCGGCCTGTCGCGTATCAACAATAAAGATATTCAGGAAGACTAACAACGACTTAATGTGATGTTCGTCTGTATGCAACGTTGGGCTTCTGGTTAGTAGACCAGGTGAAATCAATGGCTATACCATTCACAGGTAGAAATCAGTACACAGGAGACGCAAGCTATTTTACTATCAGAACATTACGCTGAAGTCGATAATAGATAACGATTACGGCCTTCGTCTTTGAGCCTGGCAGCAAGAACAAGCCGCCGCGAGCACAGCCAAGAACATCCAACCGAAAGATAGATTTTTTATGGGAAGGGAGTCGCCCACCAAAGCGGTGCGCGCCGGTTTGGCTGCGCTGCGTGTACCGTTGGCCGCAGACCTCGGTTTAAGCACCTGCCGCTGCAACCCTCTACATGCACAGGCGCGCAGCAGTGGAGACTGGATGGGCTCGCCGCCCTCTGCCCGGCGAGACTGCAACCCGCCGGGGCGACCTTCCCTGCTGGGCCTGCAAGTGCCGCAATGGCGCAAGTCTATCCGCCCGATTCGCCGTGGGCAGAACAGCACGGCCCACCCTTCGTCGCCGAACTGGGCATCGCCGCAAAGCTGCGCGATGTTCAGTGCAGTGTCACTGTCGGCCTGCGCCGCGAACACTGGTCGCCGGCACGCTCGGCGTCCAGTGCAGGGCGTCGGCACCGCACACGGCCAACCAGTGCACTAGCCCGAACGCTGGCCCGCGTCCAGCACGCTATTGGTCCCGCTTGCTGGCGCCATGCGGGCCAGTGACGTCTGAGCTGTGCTGAACGTTATGCTCCACAACCGAACCTCTTCATGAGTTTTATTTCCTATCCGCGAAAAACGAGTTGCAATCGCGCACCTTGCCAAACTTAATTTAGAACTCGTGTGATTCAAAGTATTTCTGATCTTGACCGAATTGAATGGTGGGAACGGAACACTCGCTTCGAACCGCGATAAGAAAATCCACAGATGTTTTGGTAATAGTATCAAGAGAGTCTCTTTCCAGTTCGGCAATGGCCGCAGAAATGGATTACGCAAACTCACTGAAAAAACATATTGTTCCAATTATCATTGATGAGGTCGAGTCAAGACATACCCCTTGGCTTCAGGCCGCCATGAAATATCAAGCCATCACGTTTGATGAGCGTCTTCCGTCCCAGTCAACAGATCTTATAGTCAAGCTCGTTAAATCGAAGAAGGGAATTGTTTCTACGCACGAAACAAAAAGGTTTGAATTTTTTCAAAATTTTATCGGCGGTTCTGCGGCTGTAGCAGCTCTTCTTATTTTATTCTTTACAAATCCAGAGTGAAACGCATGTTCACAAGATAGAAGAGGTCCCTTTGCCAATTGTAGCTTGACCGAAATTCTTCTATAATGATTATCTTAGTTTTCACAGATGATATAATCGGCAACGATGATGTCCAAGACCGTTTTCTAGGGGCTTCCTAGGAAAGGTTTTTGAAGCTGAAGACTTTAACTACAATCTTCAGCGTTGGCTTAGTGAAATTTCTCAAGATATCGCAACCAGAAGTCTAAGGATCAGCGGACGCGCCAAGGCGCGCGCCGCTGATGTGACGTTGGCTGCGTGCGGAGCTGCCATGCTCTCGGGGCGCCGAGGTCGAGATATCTGGAGCTACAATGGCAAGAAGGGTTTTCTTTAGTTCTCATTACAATCGCGATGTCCGAAGGGTTGTTCAAGTACGCAACTCCTGGGTAGTTCGCCGATACGGCGAAGCACAGCCCTTCTACGACAAGGCGGAGTTTGAGCAGGCCAAGAAGCGCGCTGGTGGTATCGAGGCATGGATCGAGCAACAACTCAAAGGCACATCCGTCACAGTCGTGCTATTCGGAGCCGAGACGTTTGAACGCAAGTGGGTCAGGCACGAGATCAAAAGAAGCTACGAGCTTGGCAAGGGAATCCTCGCCATCGACATTCACAAAATCAGGGACCCCCAACTCGGTGCAGATGTAAAGGGAAAGAACCCGTTGGACTATTGGTACACAACAGAGAACGGAAGGAAGATACCTTTTTCGGAGCAGTATAAAACATACGAGTGGGTTCGCGACGACGGATACTCGAACATGCCTGCCTGGATAGAAGCAGCGGCTTCCGCCTTGGGTCGCTAGGTAGTGACGCGGACGTGAACACCTGCCAGCAGGATCGGGACGTAACAACCGGCTAACAAACCTGCCAGCGCGCGGTTAGCGTTAGCGATGTAGGACAAATTTATGGCAATTTCCATTAGTGACCTTCGCGCAGCGGGAACGCGGGCACACAGAACTACAGTTCTAAAATCTCTCAATGAGGCACTTGCCCGCAGCAAACCAACGGCGTTTCTGTGCCACAGCCACAAGGACAACGACCTTGCTGAAGGACTGCAAGTACTACTCGCTGAAAATGGGTGGGATTTGTATATCGACTGGAAAGATCACGAAATGCCAGAGAAGCCAAGTAGGGAGACTGCCGATAAGATCAAGAAGAAAATTGGCGGGCTAGATTGGTTCTTATTTCTCGCCTTTCGAATTCGGCGTCGCGTTGAGGTCCTGTGGGAAATTGGTATCGCAGATACTAGAAAGAGCCACGATAAAATACTCATCATTCCAACATCAGATAGTTCCGGAACGTGGTACGGAAACGAATACTTACAACTTTATAATCAGATTGACACTGCTCAAGGCGGTGGACCCGCTAGATTTCCCGCCGGAGCAAAACGTCCGGCGGAACCTGTGCACAATTTGAGATAGGCAAATTCTGTGGAATGCAAGCTGAAACACTTGGAAATCATCCAGTCGGCCATCATGCGGATGGCGGGGAATTCTTTCCTGCTCAAGGGTTGGAGTGTCACACTTGTCTCGCGCTGTTTGCGTTAGCCGCAAAAGATAGCAATCCAATGTTTTGTTGTCGCCTACATTCCGCGCATCTGCTTTTGGGTGCTAGACGCATATTTCCTCCGGCAGGAACGTCTATACCGGGCCCTTTACAATCAAGTGGCTTTAAAGCAGGAAATCGATATTGACTTCAGCATGGATACAACCCCATTTTCACTTCGGTTGAATCAGATGTGGAGCTGGCAGCATTCTCGGTAACCTCGCCGCTCCCTCTCGTGTACAGTAGCGTGGCGTGGTCCCGCTTACTGCAATTGTTGTAACCACTGCGGTTGTGGTCTATGCCTGCTAACGATCGGCTTCGAGAGGGACGCCCAACAGGAGGCTTCCCGCCAGTTTCCGCGCCCTCAAGCCCCAACGATAGCGCGCTACAAGGACAACGGGGACTGCAATCTTCTAATGACGTCTAGCCCCGTGCAGCGCGTTATATGCGCCGATTCCGACGCAGCAGATCTCATTGTCGAAGGCTTTTCGAACAAGCGGGTACACGTACCTGGCGGGTCATCTCATGAAATTGAAATCCTGGGTACGGATTGGGCAAAAGGCAAATGAAGAGATGCCGCAAAAGCGCCAGCGCGTAAGGCCCATACGTTGCTGTTCCCATTCATCGTCCTCAAGCTGGATGGAGCAAGAACTTCTTTATCGCTCTGTATATCTCGCACCGCGGCCGGGCTTATGTCGGTTACTGCGATTATTTGTGGTGGGGCGATCTCGCGAAACATTGATATCAGTGGGTTGATTCCGGCGGTTTTTCAGGGTGATCTTTAGCATCTTTATGCAGTGTTGATTCAGGCTGGCCACCGCGCACCCAACCTGGGCGGCAGATCGGGATGCGTTGTTGGTGTTCCGGCGATAATGAAGAACTGGAGTTTAAAGGTGCTGCGCTTCTCAAGTGCGGGTACTGGGTTCACCGAAAACAGCGCAAATGCCGATGCAGTTCCCTGGGCCAGTATCATCCGGTTGCGAGGTGGTACTGTGCATTCACTGTACCACTGGGAGAATTGATGGACTGTGCGTGAGTTTCTATCTGAAAATCGCCAAGCCGCATTTTCTTGTTAAAACGCGAAATTGGAACCCATTGCTTGTCGGCGGGTTATGGCTGCCGATGACGCATGTTCGTTATGAAGGACACGCCGTAGATTGAGAGATCGTGGCTTCTGACGTATTGCTTCCTTAATTGGCTCGGCAAACCCATGCGCGCCGAATTCAACTGAACGAGCAGTCAGGTACGGCACCAGCGCGGTATGGGTGACCATTGAAACGTTAGCTCGAGCACTTCGGAAATGCCAACCAGCTCCTCTGGAGATGTGGAGTAGAACGAAAGTACATCTGTTGAATTGGTGTCCAGCATGTCGCAATAGGTTGGAGGGCAATGTCGGATCTTTCATGGTGGGTGAGGGCAAGCTCGGCCTCAGATTGACGGACGCCGGTGGCGGGAGATGCCGCTTGCGACTACGCCAGCTTACCGAAATGGCGTTCAGGGCTACAAGGCCACCCCGAAAAATATGGCGGCCACCGGATAGGCACATTGGTCGGATTTTTGATTACTTTGTCAACCAGGATACCGTTCCCGGAGATCTCGTTCTGGCGCATAAGGCGATGGCATCGCCCCGCGTTAGGATATGCCCGATTTTGTCCGACATCCACACACCCATACGATCCAGCTTACGGGTACGCGTTATGGCGGTCTGCTGGACTGGATCAGCTAACCTGGCAACGCCGCTGCTGGTGGTGCCGGAACTGCTGAATGACCGTCGATGCCGAAGCCATCTTTCGAGGCTGGCAAAATTCCACGGGCGTATTCTGGATTCCACTTGTCGTAATGGGGAAGGCAACAGGGCGCAAACCCGACCACTGTGCGACCGCCGCTGACTCAGGCGGCCCGGCGGTCGGCGGCGACTACACGACCGTTGAACTCAAATTGAACGCGGCCTGAAATCACGCGCGCTGGATAAGCACTGTCTGGATCGGCAGCGTGTCCGGACATCGTTAAGCACGTTCAGGCCGCGCCGGTTTATCCGAACAGCGTGGTGCGTTTGAAGGCTTTGTTGCGGTCACCGGCGACGACCTGATTCGCTGTAACCGTGAGCAACGTCGGACGCCGGACAACAATAACAACCTTGTTCGCAACGCATTACGCGTCTTGGTTTCATCAATACGCGTGGCGAAAACGGATCAGTGGTCATTCCGCAGCCCTATTCGCGAAGCTGCCGCGATAGCGGGCCGGTGAAATGGAAGGCATGATGGATCAGGACGATAACCTTATCCGGCAATGGACGGTTGATGGTTGGCGTTTTTGTTTCCACATCAAGAAAACCGTACGTTTGCCGCCTGGTTATTCGCAGAGTTGACGAGACACTGAGCGAATAGAGGCGCAATCATATGCCCAACATACGCGCCTCGACCCGATCTCCCGTTGCCGCGCCGTCATGTCCGACGCGGCAACGGGCGGCAGGCAAGACTTCACGTTAGAGTTGAAAATGGCCCATCGGAGAAGAAATAATAAGCGAATCAGAAGCGTCAAGATTATTGAGGCGGAGATAGCAGCGCACGAAGAACGCTTCAGAAAGCATTTGTTGTGGAGTGCTCGAAATAAAAAATACTCTGAAAGATGGAAATACTATTGCTCGCAAATAAATGAAAAGATATTTGAGCTTAAACGAAGAGAACAAAATTATAAAAACACTTTTTTGGGGCTGTTTCCTCGCTCATGGAACAGATGACGGAGGAGGCAATGAAGAGCTCCTATTGCGGCAAGTGAAGCAATAAGCTCGCGAAGGCGAAAAAGAAGCATTGGTATTGATTTGATGCCAGAGTTGGATTTTCCCTGAAGCAATATTCAAATGGTAAGTGCATGTATTCCGATTGGAAGAGAAATGAATTCTACAGTCTCATCTGGAAGTCCGGCTTGGAGGCAGGCAAAGCTAAAAGAGGCGAAAAAGGAGAAACAAGAACTATAAGTGCGCGGGTTGCACAAGCGGAAAACAAGACAAAGGAGCACTGCGCTGTCAAGCTGCGATTACCCCAAGATTATTGGTGCCCTTATTGCGAGCATTACCGGTGATGATCCTCATGCAGATCATATTTATCCCGTATCTCGCGGCGGTTTATCAACACTGGTCAACATGGTTTACGTCTGTGCTACCTGCAATATTAAAAAGAGAGATAATACTTTGAGAATGTTCATCGGTGAGTTTGGGCTGGATCGCGATAGCTATCGAGAAGCGGTTAATATCAGCTTGATAGAGAATATTGAGGAAATGGCATAAACCAAGTCAGCGAAGCAAGTCCCGCAGCCAGGTGTTTATTGTGCATCCATTAAGCGAATACGAAGATGCCAAGCGCTAAATTACCGCTATTGACGCCAAACTGCGGCCGGCGCTGGCGCATGTGGCCGCGGTTTAGCTGTGAAACTGCAATTAACTGGTCAGGCGATCAAAGACGACACCATGAGGTACTGGCTGGCAAAGACGCACTCTTGAACCAGCAGGAGAGCGGGGTCGGACCACGCTAACGAACTGAATCTCCTTCAATTGCCTGCCAAACACAGCTGTTGTCGACCGTTAGCGGGTCGTTTTCACGGCAAGAATGCCCCCCGTAGGAGGCTTTGGGCTCTCGGAGCATACGGTGCCCATCCCCCTCCTGAATGCGCCGCCCCCTCGCGCGTGCCCAGCTTCTCCAAGACGTCGCCCACGAACCCTTCACCGCCAACCGCAAGTGCTTGTGTCCATTCCGGCCGACGGACATTCCAGGGACTGTTTATAGTCTCCTCAACCCGGTCCCGGTCCCGGTCCCGGTCCCGGTCCCGGTGGCGTGCGACAAGCTCCGCGTCGGCGCCCCCGGCACCGCAACATGCGAGCAGTCTGTCGTTGAGGACTGCGAACCCGAAGCGCCTCCGCGCCTCGAACAATTACTGCAACCATCGCGCACGGTCGCGCGGGAAGTTCAGAAGAAACCCCTGCTTGTGGTAGCGGTGGGTGATGCCGGATGTGCCCCGGAATGTGATGCCGATTCGCTTTCGCCATGGATCGCCTTCTCAATTAAGAGTGCCCATTTCGTGTTGGAAATCGCTGTTCTAAGCAGCGCCAGCTTTCCTGGCTGCGGAGTTTTGCGATAAAAAACATGAATTTGCAATGGTCCGACCCCGTTTGTCCGTAATCGCACCCGACGTGGTCATCTGAGGTGGAGGGTTTCTCACTCCAACGACTTCGATCTGCCGCTTTTCCGGCGTGATCGCCTTCCTGTATGCTTTTGCGGCGCTGGGACGAGGAGAAGTGTTTTGACACCTGGAAAAAATGCACTTTAGCCAAGCCAAGCTTCGGAAGGCGTGGGCAAGGCTACGGTGTTGCCATCGAGAATCAGACGCGCCTGGCCATCTGTGACCAGTGTCCTGGTCGGCCCCTGGCGCTGCACGCGACCCTTGGGCTTGATGGCTTCAACGACGAGAAGGCGTTGCGCAAACAGGACAAGCGTCAAGTCGATCGCACCCACTGAGTCGACCCGATGGTACCGACCGACCCGACTGGACCGTGCCGGTGTTTCTGCTACACCTCCAAGGTGAGCCTGCCAGAGTGCTGCGCTTCTTTTTAAGCACTGTTTTCAAACCGGCGTCACCAGCGCTCTATGAACCGGCGACTTACGTCAGCCTATGTTGATAGCGTATCTGTGAAATGGACCGGACACCGTTGCTTCGGAGTATCAATCCGAGTTGTCGAAAATGTGGGACAGCCAAGAGTTCAAGAAGCTGCCACCGCTAAGCTGATGCAGATTCCGCGCGTCAAAACAGTTGAAGCAATCCCAGGTCACATCCTGGTCGTGTCGTTCACCGACGGCACCCGAAAATGTTACAACGTCGGCCCACTGACGAAGCGCGAAATGTTCGCCCCCTTGAAAGACGAAGCTTTCTTCAGGAATGTTCAGGTGGAAAGCGGCGGTTACGCGGTGTCGTGGAGTTGTGATATCGACATCAGCGAGCATGAGCTATGGCAACACGGCAAACTAATGCCCTAACTTGCGCACAAGCCCGACCCCTGGCCAGCAGCAAGCGTCGGGCTGTGCTGAACGTTATGCCTCAAGAACAATCTGCCCATTAGAAGAATAGGGCACTAAATGATATCTAGTAAAGGTTCAGAAATAAGTTAAACGACTTATCAAGAGAACCCGTTCGCGTCAATCACGTAGTTCCACTGCCCGAGAACCTCATCATGACGAATGAATCGGTCCTTGATATCGCGGAACGTGTCGGAGCATTTACGGGTACCGTTATCATATGTCTTATCAAGAAATGTGCGCGGTGACAGCCGTAGACCGGTTTGCGTGCGGACATTCTCAACCGTTTCCAGAGCGGTCTTGGGGAGAATCGAGCATCTTTACTTGCCGCTCCATGCATTTACGCTCGACCTGGCTGAAGAGACGGTGTTCGATCGGATTCCACTTCGAGAGGTATAGGGGCGGATGGTGCGCGATACGCACGCGCACAAACTGGCGTCGATCGAGATGCTGGGTGAGCTCGATTCCATGTCCTCCTTGAAACGCAGGGAGCGGGCCGCCGTTGGCTCCGCCGCAGTCGGCCAGCAGGATCGCCTCGGTGGCACCGGGGTACATTGCACCGAAGAGAACCTTACCCAAGACAAGGCGATGGCGTCGCAAACGAAGGCGCTGTTTTCCGCGAGGTGCCCAGGGTGATGAACCCTGCGTTCTTGGCATGCACATCGTAGACGTCCGTGAGAGCAACCAGGCGGCCTTCGGCGAGGTGGCTGGAAATCGTGGTCGTACACCGCCTGCGAAGGGCGGGTCAGTGGACGCACTGCCGGTCGGTGCAAGGTGCCGAACGCGGTTCTTTTTCTTCGTGTCGATGGACAGCACGGGGATACCGCGTCGAGCATGCCAAGCGGCGCAAAGGCCTGGGCAAAATGTGACGAAACTGTCGGTCACGCTCGTGCGGGTCGACCTGCCCAGTGATCAACTGCTCTGCACAGCGCCCGGCGACGAAAGCCGGCCCGATCGAGCAAGTCGGCGGCGGTATTGCGACTGACCTCAATGCTCGTGCTCTCAAGCAGCCGCTGCGCCAACTTCTACCATGGCTTGAGATCTGTCCAGCAGCACGCGCTCATCAGTCGGACTGCCAGCACTGTGCGCGTCGAGAACCTCTTGCAGAACCGACCTCAGCATCGGATTGCGTTCGGTGATCGGCGGTCGACCGCCTTTCCGCGCCGGCGCACTCGCGCGGCGTCCCTCCGCTCGGGGGCGTTTCGGGTCATCCGGATCGTCGTCGCCCACCTGCTCGAGTTTCCGTATCCCGGTGTGGATCGTACGACGACTCATCCCGAGCACCCGGGCGACATAGGCTGCGCCCATAACCGATCTTTTTCAACGACTCGACTGCGGCATAACGGCGCCGATGATCTTCCGGCAACGAGCTGCAGGCAGTACATGTGCATCGCCCTCATGGTCTGCGTCGTAACCTCGGAAATTCGTTCATGCCAACATTGCGCTCCAACCAAAGGGTGGCACGGATGCTCGCTCAGTAAAAAAAACAAACGCAAATTTCACTACAGTTCTGGAGCCTTTCCTGCCGGAGAAATCACATCAGGTGAAAGTCGTTTTAGTTGTTAGGTGAACCGTTACCTATTGATAATTTCGGCCCTGATCATCGTTCCGGTCACCTGGGCGGGGTTGGGCCTTGCGCGTAGTGAGGCCATCCTCTGAGACTAGTCAGGGCTGGAAGCCCTGACTACGCAAGGCGTTGCGACTGCCTGGCCGGAATGATGGAGGAACACCTCGCTGCTGGACTTTGAAAAATATCATTTACAGCAAGACGGGCCTTGATCATCGTTTGGTCCAAAACTTGCGGGCGGTGAGCTTTAAGGTTTTTACTTTCATAAAACACTTTTATAAATCTCCGAAGATCTGCGGGGCGGTGAGAAGGGACGATCGTCGCCGATTTCAACAACTTCTAAGTGTCGACGTCACCAAGCAGACTATCAGCTATCCCGAGTCTGATGGGCTAGTCGTCAACGAACGCCAGACCTGCAACTTCTCGGCGAATGAAAACTTTGTAGTTTTTGAGTGCGCCCTTCGGCTGCTGGAAAAAGGCTACAAACCCGAACACATCGAGCTGGAACCGAAATGGAAGCTGGGGCGCGGGGCCAGCGGTGGTCGTGCCGATATTCTGGTCAAGGACAATTTCGGCAACCCGCTGCTGATTATCGAGTGCAAGACTGCGGGTACGGAATTTAATAAGGCATGGAATAAAACGCAGCAAGCTGGCGACCAGCTATTCAGTTACGCCCAGCATATCAGCGAGACGCAGTTTCTATGCCTCTACGCCTCTGATTTTGAAAGCGCCGAGCTAAGCTACCAGAGCCATATCATCGCCCACCGCGATAACGATCAGTATCTGCTTGCGAATCCGCTACTCAAAACCTTCCGCAGCGTCACCGATGTTAAGGAGCGCTTCGCAGTCTGGCGCGACACCTACAAGCTCGATTTCACTACCAAGGGGATCTTCGAGGACAATATCCAGCCCTACCAGATTGGCAAGGACAAGTATTCCCTCGCCGACCTGCACGCCATTTCCGCCTCGACAAGAGCGAGGTCGGGCCACGCTAACGAACTGAATCTCCTTCAATTGCCTGCCAAACACAGCTGTTGTCGACCGTTAGCGGGTCGTTTTCACGGCAAGAATGCCCCCCGTAGGAGGCTTTGGGCTCTCGGAGCATATGGTGCCCATCCCCCTCCTGAATGCGCCGCCCCCTCGCGCGCGCCCAGCTTCTCCAAGACGTCGCCCACGAACCCTTCACCGCCAACCGCAAGTGCTTGTGTCCATTCCGGCCGACCGACATTCCAGGGACTGTTCATAGTCTCCTCAACCCGGTCCCGGTCCCGGTCCCGGTCCCGGTCCCGGTCCCGGCGGCGTGCGACAAGCTCCGCGTCGGCTCCGGCACCGCAACATGCGAGCAGTCTGTCGTTGAGGACTGCGAACCCGAAGCGCCTCCGCGCCTCGAACAACCACTGCAACCATCGCGCACGGTCGCGCGGGAATTTCAGAAGAAACCCCCGCTTGTGGTAGCGGTGGGTGATGCCGGATGTGCCCCGGAATGTGATGCCGATTCGCTTTCGCCATGGATCGCCCTCTCAATTAAGAGTGCCCATTTCGTGTTGGAAATCGCGGTTCTAAGCAGCACTAGCTTTCCTGGCTGCGGGGTTTTGCGATAAAAAACATGAATTTGCAATGGTCCGACCCCAGTTTGGATAGGCGGCAAAAAACTCTCGCGTCCGGGCGCGATGATTTGGATCAGCCGTTTCGCCCGCGTGTAGCGCAGGCCGACGTAGAGGGGGGAAGGGGTGAAACATGGCGCGCGTTTAGACCACGTTCGCGCCGCGGCAGAAAGGGCAAAGCCGGTTTGCGCATTGTCTTTGTGCGCTCGGCGCAATATTGTTGCCGCCACCGCCCTGCGGATGAGCCATCGACGAGGACCGAACCGATGATCCACCCACTCGACGCCGAACCGACCTCGGCACGGACCGACCCGCTGCCGCTGATCGCCATGCTGCAACAGGCCCCCGAGCCGGTCTACGCCCTGCTCGACGGCGCCCGCGATGACGAGATACCGGCGCTGCTGCGCACCGCCGGCAGCATACCGATCCCGCTGTTGCACGACACCAAGGCCGCGGACCTGGCCGACTACGGGGCGCAGCTGGTCGCCTTGCAGGGCCGCCCGGCGCTGATCGACCACCTGATCCATCGCGGCTGGGGCCGTAGCTGGGGCATCTACCTGTCCAGCCCGGCAACCGCCGCCGATCTGGCGGCACACCTGCGCGGGCACTGCTGGACCGAGGCCCCGGACGGGCGCCACCTGTACTATCGCTTCTACGACCCGCGGGTGCTGCGCACCGCGCTGCCGGCCATGTCTCCCGCCGGGCTCGACGCCTTCCTGGGGCCTGTGACGGTGCTCTGGCTGGAGGCCGCCGAGCCCGCCGAGATCGACTGCTGGCGGCGTGATGGGGCCGGCGTCGTGCATCGGCGCCGGCGGGTGAACATTCCCGATCGGCCCGCTGCGCCGTTCCCTGCGGACTAGCCCGAGCGCCGTCTATTTGGCCCGTTATGCCGTCAGCGGCTGCGCCTCGACGGGCTGATGAAGACGCGGCATCGCGGCTGAAAGTCGCTCCCGCAACGACCCGCGAAGCGGCTTGCAGCCAGGACCGGGAATGGACGGAAATGCCTCGGCACGACAGTGTTCCGGCAATCTGGACAGCGCGGGCGTCAGCGTGCGATGTCGTTGCGCGTGACCGGTCGCGTCGGCGGCTGTTCCATCCCGTGGGCGATGCGCGCGACCCGCACGACCCAGTGCATGGTCCAGGTCGCGGCCAGATTCATCAGCTCCTCCATATCCCGGCGCAGTTCCCGCGGGCGCGTGGTGGCCACAGGGAACGCCTTGGCCAGGAACAGCATCCCGCGCCCCCGATCGGCCTGCTCGTCGATGATGAAATGTCCGCCGCCGCGCTCGAACATACCGCCGATGGCCGGGTCGTTCAGGGCGCGGAGGTTCTTCTCGACGCTCTCACGGCGCTGCGCCCCGCCGGTGTCCAGTCTCAGCTTGGCGACATAGGCGCGGCCGATCAGGCTGTGGCTGGCCGGGTCGTAGCGAAACCCCACCTCGCCGAAGGAGCGATCGCCGTTCGCGTCCAACTGGGCATCATCGACGCCGAGGAAGCGTCCGAAGCCCGCAACCAGGGCGTCGGCGCGCTCGCGCGGCGAGTTCATGGTCGGATCGGTCATGTCTGCCCCTCCACTGAAACAGCCGCCGAGCAGGCATAGGCCCAGCAGCAGGATGATGCGCGCCGCGCGCGCCGCCGTGCGGCATTCATGGGCAGCCTCCGCCGTGCTGATGGCGCATGCGCAGATAGCTGTCCTCGACGCCGTGATTCGCCGCAAGGCTGGGCGCAACCTCCAGCATGGGATTGCGTACCTCAAACGGGCGGTTGTCCGTCGGGTCGCCGGAGAAGCGGATGACGCTGGCGTTGCGACCGGCGCGCTCGCCGTCCTCGTCGCCGCGGTGGCCGAGGCCGAAGGCCGATGGTGTGGCATCGTTGACATGGACATAGTGCTCATAGGTTGGGCCATCCGGCCAGAACGGCGCGGCGGCGCCCATGCTGGTCACGCGCACGTCCACCAGCGGTTCCGGGTAAAGGTCCGGCTGCATGCCCAGCGACGCCTGCGCGTCGTACAGGGCCAGGCTGGTCACCGCACCGCCCTGGCTGTGGGCGAATACCTCCGGCGAGCGCCCGGCGCTGATCTCGTCGTAGAGGTAGTCGCTGAGCTGGTCGACGGCGGGGTTGCGACCATCATGGGCGCGTGGCGCTCGGCCCTCGTTGGCGGCCTTGATCAGCCGCCGATCCTGGCCGGTCTGCACCGCATCGCCGAGGAAGCCCTCGGTGGCGTTGTAGATGCCGGTGACATTGCCGCAGGTCTGCTCAGCAATGGCGTGCAGGGTGCGGCAGTGGTCCTTGCGGGTGGTGTTGATACCGTTGACGTAGACGATATCTCGGGTCGGCTCGCCGGCCGCGCGGCGTTGCTCACAGCACGGGCTCTGCGACGGCGTTGTCCGCGAGCGCGCCTGCGCGGCGGTGGCATCTCCCGCCAGCGTCGTGCAGTTGCCGTCTTCGCCAGGGGCCATGAAGTGGCCGTCGGCGCCGACGTCGCTGTCGGCGTCTGGGCAGCAGTCCTGCTGGGAGCGATCCGGGCGCTTGCCGGTGAGCCACTCGCGCACCTTGTCGTAGGCGTTCTGCGCCCGCTCCGCGAGCGTGGCGATGCCATCGTGTGCCCGGGCCAACGCATCGAACCCCGCATCGGCAACGCTGCGCATCCCATCGCGCACCATGCCCTGGGTGGCGGCGATGGCCCGCTGCGTCATCGCCTTGCCCCACTCGTAGGCGTCGACGACCTTCTCCTTGCCCCATTGATAGGCTTCGACGGCCTTTTCCGCGGTCCATTCCGCGGCCTCCACCGCGCTATCCTTGCCCCATTCATAGGTCTCGACGGCGCGCTCCTTGCCCCAGTCGTAGGCGGCTTCGGCCGCATCCACCGTCGCATTGACCGCGTCCTTCGCTGCCCGCATCGCCGTCGCGGCGGTCTTCTTGGCAACCGCCTGGCTGTACTCAAAGGCCGCCTTGGACTGCTTGCCGACCCAGCGCGCCCCGGTCGCCACCGCGCTCGCCGCCTCCTTGGCCGTCTCGGTCGCCTGGTTCCATGCGTTCTTGAAGACGTCTCCCCAGGCCATGGTCTACCCCTCGCCCTGCAGCGCTTTGAACATCGTCAACGTCCACGCCTGCAGCCAGTCGCGCTTCTCGGCGCCGCTGTAGTCCTGCGACGCCAGCACCAGCTGCGCGGCCGGAAAGAACCCGTCGAAGTCCCGCCCGAGCTGCCAGGCCGTGACCACGTAGACGGCGATCTCATCCTCGTTCAGCAGACCATAGCCGCGGGCCTTCTCGATCTCCTCGGCGACGCCTTGGCGCAGTTCCGCCCCGGGGACTTCGGCGGTATCAGGGAAGCACTCCGCCAGCAACCGGAGCAGTCGCTCCAGGTAGATCTTCTCCGACTCGGCGTTGAGGGCGGCGAGCTGTTGTTCCGTTAATGTCAACATGAGCGGGGGACTCCCAAAATATTGAAAAGTCTTCAGTAGTACCAATTGCCATCCCAGGGCTAAGTGCCATGCACTCTAGGACGAAAAATGAGCGTCAACCCTCGGCATCTGAACGAGCGAATAACAGAAAGTTGTCTCCTCTGGCACCCATGCGCTTCGCAATGAACGTCGCTTCAGCCGCGGGAAATGCCAGGAATCTCTGGCCTGTGCTGGAGAAGTCCAAAAATACAGTCTCTTTGAATGGCTTTTCAGGGTGGTACTTGCGCCGAACCGTTTCCACGATCTTGCCGCCTTCTAGAAAGAGGATGAGGTCTTCAAACTCCTGTCGTCCCGGAATATCCACGCCGATATTAGCGGCAACTACCTGCGTTGCAGCGGTCATTTTGACGAACACGACACGATCCCATTGGAAGCTTGTTATTGTCGCGAGGTCGATCAGGCAACTAGACTTGTCAGGCGGGCATTTCTCACTCAATGCATCATAGAGATTTACAGTCATTGGTTTCCCAGTGCAGTTCATCAACGCCCCAAGAGACAGGGCAAACACCAAGATACTGAACACTCGTGCCAAAGCGAAGAAATATCTCGTCGGCATTCAGCAACGCTCCGAGTTTGTTTGTTCTTGCCGAACATTAAGGTAACCGTTTGGTTAGCGGTCTTGTCTTTCGCACATGCCAGTCAATCCCGAATGGCTTGCTGCTCAGCATCCCATCCGTTCTCATTCAACTCCATCAACCGCTGATGTGCGGTTTCATACTGTTCGGCTGAAATTGATCGCTGAACGGCGGACCAAGTGCCGTCATCTTGCTCTTCAGTAACCCAAAGACCTCCGTCGTGAAACTGGGACAAAACTTCCAGAGAAAGCTCTTGCATGTCTGATGGTTGATTTTTGCCTCCAATTGCTCGCCCGATTTCGTTGTTACGAAGGTCCGCGTAACCGTCGGCAGCAGCGCTGGTTTGAAAGTTTGTTATTTGTCGATTGGCGCCGTTAACAGCAAATGGATTTGCTTCGTGGGCGTTCCCCGCTTCGTGCGCTATTTGGCCCCCGCGCGGCGAGGTGATCGGTGCCTGCCATAGCGTATGGGGGAAGGCGTGGACTTGCGATCCTTCGCGGGAACCAGTCTCCAGCCGAGGGGTGGAGGAAAGGGGATGGCCGGGGGGGGAAGGCAAAAGGGGCGGGGGGGGGGGGGAAAGGGGGGGGGGGTTGGGAAGAGGGGAGGGGGGGGAGAGGGGGGTTGGTGGGGGAGGGGGGTCGGGGAGGGAAAAGAAAGGTTGGGTGGCGGGGGGGGGGGGGGAGGGGGAGGGGGGGGGGGGGGGGGCGAGAGACCGGCAGCCAATCCCGCTACGGCACCGGCAGCGATGGCGACCGGCAAGCTGACCGGTGCTGTGGCCACAAGCGCAGCGGTAACGGCTACCGCCGCGACCACGCCTACGGCGACGGAGATGGCTGCCTTGGCGATCCCTCCAAGACTCCAAAGCCCGAGCGGATCGCGCGCGTTGACCGGATCGTCGCCCGCATAGCCGTAGAGGTCTGGCCCACCAGCAATCCCAATCGGATCAGGACTGATATAGCGCCCCAACCCCGGATCGTAGTACCGAAAGCGGTTGTAGTGCAGCCCGGTCTCCGGGTCGTGATATTGGCCGGGGAGCCGCCAGGGTTGGCGGACGTGCTCGTGCAGGGGTATGGCCTGGCCCCAGGGGGTGGCGTCGGCGGCCCAGGCTATGCGGCCTTGGGCATCGCTGATGCGCCGGGGGGAGCCGAGGTGGTCGTTGTGGCTGTAGTAGATCGCACCGTCGATGCGCAGGGCGAACAGGCTGCGGCTGTCGGGGTGCCAGCAGTAGTCGCGGCGGTGGGTGCCGTCGGGGCCATGCTCCAGCTCACTGATGAGCTGCTCGCCAGCCCAGAGGAAATGGGTGGTGACGGTGCGGCCATCGGCCTCGGTGACCTGTTTGTAGCTGCGCCGCGCGAAGGCGTCGTAGCCGTAGCGAATGCGCTGGCGGCGGGGGTTGCGGACCTCGACGAGCAGGCCGCGGTCGCTCCAGCGGTAGGTCCAGGTGCCGTCGGGGCCGCGGCGCTCGATGAGGCGCCCGCGGGTGTCGTAGCCGTAGGTATGGTCGCCGCTGGTCAGCAGCTTGCCGGCGGGGTCGTATTGGGCCTGGGCGGCGCCGGCTTGGAGGCGGTGGCCGGCGGCGTCGTAGCGGTCGATCTCGCCGCGGCGCCGCGGGTCGGTGCTGCAGCCTTCGACGATGGTGCTGCTGAGCCGACCGCAGGGGTCGTAGTCGTGGTGGCGCAGCGGGCGGCCCGCCTCGTTGACGGAGGTGAGGCGGTCTTCGACGTCGTAGCTGTAGCGGGCGTCGTGGACCGGGCGACCGACGGCGGTGATGAGCAGGCCGCTGAGCTTGCCGGCGGCGGTGCGGGTCTCGCGGCAACTCAGGCCGTTGGGCAGGCGGGTGTCGGTCTGGCGCTGGTCGGGGCTATGGCGGATGGGGGTCTCGGTGCCGGTCCAGTCGGTGATGCCGGCCAGATCCAGGTCGGCGTCGCGGCGGTAGCCGATGGCGCCGGTGGGGCCGTCGATGCCGATGAGGCTGCCGTTGGGGTCGTATCGGTAGCCGATGGTCGCGCTGCCGTTGGTCTCGCCTTGCAGGCGGCCATCGTCGTCGTAGCTGAATGCGATGCGCCGGTCATCGACGACGGCGGCGAGGATGCGGCCGTCGGCGTCGTGCTCGTAGTCGATGATCTCGCCGTCGCGGTAGCGGATGCGGCTGATGCGCCCGTCGCTGTAGTCGATCTGGGCGTAGGGGCCGTCGGCGTCGCCGATGGCGGCGAGTTGGGCCTGGCTCGGGTCGTCCGGGGATGGGCGCCAGAGGTAGGTCTCGCGGCGACCGTCGGGGTAGGTGACGGCCTTGGGGCGGTCCCATTGGCCGTAGGCGAAGCGGGTGACGGCGCCGTTGGCGTCGGTGACGGCGATGAGCCGGCCTTGGGCGTCGTAGTCGAAGCGCTGGCTGCCGCCGGCGCGGTCGGTGTATTCGCCCAGGTGCTCGAAGTCCGGCCAGCTCAGTGTCTCTTGGCTGCCGTCGGGGAAGCGCAGCGCGGTGAGGTTGTCGGCGCTGTCGTAGTCGAGCTGCCAGGCGGGGCCGGGGGCGTCGCCGGCGCGCCGGTCGATGCCCATGGGCCGACCGCGCTCGTCCCAGCGCAGGCCCAAACGGGTGCCGGCGGGGTCGGTGAGACCGAGCAGGCGGCCTCGGGGGTCGTTCTCCAGCGTCCAGCGCCGCCCGAGCGGGCTCTGCACCTGGCCGATGAAGCCTTGCTCGTCTGGCGCGTAGAGGGTCTGCTGGCCGAGGGGCGCTGTGACGCGCACGGTGCCGGCGGCGGGGTCGGCGACGGCGCGGCAGGGGCCGTCGTTGAGCCGCTCGGCGAGGCCGACTGCGATGCGCTCGCGGCGCAGGGCGGCGAAGACGGCGGCGTCGAGGGGGCCGGGGCTGCCCGGTCTGTCTGCTGTATCCGGTTCCATCGGATGGTCGCGTCAGCCCATGGCGCAGTCGACAAAGGGGGCGCCCTTAGCGGCGGCGGCCTTGAGTGCCCCGCCGCCGGCCGACATGCCGATCATGACCGTGGGGCAGCCCATGGTGATGACGCCGCCGTGGGCGGTCATATCGCCGAGCCGCGCGGCAGGCTGGCCGCTGATGATGACGGTGGGCGAGCCCTGGGCGATGCTGTCCGGCGGGCCGATGCAGGTGGCGGTGTCGCCAACGCGGGCGGCGGGCTGGCCGCAGATGATGACGGTGGGGGCGCCGGTGGCGACGGGGCCGCCGACGTGGGGCTTGGGGCCCGGGTCGACCATCGGGCAGGTGTGCATGTCGCCAAGGCGTGCGGCTGGGGGCATGGCGGGTCTCCGTGTGCAGGTCCTTTCGGCTTGCGTCACTGCGCTCCGTAAGCCGAGACTGTCGTTTGATCGGAGCATATCCTGGGGATATGCCCGACGAAAACCCAGGACTCCATCGATAATTGACACAGGTCAAGCGGAGTCTTACAAACAACACACACCCCACGATGGGGACCGGCCAGATGGCGGCGAAGGTTGAAGACCACACCGCAACCGATGTCGACGACGGCATCGATGGCGGGACGACAACCGCCTTGGCGGAGCGCGAAGATGCGGACATGTGCGCCGCATGTGGCTTGGGGCAGCGTAGGATATTGCGCCGGCTTGCCCCGTTGCAGCAGTGATTCAACCGAAGCATGCGCCATGGCTGCTTCATCCCGATCCCCAATCCCATCGCCATGCCCGATCTGTTCTCTCCAACCCGGCGCTCCCGCCTGATGGCGCGGATCAGCGGCCGGGACACCAAGCCGGAATGGGTCCTGCGCTCGGCGCTGCATCGGCTGGGCTTCCGGTATCGCCTGGGCGGTGCCGGTCTGCGCGGACGTCCGGATCTGGTGCTGCCCAGGTACCGCACCGTCATCTTCGTCCACGGCTGCTTCTGGCATCGGCACCCGGGCTGCAAGCGCGCCACGCAGCCCAAGACCAACGCCGCCTTCTGGCAGGCCAAGCTCGACCGCAACGTGCAGCGGGATGCGGACAACGCCTGCGCCCTCGCCGCCGCGGGCTGGGCGGTGATCACGGTCTGGGAGTGCGAGCTGTACCGGGACCCGGTTGCGGTGGCCGAGGGTATTGCCGCCCGGCTGCGACCGAGCCCGACGCCCGAGTTGCAGTATCCGACACCCGGCGAGCGGCTGGACCGCGCGCAGCTGCTGGCGGTGGCCGAGCAGAAGGTGCGCTATCGGCTCGGCGATGCCGCGTTGCCCGCCAACCCCGACGACGAGACCGACCCCGCATGAGCGATCCCGCAGGCGGCTTCACCGTCGTCGACCTGTTCTCCGGTGCCGGGGGCATGAGCCTCGGCTTTCATCGCCACCCGGGCTTTCGGCTGGTCGCCGCCGCCGATGCCGAGATCGGCAAGCCGAGCGGCGGCGCACTGCAATGCAACGGCACCTACGCGCGCAACATCGGCATTGCCCCCAAGGCCCTCGACCTGGCCGCACTCCCGCCCGAGCGCTTGGCCGCCGCGCTGGGGCTCGGGGGCGTCGCCGGTGTCGATGTGCTCAGCGTCTGCCCGCCCTGCACCGGCTTCAGCCGAGCCAATCCCCACAACCATCGCAACGACGACCATCGCAACGGCCTGGTGGGGCGTGCCGCGGCCTTCGCGCTGGCCCTGGATGCCGACATCGTCGTGATGGAGAACGCCCGCGAACTCATCCGCGGCAACTTCTCCCACCACTATCAGGCGTTCCGCACCACGCTGACCCGTCGCGGCTACCGGGTTGCCGGGGCCAACTACCTGCTCAGCCGCTTCGGCCTGCCCCAGGTGCGTGAGCGCGCCATCGTCATCGCCGTCAAGCCGGCGCTTAGCCTGCGCACGCCCGACGACCTATGGCACGGCTGGACGGTCCGCCCCCAGGCGCTGACGGTCCGCCGCGCCTTCCAGGCCATCAGCGCGGACGCGACCGGGCGCCTTGCCTACCCCGGCTTCGCCTCGTCCGAGGTGCTGCGCCGCATCCGCGCCATCCCCCGTGATGGCGGCTCCTGGATGGACCTGCTCGCCCATGCCGAGGCCGAGACCTTGCTCACGCCGTCGATGCAGCGCATCGCCGCCGCGGGCCGCTTCGGCTCCTACCCCGACGTCTACGGCCGGATGGCCTGGGACCGGCCGGCCCCGACCATCAAGCGCGAGTGCGCCCACGTCGGCAACGGGCGCTATGCGCATCCCGAAGCGGACCGCCTCTGCTCGGTCCGCGAGATGGCCATGCTGCAGGGCTTCCCGAACCCGTTCGTGCTCGCCGATGCCGGCCTGTCCAACCGCTACCGCCACATCGGCGATGCGGTACCGCCGCTGATCTCCTATCAGATCGCCCACCTCTGCGACTGGATCTTGACCGGACGCAAGCCCGATATGCGCGACATCATCCTGCCGGGGACCCAGCTGCGAGGGACCGATCTGGTTTGCGAGCGAGAACCCCGGCCTTGCCGATGACACCGCTCCCCAGACCCTGAACGCCCGCGCAGACGCGAGCGAGCGCGCGGGCCGGCTTATCCCCGGGTGCTGTTCGGCAACTGTGGGTAACCCTGTCGACAACCGAGCCAAGTCGCTGATTCCACGGCTGTGAACGTTCGGTTGATCGAAAATCGTACAGGCGGGCGGCGCGGAAGTCCCCCCTGGGCCCCGGCCCTGGCTTATCCCCGGGCGCTGTTAAACAGTTGTGGATAAGTGTGTCGATAACCGCTCCAAGTTGCTGTTCCTGCGGGTGTGCCCTATAGATCGTCCGAAAATCGTACAGTTTTTCAAGTCGTTGAATGTTAGCGCCTTTACGGCGCTTCCCCCGCTGCTTGACGGCCCTGGGACGAGCCTGCGGACAAGCTGTGGAGAACCTGAGGACGGCGACGCCCAATTGCCTGAATGGCTTGAGAGTCTTGGCTGGAAGAATACCCATTGACGCGTACATGCTCGGCAAGATCGCCTCCGCCGGCCAGAACGGCCAGTTCCGCACCCCGCGCCACATCATCCAGCTGATGGTTGAGATGGTCGAGATGGTCGCCCCGACCCCCGACGACGTCCTATGTGACCCCGCCGGCGGCACCTGCAATCAGCGGCGAGACGCCGCTGCTCCCAGTCCCCGGAGCGGGGGCGTCCCGCCCCCGAGCCGCCGCAGGTGGCCGCCGCGGCCAATCAGCGGCGAGACGCCGCTGCTCCCAGTCCCCGGAGCGGGGGCGTCCCGCCCCCGACCCGCCGCAGGCTAGGCTGCCGCCGCGGCCAATCAGCGGCGAGACGCCGCTGCTCCCAGTCCCCGGAGCGGGGGCGTCCCGCCCCCGAGCCGCCGCAGGCTGCCGCCGCGGCCAATCAGCGGCGAGACGCCGCTGCTCCCAGTCCCCGGAGCGGGGGCGTCCCGCCCCCGAGCCGCCGCAGGCTGCCGCCGCGACCAATCAGCGGCGAGACGCCGCTGCTCTCAGTCCCCGGAGCGGGGGCGTCCCGCCCCCGAGCCGCCGCAGGTTGCCGCCGCGGCCAATCAGCGGCGAGACGCCGCTGCTCCCAGTCCAAGGAAACCCGGCTCTGGCCGTCGCTGGGTCTCGTGCCTCAACCCGACTACGCACCCGGCCGTGCGCCCGGCGTTGCGGTTAGACTGCGCCGTTGTCGATCTGGTTTGTCGGGGGTCTTATGTCGCGTGGTCCGTTGTCGGTGTTGGCGTCGGGTATTTTCGGTTTGGTGCTGACGATGGGCGTGGCGCGCTTTGCGTATACGCCGATGCTGGCCTATATGCAGCCGCAGACCGGTATGGGCGATGCCTTGGCCGGTTGGCTTGCCGGTTGGAACTATTTGGGCTACCTGTCCGGGGTGCTGTTGGTGACCCGGCTGAAGGACCTGATGCTGAAGGATCGGCTCTATCGCATCGGGCTGGTGCTGGCGGTGTTGACCACGGCGATGATGGCGCTGGCCGAGTCCCCGGTGTTGTGGGGCGTGAGCCGCTATCTGGCGGGGCTCAGCACCGCCGCGGGGCTGATGCTGGGCTCGGGGCTGATCCTCAACTGGCTGATCCGGCATGGGCATCGGGCGGAGCTGGGGCTGCACTTCAGCGGCCTTGGCATCGGCATCCTGTTCGGGGGGCTGTTGGTGGAGCTCGCCGCGCCCTTTGCGGACTGGCGCGGGCAGTGGTGGCTGCTGACCTTTGTCGGGGTGGTGCTGATGGTGCCGGCCTGGCGTTGGCTGCCGCGGCCCAATCAGGGTAAGCCGCTGGCCGCGCATCATGTCGACGGCGCCGGCGAGCCCCCGCCCTGGTGGTTGTGGCTGCTGCAGGGGGCCTATCTGTGCGCCGGTTTCGGCTACGCCATCAATGCCACCTTTACCGTGCTGATCACCGACCAGCAGCCGGCGCTGGCGGGGCAGGGCGGGCTGATGTGGCTGCTGGTGGGCGTGGCGGCGGCGCCGGCGCCGATCCTCTGGGATCGGGTGGCGCGCCGGCTCGGCTACCTGCGCACCTTGCAGCTGGCGTACCTGCTGCAGATCTTGGGCATCGTGCTGCCGGTGATAAGCGGCTCGCTGGCGGCAGCGGTGGCCAGCTCGCTGCTGTTCGGGCTCACCTTCATCGGCATCGTGTCGCTGGTGCTCACCATGGTGGGCGTGCGCTTCCCGGCGCATCCGGCGCAGATCATGGCGAAGTTGACCCTGGGCTACGGCGTCGCCCAGATCGTCGCGCCCGTGGTCGCCGGTGAATTGTCCGAGCTTACCGGTACCTTCAACGGCTCCCTGGTGATGGTGGCGGCCATCATGGCCCTGGGGCTGGGCTGTCTGTTGGCCATGACGCGGGTGGCGGGGGTGCGCGATGCGGGCAACGTTGGCTAACAGCGCTAGGCTGGGTTGACGTCGGGAGATCCAGCTCCGGCCGTCGCTGGGTTGCGTTCCTTTACCCGGCCAACGCGTTATGATCTAGCGTTCAACACCTCGCCGCGGGCATCCCAGGGTCGGCCTATGCAACCAACCTCCCGGAATCACTCATCTCGGCTCGACGTCGGCCTGCGCCAAGGTCCGCGGGTGCGCGCGCTGGTCTATGGGCTCGGGGCGGCGCTGGCGCTGCTGCATCTGGTGATGAACTTCACCACCTGGTTCTCGACCCAGTGGCAGGCGACCATCCATTTCACCGGGCTTGGGGTGTTGGCGCTGCTGCTGTACCCGCCGCTGCGCCGGGAGGCGCTGGCGCGCTCGCGCTGGGTGCTGGCCTTGGATATGGCCTTCGGTGCGCTGGTGGTCGGCGCGACGCTGTGGCTCATCGCATCGGAAGACGCGATCTACGCCCGCGGTGTCGAGCTGACCGGTACCGAGCAGGTGCTGGCCGTCATCACCATCGTCGGCGCCGTCGAGCTGGTGCGCCGCACCACCGGCTGGATCATCCCGCTGCTGATCGTCGTGGCGCTGAGCTATGTGCTCTGGTGGGGTGGGCTGATCGACGGGGTCATGCGCTTCGCGGGCTTGAGCGTGCAGACGGTGCTGTTTCGCAGCATCTTCGGCGACGATGCCCTGTTCGGCAGCCTGGCGCAGATCTCGGTGAGCTTTGTCTTCCTGTTCATCCTGTTCGGGGCCTTTCTGGTGCGCTCCGGGGCCGGCGACTTCGTCGTCGCCATGGCCCGGGCGCTGGCCGGGCGGATCGTCGGCGGGCCGGGGCTGGTGGCCGTGGTCAGCTCGGGGCTCACCGGGACCATCTCCGGCTCGGCCATCGCCAACACCGTCTCCACCGGCGTCATCACCATCCCGATGATGATCCGCGCCGGCTTCCCGCCGCGCTTTGCCGCCGCAGTGGAGGCCGCGGCCAGCACCGGCGGCCAGCTGATGCCGCCGATCATGGGCGCCGGCGCCTTCGTCATGGCCAGCTACACCCAGATCCCCTACGGGCAGATCGTGCTGGTGGCGGCGCTGCCGGCGCTGCTGTACTTCCTGTCGGTGGCCTTCTTCGTGCGTATCGAGGCCAAGCGACTCGGCTTTCAGCGCGATGGGGGGCAGCCGGCGGACGGCGAGGGCCTGCGGACCATCCTGCGCAACGGCGGCCTGGTCTTCGTGGTCCCCATCGGCGTGCTGATCGGCATGCTGGTGGCCGGCTTCACGCCGACCTATGCCGCCGGCGTCGCCATCCTGGCGGTGGTGGGCGCGAGCTGGCTGACGCCGCGGCGGATGGGGCCGCGGGCGATCTTCGATGCGCTGGCGCTGGGCAGCCGCAACATGATCACCACCGGGCTGTTGCTGGTGGCCGTGGGCCTGGTGGTCAACGTCATCGCCATGACCGGCGTCGGCAACACCCTGTCGCTGATGATCCAGTCCTGGGCCGGCGGCAGCCTGTTGCTGGCCCTGGTGCTGATCGCGCTGGCGTCGCTGGTGCTGGGCATGGGTCTTCCGGTCACCGCCGCCTACATCGTGTTGGCGACGTTGTCGGCCCCGGCGCTGTACAACCTCATCGCCGAGGCCCAGGTCATCGCGCTGATCGCCGACGGCGCGGCGCTGCCGGCGGCCACCAGCGCCATGCTGATGCTGGCCGCCCCGGAGCAGGCCGCGCTGGCCGGCCAGCCCATGTCCGCGGACCAGGCCCAGGCCCTGCTCGCGGCCCTGCGCGGCCTCGATCCGTCGCTGGTCACCGGCCTGTACGAGCAGCTGCTCAGCCCGGCGCTGGTCACCGGCATCCTGCTCTCGGCGCACATGATCATCTTCTGGCTCAGTCAGGACAGCAACGTCACCCCGCCGGTCTGCCTCACCGCCTTTGCCGCCGCCGCCATCGCCGGCAGCGGCCAGATGCGCACCGGGCTCACCGCCTGGAAGCTCGCCAAGGGGTTGTACGTCGTCCCGGTGCTGTTCGCCTACACGCCGTTTCTCTACGGCGACTGGGTGCAGGTGTTGAGCATCTTCGCCTTTGCGTTGCTGGCGCTGTATGCGCTGGCCTGCGCCTTCCAGGGCTGGCTCGGTCGGCCGCTGGGCTGGCTCGCGCGGGCGCTGCTCGGTGCCGCGGCGCTGGCGATGCTCTGGCCCGGATCGGATTGGGTGCATGGGGCCGGGGCGCTGGTCCTGGCCGGCTTGGTCGTCCGGGCTTACCGCTATGGCGATTGATTGGGCTTGCAGCGTTGGCGCGAGGCGGCGCTTCGCTTGGCGTCGGATCGGGGGGGCGCCCGAGTCCTTTCGGGGCGCTGGGCCCGCTGCCGCGGCCCGGTGGTCCTTCAGTGCTCCACGTCGCCGATGTGCTGCTCCACCGAGCGGATCTTTTGCGTCATCCGGGCCTCGGTGCCGCTGCGGATGTCGAGCTTGATGGCGGAGTAGATGCGCCGGCAGTCGCGCGCGTCGAGGACGGCCGCGGCCTGCTCGACGATGGCCAGGGCCTCGGCGACGGTCTCGGTCTCGATGACCGTCCCCATCGGTGTCAGGCGATATTCGAGGCCCGACGCGCGGACCATGCGGATCACCTCGCTGACATGGGCGCTGACGCTCTCGCCCTGGTCGGTGGGGAAGATGCTGAATTCCATCAAAACGGACATGGTTGGTGCTCCTCCGGTTGGGGCTGCTTTGTGGGGGGCTATCCTGCCACAGGGTGGCAGGCGGTGGTCTCGATTCCGATCCCGATCCCGATCCCGATCCCCGCCGCGGCGGTCCGCGATTGGGTCGGAAGGTGGGCCAGGGGTCATCGCCCCGCTGCGGTGGTAGCCCGGATATTTCATGAATCTCACGCGAAGGCGCGAAGGCGCGACTAGGCGCTTGGACAGATTTTTCGATGTGATGCGCCGTTCGCCAGAAGCCGGATGCCCGGGGTATGGTGCGCGCACGCGCGCCGGAGCTGGCGGTGGAGGACAATGGCGACGGCCTGCCGGCAGCAATCGCCGGGCGCGTCTTCGACCCGTTCTTCACCACCAAACCGCCGGGGGAGGGCGCCGGGCTCGGGCTCAGCGTGGCGGCGCGCAATCTGGCCGAGATCGGCGCCGAGCTGCATCTGGACAGGGGGTGGTCCGAGGGTGCACGCTGCATCATCCGGATCCCGAACGGCACCGCCGGGGCAACGACCAAGGGGCAAGACTGATCGACCATGAGCAGATACATCCTGATCATCGATGACGACGAGGGCGTGCGCGACGCCTTCTCGCTGGCGTTGGGCGGCCTGGGCTACGAGGTGGCGGCGTTCGCGAACGGCCCCGACGGCATCGCTGCCGTGCGCGAGCGCCGGCCCGATCTGATCCTGCTGGATCTGCGCATGCGCGGCATGAACGGTGTCGAGGTGATGCGCGTCCTGCGCAGCATCGACCCCGGCCTGTCGATCTACATCGTCACCGCCTTCCATTCGGAATACATGAATGAGTTGCGCGCGGCGGCCGACGACGGGCTGGAGTTCGAGCTGATCGCCAAGCCGCTGGATGCCGATCAGATCCGCCAAGTGGTCGGCGCCATCCTGCCCTTGGGCTAACACAACACGGCCGAGCATCTCCGATCCTCCATGACCGAATCCCCGGGCTTCGGCCCCCAGCTCGTCGTCCGCCGGGCGACGGTGAAAGACATCCCCGCCGTGCGCGCGCTGTTCAACCGCGCCTACGCCGGCAGCGGCGTGACCGACTACAGCGCGGCCATGCTGCGCGGGCAGATCAACCAGTTCCCCCAGGGTCAGCTGCTGGTGGAGGTGGACGGGGAGGTGTTGGGCTACTGCGCCAGCTTCCGCATCGGTGGCGACATCGCGCTCAAGCCCCATAGCTGGCAGTGGATCACCGGCGGCGGCTACGCCTCCCGGCATGACCCCCACGGCGATCATCTCTACGGCATGGAGGTCTGCGTCGATCCCGATCATCGCGGGCGGCGCATCGGCCAGCGTTTATACGATGAGCGCAAGAAGCTGGTCCACGACCTGGCGCTGAGGGGCATCGTCTACGGCGGGCGGTTGCCGACCCTGGCCGATGCCCGTGAGCGCTATGCCGATGCCGGGGCCTATCTGGACGCGGTGGTCGCCGGCCAGGAGCGCGATCCGGTGCTGACCTTCCAGTTGCGCAACGACTTCGAGGTCATCGGCCTGCTGCCGGACTACTGGGACGAAGACGTCCAGTCCCTGGGTTACGGCGTGCATCTGCTCTGGCGCAACCCAAGCGCGCCCGAGGCCGAGGAGCTGGCCAGCGTCCGCCGCTTCGGCGGTCGGCTGCCGGATGTGGTGCGTGTAGCCACGGTGCAGTACCAGCAGCGCCGCGTGGGCTCGTTCGACGAGTTTGTCGACATGCTGCGCTACTTTGTCGACGTCACCGCCGATTATCGGGCGGACTTCTGCGTCTTCCCGGAGCTGTTCTCGCTCCAGCTGCTGTCGATGGAGGCCAAGGAGCTGGAGCCGGCGGCGGCCATCGAGGCCCTGACCCGCTACACCGACCCGATCAAGGACGCCCTGCGCGAGATGGCCCTGCGCTACAACATCAACATCATCGGCGGCTCGCACCCGACGCTGATGCCATCCGGTCGGGTGGAGAACATCTGCTATGTGTGTCTGCGCGACGGCGAGGTCCACGCCCAGGCCAAGATCCATCCGACCCCGAACGAGGTCTACTGGTGGCAGATCGAGGGTGGCGACGAGCTTGCCGCCATCGAGACCGACTGTGGCCCCATCGGTGTGCTGATCTGCTACGACGCAGAGTTCCCGGAGCTGGCCCGGCACCTGGCGGACCAAGGGGCCAACATCCTGTTCGTGCCCTTCTGCACCGACGAGCGCCAGTCGTATCTGCGCGTGCGCTACTGCGCCCAGGCGCGGGCGGTGGAGAACCAGCTCTATGTGGTCATGTCCGGCAACTGCGGCAATCTGCCCAACGTCGCCAACATGGACATCCAGTACGCCCAGAGCTGCATCCTCACCCCCTGCGACTTCCCCTTCGCCCGCGACGGCATCGCCGCCGACACCACGCCCAACGTCGAGACCGTCGCCTTTGCCGACCTGCGTCTGGAGGCCCTGCGCGAGGCGCGCAACGAGGGCACGGTGCAGAACCTCAAGGACCGCCGCCACGACCTGTATCAGACGCTGTGGCGGGGGCGCTGAGGCTGGTCAAGGCGGTGGCAAGGCCAACCGCCCAGGCGCAGGCGGCCTGTGATTCGCGCCGGGCTTGCCCCAGATAGTGATGCCATGAAGAAACCCCTCGATCTATCCGTCTATCTGGTCACCGACCCGCCGCTGTGCTCGCATCGCGGCCTGGTGGAGACCGTGCTTGCCGCTGTGCGCGGCGGCGTCACCCTGGTACAACTGCGTGACAAGCAGGCCGATGCGGCGGCACTGGTCGCGGCCGGGCGGGCGCTGCGCCAAGCCCTGGACGGCAGCGGCGTGCCGTTGATCGTCAACGACCGACCTGAGGTGGCCGCGGCCATCGGCGCCGACGGTGTGCATCTGGGCCAGAGCGACGGCGACGCGGCACAGGCCCGCGTGCTGCTTGGGTCGGCGGCCATCATCGGGCGCTCGGTCAACGACCTGGACCAGCTCGCCGCGGTGGACCCGAGCGTGGTCGACTACCTCGGCGTTGGGCCGGTGTTCGCCACCGGGACCAAGCCCGATCACAAGCAGCCCCTGGGCTTCGACGGGCTCGCGCGCATCTGTGCCGCAAGCCCGCTGCCGGTGGTCGCCATCGCCGGTCTGCGCGCCGCGCATGCGGTCGGGGTCCGTCGGGCCGGGGCGCAGGGGCTGGCCATCGTCTCGGCCATCTGCGGCGCCGCCGATCCCGCGGCCGCGGCGGCAGAGATCACCACCGCATGGGCCGCCGCGCAGGCGACCCGGGAGACCGCGCAATGACCCCGAACGTGCTCAGCATCGCCGGCTCCGACCCCTCCGGCGGGGCCGGCATCCAGGCCGACATCAAGGCCATCAGCGCCAACGGCGCCTATGCCATGGCCGCCATCACCGCGCTGACGGCGCAGAGCACCCGCGGCGTCAGCGCCGTGGAGCTGGTGCCGCCGGCCTTTGTCACCGCCCAGATCGACGCCATCTTCAACGACATTCGGGTGGATGCCGTCAAGATCGGCATGATCGGCACCGCCGACATTGCCGCCGCCGTGGCCGATGCCCTGCTGCGGCATGCCGCCGCCAACGTCGTGCTCGATCCGGTCATGGTCGCCAAGGGCGGCGATCGGCTGCTGGCCGAGGAGGCCATCGCCACCATCTGCGAGCGTCTCCTGCCCCGCGCCCTGGTGCTGACGCCGAACCTGCCCGAGGCCGCGGCCCTGCTCGGCCGGCCGGAGCCCGGCAGCCGCGAGTCGATGATGGCCTTCGCCCAGGCCCTGCGCGACCTGGGCCCGATCTGGGTGCTGCTCAAGGGCGGCCACCTCGACGGCGAGGACAGCCCGGACTATCTGGTCGGCCCCGACGGCGGCCAGTGGCTCGAAGGCCCGCGGTTTGCCACCGCCAACACCCACGGCACCGGTTGCACCCTGTCATCGGCCCTCGCGGCGCGTCTGGCCGTGACCGGCGACGTCGCCACCGCGGCGCGCGAGGCCAAGGCCTACATCAGCGGGGCCATCGCCGCCGCGGATCAGCTCGATGTGGGCAGCGGCCACGGGCCGACGCACCACTTCGCCGCGCTCTGGAAGGGCGATACCTGACTGTTGCGCTTGGAAATCGCCTGCCCGGATACAAGCTGATGAAGCACAACGCCGGCCACCTCGGGCCGGCGGCACACCCGGAGCAAGCACCATGAATCTGTCTCTCCCGATGGTCGAATTCGTCGTCTTCATCGGCTTTGTGGTCTGGCTGTTCACGCTGTCCTCGTCACCGATCAGCCGCCGCTCCCGCGACGCTGCCGACAGCGGCGAAGACACCCAAGACACCCATCACGGCTAAGGCAATCGCCTAAGGTCACCATCAGCACCGGCACCCCGGTGTCGGGCAAGGCCCGGCGTACCGCGGGGGCGGTGCCCGGCGTCCGCTGCCGGTAGCGCTGACCCTAGAAAGAGCAGTTGATGACCCGAGTCGGGCGCATCTCGCCCAAAGACCGGCGGGCCGCCCGGGCCATCCTCGAGGGTTGCGACCACAAGCGGTTCAGCTTGACCGACTGCAACCGCTTCGCCCTGACTCGGCGTCTCCGCCTCGGCCTCCGCCTGGCCAGCGACCACGATTCCCGCGCCTACCCCCTGAACTGCCGGCCCGCGCTGGGCTGACCGGTGGCATTCGGCGCGCAAGGGCGCGCAAGTCCTCGCCTGATACCGCATAATGCGCGCCGCAATGGCGCGCAACTGCGCGCGCCCGCCGCTTTCCCCGCCGCACCCCATCCGAACATTCATAACGAGGTATCCAGGATGACCCAATCCCAACTGCCCGAGCCCCTGCAGCTGATCGCCGAGGCGCGACACGCTGACCCCTTCTCCGTGCTCGGGCGCCACCCGGACGGCGACGACGTCGTGGTGCGGGTGATCCTGCCTCAGGCCGAGACCGTCACCATCGCCGATGCCGGCCAAGACGGCCAAGAGATGACCCGCCTCAACGGCAGCGACCTGTTCGAATGGCGCGGACCGGCAGATACCCTGACCGAGCGCTACCGGCTGATCTGGCGCGACAACGACCACCGCGAGCACATCGGCCACGACCCCTACTGCTTCCCGATCCAGCTGCCGGACTTCGACATGCACCTGTTCGGCGAGGGCAAGCATTGGCACGCCTACCGCATGCTCGGGGCCCGCGTGCACGAGACCGACGGCATCGCCGGCGTGCTGTTCGCGGTCTGGGCGCCGAATGCCGCCCGCGTCAGCGTAGTCGGCGACTTCAATCAGTGGGATGGGCGCGTGCACCCCATGCGCGTGCACGGCAACGGCGTCTGGGAGCTGTTCATCCCCGACCTGGCCCCGGGCGCGCTGTACAAGTTCGAGCTGCGGGCGCGGGACGACTCCATCCACCTCAAGTCCGACCCCTATGGTCGCCGCTTCGAGGTGCGCCCCAGCACCGCCACCATCGTCGAGCCGCCGACCCAGTTCCGCTGGAGCGACAGCGATTGGTGTGCGGCCCGCGCCGACTACGACTGGCTGCACCAGCCCATGACCATCTACGAGGTGCATCTGGGCTCCTGGCAGCGCGGCCCCGAGGGCGAGATGCTCAACTACCGCGAACTGGGCGAGCGGCTGGTGAAATACGCCCTCGATCTGGGCTTCACCCACATCGAGCTGATGCCCATCACCGAGCACCCGTTCGACCTCTCCTGGGGCTACCAGACCACCGGCTACTACGCCCCCACCAGCCGCTTCGGCAGCCCGGACGACTTCCGCTGGATGATCAACCACTGCCACGAGCACGGCATCGGCGTCATCCTCGACTGGGTGCCGGCCCACTTCCCGAAGGATGCCCACGGCCTGGGCCGCTTCGACGGCACCGCGCTGTACGAGCACGAGGACCCGCGGCTCGGCGAGCACCTGGACTGGTCGACGCTGATCTTCAACTTCGGCCGCAACGAGGTGAAGAACTTCCTCATGTCCAGCGCCCTGTTCTGGCTGGAGGAATATCACCTGGACGGCCTGCGCGTAGACGCCGTCGCCTCCATGCTCTACCTGGACTATTCGCGCACCGAATGGGTGCCCAACCGCCACGGCGGGCGCGAGAACCTGGAGGCCATCGACTTCATGCGCGAGCTCAACGAGGTCACCCACGCCCAGATCCCCGGTGCGCTGGTGATGGCCGAGGAGTCGACCTCCTGGCCCCAGGTCACCAAGCCGACCTACCTGGGCGGCCTGGGCTTCGACCTGAAATGGAACATGGGCTGGATGAACGACACCCTGCGCTACATGAAGGAGGACCCGATCCATCGGCAGTACCACCAAGACTCGCTGACCTTCAGCATGCTCTATGCGTTCACCGAGAACTTCCTGCTGCCGTTCTCCCACGACGAGGTCACCCACGGCAAACACTCGCTGCTCTACCGCATGCCCGGCGACGAGTGGCAGCGCTTCGCCAACCTGCGTCTGCTCTACAGCTACATGTACACCCACCCCGGCAAGAAGCTGCTGTTCATGGGCTGCGAGTTCGGTCAGGGCGAGGAGTGGGACAGCACCCGGGTGGTCGACTGGTATGTGATGGAGTACCCCTTCCACAAGGGCATTCGCGAGCTGGTGCGGACCTTGAACCACTTCTATCGCGATGAGGCCCCGCTGCACACCCAGGACTTCGACTGGCAGGGCTTCGAGTGGGTGGACTGCCACGATGCGCAGAACTCGGTGCTCATCTACCAGCGCCGGGCCGCCGACGACGGCGGCCATCTGGTGGTGGCGCTGAACTTCACCCCGGTGCCGCGCGACGGCTATCGCATCGGCATGCCCAGCGCGGGCACCTATGAAGAGGCCTTCAACTCCGATGACGCGGCCTTCGGCGGCAGCGGCGTCGGCAACGGCGATCGGCCGCTCCGCACCGAGTCCGTCAACTGGATGAACCGGCCCGACTCCCTGGTGGTGACCCTGCCGCCGCTGGGCGCGATCATCCTCAAGCCGGTCGCGGAGCCCGCGGCCCTCGAGTCCATCGAGGACTGATCCCCGGCCCGCAACATCTTCCATCGCCCGTCCACGCCCGCGCGGCGCGCCACGAGCACGAGCAGCAGCAGAGCCCCATCATGGCGAAAAAGACCATCCCATCGAAGAAGACCGCGGCGAAGACATCGACCACCGCGAAGAAGACCGCGTCACGCCGGAGCCCGACCAAGAAGGTCGCGGCGACCGGAGCCGCGACGAAGCCGGCGGTGACGCCGGAGCAGGGCGGGGCGGTGAGCGCGAGCGTCCCTGCCGAGGCGAAAACGCCGCCGGCCGTCGCGCCCAAGGTCGCGGCCGCTAAGCCCGCCGAGCAGCTGTCGGCCGCGGCCAAGGCCGAGCCGGCGCCAATCAAGGCCGCCCCGGTCGCTGCCGTCGCCGACGATCAGCCCGCCCGAAGCGCCCAGTCCGCCGCCGATCACGCGCCCAGCGAGCCCACCAGCGCCATCACCGCACCGGAATCGGCCCTCGGCCGACCCGAGCCGGTCTCCGAGTCGCTGGAGGAGCCCGCCCCGGCGTCGCGGCCCGAGGCCGCCGCCGACCTTCCGAGCCAAGACGACCAGCCCGACTCCGGCTACGAGCCCGAGCCCGAGCCCCACCCCGAGCCGCCGGCCCCGGCGGTGCACGTCGAGCACCGCCCGAGCCTGTACATCGTCCAGATCACCCCCGAGATGGCCCCGGTGGCCAAGGTCGGCGGCCTGGCCGACGTGGTCTTCGGACTGAGCAGGGAGCTGGCCATCCGCGGCAATCACGTCGAGATCATCCTGCCCAAGTACGACACCCTGCGCTACGACCACATCTTCGAGATGCACGAGGTCTACCGCGATCTGTGGGTGCCCTGGTTCGACGGCGCCATCCACTGCACCGTCTACTTCGGCTTCGTGCACGGGCGCAAGTGCTTCTTCATCGAGCCCCATTCCCACGACAACTTCTTCAACCGCGGCGCCGTCTACGGCTTCGCCGACGACATCGCCCGCTACGCCTTCTTCTCCCGCGCCGCCATCGAGTTCCTGTGGAAGGCCGGCAAGCACCCCGACATCATCCACTGCCACGACTGGCAGACCGCCCTGGTGCCGGTGTTCATGTACGAGATCTACCAGCAGTTGGGCATGACCCACCCGCGCGCCTGTCTGACCATCCACAACTTCAAGCACCAGGGCGTGACTGGCGCCGAGCTGTTGCGCTCCACCGGCCTGCACCAGCCCGAGCGCTTCATGGACTACCACCGCCTGGGCGACAACGTCCACGCCGACGCGCTCAACCTGCTCAAGGGCGGCATCGTCTACTCCAACTTCATCACCACCGTCTCGCCGCGCTACGCCTTCGAGACCAAGGACGATGGTCAGGGCTTCGGCCTGGAGCCGACGCTGCACACCCACCACATGAAGTACGGCGGCGTGGTCAACGGCGTCGACTACGACGTCTGGAACCCCGAGGTCGACCACCAGCTACCCACGCGCTACGGCATCGACAACATCGAGGCCAAGTACGACAACAAGCGCGCGCTGCGCCACCGGCTCATGCTGGCCGACAACGAAAAGCCCATCGTCGCCTTCATCGGCCGCCTCGACCCGCAGAAGGGCCTGGAGCTGGTGCGCCACGCCATCTTCTACGCCCTCGAGCGCGGCGCCCAGTTCGTGCTGCTCGGCTCCAGCCCCTACCAGGGCATCAACGACGACTTCTGGGGCCTCAAGCACATGCTCAACGAGAGCCCCGACTGTCACCTGGAGATCGGCTTCGACGACGACCTGGCCCACCTCATCTACGCCGGCGCCGACATCATGCTCGTGCCCAGCCAGTTCGAGCCCTGCGGCCTGACCCAGCTGATCTCCTTGCGCTACGGCACCATCCCCGTCGTGCGCACCGTCGGCGGCCTGGCCGACACCGTGTTCGACAAGGACCACTCCGACCGCCCGCTCAACGAGCGCAACGGCTACCGCTTCGACACCTACGACGGCACCGGCCTGGAGTCGGCCCTGGGCCGCGCACTGGACTGCTACTACCAGTTCCCCGAACACTTCCGCGAGCTGATCAAGAACGCCATGCGCTCCGACTACTCCTGGAACCGCCCGGGCCAGGACTACCTCAACATCTACGACTTCATCCGCAGTCGCTGACTTGGGCGCGCCGACTTCCGTCGGCGGCGCCCCGGAGTAGGTATCGATCACGATGACGAACCGAGCGCCGCAGACCACCGATCGAGCGAGCCCCTAGGAAGCGGACGTGATCGCCTGGGCCAACCCCCAGGCTGCGCTGCTGCGTGCCGGTCGCTTCGACGAGCTTGACATCGAGGAGATATGGGCGGATGCCGCCGGAGCGGCATCCGCCGAGGCAGGGCTGAGCGAGCTGCCCGAGCAGTGTCCTTGGGACTTGGACCAGGTGCTGGCGTCGGATTGGATGCCGGGAGAGGGCTCGTCATCGATCCCTTAATAAGTCAAGGTTCAGAAACAAGTGGTGCAGACGTCTGAATCCCGAGGCGCCGCCCGACATCGACGCCCTCTGGGCTGCCGAGGCCAGGCGTCGTGCCGATGCCATCGACAACCGCACCGCATCGGTCGTCGACGGAGAGCAGGCGTTCGCCCGGTTGCGGGCCGAATACGCGGAGTGAAGCGGTACGTCGGGTTGGCGATAGCGTAACCCGACAACCAACGGCTGGTGGACTTGCATCGTCGGGTCATGCTTCGCTAACCCGACCTACGGCTGAGCGATCCCCCCTATGCGTGGTCCTCTGCGCGCAGAAGCTCCAAGATCAAATAGCGCGCCCGGTCCAGACACCGACCGCAGTATACTCAGGCAAAGCCCCTTCGCTTGAGGTCCACGCCCTATGTCCACGCCTGCAGCCGATATCCTCGATGTCGTACTGTCCTTGCCCGTCGATCAGCGGATCTCGCTGGTCAATGAGGTTCTCGCCAGTCTGAATCCGGAGGCGCCGCCCGACATCGACGCCCTCTGGGCTGCCGAGGCCAGGCGTCGTGCCGATGCCATCGACAACGGATCAGCATCGGTCGTCGACGGAGAGCAGGCGTTCGCCCGGTTGCGGGCCAAATACGCGGGGTGAGGTTCATCCTGCACGACGAGGCGGAGGCCGAGCTTGACGCCGCCGCCGGCTACTATGAGACCTGCCGTGCCGGCCTGGGATTGGAATTCGCAGAAGAAGTATATGCGACGATTCAGCTCGCATGCGCCCACCCGCAGGCAGGGACGCCAGTCTCGGAGGACATCCGTCGCCATCTGGTCAAGCGCTTTCCATTCGGCATCCTCTACGAACCCCGACCGGGACTGATCCGCGTCCTCGCGGTCGCTGATTTGAGACGTCGTCCTGGTTATTGGCGAAAGCGCCGGTTCGTGTCTTGACTGATTTCAGGACAGCGCTTGCGGAACGCGATCGCCCATGCTGTGTTCATCAGAACACACTGCAACACCTGAGGTTCGGCATGTCGAAAGGCACCATCTCCGTGCGCCTCGACCAGGCGACGCTGGAGCGTCTTGGGGCCATCGCAAAGGCGACCGGGCGCTCGCGCGGGGCCTTGATGACGCATGCGATCGAGCGCTATGCCGAGTCTGAAGCCTGGCAGGTGGCGGCCATTGCCGAGGCGATGGGTGAACTTGCCCGCGGCGAGGCCGACCTGGCCGATCATGCCGACGTGGCCCGGGAGCTGGACGCCTGGGGCGCCGACGGCGAGCCCTTGGGCACTGGATGAAGATCCAATGCTCTTGCGACACCGCTCCCGCCCGCCACCTCGCGACACCGCTCCTGCGGTGTCGCGCACCTCTTGGCGCTCCGCGCCGACGCGCCGGGGCCGAAGCCCCGCGCGGTGCCCCGAACAGCGCGTCGCCCTCATCTGCGTCGCGCCGCGGCGCAGCGCGCCGAGGCACGTGCGACACCGCCGGAGTAGGGCAGGGCGCCGGGCCGTCGGTGGACGGGCCCGGCGCTGGGGTCAGTTGAGGCCGCAGACGCCGGTGGGGCAACAGCCGCCGGTGCCGCAGGCCGGTGCCGGGGCGCTGCCGCTGCCGAGGCTGGTGATCAGGTTGCCGCCGGTGGCCATGCGCTGGACCGGGGCGTCGGCGGGGGTGTCGCCAAGGTCGGTGTTGCTGTGCTCGCAGAGCTCGCCCCAGGTGCTGAGGCTCTCGCTCATGCGATGGCTGACCTCGACAATGCGGCCGTTGGTGTCGCAGCGGTAATCATAGGTAGGCATGGGTGCTCTCCTGTATATCGGTGTTTTCTAATATGCGGTGGATTATATGCAAATGGCGAGCGCTGGCAAGGGCTTGGGGCTAGTTCAACGCATCCGCCGCCCACAGCCGGGCATTCAGGCCGATGCCGGTGGTGTAGCCGACGGTGGCGAAGCGTACCTGGCCGTCGGCGCCGATGACAAAGCTGGCCGGGACTGCGCGCACGCCCCAGGCGGTGGCGATCTCGCCGTAGGGGTCGTTCAGCGTCGGTAGATCCAGGCCGTGCTCGGCCAGATAGCCGCGCACATCTCCGGGGCTGCCGGACTGCATGGCGACGGTGATGACCGCGTGGTCCTCGGCCAGCGCGGCGATGTCGTCCTCGCCAAGCTTGCAGATGGGGCACCAGGTCGCCCAGAAGTGTACCAGCACCGGACGGCCCCGCCAGGCGTCGAGGTCGAACGGGGTCCGGCCCAGCAGCTCGCCGGCCAATGGCGGGGCGTCGCCGCTGGCCAGGGGCCGAGATTGATACCATTGCACGCCGGCGTAGACAACCACGATCAGCATCAGGTTGACCAGGATGCGACGCATGCGCCCGCGTTGGGGCGGCTTTGGCGAGGGGGCGGTGGATGGGGGTTGGTCCGGTGTGTTGGGCAAGGCTTGGGCCCTCGGTGTTTGGTGAACTTGCAACCAGTCCAGGCTATTTTTCGTCGCCGACTTCGATCTGGATCGGCAGCCAGCGGTTGATGATGTTCTGTAAGGTGCCGTCCCGGCGCCAGCCGTCGACGGTGCGGCGAATGTCGCGGGCCAAGGCGGTGTCGTCGTCGCGCACGGCCCAGGCCAGGCGGCCGTCGGTGAGCGGGCGGAACAGGCCCGCCAGCGCGGTCTCCTCGGGGTTGCTGGCGATGGACCAGACCGTCGGTGCGTCATCGACGAACAGGTCGATCTCGCCGGCGCGCAGGGCGGCGATGCCGGTGGCTGCATCGGCGAGGGGCACGCGCTCGGCGTTGGGGAGTCGGTGCTGGACGAAGCGGGCGCCCAGGCTGCCGCGCTCGTAGCCGACGCGCCGGTCGCTGGCCAGCAGGTCGATGCGCCGGCTGTAGCGGGGCAGATCTTCTTGCCGGACCAGGGCCATCTGGCCGGTGCGCAGCAGCGGCGGGCTGACGGCGAGGCCGAGCGTGGTCAGTTCGGTGGTCGGCAACGTGGTGAAGATCAGGTCGATACGTCCCCCGCGCAGCGCGGTCACCAGTCGGCGGGCGGGCAGCCGCTGCAACTGCGGCTCGACGGCCAGCTCCCGGGCCAGGGCCAGCGCCAGGTCGACCTTGATGCCGCGCACCACGCCGTCTTCGATGAAGGCCAGCGGGGGCGTATCCGGGGCGATGCCGATGCGCAGGCTCAGCACCGCTTCGCCGGCATGGGTCGCGGCGATGCCGGTCAGCAGCATCAGCGCGAGCCACCGGGGCGCACACGCACGCCGGGGGTGCGAGCGCCGTGGGGCGGGGTATCGCGTCGGGAGCGGGGTAGGGCTTACCATCCGTCGGACATCAAGCAATCAAGAGCGACAGGGGTCTCAGAATGACGGTTTCCAACAAAGGCGCTGGCGTGGAAGATCGGGTCCGGCTGCCGATCCTGGTGCGTGCCCTGGGCTTTGCCGCGGACAAGCACCGCGCCCAGCGCCGCCTGGACGTGCATCGCACACCTTATATCAACCATCCCATCGCGGTGCTGTCGATCCTCTGCGACGAGGGTGGCGTGACGGACGAGGCCGTCCTCTGTGCCGGCCTGCTGCACGATACCATTGAAGACACGGAGACGACGGCGGACGAACTCCAGGGGCTGTTCGGCACCCAAGTGCGCGATGTCGTGCTGGCCGTCAGCGACGACAAGCGCCTGCCGAAGGCCGAGCGCAAGCGGCTGCAGATCGCCCATGCCGCCACCGCCGGGCGCGAGGCCAAGCTGGTGAAGCTGGCGGACAAGATCGCCAATCTGCGCGACTTGCTGGAGCATCCCCCGCAGCACTGGGATCAGGTCCGACTGCTCGATTACACGCGTTGGGCGGGCGCGGTGATCGACGGTGTGCGCGGGACCCATCCTGGGCTTGAGGCATTGTTCGATGCGGTCTATGCCCGGTGCCTGCGGGCCTATGATCCTGCCGCCGATGGTTAGCCGCAGGACTGGATGAGCAGCGCGGGCGATCAGGCGCTAGTGCTAGACCGCCGGCTAGGACCTCAATCCTCGGGCAGGATCGGCGTCGTCGCCCCCTGTTCCGGGTCCAGGTCGGTGTTGAACCAGGCGAGCTTCTCGCGCAGGCGCACCACCTCGCCGACGATCACCAGCGTCGGCGGCTGGGGCCGGTCCTTCTCGACCTCGGCGAGGATGTTCGCCAAGGTCCCGGCGTAGACCTTCTGCATGTGGGTCGTGCCCTGCTGGATCAGGGCGATGGGCATCTGCGGCGAGACGCCGTGGCCCATCAGCTGCTCGACGATGACCGGCAGGCCCACCAGGCCCATGTAGAACACCACCGTCTGGTTGGGCTGCGCCAGCTGGCTCCAGTTCAGGTTGATGCTGCCGTCCTTCAGGTGGCCGGTGACGAAGGTGACCGATTGGGCATGGTCGCGGTGGGTCAGCGGGATGCCGCAATAGCTGGCGCAACCCGCCGCCGCGGTGATGCCGGGGATGACCTGGAACGGGATGCCCTCGGCGGCCAGGGTGTCGATCTCCTCGCCGCCGCGGCCGAAGATGAAGGGGTCGCCGCCCTTGAGCCGCAGCACCCGGTGACCCTCCTTGGCCAGCCGCGCGAGCAGGGCGTTGATCTCCTCCTGGCGCATGGTGTGCTTGTTGCGCTCCTTGCCGACGTAGATGTGCTCGGCATCGCGGCGCACCATGTCGATGATCGGCTTTGCCACCAGCCGGTCGTAGACCACGACGTCGGCCTGCTGCATCAGGCGCAGTGCGCGGAAGGTCAGCAGGTCGGGGTCGCCGGGGCCGGCGCCGACCAGATAGACCTCGCCCATGGATGGCCCGGTGTCGGCGGCGAGCTCGCGCTCCATGGCCTGATCGGCCTCGTCCATCAGCCCGGCGAACACGCGCTCGGCGACGCCGCCCTGCAGCACCCGATCCCAAAACCGCCGCCGGTCGCGCTGCTCGTCGAAGCGCTCCTTGACGCGGTCGCGGTAGCGCGCGCACAGATCGGCCAGGCGGCCGTAGCCGGCGGGCACCAGCGACTCCAGCCGGGCGCGGATCATACGCGCCAGCACCGGTGATGCGGTGCCGGTGGAGACGGCGACCACCACCGGCGAGCGGTCGATGATCGACGGCATGATGAAGCTGCAGTCCTCGGGCTGGTCGGCCACGTTGACCGGGATGCCCCGTTCATGGCCCAGCGCGGCGATACGCTTGTTGGTGGCGCGATCGTCGGTGGCGGCGATGACCAGGCGCATGCCCTCAAGATCGTCGTCGGCGAAGGTACGCGCGTGGTGATGCAGCTTGCCCGCCTCGGCCAGCGCGCGCACCTCATCGACCACTTGGGGCGCGACCACATGCGCATCGGCGCCGGCGCGCAGCAGGTTCTTGAGCTTGCGCAAGGCGATCGGGCCTCCGCCGACCACCAGGCAGGGTTGGCGCTTGATGTCGAGGAAGACGGGCAGGTGCTCCATAGCGTAATCTTTCTGTGTTCAATCGGGTCCGCGGCAGCGGAGGATGGCGAGCCCGGCCGGTGCCGAGGCTCAGGCGGATGATGACTGGAATCCCGCCGAGATGGTGCCCAAATCTGGAACGCGCAGCGATACGGATCGCGCTCGGACCACGGTCGGCTTGCGCCGGGCTTCGTCAACGTAGTCTAATATACTGAAATACTAGGTTTAAGGGTAGGTGTAAGACGTGATCAACGAAATCGACTCCGAGGCTCTCCAGGCGCGCCTGCAGCAGGGCGACGACCTGCTGCTGATCGACATTCGCACCCCCGCCGAGGTCGCCCAGGGTGCAATCCCGGCGGCCACTCATCACATCCCGATGCACCTGTTGCCGGTCCGGGCGGCGGAGCTGCCGAAGGACAAGGATGTGATCCTGTATTGCCGTAGCGGCGCGCGCTCCTACCACGCCTGCCAGTTCCTGGCGCAGCAGGGTTGGGATCGTTCCATCAACCTCCGCGGCGGCATCATCGCCTGGGCCAGACACGGCTACGAGATCGGGACGCTGGAGCTGGGCTGAGCCGCGCCCAGCTCGGTCGCCGATGGCCGGTGACGGGGCTCGGAGCGACCAATTTCCGACTGAATCCTTGCGTTTTGTCATCTGTTGGCCTATAAATCAGCACCTTCGCTGATACTGAAATTCTAACGCAGCGAGGCGATGCCCTCGTTATTCCCTTCCCCTGATCATTCAACTGGAGGTTATCCAATGGCAGATTTCGACCAGGAACTCGACGCAAGCGGCCTGAACTGTCCCCTGCCGATCCTGCGTGCCAAGAAGACGCTGACGGCTATGGAAGCGGGCCAGGTGCTGCACGTGATCGCCACCGATCCGGGCTCGGTCAAGGACTTCGACGCCTTCGCCAAGCAGACCGGCAACGAGCTGATGAGCTCCGGCGAAGAAGGCGGCAAGTTCCACTTCATGATCAAGAAGAGCTGATTCGGGACGCCGTGCGGCCGCACCGGCCGCATGCCCCGCCGGTTGCCAGGCCCGCGGCCCATCGCCCCGGCCCGCTCCCCATCTACAGTATTTTGCGGGACCCGAACGGGTCCCTTTTTCGGAGGACACCATGGAACAGAAGAAGCTGGCGATCATCGCCACCAAGGGCTCGCTGGACTGGGCCTATCCCCCCTTCATTCTGGCCTCGACGGCTGCGGCCCTGGGCTACGAGACGCAGATCTTCTTCACCTTCTACGGGCTGCAGCTGCTGAAGAAGAAGCTCAGCCTGCAGGTCTCGGCGCTGGGCAACCCCGGCATGCCGATGCCGGGCGGCATGGAGAAGTGGGTGCCGCCGATCCTGCTGGGTCTGCCGCTGGCCGAGACCGGCATGACCGCCATGATGAAGCAGAAGATGAAGTCCAAGGGCGTGGCGAGCATCGAGGAGCTGCGCGAACTTTGCCAAGAGGCCGAGGTCAAGTTCATCGCCTGCCAGATGACCGTGGATCTGTTCGACATGGACCAGAATGCCTTCATCGACGGCGTCGAGTACGCCGGTGCCGCGGCCTTCTTCGAGTTCGCCGGCGAGAGCGATATCTGCTTGTACATCTAACGCCCCGCGAGCACTGTTTGCGGTATCGAAAAAGAAGGCCGGCCCCCGGGGAGGGGTCGGCCTTAAACGTTGCGCGACGGGGAGTCGCGCATTGGGGGAAAACGTTCGCGGTCCTGCTTAGGATCGGTTCAGAAACAAGTGGCGCAGACGCCCGCTCGCTGAACCTTGACTTAAGAGGAACCGACTAGAAGGTCTTGGTCAGCTCCAGGCCGATGAGATGGGCGTTGCCGTCGTAGTCGCCGGCGATGGCGGTGGTGCCGTTGATGTCGTCGCCGAGACCGCCGTAGGGACGGCTCCCGGTGACCTTGCGCTTACCATCGAACCAGGCGTACATGTAGCCGAAGTCAACCTGCCAGCCTTGCCCCAGGTCTTGACCGATGCCGATGCCCATCAGGTGGCGGTCGTTGTCCGGGATGCGTGGGCTGAAGTAGTCGTCGTCCTGGGGCGTTTCGTCGTAGGAGTAGCCGAGGCGCAGCTGGGTCTTCTCCAGGGCCTGCCAGGTGAAGCCGATTCGGTAGGCGTTGGTATCCGTCCAGTTGTTCTGGTCCCGCAGGATGACCTGCCCGCCGACGCCTTTGACGACGATCTCGCTGAACTCGCTCCAGCCGGTGCGGTTCCAGTCCAGTTCGACCGCCAGGTCGGGCGTGATCTTGAAGCGGGCACCGACCTGCAGCCGCCAGGGCAGGTTCAGGTCCAAGCTCGCACCCTGGGTGTTGGGCAGCACGCCGAGCAGCATCAGCGTGTCGTTGGTCGGCCGGTACTGGCCTTCGATGTCCACCGTGGCCGCGGAGTGGTAGGAGGCACCGATGCTCCAGCGATCGGCGGCGTAGAGGGCGGCGAGATTGTAGCCGTAGCCATGGCCGTCCCCGGACAGCGTCGTCAGCGACGAGTTGAGCTTGGCCTTCTTGGCGTAGTAGTAGTCCATGCCGGCGGAGATGCTGAAGTCATCGGTGACCCGAAAGGCGAAGGTCGGCGAGAGATCCAGGATCTCGGCCTTGCTTGCGGTGGGCTGCGGACCGTCTGGGAGGTCAAAGCTGATGGGCGGGTAGGGCGGCGGCAGGACCTGGATGTCGCGGCTGGTCTCGCCGGAGATGGCCGGGAAGGTTCCCACGTCCCAGCGTGTCTCCAGTCCGAACGGCGCGTTCAGGGCGAAGCCGGCGCGCCAGCGGTCGTTGATGACCACCGCGCCCTGGATCATGGGTGCGTAAACCCAGTCCGCGCCATGGCTTTCGTGGTTGCCGGTAGCGGTCTTGACCGAGAAGGTGGGGGAGATGAACAGGGTGCCGAGGGCCAGGCTGCTGCTGTCGTGGAAGCCCATGGCCGCCGGGTTGTAGGCAAAGGCGCCCACATCATCGGGATTTGCAACGAGGGCGTTGGCGGTGCCGACGCCGGCGGTGGACAGCTCGGAAACCGCGAAGCCGGAGGCCAGTGCTGTTGGATTCATGCAGCAGATGCCGGCGATGCCGGCAACGGCGGGTGCTACGATCTTGATTACTTTATTGTTCAGCATGTTGTCTCCCCGATTCGCGTGCTCGATCGGACCTGTGCTCGGGTCCGCTTGATATCATTTTGCCGAACTATACGCCACATTGTTGTTTTTTTCCAGTCCACTGTTGTTTCCGGGCACTTCCGCGGCCTTTCCTGCTTCGCATGTCGGTATTGCGATACAGTCTCGGGCGGTTCGCGCAACAGGGGGTCGGTGGAAGTCCATGAAAATTTTGCACAAATGCGCGGGCAGGGGATCGGTTGTGCTATAAATATTTTTTATTCTGCGATTTCCTGCATATCGGGCTGACGAGGGCGATCGATGGCCGATCGAAGACTGCAAGTGTTTCACAGCGTTGCGCGGCTACTGAGCTTCACCAAGGCGGCGGAGACGCTGCACATGACCCAGCCGGCGGTCACCTTTCAGGTCCGCCAGCTTGAGGAGTACTTCAACACGCGGCTGTTCGATCGAACCCACAACCGCATCAGCCTGACCGAGGCCGGGCGAACGGTGTTCGAGTACGCCGACCGCATCTTCGAGCTCTACGCGGCCATGGAGAACGATGTGCGCGAGATCACCGGCGAGATCAGCGGCGCGCTGACCATCGGTGCCAGCACGACCATCGCCGAGTACATGCTGCCGACCCTGCTCGGCGACTTCAAAGCCCGCTATCCCGAGGTGGCGATCCACCTCAAGGTGTCGAACAGCGACGGGATCGTGTCGATGGTGGAGAACAACACCATCGATCTCGGTGTGGTGGAGTCGCCGGTCGGGAACAAGAACCTGGTGGTCGAGGCCTGCAAGGAGGACCAGCTCGTGGTCATCGTCCCGCCCGGTCATTCCCTCGCCGAGCTGGATCAGTTAACCTTTGATCAGGTGCTGGAATTCCCGTTCATCTGTCGCGAGGAGGGCTCCGGCACCCGCGAGGTCATCAACGATTACATCCGGCCCCTGCCGTCCTGTGCCACGGGGCTGAAGATCGCCATGGAGTTGGGCAGCCCCGAGGCAGTCAAGGGTGCCGTTGAGGCGGGCATGGGTGTCTCGGTGGTGTCCTGGGCAACGGTCCAGAAGGAGCTGCGGTTGGGCACGCTGGTGACGATCCCGCTGGACCCGCCCCTGCTGCGGCCGTTCTCATTCGTCCACCAGAAGCAGAAGTTCAAGATGCGCGTGATGGAGGAGCTGTTGGAATTTGCCCGAGGCTACTGCGAGCAGAAGCAGGATTGAGTCCATGCCCCGTTCACCCGACACAGGCCGCCGCGCCCCGGTAAACGCCGGCGATGACCATCGGCCCGCCCGCCCAATCACCGGAGACCGGCCGTGCTGAGACCGCAACCGTCCATCTCTCCTGCCGATCGTCGACTGCTTCAGGCGGCGCGGGGGCTCGATGAGGCCGATCGCCAGACCCTGATCGCCTTCGCCGAGTTTCTCGCCTCGCGCCGGGGCCCGGCAACCGCGCCCATCGCCGAGCCGACCCGGGAGCCGCGCCCCGAGAAGGAATCGGTGGTCGCCGCCATCAAGCGCCTGCGCCGTACCTTTCCGATGCTCGACAGCGGCGATCTGCTCGATGAGACCTCGACGCTGATGAGCGCCCATATTCTGCAAGGCGTCGCGGCAAACGAGGTCATCGATCAGCTGGAGGTGCTGTTCGCCACGCGTTATCAGGGCTATCGCGAACAGCTCGACGCCGTTGCTGACGGCACCGCTGCGCCGGAGGCCGGCGACCGGCCTACCGGTGGCGATTAGCCGGGCCTAGGGTTCGCCGAGACCGCGCACGCTCCCCATGCAGATCCTTACCGACTGGTTCCGCCGCTACTTCTCGGACCCGCAGGTCCTCTTCCTGTCGGTCCTGATCCTGGTCATCTTCGTGGTGCTGATGACGCTCGGCCATATGCTGACGCCGGTGCTCGCGAGCATTGTCATCGCCTATCTGCTGGAAGGGCTGATCTGCTTTTTGCAGCGCAATCGCTGGCCGCGCCTGGTGGCGGTCAGCGTGGTGTTCTCGCTGTTTCTGCTGTTTGTGGTCTCGCTGCTGATCGGCGTACTGCCGCGGCTGTCACGGCAGGTCACGGATTTGGTGCAGCAGCTACCGACGATGATCTCCCAGGGTCAATCGGTTCTGATGGAGCTGCCGGAACGCTATCCGGACCTGGTGACCGCGGAGCAGATTCAGGAACTGATCGGCGGCATCCGCGGCGAAATCGCCAACTTCGGCCAACAAATCCTGTCGGTCTCGGTGTCGTCGGTAGTCGGTGTCATCACCCTGCTGGTCTATCTGATCCTGATGCCGCTGCTGGTCTTCTTTTTCCTCAAGGACAAGGAGCTGATCTTCGGCTGGTTCCGCCGTTATCTGCCGCGGCACCGGGCCATCGCCGGCTATGTCTGGTATGACGTGGACCGGCAGCTGTCGAATTACGTGCGCGGCAAGTTCTGGGAGATCCTGATCGTCTGGGCGGTCAGCTTCGTCACCTTCAGTCTGTTCGGTCTGAACTACGCCATGCTGTTGGCCGTGCTGGTTGGGTTGTCGGTGATCGTCCCCTACATCGGGGCATCGGTGGTGACCATTCCGGTCCTGTTGATCGCTTGGTTCCAATGGGGCTGGGGGCCGACGTTTCTCTGGCTCAGCGTCGCCTACCTGATCATCCAGGCCCTGGACGGCAACGTGCTGGTGCCGCTGCTGTTCTCGGAGGTTGTGGATCTGCATCCGGTGGCCATCATCGTTGCCATCCTGGTCTTCGGCGGCATCTGGGGTTTCTGGGGCGTCTTTTTTGCTATCCCGCTGGCCACGCTGGTGCAGGCGGTGCTGGTGGCTTGGCCCAGCAAGGCGCCATCCACGACCGGTTAGGCGATTGCCGGAAATCGCCTAAAGGCACCACGAGCGGGCGTCTGAACCACTTGTTTTTGAACCGATCCATAGCCCGCGAGTCCGTCCCTGTCCCTCCCATTTCCGTCAATCCATCGGAGCTGAATCCATGCTGCTGCTCATCATCGGTCTGGTGCTGTTTCTGGGCGCCCATTCCGTCTCGATCATCAATGCACCCTGGCGCGACCGCACCGTCGCCCGTATCGGATTGGTCCCCTGGCAAGGTGCGTTCGGCATCCTGGCGTTGACGGGCCTGGTGCTCCTGGTGATCGGCTACGGCATGGCGCGGGACAGTCTGGACCCGGTGGTCCTATACGATCCGCCCACTTGGACGCGTCACCTGAACCTGCTGCTCATGCTGCCGGTCTTTCCACTGCTGCTGGCGGCGTACATGCCGGGACGCATCCAGCGCACGGTCAAGCATCCGATGCTGCTCGCGGTGAAGATCTGGGCCCTGGGCCATCTGCTGGCGAACGGGACGCTGCCCGACGTGCTGCTGTTCGGCGGCTTCCTGGCCTGGGCGGTGGCGGACCGGATCTCGCTGAAGCGACGCACGCCGATCCCGGTCCATGGTGCACCCGCGGGGGCCAAGAACGACCTGATTGCGGTGGGGGCGGGATTGGCGCTGTACGTCGCCTTCCTGCTCTTCCTGCATCGCTGGTTGTTCGGCGTGGCGCCTCTGGGGTAGCAGCCGGGGTTAGATCAAGCTGTAATCGTTGTCGTCAGGTCAGTGACTGCGGCGCTTGTCCCAGAGGTGCATCAGGGCGAGCAGCGGGAAGCGGCGCATCATGCGCGGCCCGGCATAGCGCATGACCGCACGGACCTGGGTCCGGCGCTTCTCGCTGTAGCAGTGGGTGGTGCACTGGTTGCACACGCGCTTGGCTTCGCCGAACGGGCAGTTGTCCAGGCGTTGGTACGCATATTGCAAGAGATCGGTGCAGTCACCACAAAGCCGGGCGCCGGGTTCGCGGGCGATGTGCGCGTGGTGGTCGGCGCAGAAGACGTTGAACATCGCCTCGATGGTGCGTTTTTCGCGCCGGACACGGGGGCCGAGCGGGCGAGGCGGGTGACGACGGATCGGGGTTGCGGGCTTGTTCGGCGTCATTTGGCGATTATCCTCCAGGGCCGTCTTGCGGCTATGATCCCGATCAACAATATCCAACTAAACTAGACAGGATTGGCCGAAGCTGAGGCCTGATGACCATGATGAAGACTACTTTGGCCGCGTTGGTGCTGGCCGTACTCCTCGGCGGTTGCGCCACTCAACCCCCCTATCCACCGCTGTCGGAGGGGCTTGAGCCCCAGGACGGCGAGACGGTCGCCGATGCCGAGGCATCGGAGCGGTCGTTGGTGCCGGGTGTCGGTAAGGATCTGCCGCTGCCGCCGGACCCCAAGTCGCTACCGCCGGCGAGCAAACGGCAGCTCGACATCCGGCTTGCATCGCAGAAGTTCAACTATTTCGAGGACGACGAGCTGGTCTGGAGCGGGCCCATATCATCCGGTGCCCCGGAGCATCCCACGCCCAAGGGGCGCTTCAGCGTGCTGAGCAAGAACATCAACAAGCGATCCGGCAGCTACACCAACTCTTTCGACCAGCCGACCCCGATGCCGTATTCGCTCCAGTTCACCGGTCCGTACTTCGTCCATGAGGGTTGGCTGCCCGGCCATGCCGCATCCCACGGCTGCGTTCGGCTGCGCTACGAGGATGCGCGCTTCGTCTACGCGCGGATACGCGTCGGCGATCGGCTCGTGGTTGCCGATTGAGCCTGCACGCATGTTCGAGGTGACCGTCAGCGCTGATCCTTGCCCAGTTCCACGAGGTGATGTAGGACGGCCTGACGCTCCGCACCCTCCAGGCTGCCGCACTGATTGGCCTCTTGGTGGCGGCGCGTTCCGGCGGCGAAGTCGTCGATCTGTTTGTCGAGATAGCGCGGATACTGGTTGACCAGCGGCGGAACGGCCTCGGCGGGCCGGCCTTGGCCGTCGTCGCCGTGGCATTCGGCACATCCTTCGTTATAGGCGCGGGTGCCGGCCTCGGCGAAGGCCTGTTTCGACGCATAGGCGGCGAGGGCATCCGGCGGCGCCTCGTAGGGCCAGAGATTCAACGGCTTCGGGGTCATCCCGGCGATGTGGCCGGCGACGATGGCGATCACCTCGTCGTCGAAGCGGTAGTTCTTGAAGATCGGGATCATGGGCTTGTTGATCCGCACCTTGTCCTTGAACGCCTTTAGCTGCCGTTCGACATAGCCTTGGGGCAGGCCCGCGAGGCGCGGATACTTGCCGCCGTCACCACCCATGGCCCGCTCGCCATGGCAGCCGCGGCAGTATTTGAAGACGCCGGGACCCGTCACCTCCGGCTCGGCGGCGGCGGTGCCGATGCCGCAAAGGCACAGCAGGGTCAGTGACAGGGCTTTGGCGGGTCGCGTGATTCGGTGGTGCATGGCTGGACTCCGGTGGCCGTCGGGAACGCCGACCATTATGCCCATGAACGCCCGCCGATCCCCTGACGAATGTCCGCGCGCGTGCGCCTTTGCGGCAGAACGTCAGCAGCTCAATCCTCGTCGGTGGAATCCCGCGGGCGGCGCTTGTGCGCGCGTGGGTGGGCCGCGTCGTAGACCCGGGCCAAGTGCTGGAAGTCCAGATGGGTATAGACCTGGGTGGTGCTGATGTCGGCATGGCCGAGCAGCTCCTGCACCGCGCGCAGGTCCCCCGAGGATTCCAGCAGATGGCTGGCGAAGGAGTGGCGCAACAGGTGCGGGTGCAGGTCGCGGCCGGCGGCGCGTTGCCGGGCCCAGGTCTGGAGCCGCGCCTGGACGGTGCGCGGATGGATGCGCCCGCCGCGCTTGCTGACGAACAGGGCCGGCTCATCGTTGCCGGCGAGCAGGCCGCGGACCTGAAGCCAAGCCCCGACCGCTGCCAGCGCCGCCCGACCGACGGGCACCCGTCGGGTCTTGGCGCCCTTGCCGGTGACCGTAAGCATCGGGTCTCGGGGATCGATGTCGCGGACGTCGAGGGCGATCAGCTCGGCCAACCGCAGCCCGGATGAGTAGAACAGCTCCACCATCGCGGTGTCGCGCAGGCTCAGCGGGTCGTCGCCGCCGCCTTGGTGGGGGCCGGCGTCCAGCAGTGCGGAGAGCTGGTCGGCGTCGAAGGTGGTGGGCAGCTTTTGCCCGGTCTTCGGTGCGCGCACCCCGGCGGCCGGATCGAGCTTGGCCCGGCCCTCGCGCATCAGCCAGCCGAACAGCGTGCGCATCGCCGAGAGTTCGCGGGCGATGGTCTTGCCGCCGATCCCGGCGCGGTGCCTGCCGGCGATGTACTGGCGCACCTGGGGTTCGCGCAGCGCGGGCCAGTCGCCGATGCCCTGGCGACGCCGCCAGTCCAGCAGGCGCTCCAGATCGCGCCGATAGCTGGACAGGGTCCTCTCGGAGAGGCGGCGCTCATGCGCCAGGTGGCCGAAGAATGCCTCCAGCGTCGGGTCGGGCTCCGCCGGGGGTGGGCTGGGCGACGGTGTGCCGGACAAGCGCTCAATCCGTCCCGTCGAGGCCGATGCGCAACAGCTGCCCCACCAGTTCGCCGGTCTTGTCCTCCTGCTCCAGGCGCTCTGCCGGGGTCCAACTGTAGTCCGCCTCCAGCCGGTAGGAGCCGACGAAGGCATCGGGCGGGCTGTCGCGCCAGTCCGCCGGTGACAGCATCGAGAAGTAGGTCTCGCCGCCTTGCTTGCGATAGAGATGATAGGTCTTGCCCGGGATGCGCTTGAAGGTGCAGCGCGCCTGGGTCAGGGACTGCTCGTCGCGGGCCTCGCTCAGGACCTTGCGCGCCTCGGCCTGCAACGACTTGATCTGGTCGGCGATGACGCGCAGCTTCGCCCCAGTGCGGGCGTTGAGCATGGCGTCGGCGCGGCGCACCTCCTCGGCCAGGTCCGGGGCGTGGAAGGCCGGGGCGAGGCGGCTGACCGGGTAGGGCGCGCTGTGCTCGGGGCCGTCGTGCAGCGGGGCAGACGGGCCGGTCTGGTCGGTGTCGGACATGGTCGAGGGGCCTTGAATGGGTGGGGTTGGGCCGCGGCGACCGCGGCTCAGTCCTCGGCGATCCGGCGCAGGTTCGGGATGTCGAGCAGGAACAGGTTCGGCCGCGACTCCACCAGCAGGCTCTCGCGCTTGAACCCGGCGATGGTGCGGCTGGCGGTCTCGGTGGTGATGCCGAGCATGGCGCCCATGTCCTCGCGGCTAAACAGCTCGCACTCGCTGGACGCGCGGTCGCGCACCAGGCGGAGCAGCAGTCGGGCCACACGCTGGCGGGCGGAGCCGGTGGACAGCTCGGTCAGCCAGGCGTCGGCCTCGCTGAGCGCCCGCTGCCAGCGCTGCATCAGCTCGCGGTGCAGGCTCGGGTTGTCGCGGCTGAGGTTCTGCACCACCCGGGTCGGGAAGCGGCAGACCTCGGAGGGCTGCAGCGCGACGGCGTCATGCTGGTAGGGATCACCGAGCAAGGACTCCAGGCCGAGCACGTCGGTGCTGCGGGCGAGGCGGACGATGCGCTGGCTGCCGTCGGCCAGATACTGCACCAGCTTCAGTGCGCCGGTGCGCACCGTGAACATGTAGTCGCCTTTGCCGCCGGCCTGGTAGAGGGAGGTGCCGGGCTTGAGCGTGAACTGATCGATGGGGTCGTGGATGCTGTTGAAATCATCTGCGTCCAGTCCGGCGAAGAGCGCGGTAGTTCGCAGCGCGCAGTTGGCGCAATCTGCCTCTCCGGCCCACGCCTCGCGTAGGGTAACGTTCTTGACCATGCGGGATTGTTGAACCTATTCGCTGCGCTCGGGTACTGGTCCCGAAGTGTAACCGATTTCCGGATGACGATTCGCGTTGCATCCCTGCCCGAAACATGTATGCGCACGGCGCGTCCGGGCAGTGGGGCGATGCGGAGGTTATGATGGCGGCTATCCCGCAGGGTTCCCGGTGGCGTTTCCGACCAGGCCCGCCCCCTGCGCAATCCCGTTCGTGCTGCATCATCCGTTTTGCCATGTCGCTGCTATCGCTTCGCTCCCTCTCCCTCAGCTACGGCGCCGCGCCGCTGCTCCATCAGGTCGATCTTGAGATCGACCGCAACGAGCGCGTCTGTCTGCTCGGCCGCAACGGTACCGGCAAGTCGACGCTGCTGCGGCTGGTGGCCGGCGACATCCAGCCGGACGGCGGGGAGCTGCGCTTGGGCGACGGTGTGCGGGTCTCGCGACTGGCCCAGGAGGCCCCGGCGGACGGCGACCAGCGGGTGCTGGAGGTGGTCGCCGGCGGGCTCGGCGAGCTGGGTCGGTTGGTCGGCGAGTATTACCGCTTGAGCCACGGCATGGATGCCGATGTGGACGGGGCCGCGCTCCAGCGCCTGGCGGTCATCCAGCAACGCCTGGAGGCCGATGGCGGCTGGGAGATCGAGCAGCGCGCCGAACGGGTGGTGTCCCGGCTCGGCCTGGACGCCGACCTGCCCTATGCCACCCTATCCGGCGGGCTGCGTCGGCGGGTCATGCTCGCCCGTGCGCTGATCACCGAGCCCGACCTGCTGCTGCTCGACGAGCCCACCAACCATCTGGATATCGAGACCATCGCTTGGCTGGAAGACTTCCTGATCGGCTTTCGGGGCTCGCTGTTGTTCGTCACCCATGACCGGCGCTTCCTGCGCCGTCTGGCGACCCGCATCCTGGAGCTGGACCGCGGCCGGCTCACCGACTGGCCCGGGGACTACGACAACTATCTGCGCCGGCGCGAGGAGCGCGCCCATGCCGAGGCCCGGGAGAACGAGCGCTTCGACAAGCGCCTGGCCGAAGAAGAGGTCTGGATTCGCCAGGGCATCAAGGCCCGGCGCACCCGCAACGAGGGCCGGGTGCGGGCGCTCAAGGACATGCGCGAGCAGCGCCGCGAGCGTCGCGACCAGATCGGCAAGGCCCGGCTGCGGCTCGACAGCGCCGATCGCAGCGGCAAGCTGGTCATCGAGGCCGAGGGCGTCGACTTCGCCTGGGGCGACACCCCCATCGTCCGGGGACTCGACACCCTGATCCTGCGCGGCGACCGGGTCGGCATCATCGGCCCGAACGGGGCCGGCAAGTCCACGCTGCTCAAGCTGCTGCTCGGCGATCTGCAGCCGAGCGCCGGGCGCATCCGCCACGGCACCAACCTGCGCATCGCCTACTTCGATCAGCTGCGCGCCCAGCTCGACCCGGCCAAGAGCGTGCGCGACAACCTCGCCGGCGGCAGCGACCAGATCGAGATCGGCGGCGCCAGCAAGCACGTCCTGTCCTATCTGAAGGACTTCCTGTTCACCCCCGACCGGGCCCAGCAGCCGGTCTCGGCCCTGTCCGGCGGCGAGCGCAACCGGCTGCTGCTCGCCCGGCTGTTCACCCAGCCCGCCAACCTGCTGGTGCTCGACGAGCCCACCAACGACCTCGACGCCGAGACCCTGGAACTGCTCGAGGAACTGCTGCTGGGCTTCGACGGCACGCTGCTGCTGGTCAGCCACGATCGTGACCTGCTCGACAACGTGGTCACCGCAAGCCTGGTGCTGGAGGGCGACGGCCGCATCGGCGACTACATCGGCGGCTACTCCGACTGGCTGCGTCAGCGCCCGCCGCCGCGACCCGCGGATGCCTCGGAGAAGGCAAAGCGGGCCTTGCCCGCCCCCGCCGAGCGCCCGCGCAAGACCGCCACCAAGCTCAGCTACAAGGATCAACGCGCGTTGGAGCAACTGCCGGCGCAGATCGAGGCCCTGGAGACCGAGCAGGCCGCGCTGCACGAGCGGCTGGCCGACCCGGCGCTGTACCAGGGCGACGGCAGCGAGGTCACCGCCGCCACGGCGCGCATGCAGGCCCTGGAGGCCGAGCTGGCCGACTGCTATGAGCGCTGGGAAGACCTGGAGGCGCGCCAGGAGCAGGCCGCCGGCAACGCATGACCGCGGGGTCTTCGCCGCCCATGCAGCCCCGACCACCAAAGGTGTTCTGCATCGGTCTGTCGAAGACCGCCACCACCAGCCTCACCGAGGCGCTGAAGATGCTCGGCCTGGACGCCGTGCACTGGCACGCCACCAAGCACGCCTTTCGCTACACCGACCACGGCATCGCCATCGATTGGCCCCTGTTCGACCGCCACGACGCCTTCGCCGACACCCCCATCGCGCGCATCTATCCCGAGCTGGACCGGCGCTACCCCGGCGCCCGCTTCATCCTCACCCTGCGCGACCCCGAGCGCTGGCTGCGCTCGTTTGCAGACCAATTCGCCGGCGGCGGCCTCGACCCGTTCTCCGCCCAGCTCCACCGCGACCTCTACGGCACCGACCGCTTCGACGCGAGCCTGTGCCGGGCCGCCTTCGCCCGCCATACCGAGCAGGCCCGCGCCCACTTCGCCACGCGCCCCGAGGCCCTGCTGGAGATGGACATCGGCGCCGGCGACGGCTGGGGGCCGCTGTGCGCCTTCCTCGATCTGCCGCAGCCGCGCCAACCGTTCCCGCGCCGCTTCAGTCGCGCCGAGCGCCGCGAGACCCTCGGCTACCGGCTGCGCGCCGCCTGGCGGCGGCGCTTCGCCCCGACCGATTGAGCGACGCCGACCGTCCGTCGTTTGGCCCTTACCAAGCGCGCCGGCCTGGTCTATAGCGTCAGTGCATGGCCGGTGTTAATGGCGCCTTTGCGCACCGGCCTGCGCAACCGAAACGGCACCCGACGTCGATGACGTCTGCCGCTTCATCGGCTTTGCAATCGCTCGACGACGACCGCTGTCGCCGCCGCCCTTAGTCAAGGTTCAGAAACAAGTGGTGCAGACGCAACCGTGAAACGGCCAATCCAAAGGCACCGCGAGCGGGCGTCTGAACCACTTGTTTTTGAACCGATCCTTAGCGTCAAGCCATCGCCAAGAGGCATCGCCCCATGTTGACGTTGCGCCCGGACCAATACCAAGCCTTGGGACAAGTGTCTCTCGACGCCTTCGTCGCGGAGATGGAGCGGCACCTGCGCCAGCGTTTCCCCCAGGCCTGCGCCGACCTCGGCGAGCCGGGACTGCGCGCGCTGATCCACGACGGCATCGACCGTGGCGCCGGCTACGGCATCACCGACACGAGCGACCTGCGCCGCTGGCTGGAGTACCTCGTGCGCTTCGGCCGCGACTTCGGCCTCCACGCCAATAGCTGGGCGAGGCCCCATCTGATGGACAAGGCCCTGGACGGCACCGGCAAGATGGATGCGCTGGACGCCTACGACCTGTTCGTGCTGACCCTGGAGAACTAGGCCATGGGCTCCCACACCGATGCCGCGACCTGTCGCAACCGCCGCGCCACAAGGCCGCTGAACCAATCCGCCGTCGCCGCGGCCAATGCGGCGCAGCCGTCCTGCGGCAGCTACCCCGAGCGCAAGCGCTGGATGGACGCCTACATCGCCGCCGGCGGAGCCTGGGAGTGCGCCTGCCCCGACGGTCGTGCACCGAGCGACCCGGCGCAGCCCTGCGGCGGGGCAACGCCGACCTGCACCATCACATCGCAGACCGTCGCCACCAGGCCCGCAAACCGGGCGCGCACGCGCATCGGCGTCGGCGAAGAGGTCCGCCTGACGGTCAGCCCCGGGCCCGCCGGCTGGGCCATCACCAGCGGCACCGGCAGCCTCAGCCCGAGCACCGGTCGGCACAACAGCGTGCGCTACACCGCCGGCGACACCGCCGGCAATGTCACCATCACCGCAACCGCCGCGTCCGGCTGCACCTGCATAGTGACCCTGACGGTGGTCGCGCCCGACAGTTGGACCATGCAGCGCCAGACCGGCACCAACCTCAAGCACACCCTTAACCGGCCCGACTGCGGCTGGTGCGGCACCATGTTCGTGCATCCGAACGACGTCAACTTCTACAACGTCGAGGTCCGCGAACTCGACTCCCAGTGCGTGGCCACCGGCTCGCACAGCGGCTTCGCCGGCGTCTGGCACGGCAGCTATCCCCTGCCGGATCGGGCCGGTCCCTGGTGCACCATCACCATGGCCAATCACACCGACACCGACGGGTCCAAGGTCAATCTGCGCGACAACATCTATTCCGGCGATCCGGGTGCAGCCGCCACCGGTGCCGCGCCGCCGTTCACCGCAGGCGACCACCGCTTCCCGGTGGTCTGGCAATGGCACGTCGCCGCCGGGACGGCGCACAACTTCGCCAGCGTCGCGCAGGAGGCCGAGATCTTTGCCGACGGACGCTGCCAGATGCGCAAGGGCGGCAACAGCGAGCAGACCCAACACAGCGATCCGACGAGCGCATGCTAGATGCATCATCGGGTCGGCATCATCCTTCTGTCGGCGCTGGTGGTGCTCGTATCACCCCCCTGCGCCAAAGCCCCGAGGCCCGAAACGATGTCCGACAACCAAGCCTTCTTGCAGACCGCGCGGGACGCCGCCGCCCAATTCCGGGCCCGTAAGGACCCGGATGCGCTCACCCGGGTCGTCGAGGCCCTGGAGAACGTACAGTGGCGCGAGCCGCTGCACCTGCCCGAGCGCCGTCGGCTGCGGCACGCGGCACTCGACGGCTGGCTGCACCTCGTCGCGCTCGTCGACGACGCCCTCGACCCGAACTTCGACCCCGCCCAGGTGCCCCAGATCGGCGTACAGCCGCCGCCGACGGCGAGCGGCATCGTCTACCCGCCGGGCGTCGACCCGGCGCTGATCGACGACCCGGACAGCCGCGCCCGCTACGCACAGGCCGTCGCCGACAACACCGCCTACGCCGAGCAGTATCGTCTGCAGAGCCGCCTGCAACGCCTGCAGGAGCGCATCCTCGAGGCCTGTTCGGCCTTCATCCAAGACGGCTACAGCGGCGATCCCAACGACCACGGCGAGGCGTCGACAGCGATCCAGGCGGCCATCAAGACCCCCAAGCGCCGCGCCGAACTCTTATCGCTGCTGAGCGCCGCGCCCTAGCGCGCCCAGGCGACGACAGCCTTCGCCCGGGAGCGCTTTGTGGGAGCGGCTTCCAGCCGCGACTCGGCTCGCGCGGCGACCGTCGCGGCTGGAAGCCGCTCCCACGGCTTAACGGCATTGGTCCGAGCCCCGGTGCGGCGTCCGCCCCGACATCGCCAAGCGCCGGCGCTCCGAGCCGAAGGCCCCGCCGCCATGATCACCGAATGCCGCATCGTCCGGGCCGCCTTCAAGGGCGTCGTCGATGTCATCAATGCCGTCGACAAGCCCCGCCTGCGGTACTCGCCGCTGCGCGGCGGCGACGCCAAGACCCCAGCGGCCATCCTCGGCAAGCTTTCCGTATAATTGCGCACCGACCCCTGTCACGCATACTCAGCGCGACACGCCTCGCCCCTATTCGACCTGAGTCGGATGCGTCGTCGAGGTTCTGTCAAAGCAGAAAGAAGAGGACTCTGCGATGGTTTCAGGCCCGAGATTGCTCCGCCTGCACTTCGATCTCACGGCAAGCGAGCCTTTGACGATTCCGGGTTTCAGCGGCTCGGCCTGGCGCGGTCTGCTCGGCCACGCCCTCAGACGCAGCGCCTGTGTCACCGGGGCCGCACACTGTCATGGCTGCTTGTTGGCGTCCACCTGCGCCTACACTCGGCTGTTCGAGCCATCCCTGGAGGCCGCCCCCGATGAGCGGCATGCCCGTCGCTACCAGCGCCTTCCACCGCCCATGGTGCTGGACATCGAGCCGACCTGGAGCGGCGTCCTGCCGCCAGGGCTTGCCCCGGCTCGCCGCTTAAGCGCCGATGCCCGCTTCACGCTGGGCGTCACCCTCATCGGCGACGCCTGCGACCGACTACCCCATCTGATCCATGCGCTGATCACCGCCGGCAAGCTCGGGCTGGGGCGCGATGGCGGTCGCTTCAGGCTCGATCAGGTTGCCGTCGAGACGACCCCCGGCAGCCAGGTGTGGGAATCGATCTACAGGCCGCAGGCGCAGCTGCAGACGCCCAAGCCCGCGGTCCCGAAACCACCGCCTCCCCCAAGCGACGGCGTGCAAGTCTCGCTCGAGACGCCAACCCGGCTCAAGCGGCACGGTCGGCTGCTCGGCGCCGATGATCTCGATGCATCGACCCTGTTGTTGGCGCTGGCCAGCCGCCTCGGCCTGCTCGCCGAGCACTATGGCGGCGATCCCGCCGACTTCGCCTGGAGTCGGCTCGCGCCGGCGGCAGAGACCTTGATCCTCGAAGATCTCGGCATGGTCTGGCAGGACTGGTCCCGCTACTCGTCGCGGCAACGCACGCGGATGCAGCTCGGCGGACTGGTCGGCCCCCTGCGCCTGTCCGGCCCTGGGTTGACCGCGCTGTGGCCCTTGCTCTGGCTCGGGCAGTTCGTACACATCGGGAAGAACACGAGCTTCGGGCTCGGCGCCTACCGGTTGGCACCGGCATAGGTCGGTCCGCCAAGGCCACGCGGTCGATGACCGAAACTGTCGGAGCAACAGACGAATACATGGCGACCGCGCCCACTGCCCGCTCGGCCCCGAGCTGGATGCCGCAAGCTCGGCAAGCTTGCCGAACGCCCCTTGGAGCATCCTCCTGCGTCATGCTTTTCCCCGCCGGCGGTGCCCGCGGAATGCTCCACCAGGGAGCCCGGGAGACCCCGGCGTCCGACGATCACCGTAGGCCAAGCCAAATCGCTACAGGGAGCATTGTCCATGACCAATCCTTGGACCAATACTGATCAAATCGCCTTTCAAGACGCCACCTCGCCGCACCGCTTCCCCCACCGCATCCTGCTCATGGTGACCGGGCGCACACCCCAGGTTGTCACCGAAACCCTCTATGCGCTGGCCGTGGACAAGTCGAGCGAGCGCTCCCCGTTCCTGCCCACCGAGGTCCACCTGGTCACCACCGCCGAGGGCGCACAAGACGCCCGCCTGGCGTTGCTCGACCCGAAAGACGGCTGGTTTTACCGTCTCTGTGCCGACTACGGCCTTGACGGCATCCGCTTCGCCCCCGAGCAGGTCCACGTCATCCACGATGCCGACGGCAACCCCTGCGACGATATCCGCACCGCCGCCGAGCACGAGGCCTGTGCCGACCTCATCACCGACCTGGTGCGCCGCTTCACCGCCGCGGACGACACCGCCCTGCACGTCTCGCTCGCCGGCGGGCGCAAGACCATGACCTACTACCTCGGCAACGCCCTGACCCTATTCGGTCGCCCACAAGACCGGCTCTCCCACGTCCTGGTCAGCCAGCCCTACGAATCCAACCGCGAATTCTTCTACCCGACTCCCGAGACCCAGCGCATCTATGTCCAGTACTTGAATCGGTACTTCGACGCCCGCGAGGCCGACGTCACCCTCGCCGACATCCCCTTCGTGCGCCTGCGCGACAACCTTCCCGGTCAACTGCGCTCGCTGGAGCAGGGTAGGGCGCCGTTCACCGACGTGGTGGGCGCCATGCAGCAGGCCTTAGCGCCCGCCGCGGTGTGCATCGACCTCGACGAGGGCGCCATCGAGACCGCCGACGGTCGTCGCGTGCCCCTCTCGGGCGCCGACCTGGCCTTCTACCTCTGGGTCGCGCGGCGCACCCGCGAAGGCCGCGAGCCCCTGCGCATCCCCGGCAAGACCCCCAAACGCTGGAGCCCGGAGCAGCGCACCCGCTACGCCGACTATGCCGACGAGTACCTCACCGCCGCCGACCATGCCGGCGCCCGCGACGGCACCGGCACCGAGCTGCGCGCCGAAGGCGCCATGACCAGCGGCTTCTTCCACCAACGCAAGCACAGCATCCTCGACCAGCTCGAACAGCACCTCGGCCCGCTGGCCGACGCCTACGCCATCCGCGCCATCAA
>CALOBA010000074.1:0-72977 GCA_942491465.1 uncultured Gammaproteobacteria bacterium
GCGCGCTCACCGAGCCCTTGTGCCCCTCCAGCGCGTGCAGCAGGGCGCTACTGCCCGGGGCCCAGAGCCGCACGACACGATCATCGCCCGCCGAGGCGAGCCAGCGCCCGTGCCCTCCGATACCCTGACAACTCAGACCGCGAGGACCGGCGGCTTCAACTCCAGTCGCTTGGCCAGTTTGCGGAATCGTGCATCGAAGGTCGCCAAGTGGCCGCAGTGCCCGGCCTGCGCCAGGTGCAATGCATCGGAGAAATCCATGCCCTGGCGAAGGCCCTCGACCGCCCGGGCGACGGCGGCAGCCCGATCGACCACCAGGTTGTCGATCGCCAAGAGATCTTCGAGTAGGGCAACGATCTCTGCCTCGGGCAGGTCGTAGACGCCGCGCAGCACCCATTCCAGCTCCTCGATCACGGTGACCGGCAGGAACAGCGCTTGACCGGATGAGAGCAATGCCCGCGCGGCCTGTTGTTGCGCCAGCGTGGCCGCGTCCGCGTCGGCTTCCTCGACGATCGCGCGGGCGAGCACGTTGGTATCCAAGGCGATCATGCGTCGTCTTGGCGCTGCGCCAAACGCGCCGCGCTCACGGAACCCTGCAGTTCCTCGATGGCCACCGGCTTGCCTCGGTGCACGGCCCGGCCAAACAAGACCGACGCCGATTTTCCGCCCGTCTTGCCGACGGGCTCGATCAGGATGGCGCTGCCGTCCGCCGCCAGACGCACCTGGACCTGAGCACCGGGAGAGAGGGCGATCTGTCGGCACAGATCCGCCGGCAGGACGACCTGCCGTTTCGCCGAAAGTGTCATTGTGGCCATGGCGTTGTCTCCGAGTTGGTCAGCAGGCTGGCAGCTTAGTCCTTTGTCGGAAACTACCAGATGACGCAGGAGAGTTCGGAGGGGGAGAGGAGGGTCGCCGTGTTCAACGCCGTTCAACGCCCCGGCCAGGGTGCCGCGCCCGATGGGCACGCTGCGCTTTGCCCATCTACGGGGTCGGCGTGGTTTCCGGCTCGGGGGAAACAGCAGGGACCGGGGGAAACAGGGACAGTGCGGCCTGGCAAGGTCGCATGTTCTAGCGGGTGAGAATCCCGACTGGGTAGTCGTGCACCGCGAGCCCAGTATCGAGCCTTGCGGTGTAGCTGTTTTCCCCAGGTCGCCATGGTCCCGACCCGTGATCGTCGCGCCGCTCCAGCGGTACCTGTCTCGGCAAGGACAGCTACGTCTCCCGCAAGACGGGGCCATCCCAAGACGGGGGCACATCCCAAGACCACCCAAGACGGGGTCACGCATGGCAAGACCGTTGCGCATCGGGCTTCCCGGAGCGCTCTACCACGTCACCTCGCGCGGTGATGGGCGGGAAGACATCTACCGGGGCGACACCGACCGACAGGCGTTCTTGGCGGTGTTCGAGGAGGTGTGCGAGCGCTTCAACTGGTGGGCGCACGCTTACTGCCTGATGACCAACCACTACCACCTCCTGGTCGAGACGCCCGACGGGAATCTCTCCAAGGGGATGCGCCAGCTGAACGGCGTCTATACCCAGCGATTCAACTCGGAGCACGGGCGCTGCGGGCACGTCTTTCAAGGGCGCTACAAGGCGATCATCGTGCAGAAGGAGTCGTATCTGACGGCGCTCTCGCGTTACGTGGTGCTGAATCCGGTGCGGGCGCGGATGGTCGCGCGGCCTGAGGGATTGGCCTTGGAGCAGCTATCGGGCCACGCTGGGAGAAGCGCCCTGTCCGCCGTGGCTGCTTCGGGACTGGTTGCTCTCGACGTTCGGGGGGACCCAGCGCGCGGCGGTCTCCGCCTATCGCCGTTTCGTCGAGGACGGCATCGGCGAGCCCGGGCCTTGGGAGCAGCTACGACACCAGGTCTTTCTCGGCTCTGAGACCTTCGTGGAAGGGGTTCGGCGGAAGCAGCCAGCCGACCGCGATCTCACGGAAGTCCCCCGCGCCCAGCGCCGCCCGAAGCCCAAGCCTCTATTTGACTACGCCCGCGCCCATCGCGATCGAGATGAGGCGATCGCCGCGGCGTACGCGAGCGGGGGCTACACGCTGAAGGAGATCGGCGCGTTCTTCGGACTACACTACGCGCAGGTCAGCCGCATCGCTCGGAAGGTGCGCGATGCAAAAGACAAGACCGTGGTGCGAGTCCCGCGCAAAAAACAAGACCCCGCTTTCCCGCTAAATGGTGACCTCGGTGACATTCGCACGCCTCCCGCGCGGGAAACCGGTGTGCTAACCTATGCCACAACCTAGGCCAAAACCGGAGATGCCCTTTGAACGCTCCGCGCCGCGCAACCCTCTTTACGAACGGTCGCAACCAAGCGATCCGCATTCCGCGGGACTTTGAGCTGCCGGGCAAAGAGGTCCTGATCCGCAAGGACGGCGATCGGCTGATCATCGAGCCCGTGCCGCCGCCGCGACTGCTGGCCGTCTTGGCAACGCTCGACCCGCTCGACGAGACCTTGCCGACGATCGACGATCAACCGCCCGAGCCTGTCGATCTGTAGCGGGCTCCAAGTATGGCAAAGCCGCTGTATCTCCTCGACACCAACATCCTCTCCGATCTCGTGCGGCATCCGGCAGGTCGCATCCATGACTGCATCGCCGAGCGCGGAGAAGACAGCGTCTGCACCAGCATCATCGTGGTCGCTGAATTGCGCTTCGGTGCCGCCAAGAAGGGCTCGGAGCGACTGACTAACCAGGTTGAAGCCGTCCTGGGCGCCTTGGATATCCTGCCCGTTGACCAGCCCGTTGATCGCAAGTACGCCGAGATCAGAACGGTGCTGGAACGAGCCGGCACCCCGATCGGGGCGAACGACCTTCTAATTGCGGCGCATGCGGTTGCAAACGGACTGACCGTAGTCACCAATAACGAGGCGGAATTTCGGCGGGTTCCTGATCTGAGGGTGGAGAACTGGCTATTGCGTGTTGACCCAGATCCCGACGAGATCGACCGGTGAGCACAGCGCTGAGATTTGTGCAAAAAACCCCCTCCAGCTCAAGAGATCCTCGTCCCTTTCCTGAATTCCTCTATAACAGGGAGAAAACGTGGTCTGTCCCTGAGGTATCCCCATGAAATAAGTCGGCTGATCAGTGGGTTACAGATACCCTGAGCTTTGAGCCCGCCCCCGCGGCGTCGCTGGTGTTTGTGTGAACGTTGATCGGAAACGAAATTGTGTGGAGATACCTCGGGGTGTGGCTGTTTTTTCGTTTCGTTGTTTGGCGCTCGGCTCCGCGCCGAGGTATCCGCCACCCCAGAAACCAGGACACGCACCCCGGGCGACGCGACCTACCAAGGAAGAAAGACCCAACAGAGGAGCGACCCGGGGCCAGCCCGGCGGCCCCCCGGACCCGGCCGGGGGACCCGGCCGGGGCCCCGGGCGGGCGGGCCGGGCCCGGCCGGGGGACCCGCCCGAAGGGCGCGCCACCCAAAAGCCGCCCCCCCAGGCGGCGGGGCGCCCCCCCGCGGCGAGGCGCGGGCGCCCGCGCGGCCCGGGCCGCGGGCGCGGCGCGGCGCCCCAGGGCCCGGCCACGAGGGGGGGCTGAGGAACGAAACCGGGCGGCGACTGGGCCGGTGTGCGCTGGTGGACGCTGGGTTTCGCAGGCGCAATCTAGCCTACCGGCTGCTCGTACCTGATCGTCACGACGCTCCAGCGTCGGCGACTCCGTCAGCGCGCCAGCGCCGGCGCGGCGCCCCGCGCTCGTCCACGGGGCGCTGGAGCGCCTGGGGACGCGCGACGACGCTGGAGCGTCGTCGCGATCACGAGACGGTAGGTCGGGTTACCGATAGCCTAACCCGACAATCAGCGACTTGCGCACTCGCGTTGTCGGGTTGCGCTGCGCCAACCCGACCTACCGCTCGGCGCGATCACAGCAACCCCCGGCTCACCGATCATCGGGCCAGCTCGCTTCTGACTGCGCGCGCCGGGCAACGCGCTGTATCCAGCCGGATCGCGACAACTGCCGCATCAGCCAGGTCAGGGCGCGCGGCAGCCCGGCAAGCATGCATGCCCCGCGCAACCCCTTGCCCAAGCTCGTAGCGCTGGATCTGGGACCAGCCCAGCTCGCCGCGAGCGGCCAGGAGGTCGTCGCGCATGCCCTCTCTGATCTCGATCGCGGCGCCGTAGTCGGCGACGGCCGCGGCCGGGCCGTGGCCGCCGGCGTCCTGCTTGGCGAGGCCGCGGTTGCTGTAGGCCGTCGCCAGGTGGTTGCGCCAGATGGGATCATCGGCCGCCTGCATGGCCTCGGCCTGGAGGATGGCCAGGGTCCACCATTGGTGGGCCTCGCTCAGCCTGAGGTCGTGGTAGGCGGTCGTCGCCTGGTCGTTGATGGCCCAGAACAGCCGGGTGCTGCCGCTGATCCGCTCGGCCAGTCCGGCATCGCCGCTGAGCCGGGCATGGGCCAGGGCGTAGCGCAGGCGGGTCGGGGTGGCGGGGGTTGGGGCGGGGGCGTCGCCGGCGGCGGGCGGTTCGATGAGGTCGAGGGTCTCGGCGGCGAGGCGCTGGTGGGTCTCGGCGAGGCGGGGGCCGAGGGTGGGGTGGGCGGCGATGGCGTCGAGCAGGCCCTTGACGCCGAGGCGGTAGCGGGCGGCGGGGGCGGCCTCGCCGCGCCAGGTGCCGAGGGCGGCGCGCAGGCGGTAGAGGAGCAGGATGAGGTCGGCGTCGGGGCCGCGGATGGGGTCGGGCTGGTGGCTGAGGTCGGCGAGGGCGTCGAGCGGCAGGCCGCGCCAGTCGGCGTCCACCGGCAGCGGGTCGGGGCTGGCGTTGACCAGCCAGCCGTGGGCCTGCTCGGCGGCGGCCAGGGTGAGCAGGATGAGCCTGGCCAGCTCGGCCTGCTTGGGGCCGAGGGTCTCGGGCAGGCGCTCGAGGTAGTCGCTGAACAGGTCGGCCGGGGCGGGCAGGGCGTCGATGCGGGCGCGATCGAGCAGCAAGTCGCGCTCGATGATGCGGTCCACCAGGAAGGCCAGCTGCAGGAAGCGGCGCTCGGCCTTGGCGAGCAGGTCGGTGAAGAGCTGGTCGAGGTCGGCATCGACGGCGGCTTGGGCGGCGGCCTCGGCGGCGGCTTGGCCCTCGCCGGCGGCGCGGCGGCGGGCGAGCAGGGCCTTGCGGGCGGGGGCCAGCTCGCGCCGGGTCCAGGCGCGCATCAGGGCCTGGTAGTCGGGGTCGTTGCGGTCGATGGCGTGGCAGATGAGGCCGCGGTCGGGGTCGGGCCGGAGGTGGGCGGTGCGGCTCCAGACCCAGGGCGGGCAGCCGTGGGCGGCGCGGGCGGCGTCGGCCCGGTCGTCGGGGTCGTGGCGCAGGCGGGAGGTGAGCAGCAGATAGGTGGCGGGCGGCAGCCGGTCGGGGGTGGGCAGGAAGTCGAGCAGGCTGCGCTCGTCGGCGGCGGGCGGGCGCAGCTCGTCGAGGCCGTCGAGGCAGATCAGCAGCGGGCCGCTGTGGTCGGCAAGGGCGCGGAACGCGGCGAGCTTGGCGGCCAGCTCGGCGCTGGGGTGGTTGGCGTGCTCGTCGAACTGGGGCAGGCGCAGATCGTTGCGCTCGGCCAGGTCCAGGGCCGCGGCCAGGCCCCGCTCCAGCAGCGGCAGCAGGGCGCTGGGGCCGAAGCGGTATTCCTTGCGGATGTAGACGGCGGCGACGCGCAGATCGTCCACCAGCGCCGGCTCGCCGATGGCGCCGGCCTCGGCCAGGCCGCGGACCAGGTGGCTCTTGCCGCAGTGGGCCGGGGCCTGGAGCCAGAACAGGCCGCGGTCGCGGCGGCGCAGCAGGTCCGCCAGGGGTGCGCGCAGGTAGTCGGGGGAGAGGTAGCGGCGCTCGAAGGCGAGGCCGTCGAGCAGCCGCTGGACGCTGGCCTGGAGCAGGGTCTGTTGCCCGTCGGGGCCGTTCGCGTCGACCGGCGGGGCTAGGTTCAGGGCAGGGTCCAGGGCCGGGGCCAGCCGGCGGCGGTCGGCGTGCAGGTCGCGCACCTGGTGCCAGGTGAGGCGCTGGCGGTGGCCTTGCAGGTAGTCGAGCAGGTCGAAGCGCGCGCCGTCGCGGTCGGCGCCGTTGAAGAAGAAGGCGTCTTGATAGCCGCAGATGGCGCAGTGGCGCCCGGCCAGGTAGGGGCCGAGGTCCAGCGGCGCGCCGGTGGCGGGCTGGAGCTGGATGCTGGCCGGGCGCTCGGCGTCGGCATGGGCGCGGGCTTGGTCGTGGTGCTCGCGGATGCTGCGCCAGCCGCGCAGGGGGCGGGTCTCGGCGGCGGTGGCGATGGCGAGGCCGAGGCCGCGCCAGGGGTCGGCGGCGACGGCGAAGGCGAGGCCCTCGGCCAGTGGGACGATGGACTCGGCGGGTGGGTTCATGCCGGCCCGCCGCCAGTCGTCGGCGCCCAGGTCGCCGAGCAGATGGTGGCGCAGCAGGGTGACCACCTCGGCCTCGTCGCGGCGCCAGGCGCCGTGGCCCTCGGCGTTGCGCAGCGCGACCTGGGCCCAGAGGGCGTTGGTCAGCTTGGTGCGCTTGCCGTTGGGCCGCTGGAACAGGTCGGCCAGGGTCGGCGCGGTCAGCGGCTCGGCATCCTCGGGCCAGCCGCGCACCGCCGGGACCAGGTGGGTGTCGAGCAGGGCGAGCCAGTCGCCCATGGCCGGGTGCTTGCCGTAGAGGGTCTGGTGGATGCGGGCGGCCAAGGCCGGCGGGGGCTGGTGGCTCAGCAGGTCGCGGGCCAGGATCACTGCCGGCAGCTTGATCAGCACCTCGGCCAGGTCGCGCAGCTGGGCGAGGGCGGCGCCCTGGTTGCCGTCGGCCAGGCGCTCGCCCAGTGCTTGGGCCTCGTGGGCGATGGGGCCGGGCCAGGTCTCCAGCAGGTCCGCCAGCCAGGGCTGGGCGGACCAGGCATCGGCGAGGCGGCGGCAGGCGGCGCGGGGGGCGTCGAGCTCGGCGGGGTCGGTGGCCGGGGGTGGACTGTCGAGGAGTTGGTCGACGGCGTCGATCAGGCGTTGGGCCTCGGCCTGGCCGTCGAGCACCCGGGCCAGCTCGGCCGCGGGCGCGCGGATCAGTCGGTGTCCGTGCCAGCCGCGCTCGGCGAAGGCGGCGGCGTGCTGGCCCGGATGGAACAGCGCGGAATCCGGGAATCGGCGTCGACCACAGAACCCGCGTTGCTCCATCCGCGTCGCTCGCTTGGGTGCAGGCCCCGCGCGGAGACGGCAACGCTGAGCAGCGATTCGGCGCCGCCACGGCGCCGCCGGGCATGATGCGGGCAAATCGGTCTTGGTTCGGCCGCGCAGCTTCAACGAGGCTTCAATCCCCCGCTGCCGACGGCCAAGGCGGCCCCCACGGCAATCGCCGTCGAGACGCCGATCTGCACCAGCGCGGTCAGCCCCGGCGACCAGCTCAGCCACCCCGCCATCGCCTCCAGCGCCAGCAGCTCCTTGGCGATGGTGAAGCTCGTCAGCCAGGCGATGCCGAGCACGCCGAGCATCGAGGCCCAGCGCCAGCGCCGTTCCTGGCGGGCGGCACGGGCCTCGTCGCGGCGCTCGGCCACCCGCGACAGATAGGCGTCGATCTGCGCGCTGTCGCGGTCGAGCTCGTCGAGCATCCGGTCCAGCCCCAGGGCCGAGCGCAGGGCGGCGTTGACATCGTTGTGCATGCCGATCCGGCTGACCCGACTGAAGCGGAAGCACAGCGAGAAGCGGGTCAGCGACAGGCGCACCCGCTCCAGCAGGGCGATGTCGTTGGCCGCGACATTGTCGGTCCCATCGGGCCAGATGCCGGCCGCGGCCGTGGCGTCGAGCAGGAAGCCAAGCTCGTGGTAGGCCAGCAGCCCGATGGGCAGGTAGTGGCCGCGGAAGGTCTTGCGCTCGTAGTCGGCCAGGAACGGCGGCAGCTCGGCGCCGTCGAGGGGATACAGTACGCTTGCGCCGCCCTCCGGCGCGAACCGATGCGCCACATTGGCGAAATGGCGCACATCGACCACGCCGACGGGGGCGTCGGCGGGCCGGTAGTCGTCGGTGTAGTGGCGCGCGAGTCGGGTCAGCAGGGCATCGAGGGCGCTCGGGTCGGGCCGCGCCGCCAGCCGCAGGTAGGTCAGGCTGAAGACCCGATCGCTGCGCGGCGCCGCCGCCCCCGGCGCCAGCAGGCCGCGCAACAGCGTGCCCAGCGAGAAGGTCGGGGCATCGGCCAGCCGCGCGCCCTCGGCGTCCAGCCAGGTCAGGCGGTTGACCCGCGCCAGCAGGGCCAGGGCCTCGACGACCAGGTAGGGGTCCGGCGGCCGGCCATCGTCGGGCGCGATCGCCACCCGCGCCAGCAGGATCCCTTGACCGGTGCGGAAGACCACCCGGCGCACCTCGGTGACCTCAAGCGGCAGCCATGCGCCATCGAAGCCCGCGACGCGCCCGGCGATGCGCCCGCGCGCCGCATCGGTCAGCAGCAGCGCGAGCCGCAACGCCCGGCGCTCGGCCGCTGGCAGCCCCCGCGGATAGACCAGGCGCTTGCCGCCCACAAGCTTGCGCCCGTCCGCTCCCAGTTCGGCGACCTCGGCGAACCGATCCGCGCCATCCTGATCGCCACCGCCCATCCCCAACAACCGGCGGATATGCGGATACAGATCATCGCCCACCGCCAGCGCGCCCGGCTGCCACAGGGGACGCGCGCCCGCTTTGGCGCCGATGCTGCCCAGCAGCGACCCCGGCAGCCAATGCCCCGGCGTCTCGTCAGCGCGTTGGGCGGTCTGCACGTCGGCCAGCGTCGGCCCCGGCGCCGGCGGCCATAAGGCCCTGACCGAGGCAATAGCAAAGCCAACAGCCATGGTCCTGCGCCGGCGGCAGCGCCGAGGCGCGGCGTTCTGGTCGATCCGCCCGTCAAGGTCGGTTGCTCTGGTCATCGAGGCTCCGGTCTTCGGCAGCGCGGCAGCGCGCTCATCTGCATCTGACAAACCGCGAACCATACACCCCTGGTGCGTCGGCTTCAGGCCCGGACGGCAGATGCGCTTCGCTTATCCGCTCTACAACCGACCCCAGCCGCGGACTTCAGTTAGTAACGGTTCACTAACAAGTTAAACAACTCCATAGCACGACTAGGATTCGTTGTCGTTGTCGTTGTCGTTGTCGTTGTCGTTGTCGTTGTCGTTGTCGTTGTCGTTGTCGTAATCGCCATAAAAGGCAGAAGTCTCTCGCATCTCGTGATTTCGCCGCCCGAGTTTTGTGAGCATCGAGACTATCCGAATCAACATCGTCTTGCCTTGCGTGTCTTGATTCGCCACCTTGTACGCCCAAGCCACGTGCTGGATCGATACCCGATAGACATCGAGTTGCTCATGTCCGAATTGCATTTTGTATTCGATTACGACAACGACAACGACAACGACAACGACACGCTAGCAAACACATCATGTAGAGGCCGAACCCTTCGGCAAGGGCTTCGATCCCGATCCCGATCCCGATCCCGATGGTCATGTCCCGTTGTGGCCCAACGCCGCCACCGGCCCCACCGCCAATCCCCCATTGCGGCAACCCCACCGATACCGGATCATCCGCACACCGCCACTCACCGGCAACCCGGCGCCGTAAGCGACACAAGGAGACCCACCGCAATGCTAGCCCTCGACCTGCGCTGCCCCCACTGCCAAAGCGACGACATCCTGTTCCACCAGCGCACGGCAACGCTGTGGTGCAACACCTGCGACTACGACGGGCCGTTGCCGGCGAAGCCGGCCCTGCCCCTAAAGCACAGCGCCCATGAGGACGCCCCGCTGCGCCGCCGGGCCGCCGAGCTGGCCGGGCGCTGGCACGCCGCCGCCCGCCTCGACGTGATCATTGCCCGCTGGCCGGCCCCCATCGCCCACGAGCTGGCGGCCTTCCACGCCCTGCTCGCCGCCGGCAAGGTCCCGGACGCCTTCTATCAGCTGCGCGACCCGGTGGAGGTGCTCTACAAGCTCCCGGCCGTCATCCTCGCCCGCGACCTGATCGCGCACGCCCCCGACCTGCCCATCGGCCAGGCCGCCACCCCGGCGGCGGCGCGGGTGCGCAGCGCACTGCTCGACGGCTCCCCGTCCCTCGGCCACTGGCAGGGCCTGGCCGAAGACCTGGCCCGCGCCCTCTGCCAAGCCCCGGCGAGCGCAGCCGCCGCGCTCACCGCCCCCGGCCTGGTCCGGCTCTACTTCGAGACCCCCAACGGCCAGGGCGCGGCGCAGCGAAAGCCCAAGCCCACCGCGCTGCTGAACGTCCTCAAGGCGCTCGTCAACTGGCGCAACCAGGAGATCGGCCACGGCGGCTTCCGCCCCAACCCCGCCGAGCAGCTCGACTGCCTGGAGCGCATCCTCATGGGCCACGCAGCGGGCCACCCGACCTGCCCGACCCCCACCGGCGGCCTCGCCCGCGCCCTGGCCGAGGCCATCGACGCCGACCCCTGGCAGGGCCTTGTGCTGCGCATCCAGCCCGCCGCCGGTCCGCCCCGGCCGCTGATCGGCGCCGACGCCATCCGCCCCGAGCACACCGGCCCGGACCACCAGGCGGTCGACGCCCCGCTGCTGCTCGCCGGCCCCGGCGGCACCCTCGACCTCGCCCCCTACGCCGCGGGCCGGCGCTGCGACCTCTGCGGCCATCAGGACGTCTTCTTCTACAACGGCCAGGCCGGCCAACGCGATCACCCGGCCAGCCACCGCTACCAGTTCCTCGACTACCGCGCCGCCCACCGCATCGAGCGGCGCTGGCACCAGGCCCGCGACCTCATCGCCGAGCGCGAGCGCCTGCGCCCGGAAGACCGCCCGCGCGCCGCCGAGCCCGCCGCCGAGCCGACCCCCGCCGCATCCGGCTTCGCCCATGCCGACGTCATCGCCCTGCTCGACGACATCTCCCTGGAGCGCCGCTTCCTGCCGCCGGACTACCTCAACGACGCCCTGCGCGCCTTCCTCAAGCAGCACCGCCGCGGCATCCTCTGGCTCACCGCCCCGGCCCACGTCGGCAAGACCCTATTCGTCCGCGGCCTAAGCCCCGACCCCACCGGCGGCGAGCCCCCGCTGGCCCCCGCTGGCCCCCGCGCAGACCGGCCTGGCCGGGCCCATCCCGGTCGCCGCCTTCCTGATCCGGCGCGAATACCGCTACGGCCCCGGCACCTTCGCCGATCGGATGAAAGACAGCCTGGCGCAGGTGCTCAAGCTCGGCCCCGAATCCGACCAGCAACAGGGCCGGCCCCAGCTCGATCTGAAGGCCGCCGACCGCCCCGGCGCCTTCTGCGACTGGATCGGCGCCTTCCGCGCCCGCTCCCAGCTCAGCTTCGGCCCCGACCACCCGCTGCTCATCTGCCTCGACGGTCTCGACGAGCTGCCCGAGCCCGGCCCCGGCGAGTCCGGCATCCTCGACTACCTGCCCGCGCCCGAGCGCCTGCCGCCGGGCGTCTTTCTGCTGCTCACCTCCCGCCCGCCGGACGCCGGCGACTGCCCGCGCTGGATCGGCGACAGCGTCCAGCGCCGCCTCGGCCACCACCCGGACCAGGCGCGCCTGCCCATCGCCCTGGACCACCCCGGCTACCGCGCCCTGCTGCACGCCTATCTGCGCCGCGGCCTCGCCGCCCCCATCGCCGCCGGCATCGGCCCCGCCATGCAGCGCTGGCTCGACGGCCAGACCCGCCCCGAGCGCCCCGACGACGCCGCGCTCGCCCAGGCCCTAAGCGCCCTGCGCGACACCCGCGGCGAGCGCATCGGCCCGCGGCTCGAAGACGCCTGGCTCGCCGCGCAGCCTGCCGACGGCGACCCGAGCCAGGTGCCGCGCAGGCCGCCGGCCCCGCTGCTCGCCGACCAGGCCCGCGCCCTCGACGCCCTGTTCGACGACCTCTACGCCAAGGCCGACCGCCGCTTCCTGTACCTGGCCATGCTCGTCGACCGCCTCGCCGAGCGCGACCTCAGCCTCGCCGACCTGCCCAAGCTCACCGGCGGCGAGGCCCTGCACCGGGACTATCTCAGCCACGGCCTCGCCGACCTCGGCCCCAAGCAGGCGGACCTCGCCCGCCGCGTCCTGCTGCTGCTCGCCGCCGCCGAGCAGGTCCACGACGCCTATCACGAGCTCAACCCGCCCCCGGTGGACGAGACCTTCCACGGCCTGACGCTGGACCTACTCCTCGGCCTGCTCCAGGCCAACGAGCCCGGCGCCGGCCCCGACCTGCCGGCCCCGACCCTGGTCTACTGCCTCTATCGCCTCAAGCCCGTCCTCGGCAGCTGGCGCGGCGACAGCCACCGCCACAGCCACTTCCGCATCGGCCTCAAAGCGCTCACCCAGGCCATCGCCGACCACCCGGACTGGCGCGACGCCCTCGCCGCCACCCACACCCAACTCGCCGAGGCCACCCTCGGCCTGCTCGACGCCGCCGCCGCGAGCACAGACCCCGACGCCTTCCGCCCCGGCCCCGACGACCGCTACCGGCTCCATGCCGCCTTCGGGCATGCCGAGCGGGCCGGCGCCGACCTGGCCGAGCGCCTCGGGCGCCATCCGCGGCTGCTGGCGCTGCTGCGTGCCCAAGCCCCGGCCGCTGCCGAAGAGACGCTGCCCGACGCCCACCGCGCCGGCATCCGCTGGCTGACGCTGGCGCTGGCCTGGCAGCGTCGGATCGATGATCCGGGCCAGGAGGCCCGGCTGGCGGAGGCGGGGGACTGGCACAACCGCGGCTTGCACCGCTCCTACCTCGCCGACCCCATCCGCGCCATCGCCGACTACGACGCCGCGGTGGCCATCCGCGAGGGCATCCGCGACGCCCTGCGCGCCGACGGCGAGGCGGCCTGGAGCCTAACCCTGCGCAACGACCTGGCCGCCGTGCTGCAAAACCGCGGCATCGCCCACGCAAACAACGGCGACCTCGCCGCCGCCATCGCCGACTACGACGCCGCGGTGGCCATCGGCGAGGGCATCCGCGACGCCCTGCGCGCCGACGGCGAGGCGGCCTGGAGCCAACCCTGCGCAACGACCTGGCCGCCGTGCTGCAAAACCGCGGCAACGCCCACCAGAGCAACGGCGACCTCGCCGCCGCCATCGCCGACTACGACGCCGCGGTGGCCATCGGCGAGGGCATCCGCGACGCCCTGCGCGCCGACGGCGAGGCGGCCTGGAGCCTAACCCTGCGCAACGACCTGGCCGCCGTGCTGCAAAACCGCGGCAACGCCCACCAGAGCAACGGCGACCTCGCCGCCGCCATCGCCGACTACGACGCCGCGGTGGCCATCGGCGAGGGCATCCGCGACGCCCTGCGCGCCGACGGCGAGGCGGCCTGGAGCCTACCCCTGCGCAACGACCTGGCCGCCGTGCTGCAAAACCGCGGCCTCGCCCACTGGAACAACGGCGACCTCGCCGCCGCCATCGCCGACTACGACGCCGCGGTGGCCATCGGCGAGGGCATCCGCGACGCCCTGCGCGCCGACGGCGAGGCGGCCTGGAGCCTAACCCTGCGCAACGACCTGGCCGCCGTGCTGCAAAACCGCGGCAACGCCCACGCCGACAACGGCGACCTCGCCGCCGCCATCGCCGACTACGACGCCGCGGTGGCCATCGGCGAGGGCATCCGCGACGCCCTGCGCGCCGACGGCGAGGCGGCCTGGAGCCTGCCGCTGCGCAACGACCTGGCCCGCGTGCTGCAAAACCGCGGCCTCGCCCACTGGAACAACGGCGACCTCGCCGCCGCCATCGCCGACTACGACGCCGCGGTGGCCATCGGCGAGGGCATCCGCGACGCCCTGCGCGCCGACGGCGAGGCGGCCTGGAGCGCACCGCTGCGGGTCGACCTGGCGCGCATCCACGCGAACCGGGCAATGGCCCTCGGCCCGACCCGCGGCGCCGCTGACCTGGCCGCGATCCGCCAGATCGCCGCCGGGCTGCGGGCCTTGGGCAACGCCCGCCTCGCCGGCGAGGTCGACGGCTTCTCGCAAGGGGTCCAGCAGCACTGGCTCCAGTCCGGGGGCTTGGCCGAAATCCGTCGGCAGCACCCGGTGGGCTTCTGGATCGGCCTGGTGCTGACGCTCGTGCTGGCGCCGGTGCTGATCCCCGTCGGCGTCCTGCTGTGGCTGCTGCGCAAGGCCCGGCAAGGCCGGCGGGGTGGCGGCTGAGGCCGACGACTCAACCCAGGACTCGTGCCGAGACGGAGCCCCGGCACGCCGCGTGCTTGGCGCTGCCACGCGGCATCGGCATAGACGGCAGCGTCGTCAAGACCAGGTGCCGGGGCAGCGTCCCGGCAGCAGACGGCGGTTGGCATGCTCCGCCGGCTGGGCCTGGCCTGCGAACGGGCCGGCGCCGTCGCCGCGCTCGTCCACGGGGCGCTGGAGCGGCGAGACCTCAGCGGCGAGACGCCGCTGCTCCCAGCCGGAGCGGGGGCGTCCCGCCCCCGAGCAGCAGCGGCAAGCCGCGAAAGCTGCCCCTCAGCGGCGAGACCTCAGCGGCGAGACGCCGCTGCTCCCAGCCGGAGCGGGGGCGTCCCGCCCCCGAGCAGCAGCGGCAAGCCGCGAAAGCTGCCCCCCAGCGGCGAGACCTCAGCGGCGAGACGCCGCTGCTCCCAGCCGGAGCGGGGGCGTCCCGCCCCCGAGCAGCAGCGGCAAGCCGCGAAAGCTGCCCCCCAGCGGCGAGACCTCAGCGGCGAGACGCCGCTGCTCCCAGCCGGAGCGGGGGCGTCCCGCCCCCGAGCAGCAGCGGCAAGCCGCGAAAGCTGCCCCCCAGCGGCGAGACCTCAGCGGCGAGACGCCGCTGCTCCCAGCCGGAGCGGGGGCGTCCCGCCCCCGAGCAGCAGCGGTAAGCCGCGAAAGCTGCCCCCCAGCGGCGAGACCTCAGCGGCGAGACGCCGCTGCTCCCAGCCGGAGCGGGGGCGTCCCGCCCCCGAGCAGCAGCGGCAAGCCGCGAAAGCTGCCCCTTAGCGGCGAGACCTCAGCGGCGAGACGCCGCTGCTCCCAGCCGGAGCGGGGGCGTCCCGCCCCCGAGCAGCAGCGGCAAGCCGCGAAAGCTGCCCCCCAGCGGCGAGACCTCAGCGGCGAGACGCCGCTGCTCCCAGCCGGAGCGGGGGCGTCCCGCCCCCGAGCAGCAGCGGCAAGCCGCGAAAGCTGCCCCTCAGCGGCGAGACCTCAGCGGCGAGACGCCGCTGCTCCCAGCCGGAGCGGGGGCGTCCCGCCCCCGAGCAGCAGCGGTAAGCCGCGAAAGCTGCCCCTCAGCGGCGCGGCAGTCGCGGCTGGAAGCCGCTCCCACAAAGCGCTCCCATCGCTCGCTAACTTAATGGCATTGGCCCTGAACCTAGTCCGACCCGCCGCCCGCGCGGGCGCGGCTCATAGGCAGGCAGCGTCGCGGCAGTCGCGGCTGGAAGCCGCTCCCACAAAGCGCTCCCATCGCTCGCTAACTTAATGGCATTGGCCCTGAACCTAGTCCGAGCCGCCGCCCGCGCGGGCGCGGCTCATCTGCGCCTGCGCACGCTCTCCAGGGCCGAGCAGGGGATCCCAGTGGCCGCTGTGCCGGCGGTTCAGCCTGTGCAGCAGGCACAGCCGATGGAACAGATCGCGGGTATTCGCGCAGCCCGCGAGCTTGTGCTTGGCGCTGGCCCGCATGGCCAGGCCATCGTGGGTCGAGGGGTTGCGTGCGGAGGTGTTCGGGCGCATTGGGAGCGATCCTTAGAGTTGGCTCAGAGCATTCGTGACCGAGCGAGCCGGGACACCCAAGCGCGTGGTCGTGAAGACATGATAGTTTGCGCGGGAATTATCCAGGGCGCTGCGCGGCACGTCATTGAGCCCGAGCAATACCCCGTCGAAGCGGATGAGCTTGCGGTCAAGCATCCGACGACGATTACGACAACGACAACGACAACGAGCTGACATGTTCACTATGTTTCTGAACCGATTCTAAGCGCAGCAATCCGGTATCGTTGTCGGCCTTGTTCCCCCATCCGGCTGCGGGTTCGGCAGACAGCTGTCCGCGGCCCCACCTGGCGAGACGCCCATGCAGAGGTTCCCGTTTCAGCTTGCGTTCGAGGCCGGTCCGGCCGGCGGCGATCTCGAGGCGATGCGCGCCCGCCTGCTGGAGCAGGTCATGTGGATCATGGGGCTCGGTCTGACGCTGGCCCTTGGCGGCGGCCTCCACAAGGCGCTCAGCCTCGGGCTGGACCCGGCCTGGCTGCCGCAGGCGGGCTGCATGCTCGGGTTTCTGGGGGTGCTGGTGTGGGGCCGGGGCATGCCCCCGCGCCGTCGGGCCCTGATCCTGCTCGCGCTGCTGTGGTGCACGGTGGCCATCTCCGTGCTGCGCCTGGGGCCGGTGGCGGACTCCAGGGGCTATCTGCTGGTGCTGGTGTTCCTGGCCATGGTGTTTCTCGGCGAGCGGGCCGGCTGGGCGAGCCTGGGTCTGTTGGTGCTGCTGCTCGGCGGTATGGCCCTCGGCGTCGATTCCGGGCTGATCCGGTTCTCCATCGACCTCGAGCGCTACGCCCAGCTCCCGGTCACTTGCTGGTGCTGCACACCGGCGGCGGCGACGACCGCGTCGACCTGCGCGGGAGCACCGGCGCGCTGACCCTGGACCTCGGCGACGGCGCCGACCGCCTGACCCTGGGCAGCCTGGCCCCCGCACTGGGCGGCAACCCGCGGGCCATCGCCGGCGCGCTGGACCTCAGCGGCGGCGCCGGAGCGGACGCGCTGACCCTCGACGCCAGCGCCGAGACCGCCGATCTGAGCGGTCGCATTGACGCCACCACCAGCAGCGGGCTCGGCCTCGGCGATACGCTGACCTATGCCGGCTTCGAGGGGCTGGAGGTCCTGCTCGGCAGCGGTGCCGATGAGCTGGAGATCGCCGACGTCGGCGCCGCCCTGACCAGCGTCGAGACCGGCGCCGGCGACGATCGGGTGACCATCACGGCCAGCGCCGCCGACGGTTGGCTGGCGGTCAACGCCGGCAGCGGCGACGACGAGATCGACGCCAGCGCCGCGCGCCTGGCGGTGATCCTGCTCGGCGGCGACGGCAACGATCGGCTCACGGGGGGGCAGGGCGCCGACATCCTGCTCGGCGACGCCGGGGCCCTGACCTGGCGCGATGCCGACGGACGCTTGCTCGGGCGCGTCGGCATCGACGTCGACGAGCGCCGGCTGCTGCTGCCCGGCGACCGGGAAAACTCGCTGCGCGATGTCCCCGCGTCGCAGGATCTCAGCGGCTGGGTCGGCCTGGAGATCAGCACCCGCACCGGCGCCGACGGTGACGACCAGCTCATCGGCGCCGACGGCGACGCATCCTGTGGCCACGGCGGCAACGACTGGCTCGGAATGGGGCGCCACCGACCAGCCGTGCGCGCCGGCGCCGACGACATCCTGATCGGACGAGGGCCGCATCCGCCTCGTTCAGGTCGACGGCAGCGTCTACCGCCACGGGGTCGAGACCCTTGCCCCGGCCATCGCCGGCGACGACCACCTCTACGGCGGCAGTGGCCACGACCTGCTCCTCGGCGATCACGGCCTGATCACCTTCGACACCCAAGGCCAGGTCAGCGAGCTCAGCGCGCGCGCCGCCGCCGCCGGCGCCGCCGACGCGCTCGACGCCGGTACGGGCAGGGACGCGCTCATCGGCGGCGAAGGCAGTGACAGCCTGGCGTACGACGGCAGCGACGACGCCGTCATGGCCGACCACGGCCGCGTCGGCATCGGCGTCGACGACGCCCCCGCGGCCCTGACCGAGCAGGCCACGCTGAGCCTGAACTTCAACGCCGCGCGCACCGGCACCGTCGTCGACGGCGTCGCCGGTGCCGACGGCGTCGCCGCCGGCGGCTGGAACAACCTCGCCGGCGGCAACGGCAGCATGGCCGGCGCGGACCTCGGTCTCGACAGCGGCGAGGACGCCGCCGGGCTCAGCCTGGACTGGGGCGCCAACCTCGACGGCGACGCCGGCACCCTGCGCGCCGACACCCACAGCCAGATCCGTCCCGACGGGGATCAGGATCTCAGCCTCTACGAGGGCTACCTCTACGCCGAACACGGCGACACCCTCGGCATCGATCTCGCAGGCCTGGGAGACCTGTTCGAGCGCTACGAGGTGCACATCTACCTCGACGCCGACGACCGCAACAGCGCCCGCGGCGAGAATCTCATCGCAGTCAACGCCAACGACCAGACCCGCTACGTCGACGACTCCAGCGGCAACAGCTTCCAGGGCCAATACCGGGAGGCCACCGCCGGCGCCACTGCGGGCAACTATGTCTGCATCACCAACCTCAGCGGCGATCTGAATCTTCGCCTCTCGGCGCTCTCCACCTCGCGGGCGAGCAAGGCCATGATCAGCGCCATCCAGATCGTCGGCAGCCGCAGGGCCACCGGCACCGGCGCATCGGCCACCGCTGCGGCCCTGCTCGACGCCGCCGACGCCACCGCCGGGGTCATTGCACTGACCGAGCCCACCATCACCGATGCGCTGTTCGACCCGTTCACCGGCACCTTCGACGATGGTGCCATGCCGGCGCAGTGGCAGGCCGACGATGGCCAAACCGCAGCGACGGGGATGATCGACTGGTGAGGGGGCATTGCTGCGAGCAGGACCGCGAAAGGTGTATTCTGGCCCCGCTGATCTCCCGCGGCCGCAACAGCCAATCTCACAACCCTAAATCGGCAACCTTCAAGGAGCCAACCATGTCCACTCAGCTTCTCTTCTACCGCAACGCCGTCCCCGTCAACAGCAAGCAGCATACCGAGCTTTCGGTCAAGGCCGGCGGTGACTTCGGCTTCGCGCGCCAGGTCAACTCGGTGCCGCTGACAGCGGTGGAATTCCGCCCGGCGGCGCGCGACTACGTGCTCGTGTTCGCCGGCGAGGGCGAGGGGATCATGCCCGTCGCCATCCTCGGCACCGGCGCCGAGCAGAACGCCTTTGTCAACGACGACGGCAGCTGGGGCGCGGACTACGTCCCGGCCTTCGTGCGCCGCTACCCCTTCGTCTTCGCCAGCGGCGACGACGGCAAGACCTTCACCCTGTGCATCGACGACGGCTTCCCCGGCTGCAATACCGAGGGCCGCGGCGAGCGCCTGTTCGACAGCGACGGGAACCGCACCCAGTACCTGAACAACGTGCTCAACTTCGTGCAGGAGTACCAGGCCCAGTTCCAGCGCACCCGCGCCTTGTGCGCGGAGCTCGACAAGCTCGGCCTGCTCGAGCCCATGCAGGCGACCTTCACCCAGCCCGACGGCACCAAGCGCAACCTCACCGGCTTCAAGGCCGTCAACCGCGCCAAGCTCAAGGCGCTGGACGACGACAAGCTGCTGGCGATGGCCAAGTCCGACGCCCTGGAGCTGATCTATCTGCACCTGCAATCCATGGGCAACTTCGGTCCGCTGCTCAAGCGCATCGGCGCCACGCCGATGGCCCCTCCCAAGGCCGAGGGCGACGACGACACCCCCGAGCCGGACGCCGAGGCCGGCCCGTCTATTCACTAAGTCAAGGTTCAGAAACAAGTGGTGCAGACGCAACCATGAAACGGGCAATCCAAAGGCACCACGAGCGGGCGTATGAACCACTTGTTTTTGAACCGATCCTAAGTCGCGCCGAGCCCCGTTGACCACGCTCGAACAGCACCAAGGGCGCGTCGGCGGTTTCGCCGATGCAGCCGCCTGGAATGCCCTCACGGGTGCCGAGTCGCTCGACGGCTTCGCCAGCGCCTGGCTCGGGCTGCAGTGCCGACTCATCGGCGATGTCGAGCGCGGCGTCGTGGTCCTGCGCGAGGCCGGGTCCGACGACTTTCGCCCGCACTGCTGGTGGCCCGCCGACGCCGATGCGGGGCCAGGGCTACCGGCGGTGGCCGAGCTGGCGCTGGCGCAGCGGCGCGGGGTTGTGCGCCGGCAGGACGACGGGGCAGGGCAGGGCAGGACGATCCTCGCCTGGCCGCTGTTGGTGGCCGACGAGCCCGCGGGCGTGGTTGCGATCGAGGCCGCCGTCGGCGGCGACGCCCGCGCCGCCGAGGTCATGCGCCTGCTGCAATGGGGCGCGGTCTGGTGGCAGGCGCGGCTGGCGGCGTCCGTTGCCGGTGAGCCCGGCAGCAGCGACCTGACCCCGGTGCTCGGGGTGCTGGTCACCACCCTCGATCAGCGCCGCCTGGAGCCGGCGGCCACGGCGATGGCCACCGAGCTTGCCGTCAGCCTGGATTGCGATCGGGTGGCCTGCGGCCTGCGCAGCGGGCGGCAGACACGGGTCCGGGCGCTGTCGCACTCGGCGGATTTCAACCGCAAGGGCCGGCTGATGCGCGACCTGGCGGCGGCCATGGACGAGGCCATCGATCAGCAGGCCATGGTCGTGCTGCCGGCACCGGCGGACGACACCCTGGCTACCCACGCCCACCGCCAGCTTGCAGAGCACCATGACGACCGCGCCGTCTGCTCCGTCGCCTTGAGCGATGCCGGGCGGATGATCGGCGCGCTGACGCTGGAGCGGGCCGCCGGGCCGCCGTTCACGGCCGCTGAGCTGGCCCAATGCCGGCACCTGGCGGTCTTGCTCGGGCCGGTGCTGGAGGCCAAGCGCCGCGAGGAGCGCTGGATCGGCCGCAAGGTCTGGGATGCCGGCGTCGATCTGTTGCGGCGGCTGCTCGGGCCTGGGCGTCTTGGACGAAGCTGGCGGCCGTCGTGTGGTGGGTTGACGGTCTTTCAGCGTCGCCGTCGGGCCGTTTGGATATCGGCGCCGGGGTGCTCGAGGGCCGGGTGAGCGATCGGTGACGGCGCCGTGGATGGTATATGCGCGCGTGGTGCGACCGGACGACGCGTGCCAAGGACGAGGCGAGCTGGAGGACAAGGACTGCGTTGGAGAGGCCAGGGACACGAGGCGAGAGGAGGCGGAGTAGGCTGGCGCGTGGAGCGGGATGCTGGGCGCAGAGGGAGGGGGGACCTGCGAGGAGGCTGGCGCCGTTCGACGGCGTGGTCGTCGCCGGCGACCTGACCCAATCCATCGGTGCCCCCGTCGCGCGCGGCGACGTCCTGTTCAAGCTGGCACCCCTGGATGAGTACCGCGTCGTGCTGCAGGTGGACGAGCACGACATCGGCGAGATCGCCATCGGCCAGGCCGGACGCATCGCCCTGGCCGGATTGCCCCAACAGCCGCTGGCGTTGACCATCACCCGCCTGACCCCGATCGCGGTGGCGGAGGAGGGGCGCAATCAATTCCGCGTCGAGGCCGCGCTGGTCGACCCCACCCCGGCGCTGCTGCAACAGCTACGCCCGGGGATGCAGGGCATCGGCAAGATCGATATCGGCGAGCGCAACCTGTTTTCGGTTTGGACCCGTCGGCTGCGCCACTGGTTGGCGCTGTCGTGGTGGTCCTGGGCCGGCTGAGGCCGGGGCGGGGAGATGGCCGAGTCGCTATTCAGTCAGAGTTGGTACCGGGTGGCCGGGCTGAAGCCGCGGCTGCGTGCGCACACCCGCATTCACCGCCACGACTATCGCGATCAGGTCTGGTACGTGCTGGAGGATGCCGCCTCGGGCCGCTACCACCGTATCTCCGCCACGGCCTACGGGCTGATCGGCATGATGGACGGGGAGCGTACGCTCCAGCAGATCTGGGATGCGGCCCAGGGCCGCGACGGTGACGACGCCCCGACCCAAGATGAGACCATCCGCCTGCTCGGTCAGATGCACGCGGCCGACGCCCTGGTGGCGGACCTGCCCCCGGACAGCCAGGAGATCGCCCAGCGCCGCGAACGCCAGCAGCAGAAGAAGCTGCGGCAGCGCCTGGCCCAGCCGCTGGCGGTGCGCATCCCGCTGTTCGACCCGGACCGGCTGCTCGAGCGCGGGTTGCCGCTGGTGGGCTGGCTGTTCTCGCCGCTGGGCTTCGGGCTCTGGTTGCTGCTGATCGCCACCGGCACCGTGCTCGCGGCCAGCCATTGGTCGGAGTTGACCAATAATCTGGCCGATCGGGTGCTCAGCGCCCAGGGGCTGGCGCTGTTGTTCATCAGCTATCCGCTGGTCAAGGCGGTGCATGAGTTCGGGCACGCCTTCGCCGCCAAGCGCTGGGGGGGGGAGGTGCACGAGATCGGCATCATGCTGCTGGTGCTGATGCCGGTGCCCTACGTGGAGGCATCCTCAGCCTCGGCCTTCCCCGACAAGTACCGACGCATGGTGGTCGGCGCCATGGGCATCATGGTGGAGCTGGCGCTGGCGGCAATCGCGCTGCTGCTGTGGCTCGCGATGGAGCCCGGGATCAGCCGCGCCCTGGCCTTCAACGTCATGCTCATCGGCGGGGTCTCGACGCTGTTGTTCAACGGCAATCCGCTGCTGCGCTTCGACGGCTACTACGTGCTCGCGGACTGGCTGGAGATCCCGAACCTGGCCACCCGCGCCCAGCGGCATCTCGGTTGGCTGGCCCAGCACTATCTGTTCGGGGCGCGGGATCTGGAGCCCCCGGTGCTCGGCCCCGGCGAGGGGCGCTGGCTGGTCTTCTACGGCATCAGCTCGTTCCTCTATCGCCAGCCGATCTTGTTCGCCATCGTCCTGTTCATCGCCGGGCAGTCGTTCTTCATCGGCGTGCTGCTGGCGATCTGGGCGGTCTCGACCCAGCTGCTGTGGCCGCCGATCAAGGGGCTGCACTTTGTCCTGACCAACCCGAAGCTGGACCGCCGACGGGTGCGCTCGGTGCTGGTGACCGCCGGCGTGGTCGGCGCGCTGGCGCTGTTGATCCTGGTGGTGCCGATGCCCTCCTGGACCCGCGCCGAGGGTGTGATCCAGCTCCCCGAGCAGGCCGGCCTGCGGGCGAGGGCCGATGGCCAGGTGACGCGGCTGGTCGCCGCCGACGGCAGCCGGGTCGATGCCGGGCAGCCGGTGGTCGCGATGCAGGACCCGTACCTGGACCTGCAGGTGGCGGTGTTGCAGGCCAGGCTGCGCGAGCTGGAGGCCAGACTGACCCGGGCTCAGGTCGACGACAGACCCGGCACCCAGGTGGTCCGCGAGGAGATTGCCCAGGCGCGCCGAGACTTGACCCGCGCCGAGGAGCGGCGCGCCGACCTGGTGCAGACGGCCCCCATGTCCGGCCCGCTGATCGTGCCCGACGCCGCCGATCTGCCGGGGCGTTTTCTGCGCCGCGGTGATGTCGTCGCCTATATCGGTGGCCTGGCCGACGCCAACGTCCGGGCGGTGGTGGAGCAGCGGCGGGTCGGCCTGGTCCGGGATCGGCTCCTGGGCGTCTCGTTGCGGCTGGACGCCCCGGGGGCAGCGGCCGAGCCGAGCCGGGTGCTGCGCCTTGTGCCCTCGGCGACCACGCGGCTGCCGTCGGCGGCCTTGGGCAGCGACGGTGGCGGCCGCATCCCGCTCGACCCCAGCGATCCGCGCCGACGCACAGCCCTCGCTGGGGTCTTCGTGATCGATCTGGCGCTGACGCCGGCCTTGGGGGATGCCTATCCGGGCCAGCGCGTGCTGGTGCGCTTCGACCACGGCGCCGAGCCGCTGGCGGTGCAGTGGTTCCGCTCGCTGCGCCAGCTCTTCCTGGCCCGGTTCGGGGTCTGATGCGGCGCGCGCGGTGCCGGCTGAGGTCATGGGTCTGTTCGAGTCACCGCCAATCCCACGTCCGGGCCCCATCCTCGGCGCCTACCCCGAGCGCGACCTATCCCGGCTGACCCTGCTGGAGCGGCTGGCCGACCGCACCATGGGCGGCGCTGCGCGGGACCTTCCTGCCGATGCCCGGCGCTGGCGGCCGGTGCTGGCCCGCATCGAGCAGCAGCAGCAGCGCCTGCAGGGACTGGACGCCGCCCGGCTATCGCAGGAGGTCTTGTCCGTGCGCCAACGGCTGCGCCGGGACGGACTTGCGCAAGCCCCTTGCATCCACGCCTTCGCGCTGATCCGCGAGCTCGCCCGGCGGGCGCTGGGCATGGAGCACTACCCGACCGTGCAGATCTGCCGGCGGCTGGGCCATGCTCCAGGGCCGGCTGATCGAGATGCAGACCGGCGAGGGCAAGACCCTGGCGGCGACCCTGCCGGCGGCCACCGCGGCCATGGCCGGGGTGCCGGTGCATGTGATCACCGTCAACGACTATCTGGTGGCGCGCGACGCCGAGCAGCTGCGCCCCCTCTACCAGGCCCTGGGCCTGCGGGTCGGCACCGTCGTAGACGGCATGGATCATGCCGCACGGCGTGCCGCCTACGACTGCGATGTCTGCTACGTCACCAACAAGCTGCTGACCTTCGACTACCTGCGCGACCGCATGGTCCGTGGCGGCATGGGCGGGCTGCGGATGCGCTTGGACAGCCTGTTCGGCGAGCAGGCCATCGGCGACAAGCTGCTGTTGCGTGGGCTCTGCTTCGGCATCGTCGACGAGGCCGACAGCATCTTGATCGACGAGGCACGCACCCCGCTGATCATCTCCGGGCGCGGCGATGACGTCGATGACGGCGACGATCCGGCGACTTGGCGCGAGGCCCTGGGCATCGCCGCCGAGCTGCGCGCGCCGGAGCACTACCGTCTGCGCCGCGGCGAGCGCGAGGTCGAGCTGAACAACGCCGGCCGCGCTGCCGTCGACCGCTTGCGACCGGGGCATCGACCCTGGGGCAATCGCCGCCAGCGCGAGGAACTGGTGCGCCAGGCCCTGTACGCCGAGCACCTGCTTGCGCGCGACCGCCATTATCTGGTCACCGACGGCAAGGTCCAAATCATCGACGAATACACCGGTCGGGTGATGCCGGACCGCAGCTGGGAGCGTGGTCTGCATCAGCTGGTGGAGACCAAGGAGGGCTGCGAGCCGACGCCGCGCAACGAGACCCTGGCCCGGATCAGCTATCAGCGGTTCTTTCGCCGCTATCTGCGCCTCGCCGGCATGACCGGTACCGGCCGGGAGGTCGCCGCCGAGCTCTGGGCGGTCTACCACCTGGGCCTCGCCCTGGTCCCGACCCATCGACCCTGCCGGCGGCGGCTGTTGCCGACGCAGGTCTTTGCCGACCAAGACAGCAAATGGCGGGCGGTGGTCGAGGAGATCGCCCGGCTGCGAAGCGCAGGCCGACCGGTGCTGGTCGGCACCGTCTCCGTGGCGGCGTCCGAGGCCCTGGGCGAGCGTCTGACCCGGGCGGATATCCCGCACCACATCCTCAATGCCCGCCAGGATGGCGATGAGGCGGCGACCATCGCCGATGCCGGCCAGCCGGGCCAAGTCACCGTCGCCACCAACATGGCCGGTCGCGGGACCGACATCCGTCTCGGGCCCGGCGTGGCGGGGCAGGGCGGTCTGCACGTCATCGCCACCGAGCGCCACGATGCCGGGCGCATCGACCGCCAGCTCATCGGCCGCGGTGCCCGCCAGGGTGATCCGGGCAGCGCGCGGATCATCGCCTCGCTGGATGACGATCTGATCGTCAAGGGGCCTTGGCGCTGGGCCGCCGGGCTGCCGATTGCCGGCATCCCCGCACGCATCCTGTTGCGCGTCGCCCAGGGCAGCGCCGAGCGCCGGCATGGGAAGGTGCGTCGGCGTTTGCTGCGCCTGGACGAGCAGCTTGGGCGGCTGCTGGCGTTCAGCGGGCGGCCCGAGTGAGCGCGCCCGGCACCGACACCCAGAAACACGTCAAACAGAGGCTCCCGTTGACCCCGATGCAAAGATATACAAAGGCGCAAGGCTTGCCCGTGAAGGGGGCTCGACGGGGTGTCGCGCTCGCCGCGCTGCTGGCGATAGGCGGCGGCCCCGTGGCCGGCGAGACGCTCGGCGGCTTCGACTGCCTGATCGACCCCGAGGGCATCGCCGAGGTCAGCACCCGAGAGGAAGGCATCCTCGACGCGCTGCTGGTCCAGCGCGGCGACTTGGTGGCGGCGGGCCAGGTCATCGCCCGGCTCAACCGCGATGTGGAGCAGGCCACCGTCGATCTCGCCGAGGCCAGGGCGGGGCTCGATGCCGAGATCGATGAGCTGCGCGAGGGCCTGGCCTTCGCCGAGCGCGAGCGCGAGCGCATCGACCGACTCTCCAAGGCCAAGGCCATCTCCGCCACCGAGAAGGACAAGGCGACCAGCGAGGCCAAGCGCGCCGCGCTGCGGCTCGAGCAGGCCTTGGAGCAGCAGCGCATCGCCGAGCTGGAGCTCGAGCGTGCTCGGCGGCTGTTGGCCAACCGCACCGTGCGCAGCCCGCTCGACGGTCTGGTCATGGAACGGTTGATGTCCCCAGGCGAGTCGGCCGAGAACCGCCCGATCATCAAGATCGCCAAGATCGATCCGCTGTACGTCGAGATCTTCGTCCCGGTAGACCACTACGGCGCCATCGCCACCGGCATGATCGCCGACGTCACCCCGCGCTACCCGGGCGCCGCCAGCCACCGCGCCGAGGTCGTCGTCGTCGATCAGATCATCGACGCCGCCAGCAACACCTTCGGCGTGCGCCTGTTGTTGCCCAACCCGGACAACCGCATCCCGGCGGGCGTGCGCTGCGACATCCGCTTCGCTGACCAGGCCGGGCCTTGATTTGAAAAATCTATCATGAATCTCAACGCCCTCGATGGACTCGACCGCGATCTGCAACAGTCCCTGCTGAGCCAGATCCGCGACCTCTGGACCCATACCTCCACCGCCCTGGAAGGCAACACCCTCACCCTGGGCGAGACCAAGTTCGTCATCGAGGAGGGACTGACGGTTTCCGGCAAGCCGTTGAAGGATCACCAGGAGGTGATGGGGCATGCGCGGGCCATCGAGCTGATCTACCAAGGGCTGGACGGGACAGTCACCGAGTCGCGCCTGTTCGACCTGCACCGGGCGGTGCAATCAGAGGCCGTGACGGATATCTACAAGCCCTACGGGGCCTGGAAACGGGAGCCGAACGGGACTTATGCCGTTACCGAGGAGGGGCGCCAGACCTTTATTGAGTACGCCTCACCAGAAGATGTGCCCGCGCTGATGCGCGAGTGGCTGGGGGAGCTCAACGAACAGGCGAGCGACCAGCAGGCAAAGCGAGATCGTAGGCACAACGGCGGGGACGCAGGATGACTGACGTCCCATTCAAACCCTGGCGGGCCCTGTTTTCCAAATGATCTGAAATACAGCGAATTTGCTCATGCCTAGGCGTCGAAATCCAGCCCAAAAATATACCTGTTTCTTGATGACGCGAATAGGTGATGTAAATAGCAACCGACGGCGAAACGGGTTCGGCAGGCGATGGGGCGGGGCGCCCAGCAGACGATTCTGAGTGCGCTTGAGCGATGCCGAGCGCGCCGAGATCCTCGTCGTGGCCAACAGTGGAGGAGGGCACGCAGAAGGCAGCCTGATTTTTGCGACATCTTCTTTGACAACTAGCGGCGCGGGCGACACCGCAAAGCGTTGCAGGTAAGCAGCCCAAGCGAGACACAGACCAGCGAATCGTTGCGTTGCGACCGGGCACGCCGCGGCGGTTCGTAGGCGCGAAGCGCACGTCGCAGAATCAGCTTCGGTAGTTCGGCATCGTCAGGGTAGAGGATCGGCATGATCGCGCGACGTGTGCGGTTCTCGCGTACGGGGTTACCGTTGCTGTCGACGCCGAGGAACGTAAGGTTGCAGCGCGGGTGGATATGGGGTTCCTTCTCGACGACGACCGGCGTGTCGGGCGCGAGGCTGCCGGCCATCAGTTCGCTCAAGCGCTCCACGTCCGCGTTGATGCGGTCGTTGCTGTCGCTTCGCCGGGCAAGCCTGTCATGCAGGGCAGCCAGGGTCGTGCGATAGCGGCGCGGCAGATTCGCCCAAAGAAAGCTCGCTTGCACCGGTGTGCGCGGCTCGATCTGCAGCTTGCGCGTCGCTTGGCGTCGGCTCAAACGCGCGCGACCCATCAAGGCCAAGTGCATTTTCAGCAGCGGCTGATCAATCCACTCGGGATGGCTGGACTGTGCGTCGGCGTGCAGGACGCGGCGCTCGTCCATCGCCCGCACCACCCGCTCGAAGCCATGCTTGCGTGTATTGACGGTCGCTGCACTGGCGAGTGTGGCGGGGCTGCATGCGAGCAGGCCCGGCATCAGCACCGTCACGCGGCCGTCCTGGGGCAAGGCGTCCTGCGCCGCTGGCGATAACGCCCGTCGCACAGCGGCGTCCGTGTGATCGAGTCGGGGCAGATCCTCGGCGAGTTGTGCGCGTGCCGCATCGCCGTCGGCCTCCGGGTAGGCCCAGGCGAAACGGCCGCCGTCCGCGAGGATGTCATCCGCGAGCACCCGCAGCGCCGTTTCCAGGTTATCCAGGCGAACGCTCATCTCGACGCGCAGCGCATTGTTGGTCATTTCTCGCAAGGCCTGCTCGTCCTGCTGTTCGGGGGTCGTGATGGTCATGGTGACTTCTCATTGCTGTATCAACCTGGATTTATACCTGTTTCTAACTATGACAGTCAAACACTCAAGAAAGCCAACGCCTAACCCATCTTTATTTCTCTATCAGATAGATCACGACAGGGCGGCGGCGGGCACCTCGGCGGAAGAATACGGCGTTGCACGATGCGTTTGAGAGCCAGCAGACGACGAGGGGAGGGGAAGGGTTAACGGTTGAACAAAGCTGCGCATAGATGGTGAACAAGGCGGCGACATCTTGGCTGTGCACGGCGAGCGCATGGGCCATCGCCGCGGTAGGGAATCGAGCAGGCGCAACAGCGCGGCGGTGATCGAGCCGAAGTTCCCCCCGCGCTCGGCGGCGCGGGTGACCAGCGCGCGGCTGTTGGGTGCGGCGCGCACCAGGCGGTCGCTGCCGCTGTGGCGGCGCGCCTGGCGCTTGCGCTCGACAAGCGCCGCGCTATGCGCCAGCAATTCCAACTTTGCCTCTACCGCTTGCCAGCGCGGCGACGAGGCGGTGGTTAGGCGGGCTGCAAGGCATCGATCATGGAGTCGAGCAGGTGCTCCCAGATATCGAAGGGATAGCCCTTGGTTTTGAGCGTACTGTTGTTTTCGTTCTCGATCTTCCAGCGGCTGCGTGGTCAGCTCGCACCAGCCGACCTTCAGGGCATCGTCGCCGTCGCGCAGCGGCACTGGAACGCGCCCGCTGCGATGCCGGCGCCGGCGGCGCTAGCGGCCTTCGTCGAGACGCCCGAGGGCATGGACCTGGGCTCGAACTTCATCCTCCTTGAGCACAGGAGCGATGAGCACTCGGCGGCGGCCTGGACAGAGGCGCTCAAGACGGCACTCCCGGGGCTGAACGTCACCGTGGTGCAAGGCACCAGTGATCCCTGATCGGTGCTTTCAGCAAGGTCGATTACTCGACTTTACATAATATACATTATGCGCAATAACGGTTGTTCTCGCGCAGCTCCATTTGGCTTGCCAAGTCACGGCAGACGAGCTCGCCGAGGAAATTCATGGTGCCTGATCAGACCCGATGTACCCTGGACGGCTTTGCCGAATCCATCGTGGCTTCAACCTGGGTCGACTTCCCGCTCATCGTCACGTGGTCGTCCCGACGCCAACGCCAATGCAAGCGTCTCCTGGAGCCTGTCTTGGGAAGCCAGCAGCCCGGCGAGTTGTTCTCTCACGCGTGCATTCTCGGCTGCGAGCTCCTCTCTTGCCCGGTCGCTCGCATTGAGCCGTTCCTGCATGTTCGCCGTTACGTCTTGCGCCGATTGTAGTGCTCGGGCTAGCTCGTCGCGGGCAAGATTGGCGCGGAGTGTGGCGACCTCGGCCTCTTGGAGGGCTTTGCCGAGGACCTCTGTGCGCTGTTCCAGCTGAGCCATTGTCTCGCCGGCGGCTGCGAGCTGGACTTGGAGATCCTCTAGGCGCTGTTCGCGCTGCGCCAGCAGCACCCGCTGGCTCGCTGCGGCCGCGCGCTCCTGATCCAACAGTTGACTCGAACGCTTCCGATCGGCGTTGGCCGTTTTCAGATCCTGCCGCGCCTTGTCGACCTGTTGCAGCCAGGCGGCTTGATCACGCTCGCGCCCGTCGCGTTCGGTCTGCACCGATGCGCGCAGCTGGTCATTCTCATCACGCAGTCGGGTCAGTGCGCCGTCGAGTTCCAGCTGCTTCGCGTCAAGGGCCTCAATCCGCGCGGCCTGGTCCTCAACCCTGTGCTCAGCCGCCGTTGCCCTGACGTGAGCCGCCTCGAGCGCCGTCTCCAGTGCGTCGTTCTTTTCAGTCAGCGCCTTGAGCTGGCGCTCCGCCGTTTCCAGCTCCTCGCCCAGCCTGCCGCGTTCCGTTTGCCATTGCTGATCCGCCTCGGCGAGCGCCCGCGCCCACAAGTCCGCGACCGGCTTGACCAAGGCCTCCGGCAATCGCGGCTCCCGCAGACGTTCGCCGACCTCCGCCCACAGGTCATCGAGCGCACTCAGAATGGTCTGCTGGGCGCCCTGCCCGATCGCCTGCCGAACCCGTTCCGCCGTCGGGCGCTGCCCGTTCTGCAACAGCTCCAGGGCGGCCGCTTTGGCAAGTTGGCGTGTGTTGCTCATCGGATCTGGCGCCGAAGGGGTTTAGGACGGTCCGACATGGTTTTTCGCGCATGCTCCCAATCGAATGAAGAAAAACAGTGAAAGTATAGTACCTATACTATTAGTGTTTTTCACTGTTTTTGTGTAGATTAGTTACGATAACCATCCTTCTCGGAACTAATCGGCGTTCTGACCGCTTGGGGTTGCTTGCGCAGCGTCCTTTCGCATGCGAGCCTAGTGCTTTGCCGCGAAGATTCCGAGACCGCCCGCAGCTGTGGGAGCGATTTGCAATCGCGACCGCCGCGACGCGGAAGTCGCGACTGCAAGTCGCTCCCACAGCACCAAGTGGGCATGCCGGCGGTCTTGGGACTTCCGCAGCGGTGCACTAGCCGTACGCCACGGTAGAACCCCCTCTTGGCTACTCATCCACGATTTGAGGCTGAAGATTTGACCAAACGCCGCCGCCCAGCAACACCCCAGACCGAAGGCGAACTGGTTTCGGCAGCACCAGGTGTGCTTCTGCAAAAGGACGATCAGGCGTTGCTCGCCCAATACTTCAGCGCTCGACATGCCGATTCCACCTTGCGTGCGTACCGCTCCGATTGGGCCATCTTCAACGCATGGTGCGTCGACAGGGGCTTGCAGGCCCTACCTGCGACACCCGAAACAATCGCGACCTATCTCGCCTTCGAGGCCGACAGCGGACGGAAAGTCAGCACGATACGTCGGCGCGTGGCCGCCATAGGCCTCGCTCATCGACTCTGCGACCATGATGCATCGACGAGTTCGGAACTGGTTCGAGGAACACTCAGAGGCATTGCGAGAACACATGGATCTGCTCCCCAACAGAAGGCCCCTGCCCTCGCCGAACTTGTGCGCGCCATGGTCGATTCTCTCGACTGCAACCGGCGACAGGGGCTACGGGATCGGTCCATACTGACCCTCGGCTTCGGAGGCGCGTTTCGCCGCTCCGAACTCGCCGCCCTGAGGGTCGAAGATCTGGAGGAAACGCCCGGTGGGCTCCGGGTCCACATCCGCCAATCGAAGACCGATGCCGAGGGCAGCGGTCAAATCGTGCCGGTCATCCGAGGGGATACGTACTGCCCAGTGAGAGCAGTACGCGAGTGGCTCTCAGCCGCAGGCATAAAGGACGGATGGGTATACCGACGCATGTATCGCGGGGATCGTGTTGCCGAGACTGCTCTGAGCGATCACAGTATTGCGGCGGTCGTCAAGCGCTGCGCCCTCGCGATAGGCTTAGACCCTGCCGAGTACGCCGGACATAGCCTAAGGTCAGGATTCATGACATCAGCGGCCCTGGCGAACGCGAGCCTGTTCAAGCTGATGGAAGTCTCGCGGCATAAAGACCCCAAGACTGTAATGGTCTACGTGCGCCGCAGCAGTGAGTTTGAGGATCATGCTGGGGACGGCCTGTTGTAGCCATAGTCGCAGAACAATTCTCCGCCCTCTCGCTTAAGCGCCTTTGCGGCCTGGTGTTGGTCGAAGAGGTGGTGCTTGCCGGCGTTTACGCGTTAATGCTTAATACAAAAAGAAACAGGTATATTTTTTGTAGCCGAGACTAAGAGAACAAATCGCCGCCGGACACGAAGACGAGTTGGCGTCGAACTGGTCGTTGCTGGCCTGGTTCCGGGCACTGATGGTCGGCTAGCGCAGATACGCCGAGCCGACAAAATAGAAACAGGTATAATTTTTTGTGCAGCAATGGGGTAAGCCAGCGGGAAGTAAGCCGGGTTCTTGCCGATTCAAGGTCGGCTCCAACCGTTACCTTTGCACCTCGCCTGCTTATCAAGCTTCAAACTCCAAGAAGTCCGACCACCCCAAGCACCACCCCATACCGCGCCCCCTTGCCTATAGCGGTCAACAAAAAGAACACCCCAAAGCGCACGCGCATGACCCCGGCGATGAAGGTCAGCGCATCGCCGCCGACGGGCAGCCAGGCGAGCAGCAATGACCAGACGCCCCAGCGGCGGTACCAGTGCTGGGCCGGACCCAGGCGGTCGGGGCGGAACGGGAACCAGCGCCGGTCTTGAAAGCGCAGCAGCCAGCGGCCCAGCGCCCAGTTGACGGCGGCGCCGAGGGTGTTTCCGGCGGTGGCCCAGCACCAGAGCGCAAGCGGGTCGTAGCCGGCGGCCTGCAGGCCGGCGAGGGCGACCTCGGAGTAGAACGGCAGCAGCGTGGCGGCGACGAAGGCGGCCGCGAACAGACCGAGGTAGGCATCCACCCTCAGGCTTGCGCGCGCCCGGCGCGATAGCGGCGGGCGCGATGGACGAGGAGCCGAAAGAGCTGGCGTTGGCGGCGCTGGTAGAGCAGGAATTCCGGGTGCCACTGCACGCCGACAACGAAGGGGCGCGCGGGCATCTCGACGGCCTGGACGATGTCGTCGAGGTCGCGGCCAACGACGATCAGGCCACCGCCGAGGCGGTCGATGCCCTGGTTGTGAAGGCTGTTGATGCTCAACCGCGGGCGGCGGAACAGCCGCTGCAGCCGGGAGCGCGGCTCCAGTTGCAGGGTCTTCAGGGGCAGGATGGTCCAGCGGTTGGAGGTGCGGCGGCGGCGCGAGCGAAGTTCCTGGAACAGGCTGCCGCCGAGGCGCACGTTGAGCAGCTGGGCGCCGCGGCAGATACCGAGCAGCGGCAGGCCGAGGGCCAACGCACGGTCGATGACGGCGGACTCCAGGGCGTCGCGCTCCGGGTCGACGTTGGGCTTAACCTGCGGGGCGTCGGCATAGAGCACCGGATCGATGTCGTGCCCGCCGGTGACGACGACGCCGTCGACCTGTTCGAGATCGAGGGCGGACCAGGGTCGCCGCGGGGTCAGCACCAGCACCCGCGCACCGGCGAGGCGCAGGCCGATGGTCACCAGCAGCCGCGGGGCCAGACCGCCGCGGGTCGGTCCGGTAACGAGGATCAGAGGAGACGGTTTGTTCGCAGCCATTGCTCGCATTCGTCCTGCCAGCCGCCGGCGAGTTTGGCCAGCGGCCGGTCGAGGAAGGCGCGGTAGTCCCGGCAGAGGTCGTTGAGTCGGATCGGGTCGACGGCCAGGCGCTCGAGCACCAGCCAGTCGGACCAAATGGCGCCCAGGCCCCAGCCGGGCTGGCCGATGTCGCTGTTGGGGAGCCGGTAGTGCAGCGTGGGTCGGGCCTTGATCAGGGGGTCGTCCACCCTCCCCTGCACCCGTTCGGCATCCAGATGGGCGAACAGCGGCAGCATGTCCAGCGCGCGGTTGCGGGTCGGGTTCTCCGCCAGGTAGTCATCGATGAGCCGGGCGCGGTTCGGGGCGTAGTCCGGGGCGACGCAGGTCTTGACGTAGCCCTTGGGGAACGGGTCGGCGAAGAAGGTCAGGCGCCGGGTCAGGTCGACCTGGGCGCGCTCGCGCAGCCAGTCCTCTAGGCACAGGAATGCCTGCAGGTATTGGCGCACGGTGTCGGCGTCGAGTTCGGGCAGTTCCGGGTTGAGCTGCATGCCGAAGGCGTAGGTGAGGTCGTCGCCGGTGCCGCGGGCGCCGGCCTCGCGCAGCCGGGCGATCAGCCGGTCGACCTCGCCGAGGCGGGCCATGGGCAGCGGCGGGCCGACCACCTCGACCGGAACGATGGGCTCGGAGACCAGCCGCAGGGCATCCTCGGCCAGGGCCTCGACGGTATCGGTCAGGGTCTCGTCGTCGCGCTCGCGCCGACCCATCTCCTTGAGCAGGCGGAAGTCGAGCTCCACCGACCAGGGGCCTTCGGTATCGGTCGCGATCTCACGCTCGTAGCGACCGATGGTCTTGACGGTGCCGCCGAACTGCGCGGCCACCAGCGCGGCGGTCTCGTCGACGTCGAGACCGGCGAATTCGATCTCGACGCCGATGCGCCGGGGCTGACCATCGGCGCGTTTGTCGCGCGCGGGGAGCGGGAGCTTCAATGGGTCTTCTGTCATCGCCTGTCTTCCCCCGTTGCGTGGATTGCGGGTGTCCTAGCGCACCGCTGCGGAAGTCCCAAGACCACCGGCATGCCCACTCGGTGCTGTGGGAGCGACTTGCAGTCGCGACTTCCGCGTCGCGGCGGTCGCGATTGCAAATCGCTCCCACAGCTGCGGGCGGTCTCGGAATTTTCGCGGCAAAGCACTAGTTAGAACCTAAAGGCGCACCGCCACCGTTACAACCGTCGCTGCAACGCTACCCGGCACGCCTCTCCCGGCGTTGCAGCCAGACCTCGAGGCCCTGGGCGTTCAGCTCCAGGTCGACGGCTAGGAGCTCGCGCATGCGCGCCTCGTCCATGGTGCAGCCGTGGTCTCGGGCCTTGGCCAGCAGGTGCTTGGCGATGGCCTGTTGGATGCGGTCCTTGCGCCCGGCGCGGGGCTGGTCGGCCAGGTCGAGGGCGATCGCGGCCAGGGCCTGGACGCTGCTTCTGATCTGCTCGACCTGGCTTGCAGGGGCATCGATGCGACAGTAGTGGGTCAGAAAGGCTGCGCTCGGGCGCAGCGCCATCATCCGTTCCAGGCTGTGCATCCAGGCATCCGGATCGAAGGCCACCGGGGTGGTCGGCGCGAACAGCCAGGGGCCGGCGGCGGTGTCGAATTCCCGATAGGAGACGCCGAAGGTGTCGCCGGTAAACAACCCGCCGCTGCCGCCGTCGTGGATGCAGCCGTGGTGGTTGGCGTGGCCCGGGGTGTGGATATAGGTCAGCGTGCGACCGGCCAGGTCGAAGGTCTGACCGTCGTCGGCGACGACGACGCGGGCCTCGGGCACCGGCAGCAGGCCGCCGAAGTCCCGGGCGAAGGCCCCCTCCCCATAGACGGCCGTGGCGCCGGCGATGAGCTTGGTCGGATCGATGAGGTGCGGCGCGCCCTTGGGATGGGCCACCAGCATCGCGTTCGCACAGGCGGCCATCAGCGTGCCTACACCGCCGGCATGGTCCAGGTGCACATGGGTGGGGATCACGTAATCGACATGTCCTGGCGTCAGCCCCAGCTCGGCGATCAGGGCGAGCAGACGGGGCACGGTGTGCGCGGTGCCAGTATCGATGAACGCGAGCCGATCCTGCGCTCGGACCAGATAACAGGCGGCAAGGCCTTCGCGATAGAGGCCGGTCTCGATGCAGTAGACGCCGTCCGCGACGGTTGCGTATTCGGGCTTGGACATGGTCGGTGGGTCTCGGGTCTTTGCGGTGGACGGTTTCGGCGTCGTTGCTCGACGCCGCTGCAGGTCAACCGCCTGGCGTCGGTGGGGTTGGGATGGCCAATGGCGCGCCGGCGGCGGCTCAAGCCTCATCCCAGCTTGGCCTCCAGCGCGGCGCGCACCTGATCGTGGCGCCTACGGTCGATGGGGAAACGCCGCAGGAACAGCGCCCCGCCGGCCATCATCGCCGCGGGCAGCAGGCTGTAGATGAGCATCAGTCCGGTCTGTACCTGCTGTGTCGGCGTCTCGGCGGCCGGATCATAGCCGATGGCCGCGGGCAGCAGTGTACCCAAGAGGACGCCGATGGCCAGGGACAGTTTGATGGCCATGCCCCAGATCGCGAAAAACAGCCCGGAACGTTGCTCCCCGGACTCCAGGGTGTCCACGTCGATGACGTCGGCGGCCATGGAGTTGGACAGGAACAGCACCGATGCGAAGCTGGAGCCGCGCACGGCGATCAAGACCATCAGCAACATGCTATCGCCGGCCCCGAGAAAGACCAGCGGGATGCTCCAGAAGGCGAGCCACAGGGCCGCGGCGATCAAGGCGCGATGCTTGCCGATGCGCAGCGACAACCACAGCCAGGCCGGGACCAGGGCCAGGGTGGCAACGTTCTCGATCAGCAGCATCAGCGCGAAGACGGATTCGTCGCCGATCACGTCCTTCAGCACCAGGCGGTGCAGCGTGCCTTGGATGGCGATGCCGGCCACGAACAGGATGACGCAGCCGATCATTCGACCGAAGGCGGGGTTGCGGGCGACGATGGCCAGGCCCGCGATGAGCCCGCGGGGTCGGTGCTCGAAGCGCTCCGGCGGGGCCTCGGGCACGCGCCAGACCGCCAGCAGGACCAGCAGCGGCGTGCCCAGCGCCACCAGCCAGGCCAAGCCTGCGAGCTGGGCGCCGGCGGCATCGATGCCCCGCAGCCCGAGGATCACCAGCAGCGCAAGGATACCGACCTGCCCCAGCGTCGCCAGGGCCTCGCGCACGCCGGTGATGCGCGAGCGCGTGTCGTAGTCGCTGGACAGCTCGGCCCCCCAGGCCTTGTGCGGCAGGTCGATCATGGTGAAGCCGAGGTAAAGCAACGCGGACCAGATCAGCAGGTGCATGACCGTCGCCCCCGCGGGCGGGACGAAGACCTGCCAGAGGGCGAGCACGAACAACGGCACGCCCAGGACCATCCACGGCTTGCGCCGGCCCCAAGCACCGTGCAACCGGTCGCTGAGCCCGCCGATCACCGGGTCCGTCACCACATCGAGCAGCCGCGATGCCGCGATCGCACCGCCCACCGCGGCAAGGGGCAGTCCGAGCTCATCGGCATAGAAGGCGGGGATGAACAGCGCCATAGGCAGCGCGGCCACCGAGGTCATCAGCGACGGCATGGCGTAGAGCAGCAACAGGCCCCGCGAAGGGGCCGAAGGCGGCGGCATGGGTTGGGCCCGCATCAGGATCTCCGGAAGTTTTGGGAGGGCATCGCGCAGCCGGCGGGCGCCGTGCCTACAGGCTTGCCAGGTACTCGCGGGCGGCCTCCAGCAGGCGTTTGCGGCTGATCAGGATCTGGAAGCGGTTGCCGCCGACTTGGCGCCAGAGCATGGCCGCGCGGATGCCGGCGAGCAGCAGGGCGCGGATGCGCTCCTGGTTCTCGGCGTTGCGCAGGTAGCGCTCGTCGCCGCGAACGATGATCCGCGGCTCCAGCCGGCTGACGGTGTCGGTGTAGACGCCGGCCAGGCTGGTGAGGACCTCCTGGTCCAGCAGCGGGCGGTTCTGGCGCTTGGCCTCGGCCAGTTCGATACCCGAGCCGATCCGGCGCAGCATCTCCGGGCGCTGCGCCAGGGTGCGCTCGTGGCGCATCATCGAGATCACGTAGCGGGTCAGCTCCAGGTTGCGCTCCGGCTGGCCGGTGAGCTGGGCGACGACCTGCCGCGCGCCGGCGGCCACCGCCCCCGACGGCCCGAACACGGCGGCGGTGTCCGGGGCGTCGATCTGGAACAGGCTGTAGATGCACGGCTCCATGGGCTCGATGTCGACGCTGCCGCGGTTGGCGATGCGCTCGATGCAGTGGGCCGCCTGGTGGATGCCGGCGAGGGCGATGATCCGTTCTGAGTCGCTATGCATGGGGAAAGCTGGATTGGGTGGGATCGACTCGGCTGCTGCAGCCGGGACTAATGGCGCGGGAAAGACGCGCGTTCAGGTGCGCTGGTCGCTGCCGCAATCGTTCTCGTCGTGGCACGCTTGTGGTCATCGTGTTCGTCATCGCCGTTGCCCGCCCGAGTGCGATCAACCCGCGCGCGCCGACGTGACGATACAGCCGCCGAGACAGGTCGCGCCGCTGTAGAAGACCGCGGACTGTCCCGGCGTCACCGCCCGCTGCGGCTCGGCAAAGCGGATGCGGCAGTGGTTGTCATCATACTGGACGATGGTGCAGCGTTGCAGCGGCTGTCGGTGGCGCAGCCGACATCGGCAGTCGAACGGGGCCGGCCCCGGGGGCGCGCCGCTGATCCAGTGCAGCTGCTCGCCGTTGCAGCCGGGGCTGAACAACAGCGGATGATCGGCGCCCTGGACGACGATCAATGCGTTGCGGTCCAGATCCTTGCCGGCGACGAACCAGGGCGCCTCGGCCCCGCCGACAACGCCGCCGATACCCAGACCGGAGCGCTGGCCGATGGTGTGATAGGCCAGGCCGCGATGCTCGCCAAGCACCCTCCCCTCCCCGGTTTCGATCGGCCCGGTCTCGGTCGGCAGCCAGCGCTGCAGGAACTCCGCAAAGCGCCGCTCGCCGATGAAGCAGACGCCGGTGCTGTCCTTCTTCTCGGCGTTGGCGAGCCCCAGCCGCCGCGCCAGGGCGCGCACCTCGGGCTTGGGGAGGTCCGCCAGCGGGAAGCGGGCATGGGCGAGCTGCTGCTGGTCGAGCAGGTAGAGGAAGTAGGTCTGGTCCTTGTTCGCATCCGCCGCCAGGCGCAGCTCGTGGCGGTCGCCCACCGGCGCCACGCGGGCGTAGTGGCCGGTGCTGATCCAGCGTGCGCCAAGGCCCAGGGCATGGTCGAGGAAGGCGCGGAACTTGATCTCGCGGTTGCAGAGCACGTCGGGATTCGGGGTGCGCGCGGCCCGGTACTCGGCCAGGAACTGCTCGAACACCCGATCCCAGTACTCGCTGGCGAAGTTGACCTTGTGCAGCCGAATGCCGAGCCGATCGGCCACCTGCTCGGCATCGGCCAGATCCTCCGCCGCCGCGCAATAGCCCGGCTCGTCGTCCTCCTCCCAGTTCTTCATGAACAGCCCCTCCACCGACCAGCCCTCCTCCAGCAGCCGATGGGCGGCCACCGCGGAGTCGACGCCGCCGGAGAGGCCGACGATGACGCGATGGGGATCAGGGGTTGGCTCGGGCATGGGGGGCGGGGGCTCGTGCTGCTGCGATCGGACAGGGTCGCCAAGCGACTGGCCTAAGCCGGCGCGCCCGGGCGCGGCCGGCTGCGGGTCAGGTTCCGCAGAAGGTGCGCTCGACGACCTCGTCCGGCTGCGGCGGTTGGCGATATTCCGCTAGCTCCGGATGGTCCTCGTAGGGGCTGGAGACGACGCTGAGCAGGCGATCGAGGGGCGCGAGGTCGCCGTCGTCGGTGGCGGCGTCGATGGCCTGCTGGACGCGGTGGTTGCGGGGGATGTAGGCCGGGTTGACGCCACGCATGGCGGCCTGGCGCTCGGCGTCGGTGCGCGGGTCGTCGGTCAGGCGCGCGCGCCACTGCTGCGCCCAGTGATCGAAGGCGGCGGGGTCGTCGAACAGGGCGCGGGCGGCGGCGTCGGCACCGCTGTCGGTGGCGGAGAGGCCGCTCAAGGCGCGAAAGGTGTTGGTGAAGTCGGCGCCGTTGCGCGCCATGCGGCCGAGCAGATCCATGGCCAGGTCGTCGTCGCCGTCGCGGGCCTCAAGCAGGCCGAGCTTGGCGCGCAGGCCGTCGGCGTAGGCGCGCTCGAAGGTGGCGATGTAGCCGTCGAGGGCCGCCTGGGCCTCCTCCTTGGCGGCGTCGGCGTCGTCGTCGAGCAGCGGCAGCAGGCCGTTGGCAAGCTGGAGCAGGTTCCAGTGGCCGATGCGCGGCTGCTGATCATAGGCGTAGCGGCCGAAGCGGTCGATGCTGCTGTAGACCTGGCGCGGGTTGAAGGCGTCCATGAAGGCGCAGGGGCCGTAGTCGATGGTCTCGCCGGAGATGGTCATGTTGTCGGTGTTCATGACGCCATGGACGAAGCCGACCAGCAGCCAGCGCGCGATCAGCTCGGCCTGGCGGGTGGCCACGGCGTCGAGGAAGCAGCGGTAGGGATGGTCCCCTTGCAGGCAGTCCGGATCGTGGCGGCGGATGACGTAGTCGGCCAGCGTGCGCACCGCATCCCACTCGCCGCGGCGGGCGAAGTACTCGAAGGTGCCGATGCGCACATGGCTGGAGGCGACCCGCACCAGCACGGCGCCGGGCTCGATGCGCTCGCGGTAGACGGGCTCGCCGCTGGCGACCATGGCCAGGGCGCGGGTGGTCGGGATGCCGAGCCCGTGCATGGCCTCGCCGAGGACGTACTCGCGCAGCACCGGGCCGAGCACGGCGCGACCGTCGCCCATACGCGAGAACGGGGTCTGGCCGGCACCCTTCAGATGGATGTCGCGGCGCACACCATTGCCATCGATCAGCTCGCCGAGCAGGATCGCCCGGCCATCGCCGAGGCTGGGGGCGAAGTGGCCGTATTGATGACCGGCGTAGGCCATGGCCAAGGGCTCGGCGCCCTCCGGGACGCGGTTGCCGGCCAAGGTCTCGACGCCCTCGGGCCGGGCCAGGGCCTCCGGGTCGAGCCCTAGGTGCTCGGCCAGCGGCAGGTTCAGGCGCAGCAGTCGGGGCTCGGCCACCGGGGTCGGCGCAAGCTTGGCGTAGAACTGCTCAGGGAGCTGTGCGTAGCTGTTGTCCAGCGCCGCCCAAGGCGTCGCTGTCCGGGTCTGGCTGTCGATCATGGTGCCCGCCTCGGCGTCGGCCCGGAGGGCGTTCTGCCGTGTTGTCGTTGCGTGGGATCTGAGGTTGCGGGGGGTGGGAAGTCACCCGCGTCTATTGCGTTGTGCGATCGACCTGCATGGATCTCAACCTGGCATGGGGGCGGACAACGGTGGGCGGCCAGGGCCGCCTCCACCGTTGTCGCAGCGGGGTCAGGCGCTGGGCGCGACCGCGCTATTCAGCCGCCGGCGCGGCCGGGCGAGGTGCGCCGTGGAAGCCCGGCGGATACCAGCCGGGATGCATCGGGAACGGGCGCGGCATGGCGCGGGCACCCTCGGCGGCCTCGCCGTACATCTCCTGCCAACGCTTGCGCTGGGCTTCCATCGCCTGACGACGCATCTCGGCATAGTGAGCGGCCATGCGCGCGCGCTCGGCGGCCATACGCTGATACGGGTCCATCGGGCGGGCCTGCGTCTGCGCTTCGTCCTCGCTGCTCGCTGCGGTCTCGGCCGGAGCGGGGGCGGCAGGCTTGGCGGCGGGGGCCGGGGCGGCGGCGGGCTTCGGTGCCGGGGCAGGCTTGGCGGCAACCGGGGGCGCAACCGGGGCGGGGGCCATCACCGGCGGCACCGGGGTCGGGGCCGGAGCCACGGCGGCGGGACGAGTGGGCATGGTGGGCATGGCGGGCTGGGCGGGCTCGTCCATAACGGCCTTGGCAAAGGCCGTGGCCTCTGCTTGAGTCATGTCGCTGGCCGGGGCCTCGGCGGGCTTGGAGGCCGGTGCCGCAGCGGTAGCGGCCGGCGCCTCGGCGACCTTGTCGGTGCGGTTGTTGACCGCGGTGAGATACATGTAGGCAAAGGCCAGGACGGCACCCCAGAGCAGGATCTTGGGCAGCATGCCGAGCTTGGATTTGGGCTTGGTTTCTTCTTCAGACATCGATGACACCTCGAATGACAGTGGTTGGTGGAGTGTGGTGGAGAGTCTGGCGGGAGAACAACGGATCAGGCCAGGGCCGCTCCGCCATGGGCGGCGGCGAAGGCGCCGAGCAGGCGTTCTACGTCGGTTCGGCACAGGGCCAGGTTGGCCTCGATCTCGTCCATGCCGATCGGCCCCCTGCCCTTTCCGGCGGCCCAGTTGACGACGAAGGCCAGGGACGCGTAGCAGAGCCCGAGTTCGCGGGCCAGGCCGGCCTCGGGCATGGCCGTCATGCCGACCAGATCGCAGCCGTCGCGCCCCATTCGGCGGATCTCGGCCGCGGTCTCGAGTCGCGGCCCCTGGGTGACGCCACAGGTCCCGCCGGCTTGGATCGACAGGCCCGCGGCGCGCCCGGCATCGAGCAGCGCACCCCGCAGGCTGTCGCAGAACGGCTCGGTCATGTCCACGTGGTCGACTGTGCCGTCCTCGCCGCCGACGAAGAAGGTCTGCTCACGACCCCAGGTGTAGTCGATGATCTGGTCCGGGACCGACAAGGTCAATGGCCCATGCTCCGGGCCGATTCCGCCGACGGCGGCGGTGGCGATGATGCGGTCGACGCCGGCATCGGCCAGCGCCCGCAGGTTTGCGCGGTAGTTGATCAGGTGGGGCGGGATGCCGTGGTCGGGACCGTGGCGGGGCAGGAACACGAGCGCCATGCCGTGCAGCCGCCCCTTGGTCAATGCGGCTGAGGTCTGGCCGTAAGGCGTGGCCGCCAACTCTCGGGACTCGACCTCGAATCCCGGCAGTGTTTGAAACCCTGAACCCCCGATAATCGCCAGCAGACCCACGCCTCGCCCCCGTTGTTGAAATCAGGCGCGGATTCTACTGGACTGGAGGGCGTTGCGCGGCCCTGATTGGAAAAAAAAGGCCGCTGGCCGGGTACGAAAGTTGACAGAAATCGCCTACGCTAGGCCCGGGCGTCGGTGTGGGAGAAGAGGCCGATCTCCTCGAGCTTCGGGAGCAGCACCTGCTCCTCGCGCTTGATGCGGTAGTCGAGCATGTCGAACAGCTCGTGGCACTCCTGCAGGAAATTGTCGGTGAAGTTGAAGTCGCAGTCCTTCAGCCACTTTTTGTGGAACTCATCGAAGGTGCGGCGCAGGGGCTTCTCGCCGCTGATGAAGCCCCAGGCGATGGACTTGATGCGCGGGTCTTCATGCACGAGCAGGTTCGGGTAGAGCTGTCGGTCCTCCTCGGAGAGGTGTGCCTTGACCTTGACGGACAGCTCGCACATGAGTTGGTAGGCGGTTCTCGCGTTCGGGCGAATCTTCAACTGATCAACGGTCATGATCGAGCGCAGGTCGTCGATCATCTGGCGCAGCTCGGCGTGACTGCTGCGGTAACCGTCGAGTGTCTGGGTGGCTGGGGTTTGCATGGGTCATCCTCCGGATCGGTATCGTGGTCGTTATGGTGGGGCGTTGGGCTCGCCGCCGGCAGGCGACGTTGCGGTGCAGCTGCGAGGGGGCGCCCCTATGGACCGGGTACCTCAGGTCCGCTCACCACCAGTCAAGCCGAAAACCGTCCGGCTGTCAAAAAGTGATTAATTATATTAGCTTTTTGTCGATAAGCCCCCGGCGGCCGAATCAGTGGCAATCCTCGTCGGCGGCGGCGTAGATGCCGGCGGCGTTGCGGAAGTAGCTCTTGTAGTCCAGCCCGTAGCCCATGACGTAGCGGTCGGGGATCTCAAGGCCGACGACATCGGGGCGGTAGGTGCAGGCGCGCGGGCGCAGCTTTTCCACCAGCACGGCGCTCTGCACCTCGGCAGCACCGTCTTCGCGGCAGGCGTCGACGACGGCCTCCATGGTCAAGCCCCCGTCGAAGATGTCGTCCACCACCAGCACATGCTGGCCGCGGATCGCATCGGTGGGCCGATGCCGCCACTCCAACGCACCGCCCCGGGTGGTGTTGCGATAGCGGGTCGCGTGCACGTACTCCAGGCGCAGCTGGAAGTCGAGCCTGGGCAGCAGCAGACCGGTGACGACGATGCCGCCGGTCATCACCGCCAGCACCACCGGATCGGTGCCGGCCAGCCGCTCGGTGACCTCCGCGGCCATGCGATCCAAGGCCGCCTCGACCTCGGTCTGTCCCACCAGCAGCTCGGCCCGCTCGGCCACGCCGTCGTAGTGCTGTGCGCTCACCTTGTTCATGGATCGATCTCCTCGGGCTGAGTCAGGTGCTTAGGCGATTTCTGTCAACTTTCATACCATCTGACTTTCACCGCGCAGACCGCTCAGCTGCGCTCGATGCGCAGCTTGAGCACGGCGCGCTCGGTGGCCTCGGTCACGGTGAAGCGCCAGCCGCGCTCGACGACTTGCTCGCCGACGCGCGGGATGTGGCGCAGGCGCGCCTCGACGAAGCCGCCGGCGGTGTGGAACTCGGTGGCGGGCAGATTGATGCCGAGCAGCGCGTTCAGCTCGGAGATCGGCACCCGCGAGTCGAATACATAGAGGCCGTCGCCCACCTGCTCGTAGTGGCGCTTGCGCTTGGGGGCGTGGTAGACGTCGAAGTCGTAGCCGACCTCGATCTCGCCGACCACCTCTTCGAGAATGTCCTCCATCGTAATCATGCCGATGGCCGAGCCGAACTCGTCGACGACAATGGCCATGTGGTCGTCACGCTCGCGAAGCTGCGGCAACAGCGCGTCGATACGCTGCAGCGGCGAGACATAGAGCGGCGGTCGCACCAGCTCGCCCAGCGGCTTGCCCTTCAGCGCCTCGTCCATCAGGTCCCAGACCGTCAGCGTGACGATACCGGTGATGTTGCCGATGTTGCCCTGGTAGATCGGCAGCCGGTTGAAGCCGGACTGGCGCACCAGTTCCATGGCGTCGCGGGTGCTGCGCAGATGATTCAGGGCCTCGATCTCGGCCAACGGGACCATGGCCTCGCCGACGCTGGTATCGCCGAAGCGCATGGCCCGCTCGATGCGCTTGCGGTCGAACAGGTCCACCTCGGCACCGCGCTCGGCCATGTCCACCAGCGTACTCATCTGCTGGCGGGTGATGAACAGGCTCGATTCCGAGCGCGGCCCGCGGATCACCCGCGCCGCCGTGCGCGCCACCAGGGAGAACACCAGCACCACCGGATACAGCAGCCAGCGCCAGACCCGCAGCGGGTAGATGACCACCGGCGCGACCTGGTCGGACTTCTGCTGATAGGCGCTCTTGGGCACGATCTCGCCGAAGATCAGCAAGATCGGCGTGAACAGCAGCACGGCATAGAGCTCGCCCAGCTCGCCGAAGCCCTGCATCATCAGCAGCGTGCCGATGGTGGTCAGTGCCACCACGGCGATGTTGGTGCCCACCAGCGTGGTAGTCAGCAGCACCTCGGGGCGCTGCAGCAGCTTCAGCGCCAGGCGCGCGCCCTGATGACCCTGGCCGGCGCGGGCGCGCAGCCTGAGCTTGTCGGCGTGCACCAGGGCGATCTCGCTGCCGGAGAAGAAGCCCTCGAGCACCAGCAGCAGGAGCATCAGGGGGATGGCGATCAATGGGTCCATGTCGGCGCGGCGCTACGAGAAGTACGACCTTGCGGTCGCGTCAAAGGATCTTGACCAGCGCCACGATGGCGGCGACTTGGCCCAACATCAGCGGTACAAGCCACTTAAGCAGGTCGTTCTTGCTGCGGACGATGTCGCCGCGCACCTGCTCGATCTCCTTCTGCAGACGCAGCTCGATCTCCTTCATGCCTATCTCGACCACCTTGATCTCCTTCTTCAGGCCTAGCTCGACCTCCTTGATCTCCTTCTTCAGGCCCAGCTCGATCTCCATGATCTCCTTGCGCACGCCTTCGATCTCCTTTTGCAACCGCAGCTCAGCCTCGCGAACGTCACTACGTCGCGCAATCTCGTCAGGCGCCGGCCACCGCTCCTCCAGGGTTCCGATCGCATCGGCAATCAACCGCAGGCGGGCACGCTCATCGGTCGTCTCGATCAGTTCCTCGTAGAGCTTCAATGCCAATCCCATCGTTCAGACCTCTCTGAATAGTGCCGAGCATCGGCTTAGCCCCATTATGGGGCCTTCGGCGGCTCCGCCGCCAGATCGCAACCGGCCAACTTGCAGACCCCAGGCACGCGCCAATCGACGGCGCCCTGCCCATGCGCAGCATCCGGCGAGTCCATAGATGGCAAGGAGCGCATCTTCAACGCAGGCGCCGAGATGTCGTGATCGCGGCTGGAAGCCGCTCCCACAAGGTCGGGGGGCTCAGGCCGCATCGTCGCGCCGGGTTGGGGTATCGTCGGGGAGGGACTCCCCACCCTGCCCTGCGGGCTCGGTCTCGATGATCGGCGGCGCCGCGTTGAGATCGGGCGCGGGCGGCTCGATGCCGTTGTCGATCAGCTCGGCGACCGGGCCGCGGGAGGCGCGCACGCGGGCGATGCGCTGCCCCTCCATGGCCAGCACCTTGATGGTGCAGTCCTCGACGGTGACGCTGTCGCCGACCTGCGGCAGTCGGTCCAGATGCCGGAAGGCGACCCCGGCGATGGTGGTCATGCGCGGGTCCCAGATGCCGAAGTTGGTCAGGTCGTTGAAGTCGGTCAGCTTCATCTCGCCGGGGACCTCGTAGAGGTTCTCGTCGCGCTCGTGGTAGAGGGCCTGACCCATGGTCTCGCCGGAGAGGTGGCCGAAGATGAAGGTGAGGACATCGCGGATGGTGACGATGCCCTCGACGCCGCCGAACTCGTCGAGGACCAGCGCCGCACGGGTGTTGTTGGCCTGGAAGAAGTCGAACATCTCGTCCACGCGCTTGGTGGGCGGGGCGACCACCAGCGGGCGCAGCAGATCATCCAGGCGCAGGTCCGTCAGATCGGCCTTGTCCAGCACCAGCGGCAGGACGTCTTCGAGGTGCAGCATGCCGATCAGATGGTCGGTGCGGGTGCGGAACACCGGCACCCGCGAGTGGCGCAGGCCCTGGAAGCGCTCCAGGGCCTCGGGCAGCGGGCTGTCGCCGTCGATGAAGGCGACGCGGGTGCGCGGGGTCATGATCTCGACGATCTCGGTGGCGCCGGCGTCGAGCAAGTGATAGATCAGCGTGCGCTCGCTGGCGTGCAGCTCGCCCTCGTTGGCGATCTCATCGACAATGGTGCGGAACTCGTCGATCTGCAGGATGTTCTCCGGCGCCTTCTCGGGGCCGACGATCCAGGTGGTCACCCGGTCCGAGACCGTGCGCAGGACCAGCCGCAGCGGCGTGACCAGCCGCACCCAGATCGTCATCGGCCCGGCGACGATGCCGGCGCTGACGCCCACCGGGTTGGACATGGCGATGGTCTTCGGCGTCACCTCGCCGAACAGCAGCAACAGCGGCACCATAACGATGACGTTGATGACTGCGCCGCGCTCCTCGCCGTAGAGCGTCACCAGGATGCCGGTCATGTTCGCCACCGCGGCGATGTTGACGATCTGGTTGCCGCAGAGCACCGAGATGATCAGCCGCCGCGGCTGATCGAGCAGGGCCTGCAGCGCAGCGACGCGCGGGTGCTGGCGCCGGCGCAACTGCTGCAGATCGAGGCGCGAGAGCGAGAACAGCGCCGTCTCGGAGCCCGCAAAGAACGCCGAGCCCACCAGCAGCACCACCTGCAGGGCGATGCGCGCCAGCATGTCCGGGTCGGCGAGGTGGGTCGGGTCGAAGGCGAAGTAGGCATGCAGGTCCGCCCACCACTGCGCCGGCATGACCAGCAGCCCGGCCAGAAGGCCAGTGGGGTCAGACCCGATGGATGTCTCGTTCAATGGGTGCCCTGATACTGGCCGATTGGGGCCGACAGACTACCCGACGGCTGCGGGTCGGGCAATTGCGGCGATCGGCCACGGGCTTCGAGCCGCTGGCGATTTCCGGATGTCGAACTAGACAAGACCTGTTCAAACCCCATTGCAATGCCCGGACAAGGACACGATATCCCCGCTATCTCCAGGTTTGACACGGAAACAGATGCTATGAGTACCGCACACCTCACCGCCCCAGACATCGACCCCAACGAGGTCGCCTATTTCGAGCGCCTGGCCCACCGCTGGTGGGACGACCAAGGCCCGTTTTGGCCCCTGCACAAGCTCAACAGCTTCCGCGCCGACTTCATCCGCAACCACCTCTGCCGCATCTTCGCCCGCGACGCCGCCGCCGAGCGCCCGCTGGAGGGTCTGCGGCTGCTCGACATCGGCTGCGGCGGCGGCATCCTGGCCGAGTCCATGGCCCGCCTCGGCGCCGAGGTCACCGGCATCGAGATCACCGACAAGAACGTCCGCGTCGCCGAGATCCACGCCGCCTGGAGCGGCCTCGGCATCGACTACCGCCTGACCACCGTCGACCAGCTGGCCGAGTCCGGCGAGACCTTCGATGTGGTCCTGAACATGGAGGTGGTCGAGCACGTCGAGAACCTACCCGGCTTTCTCGCCTCCTGCGGCCGGCTGATCCGTCCGAGCGGGGTCATGGTGGTCGCCAGCATCAACCGCACCTGGGCCGCCTGGGTGATGGCCATCATCGGTGCCGAGTACATCATGGGCTGGCTGCCGAAGGGCACCCACCACTACAGCAAGCTGGTCAAGCCCCGCGAGGTCACCGACGGCCTGGGCGACGACTATCGATTAGTCCACCGCACCGGCGTGCGCGTCAACCCCTTCAACCGCGCCTTCAGCTTCAGCCGCTGGATGGGCGTCAACTACATGCTCGTAATCGAGCGCAACCCGATCATGGGTAACGGAGCAGGCCGATGAAGATTGCCCTATTCGGCGCCACCGGCGGGACCGGTCATGCACTGCTGGAACAGGCCCTGGCGAACGGTGATGAGGTCTGCGCCCTGGTCCGCGATCCGTCCAAGCTCGCTGTCGCCGACCCCAAGCTGACCGTCATCCCGGGGGACGTCCTCGACCCCAAGGCCGTCGCCGACTGCCTGGCCGGCACCGATGCGGCGGCCTGCATCCTTGGCACTCCGCCGGGTCAGGAGCCGGTCGAGTCCCGCGGCACCGCCGTCATCGTCGAGCAGATGCGAGCCGCCGGCCCGCGCCGGCTGGTGGTGGTCACCTCCATGGGCGTCGGCGACAGCATCGATCAGGTGGCGCTCGCCTTCCGGCTGATCATGCAGATGACGCTCAAGCGCATCATGGAGGACAAGGCGCGCCAAGAGCAGCTGGTCATGGCCAGCGACCTGGACTGGACCATCGTGCGCCCCGGTGGCCTGACCGACGGTCCGCGCACCGACAGCTACCAGGCCGGCACCGAAAAGACCATCCGCGCCGGTCGCGTCGCCCGCGCCGACGTGGCCGACTTTGTGCTCGGCCTGCTCGGCGATGACCGCTACCTGCGCCAGACCCCGGCGATCTCGTGATGCTCCGCCGCCGCTAGCGCAGCATCCGTTTTTCGTCATGCGCCGGCTGCGGCCGGCGCCGCCGACCCGTCCCGGGTCTGGCAGCCGCAACGGCGCCGCCGCATTGAAGCCGGTCGAGGAAGCGTCGGCACGGAGCGACAGCCGACAGGTCGAGCACGCCCGCCCGCCGCTCTGGTACTATCGCCGCCTTCTCTGTCGGAGCGAGCAGCTGATGCACGACGATACCCCCTCTGCCCCATCCCCAACGGCGCCAAACGGCCACGGCGAGGTCTTCGCCGCTGTCGATCTGGGGTCCAATTCTTTTCATATGATCATCGCGCGCCGCGTGGACGGCGGCCTGCAAGTCATCGACCGGCACAAGGAGATGGTGCGCCTCGGTGAAGGGCTGACGCAGGACAAGCGGCTCGATCCGGCGGTGGCCGATCGGGCGCTGGCCTGCCTGGAGCGGATGGGCCAGCGGCTGCGCGAGGTGCCGCCGGCCAATCTGCGCATCGTCGGCACCAATACGCTGCGCCAACTGCACCCGGAGGACGGCTTCGTCGGGCGCGCCGAGCAGGCCATCGGACACGCCATCGAGGTGGTGGCCGGCCGCGAGGAGGCGCGACTGATCTATCTCGGCGTGGCCCACGGGCTCGCCGCCGGCGACGAGCGCCGGCTGGTGGTGGATATCGGCGGCGGCAGCACGGAGCTGATCGTCGGCGAGGGCTTCTCGACGCTGTGGCGCGAGAGCCTGCACATGGGCTGCGTGAGCATGACCAAGCGCTGTTTCGCCAACGGGCGGATCACCGCCAAGGCGATGGAGCGCGCCGAACTCATCGGCGCCCTGGAGATCCGCCCGGTGCGCGAGCAGTTCCGCCAGTCCGGCTGGCTCACCGCCACCGGCAGCTCCGGGACCATCAAGGCGATCCGCGCCGTGGTGACCGCCGAGGGCTGGAGCGAGGACGGGATCAGCGCCCCGTCCCTGACCCGGCTGCGCGAGGCGCTGCTGGACTTCGGCAGCATCGACAAGATCGACCTAAAGGGCTTGAGCGAGGAGCGCCGGCCGGTATTTGTCGGCGGTGTGGCGGTGTTGCGCTCGGTGTTTCAGAACCTGAACATCGCCCATATGCGCGTCTCCGACCAGGCCCTGCGCGAGGGCGTGCTCTACGAGCTGATCGGCCTCCCCCAGCACGAGGACGTCCGCGAGCAGACCCTGGCCACGCTGTGCCGGCGCTACGACGTCGACCTCGCCCACGCCCAGCGGGTCGAGCGCACCTCGCTGATGCTGCTGGAGCAGCTGCGCGCGCCCTGGGCACTGGAGGACGCCCGCTACGCCGATATGCTGCGCTGGGCGGTGCGGGTGCATGAGATCGGTCTGGTGGTCGCCCACAGCCAGTACCAGAAGCACGGTGCCTATCTGCTCTGCAACGCAGACCTCTCGGGCTTCAGCCGCCAGGAGCAGGACGTGCTCGCCGCGCTGGTGCTCGGCCACCGGCGCAAGCTCCCCACCGGCGCATTCGACAGCCTGTCGGTCGGGGTGCGCGACTGCACGCGCCGTCTTTGTGTCATCCTGCGCCTGGCGGTCCTGCTGCATCGCGGCCGCTCCCCGCACAACAAGCCCGACCCAATCCTGGAGGCCGACGGCGACCGCCTCAGCCTGCGCTTCCCCAACGACTGGTTGGGCGAGCATCCGCTGGCGCGTCTGGAGCTGGAGGAAGAAGCGGCACGGTTGGCCGCCGCCGGGTTCGAGCTGGCGTTTGGGTGAGCGCTACCCCCCCTGCCCCCGCCGCGGATCCACCAACATCATCATCCGCATCAGATCCGACAGCGAGCGCGCCTCGAGCTTCTCCATGACCTTGGCCCGGTGGGCCTCGACGGTGGATTGGCTGATGCCCAGGTCGTAGGCGATGACCTTGTTGCGCTTGCCGCAGACGATCTGATCGAGGATCTCGCGCTCGCGCTTGGTGAGCCGGTCGAGGCGCTGCTTGATGTCGGCCAGCTCCAGGGCCTCGCCACGGCCCTCGGCATCGATGGCGATGGCGCGCTGGACGGTGTCGATGAGGGCCTGATCGTGAAACGGCTTTTCGATGAAGTCGACGGCGCCGGCCTTGACCGCGCGCACGGCCATGGGCACGTCGCCATGGCCGGTGATCATGATGATCGGCGGGTGATAGGGTTTGCGGGCCAGCTCATCCTGCAGCTCCAGACCGTCCATGTCGGGCATGCGCACGTCCAACACCAGGCAGCCGGGGACCCTGGGGTCGAAGCTGTTGAGGTAGGACCAGGCATCCGCGAAGACCCGGCTCTGCAGGCCGACGGAGAGCATCAGCAGCGCGATGGCGTCGCAGACCTCTTGGTCGTCGTCGACGATGAATACGGTGGGCTCGGCGCTCATTGGGGGGGTCTCCCGCTAGGGTAGCCGGGGGAGCGGCGGGTCGGCTGCGCCATCGGGCTCCACCGCATCCAGGCTGAAGTAGAAGGTGGCGCCAACCCCCGGGGTCGAATCGACCCGCAGATTGCCGCCGTGGGACTGCACGATCCCGGTACTGATGGACAGGCCGACGCCGAGTCCGTTCACCTTGGTGGTCACGAAGGGCTCGAACAACCGCTCCGAGGTACTGGGGTCCAGGCCGGGGCCGGTGTCGACGACACGGATCTCGACCCGCTGTTCGCGCTGGCGCGCCAGCAGCAACAGGCGCCGGTCGCGCGGCTGATTCTCCATCGCTTCGATGGCGTTGCGCACCAGATTCATCAAGACCTGCTCGATCAGGATGCGCTGGGCAACCACCATGCCGACATCGGGCGCCACGTCGCGCTGGGCATGGATGCCGGCCCGGCGCGCCTCCTTGTCCATCAGCGTCAGCACGGTGTCGAACATGTCCCACACCAAGGTCGGCTCCATCTGCGGCGGCTCCTTGTGGGCGAAGCGGCGGATCTGGCGGACGATCTCGCCGGCGCGATCGGCCTGGCTGCCGATGCGCTCGATGACTTGACGGCAAAGGTCGATGGTACCGCGCCCGCCGTCGAGGATGCGCACGCAGGCGCGGGCGTTGGTGCCGATGGCAGTCAGCGGCTGGTTCAGCTCGTGGGCGATGCCCGAGGCCATCTCGCCGAGGGTGCTGAGCCGGTCCATATGCGCCTGCTCCAGCTCGCTGCGGTGGATGCGCTCCGCCGCCGCGCGCCGTTGGGTGATGTCGCGGAAGACCACCACGGTCCCTAGGACCTGGCCGTGGTCATCGCGCAGCGGGGTGGCGCTGTATTCGACCTGTAAGCAGCTGCCGTCGCGGCACCAGAACACCTCGTCCTCGACCCGGCGCGGGGTATCGTTGTCGAAGGGGGCGCAGATCGGGCATTCATCACGCGGGTGCGGCTCGCCGTCGGCATGGGTGTGGTGCAGGACCTCGTGCTGGTGCTCGCCGAGCAGATCCTTCGCGGTCCAGCCGGTAAGCCGCTCCAGCGCCCGATTGACAAAGGTGGTCCGGCCTTCCAGGTCGATGCCGTAGATGCCCTCGGCCACCGAGTCCAGGATCAACGCCTGGCGCAGCTCCAACTGGGACTTGGCGCGGTTCAGGCGCCGGTTGAGCTGATTGACGCGCCCGGTCAGCAGGGCCATCACCAGCAGCGCCAGCGCGCCGAGCAGCACCGGCAGCCAGTAGCGGATCAGGGCATCGCGCAGCGTGAAGGTCGCCGGCGTGTCGTAGGGCCGGCGACGCAGGGCGCGCAGCAGGTCATGGACGGTTTGATAATCCAGCGGCACCGTCCAGCCCGCGTAGCCGCCGGCCTTCGCTTCCGGGCCGTCCGGGGGCATCTCCAGCAGCGCGACGGCCACGGCATCGGCCAGCGTCGACGAGGTCCCGGCAACGACAGCGAACGGCCACTCCGGGTACAGGGGCGTGCTGCGCAGCAGCCCGAAGCTCGGATCGGACTTGAGGCTGAGGACGCGAAAATCGCTCAGCTCGATGGCCCCGGCGGCCGCCAGGCGCTCCAGGATGCCGGTGCGCACGATGCCGGCATCGGTCCTACCGTCGCGCACCGCCTCCACCACCGCGTCGTGGGTGCCGGCAAAGGTCAGCGACTTGGTGTTGCGGAACGGGTCGATGCCGACCTCTTCCAGCTCGTCCCAGGCCATCTCGAAGCCGCCGAGGGAGCGCGGGTCCACCGCCGTCAGGTGCTTCTGGCGCAGGTCGGCCAGCGCGGTGACGGCAGCGTGATCGGCGCGGGTGAAGATGACGCTGCCGAACTGATTGCGCTCCGGACCGCCGGTGGCGTTGCGCAAGGTCGCGATGCGCGCCGCCAACAGCTCCACCTCCAGCTCGACATAGATGCGCGGATTGACCAGGACGAAGTCGACGCCGCCGCCGGACACCATCTGCTCTACGGCATCGAATGGCAGCGGCAGGATCTCGAAGCGATAGCCGGGTAGCACCCGGTTCAGATAGTCCGCGGTGGGATCCCACATGCGGCGCGCGATCTCATCGCCACGGTGGCTGAGCACGCCGATGGTCACGGTCTCCGACTCCTGCGCCCGGGTCGGCCAGGGCAGCAGCGCGATGAACAGCGCGACGAACAGCAGAAGGTGCGGCATGGATCGGCTCTCGGCGCGCAGGGGCGGTTTCATAGCATAAAACAATGATCTGAATCAATGATGGTCATCGTGTCATCAACGCAGGCATAATCGCTCGCTTTGACCACCGTCAACCAACCGACCCACTCACCATCGATCGTGGAAACGCCCGCAGTGTAGCGGACACCGGACCGATCGCGCAGCGTTTCATCCGGGTCTGCGCCACGGCGACGCCAACCACGACGTGCATCATAAGGGCCAGAGGAGAACCGACTCAAATGACCATTTCCCGCCGTGAATTCGTCCGTCTCATGGGTCTCGCCGGCGCCGCCGGCATGCTGCCGCGCTCGGTGTTCGCCGAGGCCAAGCAGCCGAGCGACCTCTACGAGGTGCCCAAGTTCGGCAACGTCACGCTGCTGCACATCACCGACACCCACGCCCAGCTCAACCCGATCTACTTCCGCGAGCCCAACGTCAACATCGGCATGGGCCCCGCCTACGGCAAGGCGCCCCATCTGGTCGGCAACGCCCTGCTCAAGCACTTCGGTATCGAGCCCGGCGGCATCGAGGCCCACGCCTTCAGCTACCTGAACTACCCGGAGGCGGCGGAGAAGTTCGGCACCGTCGGCGGCTTCGCCCACCTCAAGACCCTGGTGGATCGCATCCGCGCCGAACGCGGCGACGGCAACTCCCTGCTGCTCGACGGCGGCGACACCTGGCAGGGTTCCGGCACCGCCTACTGGACCCGCGGCATGGACATGGTGGGCGCCTGCAACCGCCTCGGCGTGGACGTCATGACCGGACACTGGGAGTTCACCTACAAGGACGAGGAGGTCATCAAGAACATCGAGGCCTTCAACGGCGAATTCGTCGCCCAGAACGTGGCCGTGCGCGAGGAGGCCCTGTTCGACTACCGCTTCCCCGACTTCGGCGGCTTCGACGAAGACGCCGGGCTCGCCTTCAAGCCCTACACCATCAAGGAGGTCGGCGGCGTGCGCGTGGCCATCATCGGCCAGGCCTTCCCCTACACCCCCATCGCCAACCCCCAGCGCTTCATCCCCGACTGGACCTTCGGTATCCAGGACAACCGCATGCAGGAGATGGTCGACCAGGTGCGCGACGAGGAATCCCCCGATCTGGTGGTCGTCATCTCCCACAACGGCATGGACGTGGACCTGAAGATGGCCTCGCGCGTCACCGGCATCGACGCCATCTTCGGCGGCCACACCCACGACGGCATGCCCGCCCCCACGGTGGTCGACAACCCCGGCGGCAAGACCCTGGTCACCAACGCCGGCTCGAACGGCAAGTTCCTCGGCGTCATGGACTTCGACGTCAAGGACGGCAAGCTGCGCGACTTCCGCTACCGGCTGCTGCCCATCTTCTCCAACCTGTTGCCGGCCGACCCGGAGATGGCCAAGTACATCGCCGAGACCCGCGCCCCCTACGCAGACAAGCTCACCGAGCAGCTCGCCACCAGCGAGGACCTGCTCTTCCGGCGCGGCAACTTCAACGGCACCTTCGACCAGGTCATCTGCGATGCGCTGCGCAAGGTCAACGACGCCCAGGTCAGCCTGTCGCCGGGCTTCCGCTGGGGCACCAGCGTGCTGCCGGGGCAGACCATCACCATGGACAACGTCATGGACCAGACCTGCATCACCTACCCCGAGACCTACCGCCGCGAGATGACCGGGGCCGAGATCAAGGCCATCCTCGAAGACGTCTGCGACAACCTGTTCAACCCCGACCCCTACGTGCAGCAGGGCGGCGACATGGTCCGCGTCGGCGGCTTGGATTATGTCTGCGACCCCGCCGCCGGCATGAACAAGCGCATCACCGACATGCAGCTCGACGACGGCACCAAGATCGAGGCCGACAAGAAATACGTCGTCGCCGGCTGGGCCACCGTCGGCAGCCAGGCCCCCGGCGAGCCCATCTGGGAGACCGTCGCCACCTACCTGCGCGATGTGAAGACCGTCAAGCTGGACAAGCTCAACACCCCCAAGCTCAAGGGCGTCGACGGCAACCCCGGCCTCGCCGACTACCCCGGCGAGGTGCTCAGCTAGCGCAACGTCGCGGGAGCCTGCGCCTCCCGCGGCGGCCGGCTGGGAGCCGGCGCTCCCAGTCGCCGGTCGACGCTGCCCCAAAGCGCAGGCTTCCAGCCGGCAACTGGGCTTGGCGGCTTCCAGCCGGCAGAAAGGGACGGCGGAATGCGCCAACGGCAAAGAAAGGTCTCACACCATACGCACCGGCCAAGCAGTGAACCAAGCTCGCTGCACCTCCCCGTCCATGGAGACAATCCCTTCCCGAGGCTGAAGCCCGATGACAATCGACTGGCAATCCCTCTCCGCAACCTCCCCCTACCGAACCGCCCTCGCCGTCCGCCAAGCCCTGCGCGAAGGCGACCAAGCCGACGCAGCCACCGGTCTCGATGAGCTGATCGACGCCATGTCCCGTTCAGACAAGCGCGCACTGAAGAGCCAACTGGTCCGCTTGATGATGCACATCATCAAATGGCAGAGCCAACCCGAGCGCCGCTCCATGAGCTGGGCCGCCAGCATCGCCAACGCCCGCGACGAGATCGCCGACATCCGCGACGAGACGCCCAGTCTCAACGAGTCGGTCATTCAGGCGATCTGGCCCCGCGCGTTCAACATGGCGCTGCGCGAGGCCGAAGCCGAGATGGGCCGGCGCTCGCCCGTGCATGCGCTGTCGTGGGACGACGTCTTCGAGGCCGATTATCGGCTCGATGCCGACGACGACTGACTCTCCTCCGTCTCGTGACACCGAGCAGCAGGTCTTTACCGCACTGCACAACTGCGCGATCAGGCGCCCTGATGGCACCACGGCCGCCGAGCGCCTCTTCGCTCAGTCCCATCCCGATTTGTTCGAGCAGGCGCTCGACCTCGGCCTCGAAACCGAACCCCAGCACGGACTTGTCTCCTCGTGCGGGACGGGGCTCGTGGCCCCGGGCCCAACGTTTCACCGCTGCGGCAGCCCGACGAAACCTGAGCAAGCAAGGGCCGCGGAAATCCGCGAGCGCGAGGCCAAAGAGCGCGAGCGTGCTACGGTCTTGGATCAGCGTCCGCCGTCGGCGCGCTTGAGCTGCCGCTCCAACTCCGCCAGCTCTTCGCGTGCCCGGACCTGCTCGGTGATGTCGTATTGGATGCCGAGGTAGTAGCGCAGCGCGCCTGCGCGGTCGTAGATCGGCCGGATGGAGAAGCGGTTGTGGAACAGCGTGCCGTCCTTGCGGTAGTTGCGCAGCGTGACGGTGACGCTGGACTCGGTGCGCATGGCCTCGCGGATCTTGTCGATGGCCGGCTGGTCGCGGTCGTCGCCCTGCAGGAAGCGGCAATTGCGCCCGATGATGTCGTCGCGGTCGTAGCCGGTGATCAGCTCGAAGGCCTCATTGGCGTAGATCAGCGGGCAATCGTCCTGGAAGGGATCGGACAGGGTGATGCCGTTGATGCAGGTATCCAGGATCTGGGACAGCAGATGCGGCAGCTCGGCCACATCGTGGTCGGTAACGAAGTCCATCGGGGGCCTCTCGGAGTGGTGGAGCAGGGAACCGGCGCCGGGGGAGCGTGGATGGCCGGGCGGTTGTTTGTGATCTTGCCGGGCATTACCTGGGGATCACCAATGATTTTCCCACCTGGAGACCTCCATGGCCCTGGCCGAATCCACCATCATCGGACTCGTCGAACGCGGCTACGTCCCCGACCCCATCGTTCGCAGCGGCATCCGCGACCGGCTGCGCAAGACCCTGGACGGCCTGCCCGTCGACGATTGCGAGGCGGCCATCGACCATAAGAAGGCGTTCGTCGCCATGATGGACGCCGCCCCCGTCGCCGAGGTGCCGGAGCGGGCCAACGAGCAGCACTATGAGGTGCCGGCCGCCTTCTTCGACACCGTGCTCGGCCCGCAGCGCAAGTACAGCTCCTGCTGGTGGCCCAAGGGCGTCAAGGATCTGGCCGCGGCCGAGGAGGCATCACTGGCGGCCACCGCCGAGCGTGCCGGCATCGGCGAGGACATGGACGTGCTGGAGCTCGGCTGCGGCTGGGGCTCGTTCAGCCTCTGGTGTGCCGAGCACTTCCCGAACAGCCGCTTCACGGCGGTATCCAATTCCAGCGCTCAGCGGGAATTCATCACGGCCGAGGCCGACCGACGCGGCATCGGCAACCTGACGGTGATCACCGCGGACATGAACCGGTTCAAGGCACCGGCCCGTTACGACCGCATCGTCTCCCTGGAGATGTTCGAGCACATGCGCAACTGGCGCACCCTGTTTGAGCGCGTCCACGGCTGGCTCATGGACGGCGGGCGCTTCTTTATGCACGTCTTCTGCCACCGCGAGCACCCCTACCCCTACGAGGACACCGGCCCCGACGACTGGATGAGCCACTACTTCTTCGCCGGCGGCATCATGCCCAGCGACGACCTGCCGCTGTGGTTCCAGGACCACCTGCGTCTGGTGGACCGCTGGCGCTGGGACGGTCGCCACTACGAGCGCACCCTCAACGCCTGGCTGGCGCGGATGGACGCCGCCCGCAAACAGGTCTGGCCGATCCTGGAGGACACCTACGGCAAGGACCAGGCCGCCATCTGGTGGCAGCGCTGGCGACTGTTCTTCATGGCCTGCGCCGAGCTGTTCGGGTTGAACAAGGGCCAGGAGTGGTATGTCGGGCACTATCTGTTCGAACGGCGATGAACGCCTGAGCGGGGCCGTCCATGGGTGCCGACGCGCGGGCATGGCTATCGCGCTTTCGATTTGCAGGTCCGCTCGGCTATAGTTCGATCAGCGGTGCCGCTCGGGCACCCGTGACCGACAGGGGGGACGATGACAAGGCCGGCCTTATCCACACTGATCGCGCTGCTGATCCTGACGGGATGCAGTACCGATACCAGCGAACGCGACTACAATCTGGTCTTCAGCGACATCCAGCCGATGGACTATGCCCGCATCCAATGCCGGCTGGTGCCCATGGAGGATCGGCACACCTGCCTGACCACATCGCTTCAGCACTACCGCGATGTGACCCGGGACCCGATCCCCCGCGACCAGGTCACCCGGGGTCCCATGGTCGCCGTGCTGCGGGACGAGATGTATCGCGGCAGCTACATCTCCTATCCGCTCTCCGCCGCGTTCACCCTCAGCAACGGCCGCAACGTCTGCCGCGGGCGCTTCAACGCCTTCGCCGGGGACAAGATGAGCATCTACCGGGTGCGCTGCGACAACGGCGCCACCGGTAGCGCCAATCTGGTCCTGGACATCACCGGCGCCAACGGGCTGGGCATCTTCGAGATGGACGACGGCACCCGCGGCCAGATCATCTTCGGCCCGGCGGCGGTCACCGACATCGTGTACTGATCCGCCGAGCGCGGCCCCTCGACGGCACTATGGATCGATTCAAAAACAAGTGGCGCAGACGCCCGCTCGCTGAACCTTTTGATTCGCCGTTTCTTGGTTGCGTCTGCACCACTTGTTTCTGAACCTTGACTATCCGCCGCACAGCGGTCCCGCCAGGCCCTGCGCCTCCGCCAACACGAAGTCATGAAACGCCTTGGCCGCCGGCGACAACCGCCGGCCGCGGCGATACACCAGATACCAGTCCCGCGGCAGCGGAAAGCCCTGCACGTCGAGCGTCACCAGCCGGCCGGTCTCCAGCTCCAGCTCGATGGTGTGGGCCGACACCACGCTCAGCCCCAGCCCCGAGCGGACCGACTGCTTGATCGCCTCGTTGCGGGTCATCTGCATGCCATGGCGGATCAGCGTCCCGCTCTCGGCCAGGAAGCGCTCCAGGGACTGGCGGGTGCCGGAACCGGGCTCGCGCATGACGAACACCTCGCTGGCGAGCCGTTCCAACGGGATGTCGCGCGCGTCGGCCAGCGGGTGATCCGGCGGCGCGATCACCACCAGCGGGTTGGCCATGAAGGGCTCGGCGGCCACGTCCACGTCCCCCGGCGGCGTGCCCATCAGCACCATATCGACCTGATTGCTCTCCAACTGGCGGACGATGCGCTCGCGGTTGGTCACGTCCAGGGTCAGGTGGATGCCGGGGTAGCGGCGGTGGAACTCGGCCAGCAACCGCGGCGCAAAGTAGTTGATGGTGCTGGCCACCGCCACCGAGAGCCGACCGCGGCTGACGCCCTTCAGCGACTGCACCACGTCCTCCATCTCGGCCAGGGCGCGGTTGATGCTGCGGCTGTAGTGGTAGATCTCGCGCCCGGCCTCGGTCAGGCCGATGCCCTTGCCGATGCGCTCGAACAGCGGCAGGCCCACCTGGTCCTCGAGCTGGCGCACCTGCATCGACACCGCCGGTTGGCTCAGATGCAGCTCCTCGGCGGCGCGGGTGTAGCTGGAGCGGCGCGCCACCGCCTCGAAGACGCGCAGCTGTCGGAGCGAGACGTTCAGCGCCAAGGTCGGCCTCCTGGATAAAGCCGAGCAATTCGGTCAAATTTAGACATCAGTCGATGCTTATCCCCAATATCAGAAATATCGACTACAGATTATATGTTTTATCGATGGAATGCGCGCCACGTTCGAGCGGGAGCAAGCGCCTGGTCCTGCTCAGCACCGACGGCGAGCCCGCCGACATCGACCAGCGCGACCCCCAATACCTGCGCCACGACGCCAAAGTCGATCAGATCGAGCGGCTGCCGGCGTTGACGGGGTGACAGGGGCTGCCTTGGTTGGCATCATCCAGGACTGCTAAGCGATGAGGTGCGGGCTCAGGGCTCGATGACGACCTGCCAGTTGGCATCGAGCCGCAGCCGGGCGTCGATGCGGTGGCCCTGGCCGTCGTCGAGACCGCGGATGGGCCGGGTGCGTCCGCGCTCGATGAGGTCGCGCAGCTGGGCTTGGGTCAGGCGCTTGCCGTGGGTCTGCTTCCAGACGACGAAGTTGCAGCCCTCGCGCCAGCGGTTGCAGCCGAAGCCGCGGCGGCCTTCGATGATCTGGCCTTGGCGGCATTTGGGGCAGGTGGGGGGCTGCTCGGTGAGCGTCGGGGCGCGGCGGCGCTTGGCCGGGGCCGGGGTTCCTGCCGAAACCGCCGCGGCGGGTTCCGGCGGCGCCGCCGACACCGGCTCGGCATCAGGCTCGGTGTCCGCCTCGGCAGCGCCTGGCCCTTGATCGGTCTGACCGCCCGGCTCGAACGCCAGCGCTACCTTGCCGGTCTGGTCCAGCCGCAGCCAGGCGCTGAACGGCCGCCCGGCCTTGGACTTGAAGCCGTCGAGGCGCTCGCTCTGCCCGCTGCTCAGCAGCCGGCGGACCACAGCCTTCGGCACCCGCAGCCCGGCGACGGTTTTCCAGATGGTGAGCCTGCAGCCCTCGGCCCAGCGGCTGCAGCCGTAGGCCTTGGCGGTGACGACGACCTGGCCCTGCTTGCAGATCGGGCAGGGGCCGAGATCGGTCTGCTGGGGGGTGGGGGCGCCGCGGCGCCCTCCCCTGCCCTTGCCGCCGCCCCGCCCTCCAGCGGCGGCGCGGGCCGCGGCCACCTGCTCGGGGCCCATGGCCGGACCTTGGTCGACCACCGGGATCAGCTCACGGACGAAGGCGCAAATGGCCTGGTAGAAGGCCACCGCGTCGCCGCTGCCCTGCTCGATGTCGGCCAGGCGCTGCTCCCAGCGGGCGGTCAGCTCGGGGCTGCGCAGGGGCTCGGCGACCATCCCGATCAGGGCCTTGCCCTTGTCGGTGGCGCGCAGCTGCTTGCGCTGCCGCTCGATGTAGCCGGTGCGGATGAGCTTCTCGATGATCTCGGCGCGGGTGGCCGGGGTGCCGAGGCCGGAGCCCTTCATGGCCGCGGCCAGGGCGTCGTCGTCGATCTCGCGGCCGGCATGGCGCATGGCGGCGAGCAGCGTGGCGTCGTCGTAGGGGCGCGGCGGCTGGGTCTCCTTCTCCTGGACCTCCATGCCGGTGACGTTCACGCTCTGGCCGACGCGCAGCGGCGGCAGGGCCTTCGTGGTTTCACTGGCCCCATCGGTCCCGCCGGCGGGGGCGGGCCGCCGCGGCGGGTCGATGCGCTTCCAGCCCGGATCGAGCACGACCCGGCCCAGGGCGACGAAGCAGGCGCCGCCGATGTCGATGGCGACGCGGGTCTCCTCCACACGCTGATCCGGCAGGAAGACGGCGACGAAGCGGGCGACCACCAGGTCGTAGACCTTGCGCAGCGGCTCCGCCAGCCCCGGCGGGGGCCGGGTGCCGGTGGGCAGGATGGCGTGATGGTCGGTGAGCTTGGTCTGGTCGACATAGGCGCGGCTGAGCTTGTGGCCGGCCTGGAGGCGCGCGAGCGCCTCGCCGGCCAACGGGTGGTCGAGCTTGGCCAGAATGCCCGGCAGCATGGGCACCATGTCCTCGCCGATGTGGCGACTCTCGGTGCGCGGGTAGCTGATCAGCTTGTGGGTCTCGTACAGGGCCTGGGCCAGCTCCAACACCTTGGCCGCGGTGAGGCCGAAGCGGCGGTTGGCGTCGCGCTGCAGGCCGGTGAGGTCGTAGAGCGGCGGCGGGCGGTTGTGGCGGACCTTCTGGTCGACCCGGGTGACGGTGCCGGTCTTGTTCGGCGACAGCTCCCGGTGCAGACGCTCGGCCTCGGCCTTGTCGTCGATGCGGGTCTCGCCGTCGCGGCTGAAGCGGGCGTCGAAGCCCTCGGCCAGGTGCGCGACGAGCTCGTAGAAGTAGGCCTTGGTGAACTCGGCGATGGTGCGGTCGCGCGCGACGATCATCGCCAGGGTCGGCGTCTGCACCCGGCCGATGGTGCACAGGACCTTATTGTGGACGGTGTAGGCGCGGGTCAGGTTCATGCCCACCAGCCAGTCGGCCTGGGCGCGGGCGCGGGCGGCGGCGGCCAGCGGCTCGAAGGCGCTGCCGGGGCGCAGGGCCTGGAAGCCCGCGCGGATCGCCTCCGGCGTCAGCGACGATACCCAGAGCCGCTCGATGGGCTTGCGACAGCGGGCATGCTCGACGATCAGCCGGAAGATCAGCTCGCCCTCGCGCCCGGCGTCGGTGGCGCAGATGACGCGCTCGGTGTCGGCGGCGCTGATCAGGTCGCGGACGATGCGAAACTGCGCCGCGGTCTTCTTGTCGGTGCGCAGCCGCCAGCGCCCCGGGATCATCGGCAGCTGGCCCATGGACCAGCGCGCGGCCCACTCGGCGCCGTAGTCGTCGGGCTCGGCGAAGTGGACCAGGTGCCCCAGCGCCCAGCAGATCCGATAGCCGTTGCCCTCCAGCATGCCCTCGCCGCGGCGCGTCGCGCCCAGGACCTTGGCGAGGTCGCGGGCGACGCTGGGCTTCTCGGCAACGATGACGGTGGGCATCTCGCTCCTTGGCTGCCGGCGGCGGCGGGCTAGTGCGCCAGATGCCGCTCGACGGCGGCCAGCCGCTCCTCCTGGGTGATGACCAGGCTGCGCGGGAAGCGGATGAACTGGGCGATGCGGCCGGCCTGGTCGCGGCGGCGGGCGCGGGAGAGGGTGATCTCGCGCGCGTCGGGGTCGGCGCGGTCACGCACGATGTTCATGCGGTCGACCCAGAGCGTCATCCGCTCCAGGGTGAGCTCCTGCTCCGGGTGGTCGAGGACCTCCGCCAGGCGTTCCAGGTACTGCTGGATGTCGCCAAGACCGCGGCTGGCGTCGGCCAGGTCCTTCTCCAGGGTCCGGATCTGCTGCTCCAGACGCTCGCGCTCGGCGAGGTGGTGGCTGCTGCCGGAGAGCACCAGGTCGGCGCCGCCGACCCGCGGGTTGACCACCTTGAGTTTGATGCGCAGTTTGCGCAGCGCCGTCTCGAGGTCGACCATGCGGTCCTCCTGCTCGGCAATGCGACCGATGCCGATGGAGACCAGCAGGTCGGCGAGCTGCTGGGCCAGGCTGCGGCGGGTCTCGTCCATATCGGCGCCGAGGCCGAACAGCTCATGATCGGCGAAGCTCAGGGTGCGCTGCTTGACGTCGCGTTGGACGTGGTCGCCCACCAGCTCCATGCCGAGCTGGGTGCGCTCCCGCGGCCAGGCCACGAGCAGGGCGTAGAGGTGGTCGCCGGTCTCGCTGGGGTTGGCCTCCAGCCAATCGCGCACGGCCGGCCCGGAGACGGCCCGGCGGATGCTTTCGACGTTGCCGAACAGGGCGTTGACCAGCGGGTCTTGGGCCCAGGTCGCGGGGTCGACGTCAATGGGCCCCGGCACATTGGCCTCCAGGGACTGCACGTGCTCCAGCAGCCGCGCCGCCACCGGCTTGAGCCGCCGCCGGTAGCTGCCCAGCCCGCGCAGGGCCGGGTTCGACTGGCTGACGATCCGCTCCACCGCCAGCTCGATGCCCCGCTCGTGCAGCCGCCGCTCGGCGCCGCGGACCCGCACCCGCGTCCACAGCGTCTCCAGCCAGAGCATCAGGTTGGTCATCAGCTTGTTCATCATCGTGCCCCATTTCTCGCCTAGGTAGGTGTCTTCAGCCTGTCCCGAAATCCCCCACGGATCTCACTGCAAGCGGCCGCTGCTGATGTGTTCCTTAAAGCTTTCGCGCACCTCGTCGAGGAGCGCTTGGAGCGATCGCGCCGGGACGCGTGCCACGCGGATACCCCGCGCTTGCGCTGCCGCAATCAAGGCATCCGCCACTTGTTCATCCGGGACGAGCAGCTCCTCTGCAAACTCGGACTTTTGATCGAATGCGGTCTTCAGCAATCGCTCCACCTCCGGTTGCGACATGTCCTCCGCGCCCGTGGGGACGAAACCGAAGGCCAAAATGAAGCCGCTGGCGGCATCCATCAGCGCCAGCATGTTGAAATCGCCATCCCTGTCGGTTATCACCGGCGCGTCGTTGACTTGGAAGGCAATCCAAGTCTGATTAACCTCGTATTGAGCTGGATCGAGCATAGACACTAGCCTTTTGCATTGAAGATGAATGGCCGAGCAGCTTCGCGCCGAATGCCGCGACCGCGCCGGCAGACGGCCGTGGCCGCAACGATGGGCAACGCCGAGACGATGATGATACAGGCCCGCGCGCTCAGGGATCACGCGCGCCCAGATAGCGCTCCAGGCTCGGCCGCCAGTCGGGCGCGCGGACGATCTCCAGCAGCGCCCGGTTGATCGGCTCGCGCAGCGCGCTGCCCTGGGGTAGCGCGATGCCGTAGTCCTGGCGCTCCAGCTCTTCGGGCAGCGCGCGCAGCGTCTCGGGGTAGTCGGTGCGGACCAGGTAGCGCAGGACCGGGGCGTCGTAGAGCACGGCGTCGGTCTCGCCGGCGGCGAGCCGGTCCAGGGCCTCGGTCAGGCTCGGCAGGGTCTGGTGCCGCACCCGATGGTCATCGAGGAAGGCGGCGCTGGTACTGCCCTCCACGGTGAGCACGCGGGCGCCGTAGAGGTCGTTGAGGCTCTGGATACCGCGGTCGAGCTGGCCGACGGTGAGCGCGGTGGCGATGGCGGCGGTGAAGCTGGAGATGACGATGACGCTGGCGAACATCCAGACGATGGCCAGTGCGCGCCCGAGGGGCGTGATCGGCGCCTTGTCGCCATAGCCCACCGTGGTCATGGTCACCGCCGACCACCAGAGCCCGGCACCGATGCCCCTTGCCGGCCCGCCCCGGAACTGATCGTTGCGGCGGCGCTCGGCGAGCCAGATCAGCACGCCGATCAGCGTCAGCAGCCCCAGCAGCACCAACGATGTGTAGATGAACTGGCCCGAAAACAGCCGCTTCATGATCATCAAAAACCCGCCCTCGGGCTTCTGGGCCACGGCAACGCCAAGCCCGGAGCTGTGAAACGGGTGGCTGAAGTCCACTAGCTGCTCCCGCGGGCTGGTGATGGTCAGGGCGGCGACCACGGCGTCCGCGTCCCCCGCCGAGACCTCGCCGATCATCTGCGCCAACGGCAGCTCGACGAAGCGATAGTCCAGCCCCAGCCGCTCGGCGATGGCGGTCCACAAATCGATGCTGATGCCGCTCCATTCACCGTCGGCGTCGCGCATCGCAAACGGCGGCACCTGTCGGGTCCCGATGGTCAGCGCGGCCTCCGCCACCGGCTCCGGCGCCTGCTGCGCCTGGCCGACGATCGGCAGCAACGCCAGCGCCGACAGCAGCCACGCCCCAAGCCGACGCGCGCCTGATGACCGCCGCTTGATCACCGCTCGGCCTCTGCCGTGACCGCCCGCTGCGGGCGCAACGTCTCGATCAGCAGCAGGACGACGCCCGTGGAGATGGCGCTGTCGGCCACATTGAAGGCCGGCCAGGGATTGAACATGTGCAGCGGCAGGAACGGCAGATAGACCTGGATGAAGTCGATCACATGCCCAAACAGCACGCGGTCGATCAGGTTGCCCAGGGCGCCGCCGATGAGCAGCGACAGGGCCGCCGCCAACAGCCGCTCATGCCGCCCGAGCCGCAGCAGCCAGGTGCCCAGGGCCACGGCGACAAACACGGCGAAGGCCGCGAACAGCCAGCGCTGCCAGCCGCCGGCCTCGGCCAGCAGACTGAAGGCGGCGCCGGTGTTGAAGACCAGCGTCAGGTTCAGGTTCGGCAGCAGCTCGACGACCTGATACGGCGTCAAGCTGGCCATGACCAGCCATTTGGTGGCCTGGTCGAGCACGACCACGGCGACGGTAAGCCAGAGCCAGTTTTTCATGGTCAGGTTGAGCAGCAGTGCCTCGTTCAGGATGGGCCACCACCGCGGTGCCCAAAGGACACAAGGGTAACCGCAGCGGGCCGGCGCTGGCAAAGCGGTTGTTCTGCCCACGCGATCGCGTCGAAAAATCTGTCCAAGCCCGTGGTTTCCTTGGCGTCTTCGCGCCTTCGCGTGAGATTCATGCAATATCCGGGTTGGGTTTGCGACGGAGGTCAAGCTGGGCGGGGCGCGCTGTCCTCGGAGCCGGCGACTGAGTGGTGAGTATACTGCCCCCCGGAACTGTCCCATCCCTCTCAAGGCTATGCGTCCCCACCCAACCCGCCGCACCCTTCGGTGCCATCGCAAGCCCTCCCAATGCCGGGTTTCGCAAGCTCAACCCAGCCTAAGAGCTGAACCGAAGCACGACATGATGGTATGGTTTCGGCCCCCCCCTAACGCCGTTGCCGGCCCCGCCGCGGAGAGACCCCCATGAAGCTGTTCGATGCCGAAAGACAGGTCGCCAAAGACCTCAAAGAAGAAGGCCGCATCGTCGCCGAACGCAGGACGGCCGCGTTCACGGTCACCGCCGTGCGCCACCCCACGCTGGGCAAGTTGGTCATCGTCGAGGATGCCCAGGGCAACGGCGTCGTGGTCGAGACCGAGAAATAACCCGTTGCAGCCGACACAGACAACGATGGATAAGACGCCCCTCATCGACGACGAACAGTGGATCAGCGAGCAGGCCGAGCGCTCGCTGGAGCGCCTGCTGCCGCGCCTGGAGCAGCGCTTCCGCGAGGCCGTGGACGAGGTCGAATGGCTCGCCTACACCGAGCGCGTGGAGCGCCACTTCCCGCGGCTGTTCAAGCGCCTGTACGGTCTCTACGGCGGCTACTACGATTTCTTCTACCACCTGGAGAACACCCTCGCCTCGGCCACCCAGATGTGGCTCGATCGCCCCGCCGAGCTCAAGGCCCTGGACGCCATCCGCGGTGCCGATCCCTACTGGTACCAGTCCAACCGCATGGTCGGGGCCATGTGCTATGTGGACCTGTTCGCCGGCGACCTGGCGCGACTGCGCGAGCGCATCCCCTACCTGACCGAACTCGGCATCACCTACCTGCACCTGATGCCGGTCTTCCGCAGCCCCGACGGCGACAACGACGGCGGCTATGCCGTGAGCAGCTACCGTGACGTGGACCCGGAGCTGGGCAGCATGGACGACCTGGCCGAGCTGGCCACGGAGCTGCGCCACCACGGCATCTCGCTGACGCTGGACTTCGTCTTCAACCACACCAGCGACGAGCACGAATGGGCGCGCCGGGCCTGCTCCGGCGAGCGCCGCTACCAGGGCTACTACCGGCTGTTCCCCGACCGGACCATGCCGGACCTGTACGAGAAGACCATGCCCGAGGTCTTCGGCGAGGACCACCCGGGGGCCTTTACCTGGCGCACGCGGATGAAGCGCTGGGTCTGGACCACCTTCCACACCTATCAGTGGGATCTCAACTACGAGAACCCCGAGGTGTTCACCCGGATGATGGAAGAGATGCTCTTCCTGGCCAACCAGGGCGTCGAGATCCTGCGCCTGGACGCCGTCGCCTTCATCTGGAAGCGCCTGGGCACCGACTCCCAGAACCAGCCCGAGGCGCACTGGATCATCCAGGCCTTCAACGCCATGGCCAGCATCGCCGCGCCGGCGATGGTGTTCAAGTCCGAGGCCATCGTCCACCCCGACGAGGTGCGCGAGTACGTCAGCGTCGACGAGTGCCCGCTGTCCTACAACCCGCAGCTGATGGCCCTGCTCTGGGATGCCCTGGCCACCCGCGACGTGCGCGTGCTGCACCGGGCCATGTCCCACCGCTTCGCCCTGCCCACCGGCTGCGCCTGGGTCAACTACGTGCGCTGCCACGACGACATCGGCTGGGCCTTTGCCAACGACGACGTCGAGGCGGTCAACTTCGAGCCCAGCCTGCACCGCCGCTTCCTGACGCGCTTCTTCACCGGTCGCTTCGACGGCAGCTTCGCCCGCGGCGCCCCGTTCCAAGAGGACCCCAAGACCGGCGACGCCCGGGTCTCCGGCACCTGCGCCTCGCTCACCGGCGTGGAGCTGGCCGAGCAGCTCGGCGATGAGCATGAGATGCAGCTCGCCATCGGCCGCATCCTGCTCGTCCACGGCATCATCATCACCATCGGCGGCATCCCGCTGGTCTACCTGGGCGATGAGATCGCCACGCTGAACGACTACGACTACGACCAAGATCCACAGAAGATCGGCGACTCGCGCTGGCTGCACCGGGGCGCCTTCGACTGGGGGCGCGCCGAACACCGCGGCGACATGGACAGCGTCCCCGGCCGCGTCTACCAGGGTCTGCTGCGGCTGTTGCAGGTGCGCAGCCACAACCAGGCCTTCGCCCGCGGCGACACCGAGCTGGTGGACACCGGCAACCGCCATGTGTTGGGCTTCGTACGCAGCAGCGACCAGACCGTGGTCTTCGTGCTCGGCAACTTCAGCGAGCACCCCCAGCACCTGGAGGCGCGGCGCCTGCGCCAGATGGGCATGCGCAAGACCATGGTCGACCTGTTCTCCGGGCAGACCATCATCGCCACCGCGGAGCTGGAGCTGGGGCCGTATCAGTTGATGGTGTTGGCGCGCTCGAGCTGATCAGGACCGGCCCAAGGACGGGCGGCGAAGCGACTGCAGCATCGGTACTTTACAAAAGAAGAAAAAGTGCATAAGGTGATCGGCTTCGTCACGCCGTCCCCCGGTGTCCAGACGATTCCCGGAGAGGTGCCGGAGTGGCCGAACGGGCTTGACTCGAAATCAAGTGTACCTTTGCGGGTACCGTGGGTTCGAATCCCACCCTCTCCGCCAATTGCGGATCAGGCGATGACCTGACCGCGGGCGCGGCTCAGCCCCCGCCCTCCCCCGACCCTGCGTCCCGCTGTCGCATCCTTTGCGCCTTGTGTCCTATGCGGTTCCCGTGGTTCCGCCCTGGGTCCCCGCGTGAACCTAGGTGGGAACGATGGACGACCGGCACGCCGTTGTGATCGTCGTCCGCACAGCCGATGACGTCGGGCCGGTCGGCGGTCGCTCGCTACGCCAGCAGTAGCGGCCGACGTACGTTCCCGCCCCGCGCGAGCCGCGGGCGGCCCCGGCCCGCACCCGGCGATCGACCCGGCGGCATCGACCCCATATCATGTTGCACAACGAGCCGGCCCGGCGGTCGGCTCCCGTCAGATATGCAACCCTGCTGGAGGAGATCCCATGGCCGCACCTGAACAGGCCTACGACATCACCATCATCGGCGGCGCCATGGTCGGCGCCGCGCTGGCCTGCGCGGTGAGCGGCAAGGGCTGGCGCATCGCGCTGGTGGAGGGCCATCCGCCCCAGCGGGACTGGCCCGCGGGCGAGGTGGACCTGCGTGTCTCCGCGCTCAGCCGGGCCAGTCAGCGCATCCTCGAGCGCCTGGGGGCCTGGCCGCGGATGCGCACCCTCGGCGTCAGCCCCTATCGCGAGATGATGGTCTGGGACGCGGTGGGCCGCGGCAGCATCCACTTCGACAGCGCCGACATCGGTGAGGCCAACCTGGGCCACATCGTCGAGAACCGCGTCACCCGCCTCGCGCTCTGGGAGCGCCTGGAGCAGGCCGCGGACGTGACCCTGCTCTGCCCCGCCGCCGTGCAGGGCGTCGACGCCGACGAGGATGGTGCCCTGGTCAGCCTGGATGACGGCACGCAGATCGCGACCCGACTGCTGGTGGGCGCGGACGGGCGCGAATCCATCGTGCGTTCCACCCTCGGCATCGCCTGCACCGGCAAGGCCTACGACCAGCGCGCCATCGTCGCCAGTGTCGAGGTCGCCCACTGGCACCGCGAGACCGCCTGGCAGCGCTTCCTACCCACCGGCCCCCTGGCCTTCCTGCCGCTGGCCGACGGGCGCTGTTCCATCGTCTGGTCTGCCGAGGAGCACCGCGCCAACGCGCTGCTCGACCTCGACGATGCGGCCTTCATCGGCGAGCTGGAAGACGCCATCGAGCAGCGCCTGGGCCCGGTGCTGTCCATCGGCCCGCGGGCCTCGTTTCCGCTCCGGCTCCAACACGCCAAGGAATACGTCCGCCCCCGCGCCGTGCTGATCGGCGACGCCGCCCACACCGTGCACCCGCTGGCCGGTCAGGGCGTCAACCTGGGCTTCCTCGACGTCGCCGCGCTGGCCGAGACCCTGGACCACGCCCGCGCCAAACACCGCGACATCGGCAGCCTGCACATCCTGCGCCGCTACGCCCGCGCCCGCCGCGGCGACAACGCGGCCATGCTCACCGCCATGGACCTGTTCAAGCAGACCTTCAGCAACCGCAACCCGGCCCTGGCCGCCGCCCGCAGCCTCGGCCTGAGCAGCGCCGACCACATCCCTGCCATCAAGCGCGCCTTCATGGGACAGGCCATGGGCCTCGGCGACGCGCTGCCGCCGTTGGCGCGGGTGGGGTAAGACGGCCGAGGCAGTCGCCGGTACCGGCACTAGACGGAGACTGATCGAGCATGCATCTCCCCCTCGTCGCCCGCATCACGGGCCTGTTTGCCATCCTGTTCAGCCTGACGCTGGCGGCGCCGATACTGGTGGGCGTGCTCTATCGCGAGCCGGTGATCGAGTATTTCCTGTATCCGATGCTGGGGTCCCTGGTGATCGGCCTGTTGCTGTGGCTGATCGGCCTGAATCGCCACACCGAACTCGGCGTGCGCGACGGCTTCCTCATCGTCGCCCTATTCTGGCTCATGGTCAGCGTACTCGGCGCCTGGCCGTTGATGCTAGGCTTCGGGCTGTCACCGGTGGACGCCCTGTTCGAGTCGGCCTCAGGCTTCACCACCACCGGGGCCACCGTCATCACCGGACTGGACGCCATGCCTCGGTCACTGCTGTTCTATCGCCAGCAGATCCAGTGGCTTGGCGGCATGGGGGTCATCGTCCTGGGCCTGGCGGTTATCCCGCTGCTCGGCATCGGCGGCATGCAGCTCTACCGCGCCGAGGCCCCGGGGCCGATGAAGGAGGAAAAGCTGACCCCGCGCCTGGCCAAGACCGCCCGCGCGCTCTGGCTCTTGTATCTGGTGCTGACCATTGCCTGCGCCGCGGGCTATTGGCTCGCCGGCATGGACGCCTTCGACGCCGTCGCCCACAGCCTGAGCACGGTCTCCACCGGCGGTTTCTCCACCCACGACGAGAGCATCGGCTACTTCCACAGCGCCGGCATCGAGGCGGTGGCCGTGGTCTGCATGCTGCTGGCGGCAATCAACTTTGGCGTCCACTTCCAGGTCTGGCTTCGACGCGACCCGCGGCCCTACCTGCAAGACCCGGAATCCCGCGCCTTTCTGATCTTCGTCGCGGCGATGGTGATACTGGTCGCCTTCATGCTCTGGCTCGACGGCGTCTACGCCGGCCCCCATCAGGGGCTGCGCGACGCCAGCTTCGAGGTCGTCTCGCTGGTCACCAGCACCGGCTTCGGCACCGTCGACTACGCGCACTGGCCCGACTTCCTGCCGGTGCTGCTGATGCTGATCAGCTTCGTCGGCGGCTGCGGCGGCTCCACCGCCGGCGGCATCAAGGTCGCGCGGGTGATGCTGCTGGTCAAGCAGGGCCTGCTGGAGGTGCGCCGCCTGGTCCACCCGCGGGCCATGCGGCCGCTGCGGCTCGGCCACCGGGTCGTGGAGCCGCAGCTGTTGCAGGCGGTCTGGGGCTACTTCGCCGTCTACATGATCAGCTTTGTGGTCTGCGGCCTGCTGATGATCCACGCCGGCCTGGAGCCGATCTCGGCCTTCGCCGCCGTGGCCACCAGCCTCAACAACCTCGGCCCGGGCTTGGGCGAGGTGGCCTACAACTTCCAGTCCGTCAGCGACTCCGGCAAGCTGATCTCCGTCCTGGCGATGATCCTCGGCCGGCTGGAGATCTTCACCATCCTGGTGCTGCTGACGCCCGGGTTCTGGCGCGATTGACGCGTGAGAACGTATTGATGTTACCGGCTAGCCGGACCGGCCGAACCGGCGGCGCCGCCGACCCGACCCGGCCCGTTCCGCCACGTCCACCAGAAGTCAGTTAATCCCTGCGAGCACTCTCATGGGCATCCGGTGATCCGCCTGCCCAGCGGCGGGCCCAACTCGCGCCCCAACCGCGCGCTGCCAAGTGAAATGATGCGGAAGTCCTCTCCGACCTCCGTCATGGCTCCAAGGCACCAAAGCCAGATTGGCGCCCGAAAACCCTACCGCGCTTGCCGAGGGGGCGTGCTAGGTCGCCGGGTTCTTCGGCATGTCGAAGAAGCGATAGGCCACGCCGGCCAGCGCCGCGCCGACGATGGGGGCGACCCAGAACAGCCATAGCTGCATCAGCGCCTTGCCCTCGCCGGCGAAGAACAGCACCAGGGCCGGGCGGGTGGGCGGGTTGACAAGGTGTTGGTGATCAGGATCGAGATCAGGTGGATCAGGCGGCCGACATCGGTGAGGCCACTGGGCACATCGGGAGAACGGTCACGGGGGGGGGGGGGCGGGGGGGGGGGGGGGGGGGGGGGGGGGGGGAGGGCGGGGGGGGGGGGGGGGGGGGGGGGGGGGGGGGGGGGGGGGGGGGGGGTGGGGGTGGGGGGGGGGGGGGGGGGGGGGGGGGGGGGGGGGGGGGGGGAGGAGCGGGGGGGGGGGGGGCCGCGCCAAACACCGCGACATCGGCAGCCTGCACATCCTGCGCCGCTACGCCCGCGCCCGCCGCGGCGACAACGCGGCCATGCTCACCGCCATGGACCTGTTCAAGCAGACCTTCAGCAACCGCAACCCGGCCCTGGCCGCCGCCCGCAGCCTCGGCCTGAGCAGCGCCGACCACATCCCTGCCATCAAGCGCGCCTTCATGGGACAGGCCATGGGCCTCGGCGACGCGCTGCCGCCGTTGGCGCGGGTGGGGTAAGACGACCGAGGCAGTCGCCGGTCCCGGCGCTAGACGGAGACTGATCGAGCAGTGCATCTCCCCCTCGTCGCCCGCAATCAGCTTCTGCGGAGGCTGCGGCGGCTCCACCGCCGGCGGCCTAAAGGTCGCGCGGGTGATGCTGCTGGTCAAGCAGGGGCTGCTGGAGGTGCGCCGCCTGGTCCACCCGCGGGCCATGCGACCGCTACGGCTCGGCCACCGGATCGTGGAGCCGAAGCTGATGCAGGCAGCCTGGGGATACTTCGCCGTCTACCTGAGCGACGGACGCCCCGGCTGCGGC
>CALOBA010000075.1:0-28989 GCA_942491465.1 uncultured Gammaproteobacteria bacterium
TCTCTCGCGGGTATTGAGGTGATCCAATGCATGCACCAAACCCGCCCGAACTCGGGAAGCGATATCCTTCTGCAGCCTGGATTCACCCTCTCCACTTTTCTTTTTTAACCAGTGACCAGCCGCATCCCAGTTAGTCTTCCAACTGTACTTCCAGTTTGCGGCAACATGGTCGGCTGTCTCGTTGATGACCCGTTTCAGTTCTGCGGAAAGCGGGTCGTAGCCGAAATCCTTGACCAGATGTTTCAGATTGCGCGCCGCCCGAGCCGTCTCGCTACTGCTTCCCTTCTCGACCCGATGTCTGAGGTTGTGGATTTGCTGATGCAACTGGATGAGTTGATCGAGATCTAGCTTGGCCAGCGCGGAGCGCTGCTCCCCGTCCTGTGCGACGGCCTGACTCCAGGCAATACAGCGCTGCCGGGCGGCGTCCCGGCGCAGACGCAGGCCATGCTCGGCCAGGTACCGACGCAGTTCCGACGCCAGGGCCGGCATGCCGGAAAGCCGCAGATTGGCTTGCGGGTCAGGCGCCGGCGCATCGCCAAACCAGAGCGCACGCTGGAGGAGTCGCCGACTTGCCTTCGCGGAGTCCGGTTCCGCCAACGCGACGCTGGCCAGGCGGGCGCATTCCGCCGAGACCGGGAACACCCGCGCCGAGGCAAAGCCACGGGTTTGCAGGTCTTGGGCGATCTGGTCCTGATGGGTGCCGATGCAGCGCTCGACGCCGACGGGGTCCGGGTCTTCCCGCGCGTCCTCGTCGATACACTTGTCGACCATGTTCACGATCCAGAACACCTTGTTGGTGTCGAGGACCTTGTTCACCTCGTGCATCCAGGCCAGGAACTGCAGGTCGCCGTCAGTCGGCCCGCGGTCTGGGAACACATAGGCGACCAGATCGGCAGCCTTGGTGATCTCCTTGGCGCGACGGGTGTGGCGGGCGTGGACGGAGCCGAGCCCTGGGGTGTCCAGGATCTCCAGATCGCCGCTCAGGAAGGGCGCGTCGAGCGCCAGCCGCACCTCGTCGATGCAGACGGCACGGGTCTCGTCGGCGACGAAGCCCGCCAGTCCATCGAATTGCACCGTCTCGGTGCCCCCGAGTTGGTGAATCCGGGCGCTGTCCAGCGCGCTGACCAACCGCAGAAAGGCCCGGCCCATCCGCCAGGCGGGTTTATCCGTCGCCGGCAGATCGGCGCCAAGCTGGTCTGTCGCGGCCAGGTAGTCGCGCAGCGTCGGCAGGTAGCGGTCGCGCAACCAGGCGGATGCACGGGCGTCGTCATCCAACGCCGGCCGGTCGATGTCCGGCATGGCAGGGGCATCGACCACGGCGGCGGCGACCTGCTCGGAGGCATTGGCGAGGGTGACCCGGTCCTCGTCCACCTGCTGTTCGATCTCCGCCAGCATCGCGCGCGCGGACTTGTACTGCACCTCTGCGGTGTTCTGGCCGTCCTGGGAGCGGCGGATGCGCGTGACCGTGGCCGTGGTCGCCTGCACGCCGACCGTAAGGCAGTCCACGTCCAACAGGCTGTTGATCAGCGTGGATTTGCCGCTGGAGAAGCTGCCCAGCACGGCGAGCTTGAGCCCGTGCTCGGAGAGTTCCCGCAACCACTGGATGGTCTGCCGCCAGTCGGCCATCAGATCATCGTTTGGTCGCCCAAGGCGCAGCCGGTGCAGGTGCTCGCCGGTGGCGGTCAGGGCGTCGATCAGGTCGCCAAGATCGCGGCTGAACTGTTCGAGCGGGGTCGGTTGTTGGATGAAAGTGTCCATGTCCTGATGGAGCCCTGTTGGTTGTTCATGCCCGGCACCCGCGGGCGACCCCTCGGCGGCGGACTGGCGTCATGATCGATGCCTCGTTGCTCCGCCGTTTGGCGCGGCCGTTACTGGGCGTTTTGTCGAACCGAAGGAACCCGCGTGACCTGAGCGATGCGGTTGGGTAAACCAGCGTGGATGCGCCGAATCGACGGCCCAATGATAGGGCAGGACATTCGCAGCCGTGCTGATCCAGGTCACAGTTCGCAATCTGGGCCGCGTCCCTGCGGAGCAGCAGGCGGCTATGGTCGTTTGCTGTTGACGGCTTGTTGGAAGCGCGCGGCCTGCGGCGGCACTGACTCACAGATGCGTATCATCGCGTTCGCGTGCGACCACAACGGCGCGGGCCGATCTTGAAGGCGAGCGGGTCAGGTGCCGATGTGCACGTTGTAGCGCAGGTGCGCGTTGGCGACGCCCGGTATCGAGCGATCATCCTAGAAAGAGCAGTTGAACGGCCTCGAGGGTGCGTCCCGCGTGGGTCCTGGCGAGGCACTTTGATGCGGAATGGTCATTGGATTCCAACGCGTTGTCAGAGGCCAGGGGCCGCGCGGGCCGCGCACTCGGGGTCATAGCGGCCTTCACCCAATGGGTGAGCTCCGGTACTGGTAGTCATTATTGGAAAAACAGATACTTGAGTTTGCCTCAGAGCGGTCAACTGCTCTTTCTAGGTTGAACGCCCAGGGGAGCGCCGGCTTCCAGCCAGCCCCCCACCGTGCGTCGCCAGAGGGTCTCATCGCGGCCCTTGCGCAGCCACGACGACCTCCCCGAGTCAACACCAGCAGCCGTCTGGGACTTGCAACGCGGCAAGAAATCCCCTACTCTTCTGCGGCTGGGCAGCTCGCCAATCACTGCTGCTGCCCACCCCTCCCCCAAGCCGATGTAGCTCAGTTGGTAGAGCAACTGATTCGTAATCAGTAGGTCGGCGGTTCGAATCCGCCCATCGGCTCCAAAAAAAGGGCCCCACGGTGATCCGTGGGGCTTTTTTATGCCCGAAGTCGAGAATCGGTAACCTGGTAGGTAGGCAACCACCGCCTCTTCCAACGCGGCGTTGACTATGGAGCCGCTGGATGCCCCGGCGCCCGATACGGTTGCCAGGCCAAGTGGCTGAACGCCCGGCCTATAGCTGCACCGCTTGCACCCAGAGCCGCATCAGCTCGACGCTGAAGCGGAAGTGACCACCGTTGTCGATCAGCACGTCGTGCCTGCCCAGGGCATCGCGGGCAGCGCCGAGCTCGGCCTCGGGGAGGTCGCAGGCGCGTGGGAGTTCGGTGGCATCGAGCCCTTCGGGATGCGCTGAAGGCGCCTGCAGCAGCGCATGCTGGCCAGGCGGCTCGGCACCGGCCTGCTGCCAGATCCACCGAAAATAGACCTCGCCGTCGCGGTACAGGGTGCCGGCGGCCACCAGGCCCTCGACGTCGCGCTCGGCGATGGTCGACGGCGGCAACCGCACCTCTTCGCGCGGTCGCCGGTTGAAGTCCTGCACCAGGCCGTCGCCGAGCAGCTGGCCCGGGAACGGCTGCCCGCCGGTAAGGTGATGGACGCGCGCGATGGCCTCGGGACTGTAGGCGAGGGGGAAGCTGTCGTCCTCGACTTGAAGCACGTCCGCGACGTCGTTGGGACTGAGGAAGCTGATATGCACCGGTCGCCAGGCGTAGATGGCCTCGTAGTAGCGCGCGCTGCACTCCTTGAGGTCATGCAGCCCGACCAACGCAATCACCAGAGCTTGTCAAGACTTGACAAACCGCGATTTCCAGCCGGCATGACTGGTCGTTGTGCACACGGCCCAGCTTCGGCGACCGGGCGTTGCTCGGATGCCGGGACTGCGCGTGCACCGATTGAATAACTCTTTTAATAACAGTCAGATACGGCCGTTGTCTCAAAACGAGTCAATCTGATGACGACCCAGTATTGACGGGGATTCCAGGCCGCTTTGCCGCCGTTCTCCACAAGGTTATCCACAGGCGCCGTGGACAGCTCGGAGTATTCCTTCCCCGGCTTGGACTTGCGCCACCCTGCGCTCAAGCATGGGGGGTCCGCCAGCAGCCGCACCCGGGTGGCCGCCCGCAGCCCCGGGGCCATCGCCTGGCGCTCAAGTCATGGCTGCGGCGGCTCCGCCAGCAGCTTGAGCCGCGCGGCCTTGTGGGCCTCGTCGAAGACCACCGCATGGGTGATGCGCGGCTGGGGGCCGCGCTGGAACATGCCTTATTGCTGCGTTACTTCAGCCGTATCGCCGGCCGTCCCGATCATCAGCCTTTCGAGACCACCGATGAATTCGTCGCTTGGGCCAAAGTGACCCGGCCAGACCTGGAGTGGGATCGCCACCCGCAGATGCCGGCGGGGCTGACAAAAAGAAGGGCAAGCGAAAAATAGGGCGCGGACCAAGCAATCCTCTCCACCCCATCCAGCAACAGCCCTCCGGATCAGCGGATGATCGCGTCCAGCGTATTGGCCGTCAGAGTACGCTCGGACCAGAGGCGCAGGGTGTCGCTGTCGGCAGCCTCGATGCGCGGTCGCACGCTGGCAACGGCAGCCTCGCCGAACTTCTTCTCGATCAACCAAAGCAATAGGTCTGCCTCGCCCTGCCGCCGGCCCTTCTCGATCCTGGCGCGCTCGACGGTGGTTACATACGGCATCTGTCTGCTCTCCTCAAAGGCGTAAAGGTCTTCGCGGAAGGCCGCTTCGAACGCGGTCGGCAACTGGATCATCCGGTCGATGATCCGAAACAGCTCCAGGATGGTCTTGCGATCATAGCCGCGGTCGTACATCAGGCGCATCAGGCGGAACTTCCATGCCTTGCGGGTCTCGGGGGAGGGAGTGTTTCGGGCTTTTGCATAGCAGCACCCAACGGCCTGGAGCTTGGCCTTGAGCGCCTCGAGGGCGCGGCGCTCGCTCAGGAGCGGCAAGAACGCGACTATCCCGGCAAAAAAAAACCGCACCCGAGGGTGCGGTCGATCCGCGTTCATCCCACCCGACGCGCCTGGCGGTCGGGGTGGGATAACGCCGGCTCAGCGCTTGGAGCCGACGATCTCGTGGGCGATGTCGACAACCCGGTTGGCCATGTCCCCGTACTCCTGGCGGTAGTTGGCCAGCAGGCCGTCCTGGGAGGCCCAGTAGTCCTTGCCGGTGACGCCGTTCTCATGCTCGTAGTCGATGAATTGCTTCTGCATCCCAAGCATCTTGTCGATCAGTTCCTGCTTCTCTTTCTTCAACGCGGCGATATCGCTCATCTCTTGTCTCCCCCTACCGGGTGTCAGTCAAAAAAACGTTCGGCGATCAAGCATATGCCGAACGGCTAATATACCATGCGGCTTCCGGGCAGGGTCAAGCCCGACGTCGGCGCTTGGTCAGCAACCGCAGGTCGGCCCTTGCTCCCCGTGCAGCCGCAGCGTGCCGGTCAGCTCAGAGACGCTGTCCAGGCCGTGGCGATCCAGGTACGCCAAGATACCCGCATTGATCTTCGGCAGCAGCAGCGGATCGTAGAACAACGCGGTGCCGATGCCAACGGCGGCGGCGCCGGCGATCAGGAACTCAACGGCGTCGGTGGCGTTGCAGATGCCGCCCTGGCCGATGATGGGGATGCCGTGGTCGCGGCAGACGCGGTGGACCTGATGCACCTTGAGCAGGGCGACGGGCTTGATGGCCGGGCCGGACAGCCCGCCCTGATTGTTGCCGATGACCGGCATGCGGGTCTCGGCGTCGATGGCCATGCCCATCAGGGTGTTGATCACCGAGAAGGCGTCGCTGCCGGCCTCGATGCAGGCGCGCGCATTGGCGGCGATGTCGGTCTGGTTCGGCGACAGCTTGGTGATCAGCGGCTTGTCGGTGGCCCGGCGGCAGGCAGCGACGACACGCGCGGACATGGCCGGATCATTGCCGAAGGCGACCCCGCCCTCCTTGACGTTCGGGCAGGAGATGTTGATCTCCACGGCATCGATGGGCGAGTCGTCGAAACGCCGGGTGACCTCCTCGTATTCCTCCACCGTGGAGCCGGAGACGTTGGCGATGAAGCGGGTCTCGTCGAAATCCAACGTCGGCAGGATGCTGTCGACCACATGGTCGACGCCGGGATTCTGCAGGCCGATGGCATTGAGCATGCCGCCCGGGGTCTCGTAGACGCGGTGCGGGGCGTTGCCCAGCCGCGACCGGCCCGTGGTCCCCTTCAGGCAGATCGCGCCGGCATCGCGGTTCGAGAAGCCGGCGACACGGGTATACTCCTCGCCGAAGCCGACGCAGCCGGACAACAGCACCAATGGTGTTGCCAGCCGCAGCCCGCAGAAATCGATGGCCAAGCGCGGATCGCGCTGTTGGTCCGGGGTCGGCATGGATCTATCGCCTCCGCTATTGCCGTGCATCTATTCGACTGCCTACTCTACCAGCCCGAGATCCCACCCAACACGGGCAATATCATGCGCCTGTGTGCGAACACCGGCGTGCGCCTGCACCTGATCGAGCCGCTGGGCTTCCAGTTGGAGGATCGGCAGCTGCGCCGGGCCGGACTGGACTACCGGGAATGGGCCGACGTGCGCACCCATGCCTCACTGCATGCCTGCCTGGACGAACTCCAACCGCGCCGGCTGCTGGCGCTGTCGACTCGCGGCGGGCGCTGCTACGCCGAGCTGAGCTACGCCCCCGGCGATGCCTTCCTGTTCGGCCCGGAGACCCGCGGACTGCCCCAGGCGACGCTTGATGCGCTGCCCGCGGACCAACGGCTGCATATCCCGATGCAGCCCGACAACCGCAGCCTGAACCTGTCCAACGCGGTCGCCGTCGTCGTCTACGAGGCCTGGCGGCAATGCGGCTTCCGCGGGGCGCAGGGGGCTTAGGATCGGTTCAGAAACAAGTGGCGCAGACGCCCGCTCGCTGAACCTTTTGATTGGCCGTTCCGTGGTTGCGTCTGCACCACTTGTTTCTGAGCCTTGACGTAGGCGATTTCTGTCAACTTTCATACCCCTAACCTTCTAAGTCAGGGGGTTCGTTGCGCAATCTCCAGGTCTTGCGGCTCTGCGATCAACCGGCGTCGCCGAGGTGGGCTCGACGTTTTTGAAGCGGTGCCCCAACCCGGCCTCCCGCCGATGCTCAATCCAGCTCCGCCTTGCCCGCCCGATCGAGCAGCATCCGCGTCGCGGCATCCGGCGTGCGGCCCTCGTAGAGCACGGCATGCACCTGCTCGGAGATGGGCATCTCCACGCCCTGCTCGGCGGCAATGGCCAGGACCGTGCGCGCCGTGATGACGCCCTCGACCTCCTGGCCGATGACCTGCATCGCCGCCTCCACCGTCTCACCGCGGGCCAGCGCCAAGCCGAGCCTGCGGTTGCGCGACTGATCATCGGTGCAGGTCAGCACCAGATCGCCGAGCCCGGCCAGGCCCATGAAGGTTTCGCGCCGGCCGCCGAGACTCATCCCCAAGCGGATCAGCTCCGCTAAGCCGCGGGTGATCAGGGCCGCCCGGGTGTTGGCGCCGAAGCCGAGGCCGTCGGCGATCCCGGTGGCGATGGCCAGCACGTTCTTGGCCGCACCGCCGACCTGAACGCCGACCAGGTCGTCATGGGTGTAGGCGCGAAACCGCTCACCGTGGACCAGCTCGGCGATGCGCTGGGCATAGCCGGCGTCGTTGGCGGCGACGGTCACGGCCGTGGGTAGACCGTGACCGACCTCGGCGGCAAAGCTGGGGCCCGAGAGCACGGCCATCGGTCGCGGCCCGGCCAGTTCGGCGGTGACCAAATGCAGTAGCCGCCGACTGGCGGGGTCGAAGCCCTTGGTCGCCCAGAACACGCCCATGTCCGGCGGCAACAGGCCGCTGATGTCGGCGATCACCCGGGCGAAGAACTGGCTCGGGACGGCGATCAGCACCGCGGTCGCGTCGGCCAGCGCCTCGGCATGGTCCACCACCGCGTGCAGTCCGTCCGGCAACGCAGTACCGGGCAGGAAGGCGCGGTTCTCCCGATCTCGCTCGATCGCGTCCGCCAGGTCCTTGGCGTGACTCCACAGCCGCACCTGGTGGCCGTTGCGACAGAGCTGCACCCCAAGCGCCGTGGCCCAGGAGCCGGCACCGAAGATGGCGACGCGCTCAGCCGCGCTCGGCGCAAGGCCGGTATTGACGGGACTGTTCAATGCGTCGTCCGTTCACCCTCGGCCTGGGCCTTCTCGGCCAGCTTCTGGGCATAGATGGCATCGAAATTGACGTGCTGCAGGATCAGGTGGGGGAACCCGCCCTTGGCGACCAGATCGGTCACCGCCTGACGCGCATAGGGGAACAGGATGCTCGGGCAGTAGATGTAGAACAGCGGACCGAGCTCCTGCTGATCGAAGCCGGCGATGCTGACGATGCCGGCCTGCTGGATCTCGATGAGGTAGGCGGTCTGCTCGCCGACCTTGGCCGTCACCGTGACCGTCAGCACGACCTCATGGGTGTCATCGCCGAGCTGGCTGACCTTGATGTCGAGGTGCAGCGAACTCTCCGGGCGCCATTCCTCGCGGAACAGCTCGGGGGTATTCGGCGATTCGAACGACATGTCCTTGATGTAGACGTTGCGCAGGACGAACTGGCGGTCCTGTCCCTCCTGCTCGGGGGCACCTGCGTTCGGGGTCTGGGGCTCACTCATCGGCTAGGGTCCTGTGGCTGGCGCGATCGGGCCGCGGCGGGCGTTGCACCACCCGCGACCGGGCCGCGTAAGGGTCTGATTGGCCGAGCGATCTCGGCTCAGCGGCGTTTGCGGGTCAGCGGGAGATTGGCGTTCTCCCAGGCCATGACGCCGCCCTTGAGGTTGAACACATCCTCGAACCCCGCCTTGCGCAGGATCTGGCAGGCGGCGGCGGACTGGGAGCCCGATCGGCAGCTGATGACGATCGGTTTGCCTTTGTACTTGGAAAGCACCGCCATCTGGTTCTTGAAGCCGTTCATCGGTATGTTGACGGCGTTGATGATATGGCCCTTGGCAAAATCGGCGGCAGGGCGAACGTCGATGACTGCGGCATCCTGGCGATTGATCATCTCGGTGGCACCGAGGGGATCGACCGAGCCGCGCTCGCCGACGATGAGATTGTGGGTCAGCAGACCGAGGATGACCACCAGGGCCAGGAACAGGATCCAGTGATTGCCTACGAATTCGATCAGTTGGGCCATTATGGCGAGATTGACTGGGATATCGGGGTTCGGACGGGGGCCGGCGCGCGGGCACCGGGGCGATTGAAGGCTCGCGCACGTCGGCGCGGTCGCGCAGTATACGGGGCCGACCCCGAGGCGTCATCCCGAGCTTGCCTCGAGGCGCTTGGAGTCAAGTACGACACCGCCTGCCGCGCCGTGGCGTAGCGGCCCCATCCGGCCTCGCTCGCCGCCGGCTCAGCGCAGGGCCTGGTGGCAGAAGACCTGACGCATCATGCCGATCAGTTCCAGCGTGCGCGCGTCGCCGACCCGATAGTAGACGCGATTGGCGTCTTTGCGCGACGCGAGGATGCCCTTGTCGCGCAGGATCGCCAGGTGTTGTGAGATATTGCTCTGCGACGTGCCCACGTGCTCGACGATGTCCTGCACGCTGACCTCTTGATCGCCGAGGGTACAGAGTATCTTCAGCCGCAACGGATGCGACATCGCCTTCAATGAGCGCGACGCCCGCTCGATGTCGTCGTCGTCGGCGAACAACGCCAGCTCATCCGCGACATCGTGGTCGGCATCCAGCGCCGGCAGCGGGGTTGAGGTAAAGTTTCCTGTCATCGAAATGATGCCTATATTAACTTTTCACCATACGATGATAATCTTTTTGAACCCGTTGGCAAATCCTGCGCTTGCGCAGCGCCCGTCCGGCCTGTGGTCACGCCGGATCAGGTCCCGCGCTGCTCGCCCGCACCCGGCATGACCAACGCGCAGCTCCGGGGCCGGCGTGCCCCCCAGCCCAGCACCCCCGCGCTGGCGCTGCTGCTGCTGTGGCTACCCCCGGCGTTGGCTCAGACCGCCGCCGAGGCGGCCACCGACGCTGCCGCGACGCCCCTCGCTCAACAGGAGCGCGAGTTGGCCGCCGCGCAGGCGCAGCGAGCGGCGCTCGCCGAGGCGCTCGCAGCGCGCGAGCAGGAACGCGAGGCGCTCTATCGGCAGCTCGAGCGCCAGGAACGCGACATCGATGCCCTGACCCGCTCCGCTCGCCAGTTGGCCGCGATGATCGCCGAGCAGACCGTGGTGCTGGATGATGTGCGCGCACGGCTCGAATCCACCCGCGCTGCACTCACCGAGACCCGCTCGGCCCTGGCCGGACTGGTGCGCTCGGCCTATCAGATGGGGCGCGGCGATCGCCTGCGCATGCTGCTGGACCAAGAGGACCTGGTCCGCGGCGGGCGCCTGCTCGGCTACTACCAAGGTATCGGTCGCGCCCGCGCTCGGCGGCTGGAAGCGCTGGAGCAGCGCACCGCCGAGCTGCACGCGCTCGACACCCGGGTCAGCGCCGAAGTGGCCCGCATGCAGCGCCTGGCGGACCGTCAGGGAGCGACCCGGGAACGCCTCCGCGAGACCCGCACCGAGCGCGCCCGGACCGTCGACGCCCTGGATCGCATGATCGTCGACGACCGCGCGCGCATCGCCAGCCTCGATGCCGACTCCGCCGAGCTGCGCAAGCTGATCGAGATCCTGCGCCGGGATGCCGAGATTCGCGCAGAGCTCGCCCACCAGCCCGAGGCCATCACCGATCGCAAGGGCCGCCTCGCCTGGCCCGTGGACAAACCGCGGCTGCTGAGCCAATTCCGCGGTCGCGCTTCCCCCGCCGATTCCCACGGCGACGGCGTCCTGCTCGCGGCCCCCGCCGGCACCGAGGTGCATGCGGTGCATCACGGTCGCGTCGCCTATGCCGATTGGCTGCGCGGCTTCGGACTACTCATCGTCATCGAGCACGACAACGCGTATCTTTCGCTCTACGGGCACAACCAGACGCTGCTGACCGAGGTCGGCGACTGGGTCGAGAGCGGAGACGTGATCGCCCTGAGCGGCGCCAGCGGCGGTCGCGACAGGGACGCGCTCTATTTCGCCATGCGTCGCGGCACCCGCCCGCTCGACCCCAACCGCTGGTGCGCCAATCGCACCCGACGTGGCGGATGATCCCGCGCACAATTGCCCGCATAATATTGTTCACTCAGACACCTCACGGACCCCGAGCATCCATGCCTGCACCCCACATCCCCCGCCCGGCAGCCGCGCTGCTGCTCTCCCTGCTGTTGATCGCCCCGCTGACCGGTTATGCCGATCCGCGGCCCGAGGGCATCCCGCTGCCGCCGCCCAACGCCCCGACGCCATCGGCGAGCGATCCCGCATCGGGGGCCGAACAGCCCGACGCCACCGAGCCGAACCCGCAGGACGAGCCCGAAGCGCCCGCGTCGGTCGATGACGGCGACGACGAGAAGACGGCCGATGATGGCGACGACGAGGAGACGGCCGAAGCCGAGGGTCTGCCCCTGGACGAGATCCGGGTCTTTGCCGAGGTCTTCGGCCGCATCAAGAGCGACTACGTCGAGCCGGTGGCCGATCGCGATCTGCTCTCGGCGGCGATCCGCGGCATGCTCGGCGGCCTCGACCCCCATTCGTCCTACCTCGACGCCGACGACTACAAGGATCTCAAGGTCGGCACCAGCGGCGAGTTCGGCGGCCTCGGCATCGAGGTCGGCATGGAGGACGGCTTCGTCAAGGTCATCGCCCCCATCGACGACACCCCGGCCCAGCGCGCCGGCATGCAGGCCGGCGACTTGATCGTGCGCATCGACGACAAGCCGGTGAAGGGCATGGGCCTCGACGAGGCGGTCAAGCTGATGCGCGGCAAGCCCGGCACCGAGATCGAGCTCACCGTGGTGCGCGATGGCGAGCCCAGCCCGGTCAAGGTCACCATCGAGCGCGACATCATTCAGGTGGTCAGCGTCAAGCAGCGTACCCTCGAACCCGGCTTCGCCTACGTTCGGATCGCCAGCTTCCAGGCGCGCACGACCGAAAACCTGGTCAAGGCCATCGGCAAGCTCAAGGCCGAGAGTCCCGACGGCATCCACGGCCTGGTGCTGGACCTGCGCAACAACCCCGGCGGCGTGCTCAACAGCGCCGTCGGCGTCAGCGACGCATTCCTGACCGAGGGCCTGATCGTCTACACCCAAGGCCGCAGCGAAGACTCGCGCCTGGAATTCCGCGCCGGTCCGGACGATGTCCTGGACGGGGCGCCGATCGTCGTGCTGGTCAACGCCGGCAGCGCCTCGGCCTCGGAGATCGTCGCCGGGGCGTTGCAGGATCAGCGCCGGGCCCTGATCATGGGCGGCGATACCTTCGGCAAGGGCTCGGTGCAGACGATCGTGCCCATCGACGACACCACCGCGTTGAAGATGACCACCGCGCGTTACTACACGCCCTCCGGGCGCTCGATCCAGGCCCACGGCATCGAGCCCGACATCAGCCTGGCACGCGGAACCCTCGATTTGGCGGACGAACCCGCGGTAGCGCCGCTGAAGGAGGCCAATCTGGTGCGTCACCTCGACGACGAAGCCGACGACAGCTCCACGCCCGGCGAGGACGCCGAGGCCGCGCCCCTGGCCGCCGAGGACTATCAGCTCGCCGAGGCCCTGAACGTGCTCAAAGGGCTGCACATCCTCGGTCGCCGCGACGGCGACGGCGACGGCGACGGCGACGGCGACGGCGACGGCGACAACCAACCCTAAGTCAAGGTTCAGAAACAAGTGGTGCAGACGCAACCCCCAAACGGTCAATCCAAAGGCTCAGCGAACGGGCGTCTGCACCGCTTGTTTCTGAACCGTTACTGAGGGCCACCCGCGCGGCCATGCGAGACGCAGCGCCGCGCGGGGCGGCGCCTGTCACCGGCAGGCCTGCTGCGGCCCGCGCCGCATTTCCAGCCAACTCCGAAATTCAACGCAAACGAGGCAACGATGGCAAGAGTCCTCATTCCACTGGCAACCGGCTTCGAGGAGATCGAGGCCATCACCCTGATCGACTTGCTGCGCAGGGCCGACATCGAGGTCGTCGCCGCCGGGCTGGAGCCCGGGCCGGTCAAGGCCAGCCGCGGCACCGTGGTGGTCCCGGACACCGAACTCGCCGCGGTTATGGAGCAGGAATTCGACATGATCGTGCTGCCCGGCGGGCTCCCCGGCGCCACCCACCTGGACGCAGACCCGCGGGTGCACCAGCTGCTCAAGCGCCACGCCGAGAACGGCGCCTTCACCGCGGCCATCTGCGCCGCACCCAAGGTGCTCGCCAACGCCGGGCTGCTCGACGAGCGCAGCGCAACGGCCTACCCCGGCGCGGTCGTGCAGACCGACTACCCAAGGCTCGACCTGGTCGAAACCCCGGTGGTCGTCGACGGCCACGTCGTCACCTCCCGCGGTCCCGGCACCGCGATGGACTTCGCGCTGACGCTGATCGATCTGCTGGTGGGCGAGGCGCGACGCGCCGAGGTCGAAGCCGCGTTGCTGCGCCCCACCCTCGGCTGATCCGCGCGCCGACCGTCGCCCACCACATCCACCCGGCAATCCGCGAGAAGGACTGTCCGGGGTGTCGCCGTCGACATCCCGACGGCCGGCAAGAAGAGGACCCGCAGTTTTGTTCAGCGATCCCATCGGGCTGGGCTGGCCCCTGGCCCTGGCGCTTATCACCTTCGGCGTCAGCGCCGTTGCAACCTTTGCCTTGAGCCGGGAGCTGGTCCCGTTCCTGCACATCCTAGACCACCCCAACGACCGATCGCTGCACATCGTCCCCGTGCCACGCACCGGCGGCGTGGCCTTCACCATCGCCATTGCCATCGGTCTAACCGTGGCGCAGCTCACCGTCGGTCTGCCGCCGGACACGGTCTGGATCGTCGCCGCCGCGACCCCGGTGGCCATCATCTCCCTGCTCGACGATTGGCGCGACATGCCGGTGCGCATCCGCTTGGCCATTCACCTCGCCAGCGCCGTGCTGCTGCTGGTCGCGGGGCTCGGCTGGACGGGTCCCTGGCTGCCCGGCAACAGCTTCATACCGCCGTTCTGGCTGCAGCCGCTGCTGATGGTGTTGTTCATCGTCTGGATGATCAATCTGTACAACTTCATGGACGGCATGGACGGCTTCGCCGCCGGCATGGCCCTGTTCGGCTTCGGCGCCCTTGCGACGCTCGGCTGGCTGGACGGCAACCTGCCCTATCTGGTGGTCAATGCGATCTTCTGCGCCGGCGCGCTCGGCTTTCTGACCGGCAACTTCCCGCCCGCGCGCATCTTCCTCGGCGACCTCGGCTCCGCCCTGCTCGGCCTGCTCGCGGCGGTGATGATCCTTTGGGGCACCCGCGCGGGACTGATGGGGCTGTGGACCGGGGCGCTGGCCTTTTCGCCGTTTATCGTCGATGCCACCTGGACCCTGTTCAGCCGAGCGGCGCGCCGCGAGCGCCTCTGGGAGGCGCACCGCTGCCATCACTACCAACGCCTGATCCTGGCGGGCTGGAGCCGGCGCAAGGTGCTGGGCCTGGCCTACCTGCTGATGGCCGCCGCGGGGGCCAGCGCGGTCGCGGCACCGCGCCTGAGCCCCAGCGAGCAATGGATGCTGCTCGCCGGCTGGGCGGCGATCTACGGGCTCATCCACCTGCGCGTCGAGCACAGCGCGCGGGCCGCCGACGGCATCGGCCCATGAGACGCGTCTTCGAGCGGCTGCGCTCGCGCACCGCCGCATTCATACACGACCTGCTGATGGTGCCCGTGGCCTGGCTGCTGGCCTATTGGACGCGCTTCAACCTGGAGACCATCCCGCCGCGGTTCCTGGATGCCGCCATCGACTGGCTGCCCCTGGTGGTGCTGATCTGCGCGCTGTTGTACTCCACCTTCGGCCTCTATCGCGGCGTCTGGCGCTTCGCCTCGCTGCCGGACCTGATCCGCATCGGCAAGGCAACGCTGGCGGCAACGCTGGCAACCATCGCCGCGCTGTTCGTCATCGATCGGATGCAGGACGTTCCGCGCTCGGTGCCGCCGCTGTTCCTGCTCTTCCAGCTGCTGCTGCTGGCCGGTCCGCGACTGCTCTATCGCTGGCTCAAGGACCACCGCCTCGCCCTGCGCGCCGACCTGCGGGTCCTGGTGGTCGGCGCCGGGCGCGCCGGCGAGATGCTGGTGCGCGACATGCTCCGTGACCGCGACAGGCGCTACCTGCCGGTGGCCTTTGTCGACGATCTGCTGCGCCGGCAAGGCGGCGACATCCACGGCGTGCCCATCAAGGCCGGCACCGAGCAGCTGCCGCAGCTGGTGGAGGCGCTGGGCATCGACCTGATCATGCTCGCCATCCCCAGTGCATCGGCCCAAGAGATGCAGCGGCTGGTCGAGCTGTGCGAGCGCGCCGGCAAGCCGTTCCGCACCGTGCCCCAACTGCGCAATCTGCTCGACGGCCAGGTCAGTATCCGCCAGCTGCGGCCGGTCTCCATCGAGGACCTGCTCGGCCGCAACCCGGTCACGCTGGACTGGCCGGGCATCCGCGCCGGGCTCGCCGGCCGGCGGGTCTTGGTCACCGGGGCCGGCGGCTCCATCGGCTCGGAGGTGTGCCGCCAGGTCATCGCCGCCGGGGCAGCCCGCCTGCTGCTGGTGGACAACGGCGAGCTGAATCTGTATCGACTGGACATGGAACTCAGCGAACGCCATCCGGGTCTGGACTACCGCCGAGCACTCATCGACGTCACCGACGCCACCGCCGTCGAGGCCCTGTTCCGGCGCGAGCGGCCCGAGCTGGTGTTCCACGCCGCAGCCTACAAGCACGTCCCGCTGCTCCAGGACCAGCTGCGCGCGGCCGTCCGCAACAACGTGCTCGGCACGCGCATCGTCGCCGAGGCGGCCCATCGCCACGGCTGCGACCGCTTCGTGCTCATCTCCACCGACAAGGCGGTGAACCCGGCCAACACCATGGGTGCCACCAAGCGCGTCGCCGAGCTGCTCTGTCAACACCTCGCCGCCGCGTCGCAGACCCGGTTCATCACCGTGCGCTTCGGCAACGTGCTCGGCTCCGCGGGCAGTGTCGTGCCGCTGTTCCAGCGCCAGATCGAACATGGCGGCCCGGTGACGGTGACCGACCCGGACATCGAGCGCTTCTTCATGACCATCCCCGAGGCCTGCCAGCTGATCATGCAGGCGGCCGTGATCGGCAGCGGCGGCGAGGTGTTCGTCCTCGACATGGGCGAGCCGATCAAGATCCGCTACCTGGCCGAGCAGATGATCCGCCTCGCCGGCCGCGAGCCGGGACAGGATATCGCCATCGATTACATCGGCCTGCGCCCGGGCGAGAAGCGCTACGAGGAGCTGTTCTATGCCGCGGAAGACCTGATCGAGACCGTACACCCGAAGATCCGCATCGCCCGCCAGCCCGGCGCGCCGATGGACGCGATCGAGACGGCGCTCGGCGAGCTACGCGCCGGCGTGGACGGCTGCGACGACGCGCGGCTGGCCCGCGTGCTCAAGCGCTTGGTGCCGCGCTGGCCGGCACCGGCAATGCCCGCCTTGGCGGCCCCACCAGAGCCCATCGATGACTGACGCACCGCGCCTGGACAAAACACGGGGCCCGCCGGACGATGACCCGTTCGATCGGCTGGCCGCGCTGGAGACCATCGAGCCGGAGGATTGGTCGGCGTTGCACCACGGCGAATTCGACGCGGCCCTCGAGCCGCGCCTGGACCTGGAGCACCTCGATACGTTCGATCTGGGGCCCCTCGAGGGCGATGCCGATGCCGTCGAGCGCGCTGCGATCGGGGGCGCCTTCGTCGACAGCGACAACGACAACGACAACGACAACGACAACGACAACGACAACGACAACGACAACGACAACGACAACGACAGCATCCATGCCCGCTTTGCGCCCGACAACGCGCCCCGGCGGACCGAGCCCGACACGCTCGAAGGCTCACACCCGTCGGGCAGCGTTGGTGACCACGGCGATACCGAGCCGGTCACAGCCGCCGCAACCGCCAGGGTTTCACCCGGCGATACCGAGTTTTCCGACACCCCGCCAAGCGACCACCCCCCCGGAGCGGAGGCTCAACCGGCATCCGAGCCCAAGCCCCTATGGGCCTCGACGGCACCCCCCGACCGCGACCACCCCGTCGACGTCGAACCGCCTGTGGCGGCCGGCGCACTCGACGCCCCGCCGGCGGAGCCGGCCGACGCTGCGCTCACGGCCCAGCCGAGGGACGATGCAGCGCACACAAACCAGCAGGTGGACGCCGACGAGGCTGGCGAGGCCGACGACGTCCCACCCGACGGGCCGGCGCCGGACGCCGAGCCCAACGCGCCGGAGACCCGCGTCATCGCCTACCTGCACGAGCGCGGTCGCCTGACCGGCGGCGATCTCGCCCGCGCCCGCAAGCTCGCCGACGACAGCGGCGACCCGCTGCGCGCCATGCTGGTGCGCCTCGGCCTGGTCTCGGAGCGCGACATGGCCGCGGCCCTCGCCGACGTGCTCGACCTGGAGTTGGTAGCCGGCGACGACTACCCGGACGAACCCGCGCTGGACGGGGTTTTCCCGCTGCGCTTTCTCAAGGACGCCCGGGTCTGTCCGCTGCGCGAGGCCGACGGCGAGGTCGAGCTGGCCGTTGCCGACCCCCTCGACCCATTCATCGCCACATCCGCGCACATGGCCGCCGGCCGACCGGTGCGCCTGCGCGTCGGCCTGCCCAGCGAGATCGAGGCCGCCGTCACCCGCCTGCACGAGCCGCCGCCCGGAGGAGCCCGACGACGCCGACGCCCTGGAGAACGCCGACCTGGGCAACTTCGACGAAGAAGACATCGAGCACCTGCGCGACCTCGCCAGCGAGGCCCCCACCATCCGCCTGGTCAACCAGATCATGCAGCGGGCGGTGGAGGCGCGCGCCTCCGACATCCACATCGAGCCCTTCGCCGACGAGCTCAAGGTGCGCCTGCGCGTGGACGGCATTCTCCAGCAGATCGACTCGCCCCCGGTGCGCTCCACCGCGGCGGTCATCTCGCGGGTCAAGATCATGTCCAAGCTCAACATCGCCGAGCGCCGGCTGCCCCAGGACGGGCGCATCCCGCTGCGTATCCAGGGCAAAGAGCTGGACCTGCGCGTCTCCACCGTGCCGACCATGTTCGGCGAGAGCGTGGTCATGCGCCTGCTCGACAAGGAGAGCGTTCGCTTCGACTTCGACGCCCTGGGCTTCGAGGGCACCCCGCGCAAGCGCCTGTTGAAGGTGCTCGACGCCCCGTTCGGCATCTTCCTGGTCACCGGCCCCACCGGCAGCGGCAAGAGCACCACGCTGTACACCGCCATGAGCCGGCTCAATACCGAGACGCGCAAGATCATCACCGTCGAGGACCCGGTGGAATATCAGGTCGCCGGCATCAACCAGATCCCGGTGAAGACCTCCATCGGCATGACCTTCGCCGGCGCCCTGCGCGCCATCGTCCGCCAGGACCCGGACATCATCATGGTCGGCGAGATGCGCGACCTGGAGACCGCCCGCATCGCCGTACAATCCGCCCTCACCGGCCATGTGGTGCTGTCCACCCTACACACCAACGACGCCGCCAGCGGCGTCACCCGGCTGCTCGACATGGGCGTGGACGACTACCTGCTCACCTCCACCATCAACGGCATCCTCGCCCAACGCCTGGTGCGCCGGCTCTGCCCCGAGTGCCGCGAGCCCTTCCAGCCCATGGCCGAGCTGGCCGCCCGCTTCCTGCACATCGCCGATGCCGAAGGCGGCCCCATCCACCTCTACCGCCCCGGCGGCTGCCACCACTGCAACGGCACCGGCTTCCGCGGCCGGCTGGTCATCGCCGAGGTCCTGGTCATGTCCGACCGCATCCGCAAGGCCGTGCTCGATCACGCCACCTCCACCGAGATCCACCGCATCGCCGTTGAAGAAGACATGCACACCATGTATCAGGACGGCCTGCGCAAGGCCCTGCAAGGGCTGACCACGGTGGACGAGGTCATGCGCGTCGCCGAGGAGGACTAGGCCGATGCCCCGCTACCAGTTCAAGGCCGTCAAGCTCGACGGCGAAGAGATCGAGGGCGAGCGCGAGGCCGACGACGAGGCGGCGCTGGCCATGCAGCTCCAGGCCGAGGGCCTGATCCCGCTCAGCACCCGGCCCGCCGGCGGCCTCATGGCCAGGCTCCAGCGCCGGGCCAAGCGCAGCCTGACCGGCAAGGACGTCGAGATCGTCACCCGCCAGCTCGCCACGCTGCTCGAATCCGGCCTGACCCTGGACCGTTCGCTCACCGTGCTGGGCAACCTCTCCACCGAGGAGCACATCGTCAAGGTCCTCAACGACCTGCAGGAGCGGGTGCGCGGCGGCGCCACCTTCAGCGCCGCCCTGCAGGAGCAGGACGGCCAATTCCCGCGCCTGTACATCAACATGGTCCGCGCCGGCGAGGCCAGCGGCGCCCTCGATCAGGTCCTCACCCGCCTCGCCGACTACCTGGAACGCAGCGCCGAGCTGCGCGGCACCGTCACCTCGGCGCTGGTCTACCCGAGCATCCTGCTGGTGGTCGCCGGGCTGTCGGTGATCATGCTCCTGGTCTTCGTCGTGCCCCAGTTCACCGTCCTGTTCGAGGACATGGGCGCCGCGCTGCCGCTGCCCACACGCATCGTCGTCGGCGCCGGCGACCTGGTGCGCGACTGGTGGTGGATGCTGCTGGTGCTGGTGGCCGGGGTCGCGGTGTTCATGGAGCGCTGGCTGGAAGACCCGGACAACCGCCGCCGCTTCGACTACGGGGTCATGCGCATCCCCCTGTTCGGCGACCTGATCTGGAAGATGGAGACCGCCCGCTTCTGCCACACCCTGTCCACGCTGCTCAAGAACGGCCTGCCCCTGCTCACCGGCCTCAATCTCGCCAAGGAGGTCGTCGGCAACCGCCGCATCGGCGACGGGCTGGACGAGGCCGGCGAGGCCCTCAAGCACGGCCGCGGCCTGGCCGAGCCCCTGGCCAGCCATGAGGTCCTGCCCCAGCTCGCCCTGCAGATGATCCGCGTCGGCGAAGAATCCGGCGCGCTGGACGCCATGCTCACCAAGGTCGCCGACATCTTCGACCGCGAGACCCGCGACAGCGTCCAGCGCATGCTCACCCTGCTCGAGCCCGTCCTCATCATCGGGCTGGGCATCATCGTCGCCGGCATCATCGTCTCCATCATGATGGCCATCCTCGGCGCCAACGAGCTGGTGTTCTAGCCGGCACCCTGGACGCAGTCCGTCCGGTTCTCCGGCATGAAGCAAGGTGCGCGAGGAAGCGTCGAGCCGGTCGGCTGGCGTCGCTGCAACTTCCGGCGGAGGGTAGTGCCAGAGTGCTGGGCGCGGTTTCGGATGTTATCTGTGAAACGCGGGCCCCGGGTTGCAGCACATGCGTATAACTGGCGTTGTCCTCCCGATGCCCCACCGCTCCTGAACGGTACGAATGTCGTAGCCGGCCTCCAGCAGGTGTGTGGAACCAAGGGGAAGTGGGGGGGGGGAGGGGAGCGCGCGAGACGCCGGAAACACATACCACCAACCCACCCCCCGGGGGTGGGGCCCGGGCCCCCAAGGGGTCGGCCTCCAGCACGCGCGCGGACTCGGCGATCTGCTCCTTCAGCGACGGGATCAAGCTCTCCGGCAGCGGCACCACCCGATCCTTCGCCCCCTTGCCGTTGAACACCGTAATCTGTCGATAGCCGAAGTCCACGTCCTGAATGCGCAGCCGCAGGCACTCCGTCAGGCGCATCCCCGTACCGTACATCAGACTCGCCATCAGCCAGTTCCGCCCCGACATCCGCCCCAACACCGTCGCCACCTCGTCGCGGGTCAAGACGATCGGGACATGCTCCGACGGCTTGGCCCGCGTGATGTTCTCAACCCAGTCCAGCTCAACCTCCAACACCTTCCGGTACAAGAACAGCAACGCACACAGCGCTTGATTCTGCGTCGATGCCGAGACCCCACGATCCGTGGCCAAGTGCGACAGAAACGCCTCCACCTCCGCCGCGCCCATCTCACGCGGGTGCCGCTTCTTGTGGAACCAGATATAGCGCTTGATCCAGTCACAGTATGCCTGCTCCGTACGATAGCTGTAGTGCAGCTTGCGAAACTTATCCCGCACCTGTTCCATCAGGCGCTTGGGCTTCTGCGGTGCCGTAACCTTGTACACAAAAGACTCCTCTGATGTGGCTTAGAACTGTCTTTATAGCTAGTTCTCTACAGTCTCGCAAGCCTTCGTGGACGACGACCCTGGGACCTGCTGCCGTGGCGCAGGCTTCCTCCTGACGATTAGCAATATTCATGCCATTATATTCCGGCGAATCGCCAGCTTGGATAACGCATCAGCCGGCATGTGAGAACACGCGCGTAGCGCTTTGAAAACTCATTGAAAACCATCGTCGGCCCTCTGTTTACTGCCCGTTTAGGCCGGCCAAATGGCTTCCATATCTGCCTTAGGAAGCCGTTCGGGCGCATAACTCACCTAGCGTGTACGAAAGCAAACGCCCCAAACCGGTTGACATGCCGGGGGTTTTTTGGTTTTCTACACCACCGGTGGCGGCCTTATCGACCCATTGGGCCGTCGGGTTATTGGTCCCCGCGGGGGGACCAGGGGAGGCACCGAGCGGGACAGGAAGGGGCGGAGGAGGGAGGGGCGCGGCGGGGGCGGAATTCCGAAGAGAGGGATCAAGGGAGAGGTAATCCGGGGGGGGGGGGAAGGAGAGGATCGGGGGGGACGCGAAGGGCGGAGGGACGACCCAACGGGAGGGAGGGGAGGGGGCCCGGCCGGGGGAGAATTCCGAGAATAAGGGTAGTCAAAGGCGCAGGGGGGTGGAGCGGGGGCCCGGAGGAGAAGGACCGGGGGGCCGAGTCGATAATGGGGAGATAAGTTCGAACGGGGGATAATAATGGAGAGACCCGGGGGGTGGGTGGGTTAGAAGGGGGGGGTGGGGGGGGGGAAGAGGGGGGGGGGGGAGGTGACGCGCGCGCGGGACGACCAGGGAGGTGATTCCACCGACCGTGGGACCCACAGCGAACGCGCCGGAGAGGACGGACGGACGTCGCACGCTCGAACGCCTCGACCGGGTTCTCGTTTTATTTCCGACCTTGACCAGACCCCTAAGGTCGCAGGAGGGGATTTTCGGATCGCGGGGGGGAAAGGTCGGACGGGTCATCGGGGCCGAGGACTTCGCGAACGGGCCGGAGGATCGCCCGACCCCCAATCGGCCCGGGGGAGGGGACGGGGCGATCCCGAGCCCTCGCCCAGCGGCTGACGCCTTCATCCGCATCGACAGGCCCTGAAGGGATCACAAGGCCCGCTCATCGCCGCTGAGGTGCCGACGTCCCGTGAGATCGACATCGAGACCAGCAGAGGACCGCAGACGGTCTATCCCTCAGCTCGACTAAGGGGAGACCAATCTTCGAACCTGGTCGGCCGGAGACCCTCCAAGGAGCGAGACCCCGCGCGGAGGTTGACGCATCGCGACGCATCGGCGATTCCAGCACCCCACCGGGGGGGGTGCAGGGGAGCAGGGCGAGGCCGAGGGGAGAGCCGGGGAACGAGGCAGCGCGCGGGGGACCAGGGGGGGCCACGAGGGGCCACAGGACGGGGGAGGAGGGCAGGCGCGACCGAGACGGGGGCCGGTCGAGAGGAGGGGGAGGAGGGCGGGGGAGGCGGGGGCGGGGCGGACCGCGAGGGCGGGGAGCCGCAACGGCGGGGGGGGGGGGGGCCGAGCGGGGCGAGCATCACGACGGGCGAAGGGCACAGGCCCGCCGGCGGGGAAGCCGGAGCGCAGCCCCGGAGGAGAGGACCCGGGGGGCACCCCGAGCGACAAGGGGGCATCTCGCCGGCGGCGGGCCCTCCCAGGGAGCGAGCCCCGCGCGCGGAGGTTGACGCATCGCGCGCTCGGCGATTCCAGTCACCCCCACCCGGGGGGGGGCAGGGGAGAGGGCGAAGACCAGAGGGGACGAGCCGGGGAAACCGAAGGGGGCGGGATGGCCTGTTGCGACGATCCCGCCGAGCCCACCTCGGGTACTTGCCCGACGACGCCTGATAGACTCGGCAAGCACCACATGCCCGCAGTGCGAATACTGGAACAGGGACCACCAGACCGACTCCCGTGGGGCCGACTCGAAGTTCGTCCAATCGAGTCAGTTTGCGGGGGATCAGGCGGGCTTTCGACTGGAGGCCAACCTGGCCAGCGGCAACATCACCGTCACCTCCATCTTCCAATGGGGCACGATCGCTTCAGGCATCACCGACGCGGAAAAGGCGGACACCATTACCAAGTTCAAACAGCAAGTCGCGGTCTGGAGCGGTCGCTACAGCATGCGGATTACAGATCCGATCTGCGGCGAGCGCACCCTACCGATTCGCTTTCGCCTGCTCTGGTCCCCCGACGATAGCGCCGACTCGGCCACCCATCAGGTCAACCTCTACCGGACCTATGCGCGGGCGGGCGTGACCGGATGGCATGTCGACATCGGCTATGACTCGGACGTAACGGCGGATGGGGCCTGGACCTTGGCCCATGAGTACGGTCATACGATCAGCTTGAAGGATGAGTACTTCTACAGCGGCGTAACCTCGGCGAACGTCGTCTACAAGAAGGCCGACGGGACCACCGAGCGCGTGACCCTAGAGCCGAGCTCCACCAACATCATGTTCACCTTCGGCGACCGGACCTATCATCCGCGGTTCTTCTATTTCGCGGCGATTGAGGCCCAGGAGCTGCTTCGCCGCGAGTCCGGTCGCAACGTGACCTGCGAGATCGTGTGAGCTGGGCACGACTCGCCGCTGGGGTCGTCGCGCTGCTTAGCGGGTGTACGCACCAGTCTTTAGCCATACAGGAGGACGATCCGATGTCCGAGGTTCAAGTTGACAGCATGCGAATCTCACTGACCGGGCCCGCAAGCCTCGAGCGATCCGTCATCGAGCGCACCAGCCCGAGCTATGACGGGCAACAGGCCCTGTTCAAGGTAACCATCACCAATGCATCGGGTGATTTTCGCCGGCTCCCGTTCGACGAGCTGGCACGCCATGTCGTGCGTGTCTACCGCCACCCTGCGACCAAGGCCGAGTGGATCGACAATCGCACCCCGCCACCCAAGATGAACGGCGCGGTCATCGCCCTCGCACCAGGGGCGAGCCGCGGCTTTCCGCTCTTATTTGAGTTCCCATCCCGGCTCCTGGAACAAGATGCGAAGACACAGCAGGTCCAGTTCTGCGCGCGATGGGACTCGACCTGGCTGCGCGAAGCGGCCTACGCCCCCCAAGCGTTCGACTGGAACCAGGGATTTGAGGTCTGTACCGACCTGCGCCTCGTCGATCCCGGTACCTGATGCAGGGGAAAAGGGGTCAGAGGGGGAAAAGAGGGAGAAAGGTCAGGCTCAATGGACGAAAAAGGGGTCCTGGACGAAAAAGGGGTCCGAAAAAGGGGTCTCCGAAAAAGGGGTCGAAAAAGGCGAAAAAGGGGTCAGGCGAAAAAGGGGTCAGATCCCTTTTCGGTACTCCACGAAAAAAGGAAAAAGGGGTCAGATCCCTTTTCGGTACTCGGCGAATGAAAAGATGCCCAACGAATTGAGGTTAGATCGCGCGAGGAAGCGAGCCGCGATCGTCGTTCGTTGGCCGACCCGGTGCCGAGGAGTCGCGAGTCATAGTACTCATCTTCCATGAAGCCGGAGCCGGCGAGGCCGCGTACGCCCGCGGCCTCGCCGGCTCCAGTCGCATGTTGCGGCGACCCTCGCCCTGCCGGGACGGATCGGGCGATGTTTCGACCGAATTCCGGCCGAGTGGGGCATCGGCCAGCGGCAGCGAATGCCGGGGCGTGGCGTTGTCGCGATCGGCGCTCTCCACCGCGGTCTCCGCGGCGAGGAGCAGTATTGGCGTGATGCGCGGCTTCGCGGCGGCAGGCCGGTGCGGACAATGTGCATCACGCCTGCGCAGCAGACGGCGACACGCGTTTCGGGCGCGGTTTCTCATCCGCCGAGGGGGCGTTTCACGATCATCCCGAAGAGCAGGTGCAGCAGCGCGATCGGGGAAAAAGGGGGTCGTCAGAGAAAAGGGTCCAGAGCCCTTCAGTTCCGAACCGGACTACTTATCCGTTCGGGACAGTTTACTTATCTCTAGCAGTTCCGAGCAGGGATAGTTTACTTATCTCGGGTGGCGTCTCTGTTCTTAGCCGTGACGAAGTTGAGGTGATTGTATTTCCGGCACGCCCTTGTCTTGTGCGGGCTTCCCGAGTTCTGGCGTGAAAATGGCCAGCGAACTTGGTCGCGGCTCTCCGAAAGGTCCAGGGTCCGAGTCAGCGGGTGGGGGGCATTGCAGAGCTACGCGCCGCTGGAGCGGGCGGCGGATGCTGTGGCGACGCTGGAGCGTCGTTACCGATTCAACGAAGGCGACGCCAAGGCCGGGTGATGTCTGCTCGTCGCCAGCTACGCGCCATGCGGATATCGTTCTCGGCCTCCGGGCGGATGATCACCATGGCAAGATCACAATGTCCCCCCTCTAAGTCCCCGAGTGGGTTGTCGGACCTGCTCATCTCCAGGTGTGCCCTTGTCGGGCTCGGCGCGGTGCGCGGCCAGGCGTTCGTCGAGGTCGCGATGTACCGGTTCGGGCAGTTCGATCTGATCCGGATCGGCCAGCAGGCTATCCCAGAGTCTCGATCAGCTTCAAGGCGCTGCTGCAGGAGCTTCGCCAAGATCGTGCAACGGAGGGCTGCTGCATGCGTACTGTGATCTCGTCCGCCGGTGGGCCAGCGTTTGTACTGTGGATAGCATGGCATCCGATGCTGCGGCTCGGGAGCGGTTGTCGGGCTGTGCATGATCGGTTGGGGCTGATTCAGGTCGTCGGTGGTGTATTGGGCTGCCAGCACCGCACGCCCTCGGGGAAACAGGCGGCGCGAAGCATGCCGGCATCGTAGAGATAGCCGTCGGACTCGGAGGTGTCTTCGTCGAGTACACGGATCTGGAGTGTTCGGTCGCTGCGGTGTCTTCCAATATGTCGTAGACCTTGCCGACGACGAGGCTGGCGTTGTTGCCGTTGTTGTCGATGCAGATGACGTACTCGCTCATGGCAGCAACTCTTTGATCTTGAAATCGCGCCGGCGTGCCGTGCTTCGATCCATGAGCGACTTTGGTCAACGCATGGCCTGAGAGCCCCGCCATGCAACGGCGGGGGCGTTGGACCTCCTCGGCTGGCTGCTCTGGCTGGATGCTTCGGCGTTCTCCGCGGACTGGCTGGGTGCGTCGCCCTGTCTTCAGCTCGCCCGCCGCCTGATCCTCGTTACCCGCATCTGGCTGCTCCGGCGGCGCTGGCGTGTCGTCCAGCGCCGCGCGTTGGGTGTCGTTGAGCTGTTGGGCGAGAGAGCCGGCGATTTCCAGCGTTTGCTCGACGTCGGAGCGGCGCAGCTTGGCGGCGGCACCGTCGTTCGTCTGGTCTTCCAGAGCCGGTAGGTCAGCGGGTCGGCGTCCTTGCCGGCCAGCTCGATGGTCAGGGCAGGGTCGCCGTCGGGGGCGTCGGAAGACTCGGCGACGGATTGAAGGCGCAGGGTGGACAGCCGGCTGACCAACGTGGCGATGACCTCGGGGCGGGGGGTCTCGCCGTCGGCCAGTCCAAGCACGTTGAAGGTCTCGCCGTTGCGTTGGAGCTTCACATCGGGCAGCGCGATGGCGGTGATGGCGTCGGCGTCGAGCTTGAGCAGGTCCTTGTCGGCCCAGTCGTCGATGCCGGCGCCGGCCTCCCAGGTGTTGAGTTCGCCGACGTAGACCTGGTCGTCGCCGGCGGGGCGCAGGTGGGCCTTGCGCAGGCCGGGGGAGGTGCCGACGTAGAGCACGGCCTGCTCGGTGTCGCCGTCGAGCAGGGTGATGCGCCGCTCGAAGGTGTCGTCGGCGACTTGGAAGCGCTCCAGGGCACCGGCGCTGGTGGCGACGGGCCAGCCCTGCTTGAGGGCGCCGATGCGCTCGATGGGCTCGACGGCGGCGCCGTCGTAGATGCCGTCGCGCCACGGTGTACCCAGCCGGCGTCGGTCTTGGGCGAATACCACGCTGGCATCGGCATCGGCGATGCGCAGGCCGTCGATGGCCTCCAGGTCGACGGCGACCAGCGGCCGCCCGGGCTCGTAGGCGGCGTAGTCGGCGCCGGCCAGGTGCAGGCCGATGGCCAGCAGCGACTGGGCGGCGAGCAGGCCGATGAGGATGCGGGTGGTCAAGCTGTTTGCGGTCTTCATGTCTCGCTGCTCCTTCTCGTCAGGGCTTGGCCGAGATCGCGGCGTAGCGGGCGCGGGTGGCCGCGGTGAGCTGCCGGTGCAGGAAGGGGGCCGTTGGGGTGAGGCCGAGCGGGGCCAGGATATAGTTCAGGGATTCCCAAAAGACCTGTGCGCCGCGGTCGAGGGGGTCGAGGATGCGCGAGAACTGGGCGCGCCCGCGGATGCCGAGCAGGCCGCGCTCCTCCAGCGACCAGTCGATGGCGTTCTCGATCAGCTCCAAGGGCTTGAGATAGCGGGTGCCGAGTCCGGCGGCGGCCAGGTCCAGCATCTCGTCGTTGATGAAGCTGTTGGAGGCGAACAGGATGATCCGCGCCGACTCGGAGGAGTGGTCGATGACGCGACCGATGACCTGTGCTGGCTCTTCGGGCTCGGCGGCCTCGGGGTTGGTCGGGGTCCGGCGGGGTTGTGCTTGTGCAGACGCGGCCTCGGCGGCGGCTCGCAGTCGGCGAGGGCTTGTCCTTGGTAGGACTCGAAGCGGTCCTCGGCGACCACGGCCAGGAGCTGCCGACCGCGCGCGTCGCCGGGCTCGAAGCCTAAGCGGCCGTGGGTCTCGAAGTCCGGCTGGATGTCGAGGCCGTCGGCGGTCCAGGCGCGATCGGAGCTGTGCAGCAGCGCGGTGATCTCGCGGCCCTCGATGGCAGCTCGTCGGCCAGGCTGGATCGGCGAAGACCCAGGTGAGCGTGACCTGGCCCAGGCCGGCGGTGGGCCTGCTGTCCTGGTTCAGACCGTCGCTGCGCACATCGGCCGAGCAGGGGTAGTCGGCTGAGGTCTCGCGCACCACGAAGCCGCCGACGTTGCGGTCCACCGGGATCGGGAAGGCGGCGTTCTGGGGGTCGAGCACCAGGGTGTCTTCGATGCTTAAGCCCTGGTGCGCCAGCAATTCGGCCAGGCCGGGGTCGGTGCGGGTAGCGGACGAAGTTCATCGCCCTGGATATCCAGGGTGGCGGTGGCCAGCACGACGGTGCCGCCCTGCATCAGGAACTGGTCGATGGCGAAGGCTTGACTGGGTCTCGTCCAGGTCCTTGGGTGCGGCGACGACGAGGATGTCGGCGTCGTCCGGCACCCGCCCGTCGGCGAGGTCGGCGTCGGTGACGTTGTGCTCCTCGGAGAGCAGATCGCGCAGCAGCGTGAAGCGCGGGCCGCCGGCGCCCTGGGGCATGCCGAACTGGCCGAAGCTCGGCGGGGCCGGCGGGGTGTTCAACTCGACGGTCTTCAGGAAGCCCTGGGAGAAGCGCTTGAGGCCGACACCGTGGAGCGTTCCAGATCGGCGCGGTCGAGGGCCTGGGGCAGCAGCACCTGCACGATCTGCTCGCCGTCGCTCATGGTCAGCGCGCCGAACCAGAAGGTGTTGGCGTCGAACAGGCTCGCGGTCGCGGGCTGGAAGCGTAGTCGAAGCGCTGAGCTGTTGGCCCAGGGCGCCGCCGTCGGCGTCCGGGTCGCGCATCTCGACCTTGAGCTTGCCGTCGGCCTGCGCGGCGAACTCCGCGAGCAGGTCGTCGAGCTCAATGCGGAATGCGCGCAGGGATTCCGGCAGCCGGTCGTCGGCGGAGATGTAGCCGGTGAAGGTCAGCGACATCGATGTTGTCGAACAGCGTACCTCGCCCTGATAGGCGTAGAGGAGGCGCTTGATCCCCTGGGTGATGTCGTACTCGGGGTTGCGCAGCTCCACGTCCAGGTCGTTCTCGGACTGGACCTTGACCTCGATGAGGTCGCCCGAGTCGAGCACCTCGTATTGGTCGCCGTACTGGATGAGGATGTTGAAGTAGGAGTTGACCACCGATGCCTGGTACTTGCTTTGGAACTGGAAGGGCACCGGCTCGATGCCGTACTTCCTCGTTGCCCTCCTGCTCCAGCTCGGGGTGGCGCGGCAGGTCGATGATCTCGACGCGCGCGACCGGCTTGCCGGCGATGGCGTACTCCTCCAGCAGGTCGCGCAGCCGGGGCACCAGCAGGGCCAGCGGCAGACGTTCTGGGCGCTGAAGTAGCCGCGGAT
>CALOBA010000076.1:0-49072 GCA_942491465.1 uncultured Gammaproteobacteria bacterium
CACCGCGCCCCCCTGCTCGCCGAGGCGGTCGCGCTCCTTCTGCACCACCGCCGCCGGGGCCTTGTCGACGAAGCTCGGGTTGGCGAGCTTCTTTTCGATGCGCTCGACATCGCCCCGCAGGCGGGCGATCTCCTTGTCGAGCCGGGCCAGCTCGGCGTCCTTGTCGATCAGGCCCGCCATCGGGATCAGCACCTTCATGTCGCCCACCAGGGCGATGGCCGACTCCGGGGCGTCGCGCTCGTCGTCGATCAGCGTGATGGACTCGGTGCGGGCGAGGAAGTCCAGGTAGGGCCGGGCGACGGCGATCCATTGGCGCTCGCGCTCGCCGGCGTTGGCCACCAGCACCGGCAGGGGCTTGGAGGGCGGGATGTTCATCTCGCCCTTGATGCGGCGCACGCCGAGGATGAACTGCTGCACCCACTCTATCTCGGCGCTGGCCTCCGGGTCATCCAGCGCCGGGTCGGCGGCGGGGTAGGGGGCCAGCATGATGCTCTCGCCGCCGACGCCGGCCAGCGGGGCGACCTTCTGCCAGATCTCCTCGGTGATGAAGGGCATGATCGGGTGGGCCAGGCGCAGCAGGGTCTCCAGGGTCTGCACCAGGGTTTGGCGGGTGCCGCGCTTGGCGGCGTCGGAGGCCGTCTCGCCGGTCAGCACCGGCTTGCACAACTCCAGGTACCAGTCGCAGAAGTTGTTCCAGGTGAAGTCGTAGATGGCCCGCGCCGCGTGGTCGAAGCGGTAGCCGTCCAAGGCCTCGCGGACCGTGGCCGTGGTGGCGTTCAGGCGGCTGCGGATCCAGCGGTCGGCGGCGGACAGCTCGATGGCGCCGGCTGCCGGATCGGCCCCGCAATCCTGCCCCTCGGTGTTCATCAGCACATAGCGGGACGCGTTCCAGAGCTTGTTGCAGAAGTTGCGGTAGCCCTCGATGCGGCCCAGGTCGAACTTGATGTCGCGCCCGGTGGTGGCCAGCGCGGCGAAGGTGAAACGCAGGGCATCGGTGCCGAAGCCGGGGATGCCGTCGGGGAAGTCGCGGCGGGTCTGCTTGGCGATCTTCTCGGCCAGGTGCGGCTGCATCATGCCGCTGGTGCGCTTCTCCACCAGGGCATCCAGCGCGATGCCGTCGATCAGATCAATGGGGTCGAGCACGTTGCCCTTGGACTTGGACATCTTGTCGCCCTGGGCGTCGCGCACCAGGCCGTGGATGTAGACATCGTGGAACGGCACCGCATCCATGAACTTGAGCCCCATCATGATCATCCGGGCGACCCAGAAGAAGATGATGTCGAAGCCGGTGATCAGCACCGAGGTGGGGTAGAAGGTCTTCAGCCGGTCGGTGTCTTCCGGCCAGCCCAGCGTGCTGAACGGCCATAGCGCCGAGCTGAACCAGGTGTCGAGCACGTCCGGGTCTTGGGTCAGCGGGAAGTCGGCGGCCAGGCCGTGCTGCGCGCGGACTTCCTCCTCGGAACGGCCGACGTAGACGCTGCCGTCGGCGTCGTACCAGGCCGGGATGCGGTGGCCCCACCAGATCTGGCGGCTGATGCACCAGTCCTGGATGTTGCGCATCCATTCGAAGTAGGTGTTCTTCCAGTTGTCGGGCACGAAGCGGATGCGCCCGTCCTCCACCGCCTCGATGGCGGGCTTGGCCAAGGGCGCGATGCGCACATACCACTGATCGGTCAGATAGGGCTCGATGATGGCGCCGGAGCGGTCGCCGCGGGGGATCATCAGCTTGTGCTCGCGCACGCCGGCGAGCAGGCCGGCGGCATCCAGATCGGCGACGATCTGCTTGCGCGCCGCGAGCCGGTCCATACCGATGTAGGCGGCGGGGAGCAGCGCGCCCTCGTCGGCGTCGTTGGCGCGGATGGCCGCATCCGGCGTGAAGATGTTGATCAGCCCGCCGTGGGCCTGCTCGGAGATCGCGTTCTCGTCGCGGTGGCGCAGCCAGACCTCGTGGTCGTTGAAGTCGTGGGCCGGGGTGATCTTGACGCAGCCGGTGCCGAACTCGGGGTCCGCGTGCTCGTCGGCGATGATGGGGATGCGCCGCCCGGTCAGCGGCAGGTCCACCAGCTCGCCGATCAGGTGCTTGTAGCGCTCGTCCTCCGGGTTCACGGCCACCGCGCAGTCGCCGAGCAGGGTCTCGGGGCGGGTGGTGGAGACCACCATATGCCCGGTGCCGTTGCTCAGCGGGTAGCGCATGTCCCACATGTGGCCGGCCTCTTCCTCCGAGAGCACCTCCAGGTCCGAGACCGCCGTGTGCAGCACCGGGTCCCAGTTCACCAGCCGCTTGCCGCGGTAGATCAGGCCCTCCTCGAACAGCCGCACAAACACCTCGCGCACCGCCGCCGACAGACCCTCGTCCATGGTGAAGCGCTCGTGCTGCCAGTCCAGCGACGAGCCCAGGCGGCGCAGCTGGCGGGTGATGTTGCCGCCGGACTCGCCCTTCCACTCCCACACCCGCTCCATGAAGGCGTCGCGGCCCAGGTCGTGGCGGGTCTTACCCTCGGCCTCCAGGCGCCGCTCCACCACCATCTGGGTGGCGATGCCGGCGTGGTCGGTGCCCGGCTGCCACAGGGTTTGGCGACCGCGCATGCGCTGGTAGCGGATCAGCGCGTCCATGATGGTGTTGTTGAAGCCGTGCCCCATGTGCAGGCTGCCGGTGACGTTCGGCGGCGGGATCATGATGCAATAGGGTCCGGCCCCGTCGGTCTTGTCGGACGCCTCGGTCGCCGGCGCGAACCAGCCCGCCGCCTCCCAGGTTTGATACCAGTGTGCCTCGATGGCTTGGGGTTCGTAATGCTTGTCCAACATGGTCTGCCGCCTAGTGTCTGAAATCGATCGCGGCAGTATACCGGAGCGGATTGTCCCGTTGCCGCCGAGCGGTCACGGGGCGCGCGGATGCGGTATCCTCAGCCGCCAACGAGAACGATCAGGTGAGGGTCATGGGGTCAGCAAGCGATTGGTTGGCGGGTGCGCGTCTCCGGCGCGTCGATTTTCATGCATGGTGGCTGCCGGCGCTGCTGCTGCTGGCCGGGCTCGGCGGGCCGGCGGCCCCGGCGGCGGCCCAAGACGGCTGCCTGAAGCAGGTCTTCAATCGCTACTGCCTCGGCGGCGACGTCACGCCGCTGATGCAGCAGCAACCGGCGGTGACGCAGAACGACGGCGAGCGCCTGGCGTTGATCTTCTACCACGGGCCGGATCGGGTCTACGTCCTCGCCTTTCGCGGGCGCATCTACAAGGTCCTGCGCCAGTACCGCACCACCACCCAGCTGCGCTTCGACGAGCTCTACGGGGTGCTGCGGGAGAAATACGGCCCCGGCGAGGACCGCAGCCGCTTCCCCGGCTATGCGACCAATCCCGGCCGCAAGCAGAGCGCCATCCGCCGCGGCGAGGGCCTGGCCAAGCACGTCTGGGAGCCGAGCGCGGATTGGACCATCGAGCTGGCCTGGACCCGCGAGCTGGGCCTCGCCCTGGCCTATGTCGCCGTGGAGCTGGAACGGCAGCAACAGCAGGTGCTGGAGGGGGGGTACTAGTCAAGGTGATGTTCAGCAATCCACCTCGCCACAACGCCGTCGCCGTATTCGCCATCTGCACGCTGCTGACCATCGGTCCGCTGTACGCAGACCCGGTCTCCGACCTGCCCCAAGGCTGGCAAGGCCGGCTGGTGGCGATCCCCGAGGCCGACCTGAGCGGCGCCGAGCCGCTGATGCAGCAGGCCGTCGGCAGCGCCCGCGACGAGATCGCCGGGCTGCTCGCGGCGGATGAGTCCGACGCGACCGCACTGGGCGCCGCCTACGGGCGCTTAGGCGCATTGCTGCTGCTGTTGGAGGTGGAGGCCCCCGCCGACGCCAGCCTGCGCAACGCCATGGCGCTGGACCCGGCGCAGCTGCGCTGGCCCTACTACGCCGGCTATCTGGCCATGCTCGCCGGCAACCTGGACCAGGCCGTGGACTACCTGGAGCAGGCGCGGGCCATCGATGCGGACTACGCCCCGCTCTACGTGCGCCTGGGCAAGGTCCAGTTCGAGCGCAGCGCCCTGGCCGAGGCCCGCGCCGCCTTCGAGCAGGTCATCGGCGACGACACCGGCCTGGCCGCGGCGGCGCACTACTATCTCGGCCAGATCGCCAACCTGGAGCGCCGCTTCGACGACGCGGCAGCGCACCTGGAGACGGCCCTGGCCATCAATCCGGAGGCCACCGAGGTCCACTACCCGCTGGCCCAGGCCTACCGCTCCCTGGGCCGCGACGACGAGGCCAAGCAGCACCTGGCCCAATTCAAGCTGCGCGCCCCGGATGTCCCCGACCCCTTGGTCGCCGAGCTGGAGTCCGCCACCAAGCGCTCGCTGCCCGCCTTTCAGCGCGCCATCCACGCCGTGCGCGGGGGCGACTACACCGAGGCCGTCGCCCGCTTCCAAGCGGGGCTGGCCGTCGACCCCGACAACGCCGCCGCCCGCGTCAGCTACGCCCGCGCCCTGTTCCTGAACGGCCAGCGCCAGCAGGCCGGCAGCGAACTCGACCGCGCCCTGGCCCTGGCGCCGGACCTGGTGCTGGGCCACTTCCTGCGCGCCACCCTGCTCCAGGCCACCCAGCCCGAGGCCGCCGCCGAGGCCTATGCCCGCGCGCTGGCGCTTGAGCCCGACCACGCCGGCGCCCTGTTCTATCTGGCCGGCCTGCAATTCGCCGCCGGCGACTGGGACGGCGCCGCCGACGGCTATCGCCGCGCCCTGGCCGCCGAGCCCAAGCTGACCCCGGCTCGGGTCCTCGGGCCGGTCGCCGCGCTGCGCGCCGGCGCCCCCGAGGCCGAGGTGCTCACCCGCCTCACGACCCTGGCCGAGGCCCACCCGAACGACTCGACCTTGCGCTACGCCCTGGCCCGACTGCTCGCCGCCGCCGCCGACCCGGCGCTGCGCGACCCCGAGCAGGCCATGACCCTGGCCGCCGAGCTGATGATCCAGGCGCCGATGCCGCCCCACGAGCGGGCCGTGATCCTCGCCCGGGCCGCCCGCGGCGACCGTGCCCAGGCCGCCGCCGCCCAGCGCCGGCTGATCGAGACCATCGGTTGGATGGCGCCGCCGGCGGACCTTGCCGCCATGCAGGCGGAGCTTGCGGCCTACGAGCAGGCTGAGCTGCCCCCCGCCTGGCCCGAAGGCGATGCGCTGCTCTCGCCGCCACCGCTGCGGCCCGACGGACCCTGGCGGGACTATCCGGCGGCGCGGCCCTACTGAGCCGGATACCGCTGCGCGGGGAGCGAGGAACATCGCCGGCTGGAAAGCGTTGTCCGCCTCGTGGTCGTGAGCGTTATCGTCGCGCGTGGACTCGATTTCGATCACGACAACGACAACGACAACGACAACGACCAGCGTTCGGTTGTGGGAGCGATTTGCAATCGCGACCCGCCGCGACGGGGATCATCGCGACTGCAAGTCGCTCCCACAGCGCCGTGGAGCATGCCGACGGTAGCGGAATCTTCTCGCTGGCGGTTTAGCTCCAACGCCCCGCTGGTTTGCACAATCTCCGCCGATGGCCTACAACTGCATCCTCTGCCGCCGCCGGCACCGAGCATCGACTTCGCGCGCGCAGCCAAGCCAACCGCCGCTTGCGGCACCAACCAAACACAGGTGAGACATGGGCTTCTGGGACAAGATCAAAGGCGAATTCATCGACGTCATCGAGTGGGTCGACGACAGTCCCGACACGCTCGTCTATCGCTTTCCGACGCACAATCGCGAGATCCAGATGGGCTCGTCGCTGATCGTGCGCGAGAGCCAGCGGGCGATGTTCGTCTACCAGGGCGAGAGCACCGACCTGTTCGGCCCCGGCCACTACAAGCTCCAGACCGACAACATGCCGGTCATGACCACGCTGCGGCACTGGACCCACGGCTTCAACAGCCCGTTCAAGTCCGAGGTCTACTACTTCAACACCCGCCAGTTCACCGATCTGCGTTGGGGCACCCCGCGCCCGGTCACCGTGCGCGACACCGACTTCGGCGTCGCCAGGCTGCGCGCCTTCGGCATCTACAGCATGCGCATCGCCGACCCCATGCGCTTCTTCACCGAGGTCAGCGCCACCAAGGAGCGTGCCGTCGTCGGCGACATCGAAGACCAGCTGCGCCAGACCGTCATCACCCGCATCAGCGACCTGTTCGGCGAGGCCCAGCACCCGTTCCTGGACTACGCGGCCAACCTCAATGAGTTCTCGGCGGCCATGGAAGAGGCCCTGAAGCCCGACTTCGCCAAGTTCGGCCTCGGCCTGGAATCCTTCTTCATCCAAAACGTCTCGCTGCCGCCGGAGGTGGAAAAGGCGCTGGATGCGCGCGCCCGCATGGCCGCCATCGGCGACCTCGACGCCTACACCAAGCTGCAGACCGCCGACGCCATCCCCGACGCCGCCAAGCAGGAGGGCGGGCTGGCCGGCGCCGGCATGGGCGCCGGCCTCGGCATGGCCATGGGCCAGGCCATGGGCAACGCCCTCGGCGGCCAGCAGGGCGGCTTCGGCCAGCCGCAGCAGGGCGGCTTCGGACAGCAAGGCAACTTCGGCCAACCGCAACAGCAGCCGCAACAACCGCCGGCCCAGCCCGAGGCCCCGAAGATCATGGTCCGCTGCCTGAAATGCGGCCAGCTCTCCGAGGAGACCGCCAAGTTCTGCGCCGGCTGCGGCAACCAACTGCGCAACGACTGAGGCCCGCGCCGTCGGAACCTCCGCCCCCACGGCATGACGCGCACGGGCCGCATGAATCTCCCCCGCGCCCTCTCGCCGACGCTCGGGCGGGCCATCGACGCCTTTCCGGCGGTGCTGGTCACCGGTCCGCGCCAAAGCGGCAAGACCACCTTTCTGCGCCACGAGCTCGGTGCCGAGTATCGCTATGTCAGCTTCGACGACCCGCTGGAGCGGGACTTTGCGCGCACCGATCCGAAGTAACTTCTCATTCATCCAGGGCAACTGCGCAAGACGCATCAAGGAGCGCACCGACGGATCCGCCAATCCCCGGAGCGGGGGCGTCCCGCCCCCAAACCCCCGCAGGCTACCGCCGCAGCCAATCAGCGGCAAACCGCCGCTCCCCGGAGCGGGGGCGTCCCGCCCCCGAGCCCCCGCAGGCTGCCGCCGCGGCCAATCAGCGGCAAACCGCCGCTCCCTGGAGCGGGGGCGTCCCGCCCCCGACCCGCCGCAGGCTGCCGCCGCGGCCAATCAGCGGCGAGACGCCGCTCCCTGGAGCGGGGGCGTCCCGCCCCCGACCCGCCGCAGGCTGCCGCCGCGGCCAATCAGCGGCGAGACGCCGCTGCTCCCCGGAGCGGGGGCGTCCCGCCCCCGACCCGCCGCAGGCTGCCGCCGCAGCCAATCAGCGGCGAGACGCCGCTGCTCGGAGCGGGGGCGTCCCGCCCCCGACCCGCCGCAGGCTGCCGCCGCGGCCAATCAGCGGCGAGACGCCGCTGCTCCCAGTCCCCTGGAGCGGGGGCGTCCCGCCCCCGACCCGCCGCAGGCTGCCGCCGCGGCCAATCAGCGGCGAGACGCTGCTCCCTGGAGCGGGGGCGTCCGGGGGCGTCCCGCCCCCGACCCGCCGCAGGGCTGCCGCCGCGGCCAATCAGCGGCGAGACGCCGCTCCCGGAGCGGGGGCGTCCCGCCCCCGACCCGCCGCAGGCTGCCGCCGCGGCCAATCAGCGGCGAGACGCCGCTCCCCGGAGCGGGGGCGTCCCGCCCCCGACCCGCCGCAGGCTGCCGCCGCGGCCAATCAGCGGCGAGACGCCGCTCCCTGGAGCGGGGGCGTCCCGCCCCCGACCCGCCGCAGGCTGCCGCCGCGGCCAATCAGCGGCGAGACGCCGCTCCCTGGAGCGGGGGCGTCCCGCCCCCGACCCGCCGCAGGCTGCCGCCGCGGCCAATCAGCGGCGAGACGCCGCTGCTCCCAGTCCCCTGGAGCGGGGGCGTCCCGCCCCCGAGCCCGCCGCAGGCTGCCGCCGCGGCCAATCAGCGGCGAGACGCCGCTGCTCCCAGTCCCCGGAGCGTGAGCGCGCGCAGAGATAGGGACGCCGTCCAGGATCAATCCCCCATCTCGTCGCGCACCCGCGCGGTGGGCCAGCGCCAGGCGACCCAGCGGCGGTACATGGGCACCCAGAAGCGGTAGGTCGGGCCGTCGCGCTCCAGGATCTCATCGTCGGCCAGGCGCTCGAGGATGCGGAAGGTGTCCGGGCGCGGCAGGGGGAGGCGGGTCTCGGTCATGGCCGCGGCGATGCCGTCGATGTCGAGCTGGCGGCGGTTGTGCTCATCGGTGGCCCAGGCCAGGGCCGCGAGCACGCGGTGGGTGGGCGGGTCGCTGTCCTCCCAGTGGTTCTCGAAGGCGGCGTTGGTCTCCTGCCGGACCACGGCATCGACGGCGCGGTCGAGGTCCAGCGTGCCGACGTAGCGGCTGCGCGGCTCGCCGCGGCGGATCGCCTCGCTGAAGCTGTTGATCAGCGTCGCGCCGATCAGCTGCAGCAGCAGCGGCTGGCCGCGGGTCAGCTTGAAGCCGGCGGCCAGCGCGGCCGGGTCGTACTCCAGATAGTCCCCCGCCGGCTTGGTCAGCACCAGGGCGGACTCCTCGGCGCTCAGATAGCTGACGGTGCGAAACTGCGCCGTATTGAACAGGATCGAGAAATAGTCCCGCGCCATGGTCCTTAGCCGCGTCGTCCCGCAGAACAGCAGCACCGTCGGATACTGGGGCTCCTGCATCAGCGCCCGCAGGAAGCCGGGCAGGTGCTCGCCGAGCCGGCGCCCCGGCATCAGGTCCGCCTCGTCGAGCATCAGCAGGAAGCGCTGGCCGGCCAGCCTTGGCCGCGCCGCGGCCAGGAACGCCTTGAAGGCCGCATAGGGCTCGGCCCGGTCCAGGGTTGCCGTTGGTGCGTCCCCGCCCATCGCCTCGGCCATCCGCGCCGCCGTCTCGCTGAGAAAGTCGTACTCGCTGCCGACCCCCTGCAGATTGATGGTGATGGGCATCAGCCCGGTCCCCGGCAGCCCGTCGCGGGCGACCTTGTTCAGCAGGCTGGTCTTGCCGATGCGCCGCTGGCCCACCAGCACCACCGCCGGCTTGCCGTCGGGCTGGAGCCAGAGGCCGCGCAGCCAGGCGATCAGGTCGTCGCGACCGACGAAGGTGCGGTCGCCCGGCAGGCCCTCGCCGGTGAGGTAGGGCTGGTAGGGCGGCGCCTCGAACGGCGCGCCGGCGGGGCCGATCTCGATCTGGAACGCGAACTCGCCCTCGAACGGGTTGCCGTCCAGGTCCTCGGCCGTCAGCCGACCGGCGATGCGGACCTTGCCCTCGGTCTCGGCCTGGAAGTCCAGCCCCAGCTCGGTGGACCGGCCGCCCTCCAGCAGGTCGAGCCGGGCCTCGCTGTGCACCCAGGCGATGCCGTCGGCGGGGGCGATCTGCACCCGCACCGCCCGCGCCGGCTCGCCGCTGGGGTTGCTGATCTCCAGGCGCAGGCGCTGCGGGCCGATGCTGAAGCCGGCGGGCACCAGCGCGACGGCCAGATCGAGCCAGTCCCGCGCGTCCCGCGCCTCGGACTCCAGCAGGCTGATCCAGTGCGCCACCAGCTTCGCTGCCGATGGCGCGCCAGTAGGCCGGTAGATAGTCCAGCTGATCGCGAACCTTGCGCAGGCGCTCGGCGCGGGCCTGTAAGAGCCGGCGCCGAGCCGCGACACCGGACAGGGCGCGGTAGTCGTCGCCGAGGCCGTCCAGGGTCGCGACCAGATCGGCGATGATCCGCCAGCCGCCGCTGAGCCAATCGGTCGCGGTCGGCTCCGGCGCCGGTGCGCCGGCCCATTGGCGGGCCTGGGTCGGCGCCAGCAGCCGGTCGAGGGCGTGCAGGAGCTGGCCGAAGGCCGCGGCGCCGCGGGCGTCGCCGAGCTGGTCGAGCTGGGCCGATGCCTCGGCGATGCGCTCGCGCAGCGGTCGCTGGCGCAGCGCGTCCAGTCCCGCCGCTGGCGCGGCGGCCTCGGCAGGCGAGCGCCGCGAGATCAGGGCCGACAGCGGGCCGGCCTGGTCGGGACTGGGGCCGACGTCGAGCCGCAGCGGCTGTTCATCCTCCTTCTCGGCCTTGGCCCAGAGCACGGCCACCGCCCGCCCCGCCGGGCCGGTCCAGGCCAGCCCGGTGCTGGTCGCGGCATTGGTCTCGACGGCCACCGCGCCACAGAATCCCAGCGCGGTATCCGGCTCGGTGGCGAGCTGCCGGGCGGCAGCGCGCCCGGCGGCGAACTGCAGGGTATCGAGCATCACCTGCTCGATGGCCTGGAGCGCGGCAACGGCCCCCCGCGCCCGACCCAGCCGGACCAGCCAGCCGCGCAGCCCCGGCAGCGGAAAGGCGCAGCTCTGCCACAGGAACGGGATGCTGCGCCGGAGCCGGCGCCGCGGGTCCATGCCCGCTGGCGCCGGTCGGCGGAACTGCACCAGCGCCACCACCGCCGCCAGCGGCCAGGCCGGCAGGCCGGTCAGGACCACCGGCGCCAGCGCAAGGAAGACCGCCAGCGCGTCGAGCTTCGCGTCCAGGTCGGCCACCTCGGGTCCAAGCCAGCGGGCGGCGGCGGCCAGCGGCAGGAACAGCCCCCAGGGGAGCAGCAGCCAGGTCTGCTGTGCGCGGTCTGCCCGTCGCTGATCCTTGGCCTGGCGACGACCGCCGACGGTGTCCGAGTCCCAAAAAAGGCCCGACAAGGCCCCGATCCCAATGGCAGCGCCAAGGCCCATGCCCCACTGGGCCATGGCGATTCGAGGGGCAGCGGGGAGCAGGGAGAAGCCGGCGATGGGCAGCAGGATCAGCCAAGCGATGATCAAGGTCCAAGCGAAGACATCGTCATCGATTCCGGTCTTGCGCTCGTCATTCCATGCCAAGAGCAAGGCCGACGTTGCCGCTATCCCGGCGATCACGGCCACGCCGATCGATAGCCAGGATGTGCCGATCAGCGTGCCCAAGGCGATTCCGATGACTGCAACGACGATCAAATAGGTGCCAGCGACAGCGACAGCGACAGCGACAGCGACAGCGCCAGCGACAGCGACAGCGACAGCGACAGCGACAGCGACAGCGACAGCGCCAGCGCCAGCAGCGCCAGCGACAGCGACAGCGACAGCGACAGCGACAGCGACAGCGACAGCGACAGCGACAGCGACAGCGACAGCGACAGCGACAGCGACAGCGACAGCCACTACAAAACAGAGCGCAACCACCCAGATGGCGTCCAGCCCCCCACCCGCCAGCCAGATCCAGACACCGACCAGCATCCCCCAAAGCCCCGCGCCGAGGACGCCCGCGGCCAGCTCCGCCCTCGGCTCGGCGCGGAGACGGTCATGCAGCGCCATCGGCCGCAGCCACAGCGCCAGCGGCCACAGCCAGAGCCGGCGCAGCACATGGGCGACGAACGCGCGGCGGTTCATCGGGCGTCCTCGTCGCCGTTGGGGGGCGGGTCGACAGGGCAGGGATCGGGGCCTTGGGCGCTGTCGCGGGCCGGGCGCGCTGCGCTCCGGGGATGGCCGTGCAGCTGCCCGGCGCGGTCACGACGTTGCTTGCGGGGCTGAGCCCTATCGGCCTGGAGGCCGACGCCACCGGGGGCGCCGGTTCTCCTGGTTCCCACGCTCCGGAGATGGGCAAGTATGGGCGCGAGCACCGCGAAGAATCTCACCGTGGAGGACACGTAGGTCGGTGGAGAAGACTGTGAATTCCAGGGTTTCGCTGACCGTGCCATAAAATCATCCTACGAGGCTCCGGGGATGGCCGTGCAGCTGCGAGCGCGGTCACGACGTTGCTTGCGGGTTGAGAACCGTGGCGCGACGCTCCGGCGTCGCGTCTCGGGCCGCTTGGAGCGGCCGGATGGCTCCGAAATTCCCACCGCTGGAGCGTGGGAACGATCAGGATGTTGAGGTCGCACCCCCATCGGTCGGATGGGTAGCGCGCAGCGAAACCCATCCGGGGCAGCATCAAGGCCGCGGAGGGATGGGTTTCGCTGCGCTCTGCCCATGCTACGGTCGAAGCGCTGAGGTTCCGTCGCAGCCGGAGACGGATCGGCTGGAGACCATCGGTGGATCATACGGCGTCCACCTCGCCGCCGGGCTCGGCGTCGGCGTCCCTGAACGCCTTCCCAGACGGCCAAAGGGCTTGGCGGGCGTTCGGCGGGCCATCTTCTCGTAGCGGTTGTCCAAGCCCTCCTGTTGGTCGCCTCACCGCCGGCATTCGAGACGTTGGGAGATGGCATCGGCAAGGCCGAGTCCGCCGGGGATCAGCTCCGGCGACCAGCCGTTGCTGAACGTCGCAGAATTGTCGGCCATCGCGCAGCAGCAGGCCGCGCAGGCGAAGGTCCATCAGGCCAGATGGTCGTTGTCCGGCCGATCGCCGGCGGCGGCACTGGATCAGCAGCCGGCGTTCGGTGCTTGCCGTCGCGATAGTTCCAGAGGCTTCGAGGAATGCTCATGCAGGCCCGGCGCCGATGCGGTCGGGGTCCGGCGCGTAGCCGCCGGCCAGGGCGTTCCAGTGCTCGGCGAGGACGAGCTGCATCAGGCCGGGATGGCAGCCGGTCAGGGGCGCGATGGCGTCCTTCCAGAGCCGCTGCCAGTCGGGCAGGCGCTCCGGCGGCAGCGTGTGCCAGAGGGGCTCGCGGACCAGGGCATGGGCGTCGTCGGCGTCGAGCAGGCCGATGTATTGCGGGAAGCCGAAGATGTTCCAGAACGACGAGGCCTCGATGCGGTGGTCGCGGCACAGCTCCTTGAGCGGGCGGCGGCTGGCGATGAGGTAGCCGAAGTTGTAGTCGGGGCGCTCGCCCAGGGCGCGGAGGTTGCCGAAGAAGTCGGCGTCGAAGGCCGGCTTGTCGACGATGACCTCCAGCTCGTCGAGCAGCAGCACGAAGCGCAGGCCGCGGGCGGCGAGCGGGCGGATGAGGTCGCGCAGCCTGGCGTAGTCGCAGGGGTCGGTCGGGGGCTCGGCGGCGGGCGATGCGTCGCTGGGCTCGGCGGGGGCTGGGGTCGAGGTCGGCGGGGCGTCGATCAGGGCGGCGTGCTCGGTGCCGGCGAGCGCGCCGCGGATGGCCTGGCGCAGGCCGCCGAAGAAGATCGCCGGGGTGCTGCCGCTCCAGTCCTGGGTGGTGGCATGCAGCGTGATCAGCCCGGGCTCGGCGCTCAGGGCCTGGCGGACCTGGTTGAGGAACGAGGACTTGCCGAAGCGGCGCTCGCCGAGGATGGAGACGCTGCCGGGCTTCTCGGGGCGGCGCAGCACGCCGAGGGTCTCGGCGAGCTGGCGTTGGCGGCCGAAGAAGACCGGCGCGTCGGGCGGCAGGGCGTCGCCTGTGATGTAGGGGTTTTGGCCGCGGACGAGCCGTTGCAGGCGGGTGGCCTGGTCGGCGAGGCCGGGGCTCGCCGCGTCGCCGAGGCTGGCTTGGAACTGCGCCATGCTGTGCTCCGTTCTTGGGCTTGGGTCTAGGGAGGATTAGAGCACTTGGGCGGGGGTTGTTGGAAGGGGTCGGCGGGTTGGGGCCCTAAGCCGCGATTGCTGGGTTTCGTTCCTCAACCCAGCCTACGGGCTGACTGGGAACGCCGGCTCTCCAGCCGGCCAGGCGCCGTCGCGGCTCGATGCCGCGTCGGCGGGGCCGATGCCAGGTGGCCTGCGCGCGCGCTCGCCAACGTGGCGCGGCAACGGTCAGCGCGCCGCGGGTCGCGCGCCGGGGGCATCGAGCCCCCGGCGCGCGAAGCCGGCTGGAAAGCCGGCGCTCCCAGTCCGTGCGGCTCGCTGTCCAGGCCGCTCTTGTGGGGATATCTCAGCGGCGCACCTGGGTTCCGCATCGCCGCGCGGGGAGCGTCGGGCGTTGTGCCTGCTGGGGCGCCGGCCCGACCGCGACCCCCTGGCGCGCAGTCGGCTCCCGCCTATAGTGCCGCCGATCTTCGCCACCCCCCGCCGGAGCCCCGCCCCATGCCCCAGATTCAATCCGTGCTCGCCAATGTCCTGGGCCAGGTCCAGCGCGTCGGCGACTACTACGCCAGCGGTACCCAAGACATCCATCCGCCGCGGCTGTCGGTGGATGGCGTCGGTCCCGTCTCGCTGCCGCTGTTGCCGGTGCAGGCCGAGCAGTTGGTGGCCGTGGCCGAGCAGGCGCCTTATGGCCGCGGCAGCGAGACCCTGGTGGATACCGGGGTGCGCCGCACCTGGCAGATCGATGCCGCGCAGGTGCGCATCGAGGGACGGCGCTGGGCCGAGGACTTGGCCGAGATGGTCGAGCGGGTGCGCGACGGGCTCGGCGTGGCCGGCCGGGTGGAGGCGGCGCTCTACAAGCTCTTGGTCTACGACACCGGCAGCTTCTTCATCAGCCACCGCGATACCGAGAAGGCCGCCGGCATGTTCGCGACGCTGGTGCTGGTGCTGCCCTCGGCGTTCAGCGGCGGTGAGCTGATCGTGCGCCACCGGGGCCGGGAGGCGCGGCTGGACCTGCACCGCGACGAGCCCTCCGAGGTCGCCTATGCCGCCTTCTATGCCGACTGCCGCCACGAGGTGCTGCCCATCGCCTCGGGCTGTCGGCTGCGAGTTCCGGGGACCGAGTTCCGGGGACAGTTGCGAGTTCCGGGGACAGTTTACTGATCCCTCGGCCGGCCAAAGAGAACGAATTAAGTAAACTGCCCCCGGAATCCCGGAACTCGTCAAAGAGAACGAATTAAGTAAACTGTCACCGGAACCGGCTTGGTATCCGCTACGACGGCGTGACCTTGCACCAGCAGGTCACAGCAAGGCTTGAACGGTACCAGATCGCCCTCGTGCAGCGTCGAGCTGGTTCCCGGATCATCCAGGTGAGCATCGGTCTCGAACGGTGGCGGCTGGTCGTCGGCAAGCGCTGGCAGCGGCTCCGGCGGCTCCGGAAAACGGAAGCTTCCCTTTGCCACGAGGACAACGCAATCGCGTCCATCCTGCAAGCGTCCGGGCGCGTAGGCTGCGGCGAGCGGGGTAGCGTTGACCAGATTCACGGTGCGAGCTGCCCCGTGACCAAGACGAGGGTCCTGCTTTGCGCGGCAGTGACACAATCAATCGGCGCGAAGCCGACAAAGCGGTTCCGATAGGTCGCGATGCTCATCCTCTCTCCCCGGCCGGCTTCACCCGGTCAGTCCGCGTCGCCGGAAGGCCTATCAAGGCCCTCCAATGCATCGCGCAGCTTCTCCAAGTGCCCGACCTGCTCGCGCAGCAGCGATGCCTGGAGAAGCTCGGTGCGTGTCGTGCCGCCGATGATGTTGTCCCAGCGCTCGCCGTCGAACAGCGACGCACCATAGGGACCGGCGACCATGAGCACCTCATCGGTGGCGTCGAGGTAGCCGAAGGACGCCGGTTGGGCTTCCCCGCCCAAATCCGCGACCCGCCAGCGTTCACCGTCGAGCACCAGCAAACTATGATGGGTGACGGCGTAGAGCCGGCCCTGAAACCAGGCGATGTTCTCGACGTTGAAGCCCTGGGCCTCGCTGATGATCTGGTGCCACCGCTCGGCGCGCCCCGTCAACACCTCGCCATCGAAGCCCACAACGTAGACCTGGCCGTCACCGACGCAGATGCGCTCCATCCGCCAGTTGCAGGGCAGGTCGACCGCGTGCCAGCCGACGCCATCGTACCGCCAGAGGTCGCCTTCGCCGCCGCAGGCGTACAGCTCGGCCTCGTCGAATCCCGTGATGTCTTCAAAGCCCACGTCGAAATAGTCGCTATTGTCCTGTGCCTCCTGACTCATCCTCGCACTACTCGTGCGCATCCAGTGGTTTGGTCCGGAGCGCATTGCGATCTTGCGACCAAACGACGCGGCATACCAATGCTCTCCGATGAGACGAACCCTTCTCGGCACCGCAAGCACGTCCTTCGGTATTCTCCCCTCCATGCCGTTTGTCGATTCAAAATCAAAAAACACGACAATCCCTCGGCTGTCGACGACGAGTCCTTGCGTCTGGCTGCCGACCTTGCCCCCGGCAATGCTGCTGCCGATGGAAAAGCCGTTCTCTCCAAAGAGAATCGCGCCCCAGGAGCCCTTTTCTCGATTGTGCACCACGACCTTTGCCGGTGGCTGTGCCTCGGGTCCGCACCAGTCGCCCTGCCGATCGTCCCAGTGACACACGAAAGCAAGCCGGGTGCTGCTAAAGAGGCCAGCGTTTGTTATGTTGAAATTTCTGAGTATAAGCTCTCGATCACTATCGCTCATCTCGAATACCATGTAAGCATGATTAGAAAGTGCCCTGTGTACCTGTCTGACCATCAGTCCTCGTGAGCTCGTTGCCGTTCTGGTCAACCGCTCTCGGCCTGCAGCCAAGCCCGTCGTAGTACTTTTCAAGCTGGGCGACGATGCACTCCTTATCGCAGTGGCGACCAAAAGTTTTGCGATGGGCCTGAGCCGCGACCTCGATCGCACAGGACATTGAAAAGCCGATATTGCATGGTGGGCGCTTTTCCGCGAGCAGTTCCTCGGCGATGTCTGTTGTATTGCGATGAATCTTACCGTGGGTTCCAATGTTCTGTGTCGCTCCTTCGACACAGACCGTCGGCGCGGATTTCTCGTTGTAGCTTCCCGAACAAAGGTCACCAGCACCCCGATTTCCACCGGATTGGAGCCATGCATCAAGGATTAGGTGATGGCCGGTTTGTCCAGGACAACAGCCGCGGGAATCAGCGAAAAGCCGGTCTGTCATAGTTGCCTGACCTTGGCTCCGGTTCCTGGTGTCATTCGGAGGCCGAGTTTCTTGGCTGGCACTTTTTGGCACAAGCATGCAGCGACGAGCCTTTAGGCATGGATCCTGGAGCGCCTCCTGTTCCAGTTCATCAGCAAGTTCTTGCTGCAGTTGCTTTAGCTTTTCAGGATCTTCGATAGCTTCCAATATTCTTTGCGCATCGCCACGCGCCTGGTTCGCCAAATCCAGAAGCTCCTGAACCTGATCCTTCATTGCGGAGATTTCAAAAGAAGTCGTTCCAACCGTCCAGATCAGATCCGCCGCGTCGATAACCACCATCGCCACGTTGCAGACCGACGCGCCGGCGACTGCGCCGGCAGCCGTGCCGGCTCCCGGTACCACCGAACCTGCGGCAGCCCCACCCCCACCGCATCCCAAAGTTGCTGCGGCATGTTTGGCCGCAAGCCGCACCCCGTATCGTTGTGCCGCTCCGCCAACGATTTGCCAGCCGAGATCGGCGGCAATGGACTCTATGTCTCCAACCATCTCCTGAGCTTCCGTTTGCAAATCCTTCAGGGTACTTTCCAGATTGTCCGCCCGGAGGTTGAATAACATCTTCTTGCAGTGTTCGTCTTTCCATGTCCTATTGCGCACCCGCAGAAGCGGCTTCTTATCACGCCGACGCCGGTTGTTGCGGCGCTCACGTGCGGAACGGAAGCGTCTATTCTCACTGCCGGATTGTTTGCATTTATCGTCCACACTGTCGATATCCTTGCAACAGGCATGATCATTAAAAGGGTTACCACCGCACTTATCGATGCTGCGTTGGTCCACGTAGTGCCAGGTCGCCGTGTTGCCCGGCAGCGACGCGTGGTTATGCGTCATCAAATCCAAATGTCGACAGACATTCAGCCCCTCCACCTTGACGTTCATCGACCAGGAGGCGAAGTACGCCTTGCCCTTGATGGTATGCGTGACGACGCCCATGCCCAGCGAGCGGGTGGCGGGCTCATTGCCGGTGGAGGTCTTGAGGTAGCTCTTGTTCTTCTGGGCGACCGGCTTGCCGGAGATGAAGACGGTCTTGGTGGCGTTAGTCAGGTCCCTGGCGTAGGCGGTGTTCGGATAGGGGATCGGGACCGGCCCGGCAGGCGGGGACGGCGGGCTGAGACAGACGTCGGGGAAGCAGGCGACGGACTTCCCGTCGGCCGCCTTGCAGGCGACCTCCATGCCGTTGGCAAAGACCTCATTCTTGGGCATCGGTCGTCTCCGCGGATCAGTTGATGCGCACGGAGCCGCCTTGGATGCGGTTGCTGCCGTAGGCTTGCGTGGTGACGGTCTGACCCTTGATGCGCAGGGTGCCGTCAGCGTCGAGCTGCACGCTGGAGTGCCCGCAACGCAGGGTCAGCCGTTCATCGGCCTCGATGACCTGCTCTACCGGCTTGGGCTCATCGGCGTGCCGGTGGCTCATATTGGTCCGGCGCTGATCGCCCGAGCCCGGACGCCAGAGCAGACCGAGGATCAGCGGCCTTTCCGGGTCGCCGTCGATGAAGGCCAGCGCACAGCGCCGACCCACATCGGCGTCACTCAGCGGCACCAACGTCTCGGCGTCCCGCACAGACTCGCCCTCGCGCACCTGTGCCCGACCATCCGATGCCAGGCCGCAGAGCTCGGCGAGATGGGCCGAAGGCAGCCCCGATTGTGGTCCGAGTTGGCGATCGGCCTCCGAAACCCCGTCGGAGGCGGTATCCGGCGATAACGGCCGCAAGGGTTGCACAACACTCATCTTCAGTTCTCCAGGATCTTCTTGCCTTTGACGACGACGTTCTTGGCGGCCTTGACGTTGATCTCGCCCGAGCCCTTGATGGTGATGTCCTTGCCTTGGATGACGATGGTGCCGTCCTTCTTCATGGTGATGTTGGCGTCTCCGGTGGTCAGGCTGATCTCGTCACCGGCATTGATGGCCAGGACCTTGCCGATGTTGACGAGCTGGGTCAGGCCGACGGTGACCTCGCGGGCGGCGCCGACGGTGATGGTCTCGTTGCTGCCGACGTTCTCGGTGCGGTCGACGCCGATGCTGATGGTCTCGTTGTTGCCGACCGTCTCGGTGCGGTCGACGCCGACGTTGGTCGTCTCGTTGTTGAGCACGACGTTGTTCTGGTCCTTCTGCGCGTGCATGAACACCTCTTCGCGCCCCGCCTCGTCCTCGAAGCGCAGCTCGTTGAAGCCCTGGCCCTTGTGGGTTTGGGACTTGATGGTCATGCGGGTCTTGTTCGCCGGCAGCGGGTAAGGCGGGCGGTTGGTACCGTGGTAGGTGCGCCCGGTGATGATCGGCTGGTCGGGGTCGCCCTCCAGGTATTCGACCACGACCTCCTGACCGATGCGCGGGATGGCGATGTGGCCCCAGGTGCCGCCGGCCCAGCTCTGGGCGACGCGCACCCAGCACGAGGCGGTCTCGTTCTGCTCGCCGTGGCGGTCCCAGGGGAACCAGACCTTGACCCTGGCGTGCTCGTCGCAGTCGATATGCTCTCGGGAAGGCCGGTGACGATGGCGATCTGCGGACCGTCGATGCGCGGGCGCGGGTTGGGGTTGGCCGGGTGGTAGTCGAGTTGCGCCGGCTGGGTGGTGAACTCGGCATGGTAGGTGGTGGCGCCGCCGGCGGGGGCCTCTTCTTCCAGCGCGGCGCTCTGGCGGGCGCTGTGGCGCACCCGCAGCAGGCGGTGGCGGATGTTGGCGTTGTCGTCGGGGTGGTCGTGCAGCTCGAAGATATGGCCTGCTGCGAGGTGGATGCTGTTGCTTCTCGCCGACGGCGGTGGTGGCGTCCAGGCGATGGGCGTTCAGGGCGTGGCGGTTGAACGGCTTGCCGGCGGCGGCCTGCTTGTGGCGGCCGGGGTATTGGTAGAGCTGGTAGACGGCCTTGGCGCGGTTGTACTCCGCCTGCTGGGCGGCCAGGTGCTGCTGGTCGTAGGCCGGGCGCTTGAAGCAGTAGTCGCGGGCCATGCGCTCGGTGGCGCGCAGACGCTCGGTCTGGTCGAAGCGCTGCACCCAGAAGCCGGCGGCGGTGCAGGCGATGCGCTGAGACGCGGATCGTAATAGGTGGGTTTAGTAAACTGTCGCCGTAACAACGGTGTCCGCCTCGTATTTGCCGGTAGGCGAAAAAGCCGCCGCGTTGGCGGCCTCAGCGGGCCAGTGCACGGTGAGCAGAGACATTTCGGTGCGTTTCGACCGAGCAATTGGCGCCGACGTAGGAGGCGGCCTGTGATTCGGCCATTTATTTTGCGTTTTCAGCAAATAAACGCTTGACAGGGTTTGGCAAAAATGGTCGCGATATGTTGTTGATAAACAACAACTTATTGAGGCCCTACGATGATCCGCGATCGCTTGACACAGCTGATGGTCCACCTGACCGACAACACCGTGCTCGGGGAGCTGCTGACGCCAATGCGCCACGCGCTGGCCGCGGTGCGCGGGGCTGCCTCGCTCGGGCGGGTGTTGAGCATGGAGGATTTCATTGCGTTGGGGGTGCTGCGCCACCTGCGCGGCATGACGACGCTGCGCGAGCAGGTGCAGGCGTTGCTGCATCTGGACCCGGCGCAGGCGGCGCACGTGCCCCTGCCGCGCTCGACCTGGTCGGATGCGCTCTCGGCAGGCTCGCGCCTGATGGTCCTGAAGGAGACGCTGACGGTGCTCAACGCCGAGGCCAGGGCGACGCTGCCCGATCGCTTGGCTGGCATCCCGGGGTTGGGTGCGCGCGCGGTGGGTGCCATCGACGGAACTTACCAGCGCGAGAGCGCGCACTTTCGCCGCCGCACGTCCAAGCAGGGCGGCGAGGACAACGCCAAGGGCCACGCTTTGCTGACCTTCTACAACCTGCGCACGGGCCTGCCCCAGGATGTCTTCGTGGAGACGCGCTCGCGCCACGAGACGCGCCTGCTGCGCGACTATGATCGCGATGCGCAGGCCATGACCCGCACCAAGGGCATGCTGTGGCTGGTCGATCGCGCCTTCATCGATGCCTCCTTCTGGGACGCGAAGAAGGCGAAACTCGCGAGCACCATGATCACGCGCATGAAGTCGAGCCTGCGCATCGACTCCACCGAAGGGTTGCCGATTGCCGATGACCCAGCGAATGCCGGGGTGGTCAAGGATCTCCGTATCACGCTCTCCAGTTCCCCAGAGCCGTGGCGCTTGATCACCTATCGCACCCGACGTGGTCATCAGGTGGAGTTTCTCACCAACGACTTCGATCTGCTGCCCGGCGTGATCGCCTTCCTGTATGCGCGGCGCTGGGACGAGGAGAAGTGTTTTGACACCTGGAAAAATGACTTTAGCCAAGCCAAGGCGTGGGGCAAGGGGCCGGTGGCCATCGAGAATCAGACGCGCCTGGCCATCGTGACCAGTGTCCTGGTCGCCCTGGCGCTGCACGCGACCCTTGGGCTTGATGGCTTCAACGACGAGAAGGCGTTGCGCAAACAGGACAAGCGTCAAGTCGCACCCACCGATCGACCCGATGGTACCGACCGACCCGACTGGACCGTGCCGGTGTTTCGCTACACCTCCAAGGTGAGCCGCCAAGTGCTGCGCTTCTTTAAGCACTGTTTTCTTAAACCGGCGTCACCAGCGCTCTATGAACGCGAGCTACGGCCTATGTTGATAGCGTATCTGTGAAATGGACCGGACACCGTTGCGCCGTAATTCACCGTAATTCCCTAGTACACTGTTACCGTAATTGTCACCGTAATTCCTTTTCCCCCTTAAGTTAGCGCCATTCGAGCCTGGGCCCCTTTTTGCTATCGCCTTCATCCTACTTCCAAGCGTTCCAAGTTGTTTCAGCCGACTCTCTCCATATTCCCTCACCAATACCTAAATGAGTTATCGGAATCAGGGATGCGTCTGTCGCAAGCAGCATACCCAGACACACCTGCCTCACATCAGATCGTGCGATTTCATCTCCTTCTCGTGAGAACAATTCCCATTCATGTTCCTCCCAACGCATCGCCTCTACAATTTTTTCGCCTTGCAGAGCTTGAAGATTTGTTATTGCAAGCGAGCCCTCAGCTACCGAAAAATTCCAAGGCTCGTAGAGCCATTTCCAGACAGGCTCTGCCTCGCTGTCCCAAGCCGACAACATGGTGGGCACGTCGATGGTTCGATGATCATCCGAAGGAACGATCTGAAGACACGGCACCTGATCCTGCTGATAATAGTCTAAGGCCCCGAGTATAAGGCGTTTCGACCAAGAGTCGTGCACGGGGTCTAATCGAAAAAGCCCAAGATCCGTTTCGACAGTAAAGCCACCAGCTATAAAAGTCGTGCCTAATTGGGGGCTCTCGGCAATCTGATTCACAATTAATCCTACCTGATTTGCCAAATAAAAATAACAGCCCCCAATGATCAACTCGAACCCGTATCTTCGACTCAATCCTATGGTGTAGGCAAACCGAGGAACAGCGCCGCCTGCAACCATGGTAACATGATGTCCTCGTCTATCGATATTGTCCTCAATCTCTTTTAATAACTTCGCTTTGACTTCGTTCACGGCTTATGCACCTCTTTGTGACATGGGTCACATAATAGAGCTAGATTGTCATTGGTTGTCGGTCCGCCGTCAGCATGCCGTTTAATGTGGTGGCCTTTAGCGTCTTCTATTCCAAGAGAAATACCGCACTTATCGCATACCCCACCTCGCGCATTAAGTTCGCTTAACTTCTCGGTCTTTGTCCAGACTCGCTTCGGATCGCGCTTTACCTTCGGAACCGTCCCTTTTCCGCTAGGCGTCTTCGGCACATCAACGAGCCCTAGCGGATCAATCCAGGTACTGGGATTTTCAGCATACTGATAAAGGTTTTCTCCCCCCAACAATCCTATCGGATCCTGAGAAACAAACCGCCCCACATCCGGATCGTAGTAACGGAAGCGATTGTAGTGCAGTCCGGTCTCGGCGTCGAAGTACTGGCCCTGGAAGCGCAGCGGCTGGGTGTCGAGTCGTTGCTTCGGTTCCGCGGGCCTCGCCTGCCACACCTTCTTGAGCGTGTTTCCCCAGGTCGCATAGACCTCCTCCCAGACGATCTCGCCTTCGGTGTCGGTCAACTCCCTGGGGGTGCCGAGGTGGTCGGTGTGGTAGTAGCGGACTTGGTCGTTGTCGAGCTGCGCGACCGGGACGAAGCCTTGTTGCTCGTAGACGTAGGTCTTGGTCTGGCTGCCGCGGGTCTCGGCGAGCAGGCGGTTGCCGTCCCAGAGGAAGGCGGTGGTGGCGAAGGCGTCTTGTTTGGCGATGCGCCGCCCGAACGGGTCGTAGGCGTAGCGGTAGGTTTGGGTGACGCCGTTGCGGGTGACTTCGGCCTCGGTGAGCTGGTGTTCCAGGTCGTACTGGAACTGCATGCGGGTGTGGCTGCCGATGCGCTTTTCGGTGAGGTTGCCGAAGTGGTCGTAGTCGTAGCGCTTGTCCTGGTAGACGCGCAGGCGGTTGTTCTCGATTCGCCCGGTCTGCGCCGCACCGTCTTCGCCGACCGGCAGCAGGTTGTGCGCCGGGTCGAAGGCGAAGGTTTCCTCCAGGTTCGGCAGGCGGCTGTGGACGATGCGCCCGAGGGCGTCGTAGCCGTAGCGGCTGTTGCCGTGGCGGGTGTCGTCGATGCCGACGAGCTCGCCGGCGCGGTCGTAGGCGTAGCGGCGCTGCAGGTGCAGCTGCTTGGGGTTGAAGGCGAGGGTGAAGCCGGCGTCGCCTGTGCCGGCGCCGGCGCCGTGCTCCTGCGCCGGGCGCGGCTCGATCAACTGCCGGCGGATGCGCCCGAGCGGGTCGTAGCCAGTGCGCGATTGCAGCGCGCCCTGGGTGCGGCTGATCTCGCGGTGCAGGGCGTCGCGCTCGTAGTCGCAGAGGACCTCGCCGTCGAGGTTGACCTGGTGCAGGTGCCCGGAGGCGTAGTAGAGCCAGTTGAGGCTGCGCCCGTCGGGCAGGTCGGTGCGGGTGCGGTTGCCGAGGGGGTCGTAGCGGTGGGCGATGCGCTGCTCGCCGGCGGCGCTGGTGGTGGTCTCCTCCAGGATGCGCCCGAGCGGGTCGTAGCCCAGGTCGATGCGGCTGTGGGCGTTGCGCGCCTGGATCAGCCGGCCGATGTCGTCGTAGCGGTAGCGGGTGCGGCTGTGCTGCTCGCCTTGGGCGATGGTCTTCTCCAGCAGCCGCCCGGCGGCGTCGCGTTGGTAGCGGGTCTTGCGCAGGGCGGCGCCGGCGGTGTGCTCGCGCTTCTCGACGACATTGCCGACGGGGTCGTAGCGGTAGTCGGTGACCAGGCCGTCGAGGCCCTGCTCGCGCTTCAGGCGGTCCAGCGGGTCGTAGTCGAAGCGGTAGGCGGCGCCGTTCTCGTTGATCAGGCGGGTGAGCCTGCCGTGGCGGTCGTAGTCGTAGTGCAGGGTGGCGCCGAGGGCGTTGGTGCGTTGCGTGGGGCGGCCCGCCAGGTCGAGGGTGTAGGTGGTCCGGTGGCCTTTGGGGTCGGTGTAGCCGATGAGCCGCCCGAGGGGGTCGTAGCGGAATTGCTCGACGGCGCCGTCGGGGTAGTCGATGCGGGTCAGGCGCTGCTCGGCGTCGTAGCCGTAGCGGGTGCGCTGATCGAGGGCGTCGATCTGTTCGATGAGGTTGCCGTGGCGGTCGTAGCGGTAGCGGGTGCGCCGCCCTGAGCAGTCGGTGCGCTCGCTCAACAGCCCGGCGGCGGTGTAGGCGAGGTGGGTCTCGCCGCCGTTGGCGTCGATGATGCGAATGGGCAGGCCGCGCTCGTCGTAGGCGTAGCGGGTGACGGCGCCGTCGGCGGCGGTGTGCTCGGTGAGGTTGCCGCGCGCATCGTAGGCGAAATGGGTGGTGTGGCCGAGGTCGTCGACGATCGCCACCGGCAGGTCGAAGACGTCGTGGTAGCTGATCTGCAGGGCGCTGCCGTCGGGCGCTTTGATCAGGGTCGGGTTGCCGCGCCCGTCGTAGAACAGGCGCCGCTCGCCGCCGGCCTCGTCGATGATGCGCTCGGGCAGGCCGTCGGCGTCGAGTGCTTTGGTCAGGGTCTGACCCAGGGCGTCGGTGGTGCCGGTGTGGTATTCGTCGGCGTCGTAGCGGTAGACGGTGACGCGCCCGTCGCGGTCGGTGACGGTGGTGCAGCCTTCGGCGTAGTCGAAGTGCAGGTCGGTGTCGGTGTTGGTCCAGTTGCGGGTGACCTTGCCGCTCGGGGCGTCAAGGCTGTAGGTGTAGAAGCTCTCCAGCCCGCCGGGCTGTTTGTGCGCCACCAGCATGTGGTTGCGGTAGTCGAATTGGCGCGTCAGCCGCCCGGTGCGGTTGCGCACCTCGATCAGGTCGCCGGCGTCGGAATAGGTGTACTGCACCAGCCATTCGCGCTGCGGCTCGCCGCTGCGCGCCTGCCCCTCGGCCCAGGTCCATTCCTGCACGCCGATCAGGCGCGGGTCGCCGTCGCGCTCGATGTAGCCGAGCGCGAACAGGCGCCCGTCGTCGGTCTGGATGTGGGTGAGGCGGTCCTCTTGCCCGGCCTGGCGGTAGCCGTTGTAGTGGTAGTGCAGGCCGTTGCCGTTGCGGTCTTCGATGCGCGCGAGCAGGTGTTTGCCGGGAGTCTGATCGGGGACCGGGCCGGGACGGAAGATCAGCCGCACGCCGTCGGCGGTGGCCAGTTCGTAGCGCTCGGCGGCGGGGCGCGAGAGGCTGAGCTGTTCGACCACCCAGCGATCCTGCTCGCCGATCTCCAGGGCGGCGAATGTGAGTTCGCGCCCGTTGGGCTCGATGTACAGGGTCTTGTCGGGGCGGATGAGCAGGTGGGCATCCGCGAGCAGGGTCCAGCCTTGGCCGAGCAGGCCGATGCGGGGGTTGCTGGAGTCGTATTTGCGCTGCCAGAGCAGGGGCATGGGGGCCTGGATGGTGAAGTCCAGGTCTTCTTCGTCGCCGAGGATCTTGTGCCCGGGGTAGGTGACGGGTTTGCTGCCCGGGGTTAGCTGGCACTCGGGACAGCTCTTGTTGGTCTTGGACTTGCCTTTGCTCTTATTGCCGTCTTTGCCGTCCAGGGCCTTTTTCTTCTTGCATGCCTCGGCCAGGCGCTGCATCAGCTCGCCGCCGCCCGCGGCGGCTTGGCCTGTGAGCTCGCCCTTGAGGGCCTCCCCGAGTTCGCCGAGCATCTCGGCGCTGCTGAAGTCGCCCGAGGCGACCATGTCGAAGCCTTCGGAGGCGGCGTCGAACAGCTCTCCGATCTCGTGGCGTGCGCGCCAGGCGTCCCAGCCGGTGAGGATCAGGTTGGCACCGGCGGCGACGATCGCCAGCGGCCCGCCGACGAGCGAGGCCATGGTGGTCATGATGCGCTTGCGCAGGCTCTTGCCGACGCGCTTGAACAGCTTCTTGGCCGCGGCGAGGACCTTCTTTTTGAGCTTTTTCAGCGCCTCGAGCTTGGCGCAGGGGCCTTTGCCGCGCCCGCTGGGGTCGCGCCAGTTGACCGGGTCGTTGCCGACGTAGCGGTAGGGGTTGAGGTCGCCCGACAGCAGGCCGTCCGGGTCGGGGCTGAGGAAGCGCTTGAGTTCCGGGTCGTAGTAGCGCGCGCGGTAGTAGTAGAGGTCGGCGGCGTCGAATTCGCGCCCGGTGTAGGCGAAGGGGTTGTGGGTCTCGACCTGCTTGTCGTGGGCGAGGATGGCGCCGTAGTGGCCGTCGTAGGTGAAGCGCTCCACCACGGCGCCGGCGGCGTCGCTGAGCGCGACGATGCTGCCCTGGTGGTCGCGGTGGTAGTAGAAGGTACCGTCGCGGGTGTGGATGCACAGCGGCTCGTCGATCTGCTCGCCGTGGATGATGCTCGCGAGCCACTGGCCGTCGCCGTCGAGGATGGCGATCAGGTGCGGGCCGTCGTAGAGGTAGCGGCGCGTGATGCCGTGCTCGGTCTTGGCGATGCGCCGGCCTAGGGCGTCGTAGGCGAAGCGCAGGTCGCGCGGCTCGCGCCCGGCGGCGGTGGCCGCTTCGCCGTGGACCCGCACGAGCTGGTCGCGCGGATCGTAGACGTAGCGCAGCACCGCACCGCTGGCCTTGTGGGTCTTGCCGATGAGGTTGCCGCGGGCGTCGTAGTCGAGGCGGTAGTCGCGGGTCTCGAGCAGGCGATGGGCGCGATCATGGCGCGCCTGGTCGTTGAGCAGGTTGCCGGCGGCGTCGTAGGCGAAGGCGCTGTCGCCGGCCTGGATGAGTCGCCCGCTGTCGTCGTACGCGTAGGCGAACTCGCCCTTCTTCAGGATCAGTCCGGAGGCGTCGCTGCGATAGACGGTGCGCGCTCCTGCGGTGTCGATGGCGTCCAGCTGGCCGAGGTCGTCGTAGCTGAAGCGCTCCACCTGGCCATTGGGGTAGCGGCGCTCGGTGAGGCTGTCGTCGGCGGCGTAGCCCAGGGCGATGAGGCCGGCGGCGTCGGCGTCGATCGCGTCGAGTCGGCCCTGTTTGTTGCGCCGCAGGACGAGGGCGGTGTCGAGAAACTTCAGGTGCACCCGCTGCCCGTCGGCATGGGCGCTCTCCACGGCGATGCCGTTTTGGATCTCGGTGTCGATGGCGCCGGTGCGGGTGTAGGCCAACTCCACCACCGAGCCCGGCGCGCTGACCCGTCGCAGCCGACCGTCGTCGTCGTACGCGTACTCGGTGACGTGCGCGCCGATGACCTCGCGCGTGAGCCGGCCCTCGGCGTCGTGGTGCAGCTGTACCTCGCTACCGTCTTCGCGCTGCACGACGGTCACGCCATCGGCGCGCAGGGCGAAGCGGCGCCGACCGCCGGGGTGGAGCTCGCCGAGCAGCCGCCCGGCGGCGTCGTAGTCGTAGCGGGTCTCGGCGCCGGCGGCGTCGGTGACGGCGAGCAGCAGGTGCTCGGGGCCGTAGCGGAAGCGGGTGCTGCCGTGGGCCTCGTCGCTTTGGATGATGTTGTCCTGCTCGTCGTAGGCGACCCGGCAGCGGCGGCCCGCCGCATCGCAATGCTCGATCTGGCGGCCGTAGCCGTCATAGGCGAAGGTCTCGCGGTTGCCTGCCGCGTCGATGACGGCGCTCGGCAGGCCGGCGGCGGTGTACTCCAGGCGCACCAGACGATCGGCGGTGTCGCTGTGGGCGATGAGGTTGCCGCGCGCGTCGTAGTCGAAGCGCTCGCTGCGGCCCTGCTCGTCGCGGGCGACGCTGAGGTTGCCGCGCGCGTCGTAGCCGAAGTAGCGGATGCCGCGCGCGGTGGCGATCTTCACCGGGCGCGGGTTGTCGCCGCGGTAGGCGAGCACGGTCTTGCGCCGGTCGGCGTCGCGGCGCTCCAGCAGACGCCCGCGCTCGTCGAACCTGCGAGTCTCGACGGCGCCCGAGCGCTCGGTGAGCCGCAGCAGGCGCTCGCCGGCGTCCCAGTGCAGGTGCTCGCGGGTGCCGTCGGCGTGGTTGATCTGGTCGATCAGGCCGTCGGCGTTGAGATGGAAGGTGCGGCTGCGACCGTCGGGGTCGGTGCGGGTGATGCCGCCGTCGGCGTGGTGGGTGTAGAGGATCTCGGGGCCGTCGGTGCGGTGGCGGGCGACGCACCCTTGCCCATCGTAGGCCAGGCTCAGATGCACACGCCCGAGGCCGTCTTCGACCTCGATCAGCATTCCGTCAGCGCCGGCGCTGCCGGGCTCGGCGTAGCGGTAGCGACGCTCCAGCCCGCCGGGGCCGAGGAGACCTTGCAGACGGGCTTGGGCGTCGTAGTGAAGCTGCCAGCGGCGCCCGCCGTGGTCGTGGATGTCCGCGACCTGATCCTGCGCGTTGTAGCTCAGGGTGCAGCTGTAGCCGCAGTCGTTGCGGACCTCGGTCAGGCGCTCGCGCGCGTCGTACAGGAAGTTGGTGGTGCGGGCGTTGGCGTCGGCACGCCGGATCAGGCGACCACGGTGATAGCGTTCCTCGGTGCCGTCGCGGTAGCGCAGTATCGGATCCTGCCCCTGCCAAGTGACCTCGACCCCGTGCCATTGCGGGTCGATGGGACGACCGTCTTTTCGGTCGCATTGCAGGTCGAAGCAACGTCCGTCGGCGGTCCACAGGCGCAGGAGCAGGATCGCGTCTTGGGTCCAGGTCTCGAGCCGTGATTCAAAGCTCAGTCGCCATTGGCGGCCCAAATACCCGGTGTGCGGGTCTTGGCCCACAGAGTGCAATGCCAGCGACATCGGCTGGGCGGCGGCGAGTTCGAACAGCGGCTCGGCATAGCTCGGCTGCCCGCTGCGCAGCACGACGCGGTGTTCGTCCATGCGTGCGCCAAGCACTCCCAGCGATTGGGTGGCGTAGGGGAGCCACCGATGGCGCTCGGCTCGGGCGGGGGCCGCCATGCCGGTGTCGGGGCCGCGCTCGTCATTGAGCAACCAGTCCTGAAGCGCATCGAAGGGGTCGCCGTGACCTTGCTCAGCCATAGTCGATTTCGCCAGTATCTCGAATGGCGCCCATGATCGGTGCCGGTATGGGAACGACCATGCCGATGGTGTTCTTGTTGTTCATGTAGACCTTGTCCTTGACCCGCACGATCCAGCTGCCCTCCACCTTCACGGTCTTGCTGTGGTCGATGGGCTCCGCCTTGGCGCCCACGGTGCCGGACTTGACCCCCTTGAGGACGCCGGGCTGATCACCCGTGACCTTGGTGGTGTGGCTCTTCAACATGAAGGCCTTCTTGCCGTTGAAGTTGGTCTTCTTCGCGAATTTGGCGGAATTGTTGAGTGTTTCAGTGATCGGAAACGGCACCGGTGTGCCGTTGGCGATCTTGCACACGTCCGGGGCCATGCAGATCACCTTGTATTTTGCGTCAACGCGCGTGCCCAAGCCGACGGTCACCTTGTTTCTCCAGTTGTTCTTTCGGGAAGTAGCAGATCCGCAGGGTATGCGGCGTGGTCTTGCGCAGGCCGTAGTGACGGTAGGACAGGTACAGCGCCCATTGTCCGGGGTCGTCGCTGTCGATATCGATCAGCACGGTGTCGATGTTCATGCGTTCGCGCCGGACGTCGTCCTGCCCGGAGCAATACTCGATGAAGCAATAGAGCTCGGGCAGGCGAAGGCTGCGCAGACCGCCGCCGGGCAGCAGATTGTGCAGATGGATGCGCCCGTTGAGCGGGATGTAGCCGTCCAGGATTAGCTGCGGATTGGCGGCCTGGTGATGGCGGAAGTCGAAGTCTTCGGGCGGATAGGGATGTTGGGTATCCAGCCAGTGTTGATCGTAGGTGCCCGCGTAGCGCAGCCGATAAGCCCAAGCGCGGTTGATGATCCCGAATCCGGCCGGATAGGGCTGCGAATCGAGTCGCGGATCGCTCCATTCGACCTGGTGCGCCGGAAAGCAATCCGGGCTCAACCTGCGATGGGTGACGCCGGTGCCCGCCGGATTCTTCGCATATTCCTTGAGATACGGCTGTCCGTCCTGCTCCGCGGCCGGGTTGACGATGACGCCGCCGTAGGCGTGGGCATAATCGAGCGGGACGCGCAGCGCCCTTAATGCGCTGCCTTCCAGCCAGCCCAGCTGTTGCCGCTGCCATTGCCGCGGGCCGCGTACGCTGAGCGCTGCCTGCTTGAGCAGGCGGTCGGCCGCGTCCGCCACCTGCACCGCGCAGCGCCAGCGGCTTTGGGGCTTGCCGTCCGGGCTGTAGGCGTTGGCATTGAGCAGGAAGTCCGTGTTGGGCTTGAAGGTGACGAAATCGGACTCGTAGCGCACGGGCCGGGTGATGTCGTCGTCGAAGAAGACGTCCTCGCCGAACAGCTCCCCTTGCTCGGGCGTCAGTCGCAGGTCGCAGTAGCGCCCGGCGCGCTGCAAGAGCAGTCGATACTTCACGCGCACCAGGGTGGTGCTGTACTCCCTGCGGTCCGCTCCCAGGCTGTCCCATGAGACCGCCGGGAAGGGGGTCTTGTTTTCGACCTCCATCGCTTTGCCCGAGCCCCGTCAGTTGATATCCACCAGCTTGCCGTTGACCTCGACGTGCTTGGCGCCCGAGATCTTGATCTCCTGGCCGGAGAGGATGATGGTCCCGTCCGCATTCAGGATCAGGGAGCTGGCACCCACCTGGAGCTCGAAGCGTTTACCGACGATGACGTGCTTGATCAGTCCGACTTGTTCCGTGGCACTCAAGGCCACGGTCTCGTTCTTCGCCGCGCCGACCGAGACCTGGTAGGCGGCGCCGATGGTCAATGCCTTCGCCAAGCCGATGGTCTCGGCCTTGGCCATGGCAACCGTCTCGGTCTGATTGGCGCCGACGCTGAGGCTCTGGTTGGCACCGATGCTCACCGACTCGTTGGCGCCGACCTGTTCGGTGCGGTTGGCGCCGATGGTGATGGTCTCGTTGGCGCCGACCTCTTCAACGCGATTGACGCCGATGGTGATGGTCTCGTTCTGGCCGACCGTCTCGGTGCGGTCGACGCCGATGCTGATGGTCTCGTTGTTGCCGACCGTCTCGGTGCGGTCGACGCCGACGCTGGTGGTCTCGTTGTTGAGCACGACGTTGTTCTGGTCCTTCTGCGCGTGCATGAACACCTCTTCGCGCCCCGCCTCGTCCTCGAAGCGCAGTTCGTTGAAGCCCTCGCCCTTGTGGGTTTGGGACTTGATGGTCATGCGGGTCTTGTGCTCCGGCAGCGCATAGGGCGGGCGGTTGGTGCCGTGGTAGGTACGCCCGGTGATGATCGGCTGGTCGGGGTCGCCCTCCAGGTATTCGACCACGACCTCCTGGCCGATGCGCGGGATGGCCATGTGCCCCCAGGTGCCGCCGGCCCAGTTCTGGGCGACGCGCACCCAGCATGAGGCGGTCTCGTCCTGTTGGCCGTGGCGGTCCCAGGGGAACCAGACCTTGACCCTGGCGTGCTCGTCGCAGTCGATATGCTCTCGGGAAGGCCGGTGACGATGGCGATCTGCGGACCGTCGATGCGCGGGCGCGGGTTGGGGTTGGCCGGGTGGTAGTCGAGCTGCGCCGGCTGGGTGGTGAACTCGGCGCGGTAGGTGGTGGCGCCGTCGGCGGGGGCCTCTTCTTCCAGGGCGGCGCTCTGGCGGGCGCTGTGGCGCACCCGCAGCAGGCGGTGGCGGATGTTGGCGTTGTCGTCGGGGTGGTCGTGCAGCTCGAAGATATGGCCTGCTGCGAGGTGGATGCTGTTGCTCTCGCCGACGGCGGTGGTGGCGTCCAGGCGATGGGCGGTCAGGGCGTGGCGGTTGAACGGCTTGCCGGCGGCGGACTCTTTGTGGCGGCCGGGGTATTGGTAGAGCTGGTAGACGGCCTTGGCACCGTTGTCCGCCTGCCGGGTGGCCAGGTGCTGCTGGTCGTAGGTCGGGCGCTTGAAGCAGTAGTCGCGGGCCATGCGCTCGGTGGCGCGCAGGCGCTCGGTCTGGTCGAAGCGGCTGACCCAAAACCCGGTGGCGGTGCCCCCGGAGGTGGCTTTGAAGACGATGCGCGGGGCCGCTGCAAGAAAGGGACTGGCGTGACGATCGTCGGCCAGCACCAGGGTGTGGCGCTCGGCGTCGTGCTCGAACCAGAAGAAGATCCCCTCCTCGGCCCAGAGTCGGCGCAGGAAGTCGTAGCTCGACTCCTGGTAGCAGGTGCAGTACTCGCGCTTGAGGTGTGGGTGCACGAGCTGCCAGCGCACCTCGTCGATACCCTGCTCGGCGAGGATGACCTTGGCGATGTCGGGCACGCTCTGTTGCTGGAAGATGCGGCTGTCGCTGTGATAACGCAGCCGGTGCAGCGCCGGGGCAAGCAGCACGCGGTAGTAGGTCCGATGGAAGCCGCTGCCGCGGCGCTCGACCTCGGCGATCACGCCGTGGATAGAGCGCGGCTCCGCGTGGGCGTGGAGGATGACCAGCTTGGCGGGGGTGTCGAGCAGGGCATGCAGGTCCAGATCGTGATCACGCGAGACCAGATCGATGGCGAGTTCAAAGCATTCGAACAACGCCTCCTCGCCCTCGAAGCCCAAGACCAGAAAGGCCTCCGGCGCGGCCTCGGCCTCGAAGGCGAAACCGAACAGCGGGGCTGACGAGCGTCGGGGGCGGTGCGGGCACGGGCGTTGTGGGGCAACAGCCACGGCGGTAGGATGCATGGCAGCTCGGCGCCGAGGGGCGGCGGCCGCTTCAGGCACCTCCGCCATAGGCCATCCCGGCCGGCCTACCCCCCTGACTTTTATCGTGATTTTGACTCAAGTCAGCGCCATTCGGGCCAGGCTCAATGAACCCACGGGGGGAAGAGGGTCGGCAGCGAGGGTCGTCGTGCGCAACTGGCCGAAACCGACTGAGGTCGCATCTTGAGTAGGAGACACGCATGGTCACAGGCGAACTGAAATCCAGGATCGACCGCATCTGGGACAGCATGTGGTCCGGCGGCATCTCCAACCCGCTCTCGGTCATCGAGCAGCTGACCTACCTGCTCTTCATCAAGCGCCTGGACGAGCTGCATACCCTGCGCGAGCGCAAGGCGGCGCGCACCGGCAAGCCCATCGACGAGCCCATCTTTCAGGACTATCAGTCAAAGCTGCGCTGGTCGCGCTTCAAGGAGACCGCGCCGGAGCAGATGTTCGCGACGGTCAAGGACGAGGTGTTCCCGTTCATCAAGACCCTCGGTCGCCTGAGTGGACCTGGTGGCGGCACCGACGCGGAAGGCGACTCGACCTACTCGCATCACATGCGCGATGCCATCTTCATGATGCCCACGCCCCGGGTGCTCGCGAACGTGGTCGATCAGCTCGACGCCATCGACATGGCCGACAGCGACACCAAGGGCGACCTCTACGAGTACATGCTCGGCAAGATCGCCAGTGCCGGGCAGAACGGGCAGTTCCGCACCCCGCGCCACATCATCCGGCTGATGGTCGAGATGACCGCGCCGACGCCCAAGGACGTGATCTGCGACCCGGCCTGCGGCACCGCCGGGTTCCTGATCGCCGCCTCGGAATATCTCCGCCAACATCACTCGGACGCGATCTACAAGAGCGAAGCGTCCCGCCGCCGCTTCAACGAGGGCACCTTCCACGGCTTCGACTTCGACAGCACCATGCTGCGCATCGGCAGCATGAACATGCTGCTGCACGGGGTCGAGAACCCGGACATCCGCTATAAGGACTCGCTGGCGCAGTCGGTCACCGATGCCGGAGACGACGCCGAGCAGTATTCGCTGATCCTGGCCAATCCGCCCTTCGCCGGGAGCCTCGACTACGAGTCCACGGCCAAGGACCTGCTCCAGATCGTCAAGACCAAGAAGACCGAACTGCTGTTCCTGGCGCTGTTCCTGCGCCTGCTGCGCATCGGCGGACGCGCCGCCGTCATCGTCCCGGACGGGGTCTCGTTCGGCTCCAGCAAGGCGCACAAGGCCCTGCGCAAGTCCCTGGTCGAGGACCAGAAGCTCGATGCGGTCATCAACATGCCCTCGGGGGTGTTCAAGCCCTACGCCGGGGTCTCCACCGCGATCCTGCTGTTCACCAAGACCAGCCCGGTGGGGAAATCCGGGGGCGGCACCGACCACGTCTGGTTCTACGACATGCGCTCCGACGGCTACTCCCTCGACGACAAGCGCACCCCGCGGCCGGACAAGAGCGACCTGCCGGACCTCCTCGCCCGCTGGCGGAACCGGGAGGCCGAGACCGAGCGCAAGCGCACCGAGCAGAGCTTCCTGGTGCCCAAGGCCGAGATCGCCGGAAACGACTACGACCTCTCGATCAACCGCTACAAGGAGGTCGAGTACGAGGCGGTGGAGTATGACCCGCCGCGGGTGATCCTGGAGCGGTTGGCGCGGTTGGAGGAGGAGATTGCCGAGGGGCGGAAGGGAGTTGGAGGGGATGCTGGGATGAGGCTCAGCGCGGCGATGCAACGAATTCCTTGTGAAGATGTTCGCTTTCAAGTCGAAGAAGGAACTTCAATGACGATGGACCGTTGACTTGCCTAAGCGTATCGGAATGTCAATGTCGTCCGCTAGGTCGAACTCGGGAAACGCGATTTCTGACAGGCGAGTACGACCGAGGACGGTTTGTAGCGTCGCTCGTGATTGATCGCGATTGGCATGGATGCGTGAGTCGGTTCAATCTTGCATCGTTGGGACCAATCGGCAGGGACAATGCTCTCCTGAATCAGCGTGTTTGCAAGATTGACGAGATTTCCGGCGATATCGATCGCGGCTATCTGGGTAGGTTTTTGCCCGTAGCATTGAAAGAGATTGAGGACGCTACGCCATTCGTTACCGTTAAGCACCTTTCGGTCAAGGCACTAAACGAAATCCAAATCCCCCTCCCACCCCTCGCCGAGCAGAAGCGGATTGCGGCGATTCTGGATGCGGCGGACAACCTGCGGGCCAAGCGCCGCGAGTCCCTCGCCGAACTCGACACGCTCCTTCAGTCCACCTTCCTCGATCTGTTTGGTGATCCTGTTACCAATCCGATGGGGTGGGAAGAGTAACGCCGCTCGAGAGATTAATAAATAATATCGATAGTGGTTGGAGCCCCAAGTGCCTAGAACGCAAAGCTCTAGATGATGAGTGGGGCGTATTGAAGTTGGGGGCGGTCACTTGGTGCGAGTTTGATGAGACCGAGCAAAAGGCTATCCCGGCCGGATTGATACCGCGTCCCGAGATAGAAGTAACCCAAGGGGATTTGCTGTTTTCCAGAAAGAACACCTAGCGATCTGGTTGCCGCTGCGGCATATGTTCAGCAAGTTCGACCTAAGGCATGATGCTGCCGGACTTGATCTTCCGGCTGGGGCTAAAACGGGATGTTGAAGTCGAGCCCATGTTCCTTTGGCAACTTCTGATACAACGACGACAACGGCAGTTGATCCGAAACCTGGCGGGAGGGGCGGCTGGTTCCATGCCAAACATCTCCAAGGCAAAGCTAAGAGCCGTGAGGTTGATCAAACCGCCTCGCGATCTCCAGCACCACTTCGCCACCATCGTCGAGTCCATCGAGCGCCAAAAGACCCGCCTCCGCGCCCACCTCGCCGAACTCGACACCCTGTTCGCCTCGCTCCAGTCCCGCGCCTTCAACGGTCAACTCTGAGAGATTGCCGCCATGACGCTCGCCGAAACCATCTACCAGAAAAGCCTGACCCTGCCGCCAGAGAAGGCGCGCGAGGTGCTCGACTTCATCGACTTCGCCTCGCTCCCACGCTCCAGAGATTGGGCAAGTATTCAAAAAACCGGCGATGCAAAGGATTGTTACCACAGAGAACACAGAGAACACAGAGAAAAGAGCCCTTTTCTTTCAATGACCTAAAATCTCTGTGTCCTCTGTGTCCTCTGTGTCCTCTGTGTCCTCTGTGTCCTCTGTGTCCTCTGTGTCCTCTGTGTCCTCTGTGTCCTCTGTGTCCTCTGTGTCCTCTGTGGTGAGTGATTTTATGGCCGGTTCTGCGAATACTTGCACCGTCTCTGGAGCGTGGGAGCCAGCCAGAAGAACGCCTCTGACGACCCGGCCAGGGCTGCGAACAGATGACTAACTTCGCCTTCCTGCCGACGGAGTTTCGTGACATCGCCGAGGCGGCCACCAAGGCGGAGGGCCACATCCACGGCGACCCCCGCGCCGCCTGCTTCCATGCGCGCTTCACGCTGGAGGCCATCGTCCACTGGCTGTACCGGCACGACCGCGACCTGCGCCCGCCCTACGACAACAGCCTCGGGGCCCTGCTGCACGCCCCCAGCTTCCAGAACCTCGTCCCGCAGGCGGTCTACCTGAAGGCGCGGCTGATCCAGCGACAGGGCAACGAGGCCGTGCACAGCCCGCGCCCGGTCAGGGCCCGGGACGCCCTCCAGGTGGTCAAGGAACTGCACCACGTCTGCTACTGGCTGGTGCGCACCTACACCCCCGACGCCTCACGCGCCGGTGCCGCCTGGAGCGATGAGCGCGTCCCTCCCGCACCCGGCAGCCACGAGGTGGTCCCGCGCAAGGAACTGGAGGCGCTGGAGCAGCAACTCGCCGAGCAGAACGCCGAGGCACTGAAGCGCCAGCAGGAGCGCGACGCACTCGACGCCCAGGTCCAGGCACTGCGCACCCAGCTTGCCGAGGTCCGTGCCGCCGCCGAGCAGGTGCCCGACGACCACGACTACTCCGAGGCCGAGACCCGTCGCGTTCTGATCGACGTGGAGCTGCGTCGCGCCGGGTGGGCGCTGGATCAGCCCAACAACAGGGAGGTCGAGGTCACCGGGATGCCCACCGCGACCGGCATCGGCTACGCCGACTACGTGCTCTGGGGCGACGACGGCAAACCCCTCGCGGTGGTGGAGGCCAAGAAGACCACCGCCGACCCGCAGGTCGGCCAGCAGCAGGCGAAACTCTACGCCGACTGCCTGGAGCAGATGCACGGCCAGCGCCCGCTGATCTTCACCACCAACGGCTACAAGATATGGCTCTGGGACGACCAGGCCTACCCGCCGCGTCAGGTCGCGAGCTTCTTCAAGAAGGACGAACTCAGCCGGCTGATCACCCGCCGCTCCCAGCGCCAGCCCCTGGACCTGACCCAGGTGAAGGACGCCATCGTCGAGCGGTACTACCAGAAGCGGGCCATCAACAGCCTGTTCGCGCAGTTCACCCAAGCCCGGCGCAAGGCGCTGCTGGTGATGGCGACCGGTACCGGCAAGACCCGCACCGCCATCGCCCTGGTCGATGTGTTGCAGCGGGCCGGTTGGGTCAAGCGGGCGCTGTTCCTGGCCGACCGCGTCTCGCTGGTCAACCAAGCCTGCAATGCGTTCAAGGCGCACCTGCCCGAATCGAGTCCGGTGAATCTGGTCACCGAGAAGGCCACCGAGGGCCGGGTCTACGTCTGCACCTACCCGACCATGATGGGCTTGATCGACCAGAGCCAGTTGGGTTCGGGGGGCGATGAAGCCCGCTTCGGCGTCGGCCACTTCGATCTGGTCATCATCGACGAGGCGCACCGCTCGGTGTACCAGAAGTACGGCGCGATCTTCCGCTGGTTCGACTCGCTGCTGGTCGGGCTCACCGCCACCCCGCGTGAGGAGGTGGACCGGAACACCTATGCCCTGTTCGACCTGGAGCCGGGCGTGCCCACCGACGCCTATGAGCTGGAGGAGGCGGTCAACGACGGCTTCCTGGTGCCGCCCCGGGTGCAGCAGGTCGATCTGCGCTTCCCGCGTGAGGGGATCGACTACGAGAGCCTGAGCGACGAGGAGAAGGCGCAGTGGGAGGCCATCGACTGGGGCGATGACGCCGATGCCGAGACCCTGCCGGAGCGGGTCAATGCCGCCGCCATCAACAGTTGGCTGTTCAACACCGACACCGTGGACAAGGTGCTCCAACACCTGATGGAACACGGCCACAAGGTCGCCGGTGGCGACCGGCTCGCGAAGACGGTGATCTTCGCCCGCAACCATGAGCATGCCGCCTTCATCGAGCGGCGCTTCAACCACCACTACCCGCACCTGAAGGGCCAATTCGCCCGCGTCATCGACAACTATGCCAGGTACGCCCAGAGCCTGATCGACGACTTCTCGCAGCGGGAGAAGGACCCGCACGTCGCGATCTCGGTGGACATGCTCGATACCGGCATCGACGTGCCGGAGATCGCCAATCTGGTCTTCTTCAAGCCGGTCTACTCGAAGATCAAGTTCTGGCAGATGATCGGGCGCGGCACCCGGCTCTGTCCCGACCTCTTCGGACCCGGCGAGGACAAGCCGGACTTTCGTGTCTTCGACTTCTGCTTCAACTTCGACTTCTTCCGCGAGAATCCCAAGGGCATCGAGGCCGGTGGTGGTGCCCCGCTCGGTACGCGCCTGTTCCGCGCTCGGGTGCAGTTGCTTCGGACTATCCAGACCACGCCGGACCTGGACCCTGATGCGGACCTGCTGATCGCGCTCACCGACGGGCTGCACGCCGAGGTGGCGGCGATGAACCGCGACAACTTCATCGTGCGCATGCACCTGGAGACGGTGGAGCGGTTCCAGCAGCGCAACGCCTGGGACGATCTCACCGACGCGGACCACGAGACCCTCCAACGCGAGCTGGCCGGACTCCCGAGCCAGATCGAGACCGACGACATCGAGTCGCGATTGTTCGATCTGACCCTGCTGCGGATGCAGTTGGCGCACGCCGAGACCGACCCCGCCGGGTTTGAGCGTCAGCGCAAGCGCGTGGTCGAGATCGCCATGCTGCTGGAGGAGAAGAGCGCGATCCCTGTGGTCAAGATAGAGCTGGACTATCTCAGCCGCATCCAGGAGACGACCTTCTGGGAAGGGATCGATCTGGCGCAGTTGGAGGCGCTCCGGCTGCGTCTCAGGGGCCTGGTGCCGTTGCTGGACAAGAAGGAGCGCAAGGTCGTCTACACCGACTTCAAGGACGAGGTGCTCGGGGTGCGGGAGGAGGCCGCCGTCGCGATCCCGAAGATGACCGGCGTGCAGTACGAGAAGAAGGTCAAGGATTACCTGACCAACCACCGCGACAACATCGTCATCCATCGGCTGCGGACCAATCAGCCGCTGACGCCGACCGACCTGGAGGGCCTGGAGTCCACCCTGACCAAGATCGGCGAGGACGACGGCGAGACGCTGCTCTCGGGGCTGCTGGAGCGCAGCGGTACACCCTCATTGGTGCACTTCGTCCGCGGCCTGGTCGGGATGGACCGGCAGGCGGCGCAAGCGGCCTTCTCCCGGTTCCTCAACGACCGGAGTCTGACGCCACCGCAGATGCGGTTCATTGAACTCATCATCGACCAGCTCAGCGCACGCGGCGTCATCGAGGCGACCGCGCTGTACGAGCCGCCGTTCAGTCTGCTGCATGCCGGCGGGCCGGATGCGCTGTTCGCTGGCCGGGAGAACGTGATCGACGCCGTCTTCGGGACCCTGGAATCCCTGGAGCCACGGGTTCAGCGCGCCGCCGGGTAACGGATAGCTGGTAGGCTTCGCTATCGCTCGTCCACCCAACACGCCGGAACGACGATCAAGGCCCGCGATTTCTTCAAAAACGCGATGATGAGCGCGACTGCGGGGGGAAGTGGACGGTTGGAGCACAAGGGCGGCTGTGCCCCCGCCCCCAAGCACTGGCGGTTGCGGCTACCAGACAACGCGCTGATCGAATTCGGAGTCCGGCTCGGGCTGTTGGAAGAGATCCCAGTCCGGCATCGGCTCCGGCCCCTGTCTGCGGTCCAACAGCAACCCCTGCAGCCAGCGGCCCCAGGGTGCCGGCAGCAGCGGGACGCCGGGCTCGAGCAGCTCCGCAAGATGCGCCCGAAAGCCGTCCTCGTGCGGACAGCCCCAGAGTCGCCAGAGCAGGTCCAGCCACAGGTTGATCGCCGCGGGCAGGTGCTGCGCCTTGGTCCGCTCCCGTGCCCAATGCCAGACCCGGGCCGCCTGACCGAGCCGCAGACCCAGAATCCGGGTCGGCTCCCAGAAGCCCGCGGGGCAGGCCGTGCGGTCCTGCCAGAGACAGCGCTGCACGTCTTCGAACAGGCGCCGCTCGCTGGGCGCGTCGTCCTCGGCTGCGGGGCGCAGATAGTCCCAAGCCGCCCTGGCCTGCTGATCTCGAGGGCCGGCGGCACTGCTGGTGGTCGGGGCTTGACTGTCCAGCTCCCGACCGCGGGCATCGAGGAAGTTTTGGCACAGGGCGTGGGCGAGGGTGCGGGCCTGGTGGCAGAGGTTGTCGTCGCGGTTGCGTTGCGCGATGCCGGCCCAGAGCTCGGCGAGCAGTCGGCGAAAGACGGCGGCGTTGGGCGTTTGCAGCAGGTCCTGGACACGATCAATGCGCACAAAGGGCACCAGCACGATGTTCGGGATCTGCTGCAACAGCGGGGCGAGTGCCCGCCCCAGCTCGGCGTCGGGTCCGGTCTGCCTGACGCAGAGCCACAGCTTATGCATGAACGCCTGGGCACAGATAGGGTCCAGCGACAAGAGTTCGGTGCACTGACGCTCGTGGATGAGTCCCGGCAGCTCGCCGCCGGGCAGGGGCTTGGGGCAGCGCAGGGGGTAGCAGATCCCTTGCTGTCGTCGGGGCAGGGGCAGGGAGTTGTCGGGCCGCTGCCGCATCGGGCCGACCTCCAGCAACACCAGCCGCCCCATCTGATTGCCCGTGGGCAGGCGCCAGCGGTAGAGTCGGCCGCGCTTGCGGTCGGTCGCCCAGAGGCTCGACGGGGCGGCACCGGCGGTCCCGCTCGGCGCGACGGTCTCCACCAGCATGCGCAATACGCCGTCGGGCTCGGCATCCCGCCACAGCGCTTGATCTTCGGCGTCGAAGCCGTCGCGCCGCGACTGCGGCGCCAGCCGGCGGATGCAGGCGTGCCGGTCGCGCCCGACGCCGCCGAGGAGCAGCCAAGGCCGTGGGGTCTGCGCGATGGTGCAGCAGCGCACGTCCATGTCGATGTCGCGCCGCCAGATGGGCGCGGGCGCGCCGTCGGACCCGAAACGATAGAGCCGGAGCTCGCCGCGGTCGGTGGCGACCAGCACGTGCGGGCCGGGGCCGGACAGGCCGAGGCTGCGCTCCAGGCTCGGGCCGGCAGCGAGCGCGCGCGGCAGCCCGAGCCAGTCGCGACCGTGCGCGATCGCGGCCAGGTGCTGCCACTCGCCCCCCGGTTCCTCCGGGTAGCGCATGAGCCTGAGGCCGTATTCGTATTCGCAGAGGCAGATGATGCGCTTGTCGGCATCGACGATGCGCAGGTGTCGCGGACGGCTGTCGAGACGCAGCGATGCCACGCGGGTGATGCCGGCGGTCAGCGCCGGGTCGGCGGCCAGCTTGGGCGCCATCGCCCAGACCTTCGCGATCCATTCCCGGTGGCGTTGGGCCAGTCGATCGCGGTCCGGGCCTGGCGGCAGGGCGTCGATCCACGGGCCGAGCCGGTCCGCCTCGTCGACCAGCCGGTTCCAGATCAGGTCCGGGGCGTTCGGCCTCGTGCAGTGTCGAAGGCCGGCTGCCGAGCGCATGCACCGCCTGTTCCAACCCCAGCAGCGGTGCCATGCGGGCGGCGACGGAGCGCAGACGCAGCTCCTCCGCCTCCGGGTCGCCGACCATCAGCGGCAGCAGCCGGCGGAAGCGGTCGAGCGCAATCACGAGCCCGCCGCCGATCGGCGACGCCTGGCGCAGGTGGGGGCCCTGTCGCTGCCGATAGACGATGCGCAGCCGGCCCTGCGGATGCTCGGGGGTCGGCTCGGTGGACGCCAGCAGGTAGGCGATCCCGTCGTTGCAGATGGCCAGCAGGCGGCACGGCCCCGCGCCCGGCTCTCGGGACCGGTCGAGCACCAGCAGGTCGCGCAGGGTGCTGCCGAGCATGGGCGATGACTGCTGAAAGTCGGGGTCAGCCAGGTCGATGCCATGAACCCGGGCGCGGTTGTTGCCGAAATAGATGCGGCCGGCATGGCAGGGGTCGTCGGCGGCGGTGAAGACGCGACCGACAGTCAGGCCCGCTGGCGGCTGAATCGGTCGACCGTCCGGGGCCAGCAGGCGATGATCGCGCCAATCCTGCTCACCGGTGCCGCGCTCGCGCCCGAGGATGCGCTCGCCGCTGCCGCGTTCGGACCGCTCCCAGTAGCGCGGAGCGCCCTTGTTCGCGTTCCAGACTGCGGCGATGATGTCGTTGTCTTCCAGCTTCAGCTCCAAACGGCCTTGTCGGAAGATCAGGAAGACCTGCAGCTGGTCTTCGACCCGGTAGCAGCGTACCTCGCGTGCCCCGCTCCTGAGCTCATCGTCGGCCTCGGCGAGCCTGTATTGCTGGGAGACGACCGCCAAGCTCAAACGTCCGTCCTGCTGCTGTCGGCACTCGACGAGCTGAAAGGCGGCTGGCTCCCTGGCCTTGCGGGCATAGTGTGCGAGCAGCAGCCGAGGCGAGGGCGCGGTTAGGGGCTCCGGCAGCAAGTAGAGGCGGACCGGGTCGCGGGGCAATTCAAGCGATCTGGGGCGTCGGCGCAGGGCCTGATCATACGATCCGGCCGCGGCAGCGACAACTCCGTGACCCCGCCGCGGCCCCTTGGCCTGCCGTTCGGACCGCCCTATAGTGCCGCCGATCCTCGCCAACCCCGCCGGAGCCCCGCCCCATGCCCCAGATTCAATCCGTGCTCGCCAATGTCCTGGGCCAGGTCCAGCGCGTCGGCGACTACTACGCCAGCGGCACCCAAGACATCCATCCGCCGCGGCTGTCGGTGGACGGGGTCGGTCCCGTCTCGCTGCCGCTGTTGCCGGTGCAGGCCGAGCAGTTGGTGGCCGTGGCCGAGCAGGCGCCTTATGGCCGCGGCAGCGAGACCCTGGTGGATACCGGGGTGCGCCGCACCTGGCAGATCGATGCCGCGCAGGTGCGCATCGAGGGACGGCGCTGGGCCGAGGACTTGGCCGAGATGGTCGAGCGGGTGCGCGACGGGCTCGGCGTGGCCGGCCGGGTGGAGGCGGCGCTCTACAAGCTCTTGGTCTACGACACCGGCAGCTTCTTCATCAGCCACCGCGATACCGAGAAGGCCGCCGGCATGTTCGCGACGCTGGTGCTGGTGCTGCCCTCGGCGTTCAGCGGCGGCGAGCTGATCGTGCGCCACCGGGGCCGGGAGGCGCGGCTGGACCTGCACCGGGACGAGCCCTCCGAGGTCGCCTATGCCGCCTTCTATGCCGACTGCCGCCACGAGGTGTTGCCCATCGCGTCGGGCTGTCGGCTGGCCCTGGTCTACAACCTGATCCGCCCCGACGGCGAGCCGCTGCCGGCGCCGCCGGATCAGGATACCCCGGTGCAGGAGGCGGCGCGGGTGCTCGGCATCTGGGATGCGCTGGCCGCCAAGGCCGAGGCCGAGGCGATCCCCGACAAGCTGGTCTGGCCGCTGGAGCACGCCTACAGCGAGGCGGAGCTGGGCTTCGATACCCTGAAGGGCGTGGATAAGGCGGTGGCCGGCATCCTGGTGGGTGCCGCGGGGGCGGCCGACTGCGACCTCTATCTGGCCCATCTCTCGGTGGAGCAGAGGGGCTGGGCGGAGTACGCCGGCGGCGGTCGCTGGGGTGAGGCGGTTCAATACGAGATCGGCGACGTCGAAGAAGAACTCCGGGAGCTGCACGATTGGCGCCTGCCCGACGGCGGCGCGTCGGTGATGGGCCGGCTGTCGTTCGGGCCGGAGGAGCTGTGCCCGGCGGACGCGTTGGCCGGTCTCGACGATGAGCCGCCCGACTTCCATGAGGCGACCGGCAACGAAGGCGTGTCGTTTGAGCGCTCCTACCAATGGGCGGCCCTGGTGCTCTGGCCCCGCTCCCGGCGCGCGGCCGTGCTGGCCGCCGGCGGCGTGCCCGTCAGCGTGCCGTTTCTGACCGGATTGGTGGATGACTGGGAGCAGTCCGGCGCCGATGCCGCAGACGCCCGCAGGGGGGAGGCGATCGCGCTGGCGGCCGCGATCCGCGCCGCCTGGCCGACCGACCCCTGGCACCATCGCCAGTTGAGCAACGATGGCCTGCCCTCGGCCCTGCTCGACGCCCTGGGGCGGCTCGGCGAGCGCAACGAGATCGGCGCCTTCATCGCCGGCCAGAGCGCGACCGGTGCCTATGGGCCGGGCGACAACGCCGCCATCGCCCGCACCCTGGCCATGCTGGCGCCGGCGCGGGCTGCCGATCTGCTGACCGCCGTGGTCGCCAACAATGCCCCGTGCCGAGCCGCCGCCTGTGCCGAGCTGATCGGTCTCTGCGCCGCGCAGTCCGCCGACTGGCCCAGGCTTGCGGCCATGGCCTTGCTCGCGGCCTTGCCCACCGAGCCGGTCGCCGAGCGGGGGATGCAGCTCGGCTACGGCTACGGCTACGGCCACGGCTGCGAGCCGCCGGCGCCGGAGCTGGTGGTCGCGACCCTGGTCGCGCTGGAGCGGATCGAAAGTGCGCTCGCCGAGCAGGCCCTCGACCTGTTTCTCGGCCATCCGGCCGTCTATGCCCTCGATCCCGTCCTGCGCCCCGCCGCGCTCGCGCTGGCCGATGGCGAGGGTCCGATCTCGGCCGCCGTGGCGCGGCTGCGTGCCGCGGTGCTGGCCGACTTGGAGCGGCGCATCGCCGAGCCCCTGGAGCCGCCGGCGGACTGGACCCGCCCCGCCGAGATCGACTGCCGCTGTGCCTATTGCCGGGACCTGGATCGCTTCCTGCGCGCGCCGGACCAGGCCGAATGGCGCCTGAAGGCCGCGCAGGACGGGCGCAAGCATGTGGAGCATCGGGTCCGGTACCATCGCTGCGACCTGGACCTGACCACCGACAAGCGCGGTCGGCCCTACACGCTGATCTGCACCAAGAACCAGGCGAGCTACGAGCGCCGCGTCGCGGGGCGTGCGCAGGCGCTGGCCGATCGGGAACTGCTGTCGGGGTAGCCATTTCAGTGCCGCATCGGGGGCTTTCAGCGCCCCGCGGCGATGCGCGGCAGCCGAACCGAGGTCAACTCATCGTAACCCTTGGCTTGACCTGCCTATCGCAACGGCGCTAGTGTCGCCGGCTGTCTTTGCCCCCGCGTCGGTGAAACGTCGGTGCGGGGCCGGAACTGGAACGCCAGCGCAGCGAGAGAGACCTTGTCCAGCAACCAGCACCTAGACCAGCACCTAAAGCAGCGCGCCGCGGCGCGAGCGGGCCTTTGCCCGTGTCGCCACCGTCGGCCGATCACCACCATCCGTGCCGTAGCCACGGCATCTTCCTCCCGAATCAACCCGCGGCCGTGTCGCGAAGGGGCAGTCTGATATGGCCGCGAAGGCACAAACCGAGGGGCGGCTCGCATTCCCGTTCTCCGCCATCGTCGGTCAAGAGGAGATGAAGCTGTCGATCTTGATCGCCGCCACCGATCAGAGCATCGGCGGCGTGCTGGTGTTCGGCGACCGCGGCACCGGCAAGTCCACCGCCATCCGCGGCCTGGCCGCGCTGTTGCCGGAGATGCGGGTGGTGGAAGGCTGCAGCTACAACTGCGACCCGGAGGCCCCGGAGCGGGTGCTCTGCGAGAAGTGCCGCACGCGCAAGGGCGAGGACGGCAAGCTCAAGGTGCGCAAGGCCCAGGTGCCGGTGGTGGACCTGCCGCTGGGCGCCACCGAGGACCGCGTCATCGGTGCCCTGGACCTGGAGAGCGCCCTGACCCGCGGCGAGAAGGTCTTCGAGCCCGGCCTGCTGGCCCGCGCCCACCGCGGCTTCCTCTACATCGATGAGGCCAACCTGCTGGAGGACCACCTGGTGGACGCGCTGCTCGACGTGGCCGCCTCCGGCGAGAACGTGGTCGAGCGTGAGGGCCTGTCGGTCCGCCACCCGGCGCGTTTCGTGCTGGTGGGCAGCGGCAACCCGGAGGAGGGCGAGCTGCGCCCGCAGCTCTTGGACCGCTTCGGCCTGTCCGTCGAGGTCACCACGCCCCAGGACCTGAAGACGCGCATGAAGGTCGTGCGCCTGCGCGATGAGTACGAGCGCGACCCCCAGGTCTTCGTCGACAAGTGGAAGCGCAAGGACGCCAAGGTCCGCCGCCAGATCCTCACCGCCAAGGAGCACCTGGGCGACATCAAGGTGCCGGACAAGACCCTGCGGCGCGCCTCCGAGCTGTGCATGAAGCTCGGCACCGATGGACTGCGCGGCGAGCTGACGCTGATCCGCGCCGCCCGCGCCCTGGCCGCGCTGGAAGGCGACGATGAGGTGGTCGACGAGCATCTCAAGCGCGTCGCCCCGCCGTCGCTGCGGCATCGGCTGCGCCGCAACGTGCTGGACGACGCCGGTTCCACCACCCGCGTCGAGCGCGCCATCGAGGAGATGTTCGATCAATGATCGACCCTGCCGCCGCGACCGCACCGGCGCCCGAGGCGCCGGCTGAGGGTTCGCCCGGCGAGGCGATCTGGGAGGACGCCACCCTCGCCGCCGCGCTGTTCGCGATTGACCCCGTCGGCTCCGGCGGCGTCTCCATCCGTGCCCTGCCGGGGCCGGTCCGCGACCTCTGGCAGCAGCTGCTGCGGGAGCTGCTGCCGGAGGATGTGCCGTTGCGCCGCGTGCCGCTGCACATCGCCGACGGCCGGCTGCTCGGGGGTCTGGACCTGTCCGCGACCCTGCGCAGCGGCCGTCCCGTGGCCGAGCGTGGTCTGATCGCCGAGGCCGACGGTGGCGTGCTGCTGCTGGCCATGGCCGAGCGCATCTCGCGCTCCACCGCGGCGCATCTGAGCGTCACGCTGGACACCAAAGAGGTGGTCCTGGAGCGCGACGGGCTCACCGCCCGCACCCCGGCGCGGATCGGCGTCGTCGCGCTGGACGAGGGCGCGGACGAGGACGAACAGGTCCCGAACACGCTGATCGACCGCTTCGCCTTCCTCATCGACCTCAGCCGGGTCGCCTGGCACGACGTCGCCCCGCGGGACATGGACCCCATCGCGCTGACCCTGGCGAGCCTGCTCGACATGGCCGATCCCGGCGACCTGGAGGTGCCGGACAGCGCCGATGCAGACCCGTTGGACGCGTCCGCCGCCGGCGACCAGGCCACCGCCGCCATCCGCTCCACCATCATCGCCGCCCGCGCCCGGCTGGCCCAGGTGCAGATCGACGACGAGATGACCGAGGCCCTGTGCGGCACCGCGCTGGCCCTTGGCGTCTTCTCGTTGCGCTCATCGCTGGCCGCCATGGCCGCGGCACGGGCCTCCGCCGCCCTCGCCGGTCGCCACCAGGTCGAGCGCGACGACGTCACCGCCGCCGCCCGCTTGGTGCTGGCCCCGCGTGCCACCCGGCTGCCCATGCCCGAGGACATGGAGCAGGAGCAGCCCGAGGAGCCGCCGCCCCCCGAAGATCAACAGGACGACGACCCCGGCGAGCAGGACATGCAGCAGGACCTGGACAAGCCGCTGGAGGATCAGGTGCTGGAGGCCGCCGAGGCCGCCATCCCGGCCAACCTGCTGGCCATGCTCAAGCTCGGCGCCCTGCGCGGGCGCGCCCGCTCCAGCGGTAAGTCCGGGGCGGCGCAGAAGGGCTCCCTGCGCGGTCGCCCGGCGGGCACCCGCCGCGGCGACCCCAGCGCCAACGCCCGCCTCAACCTCATCGAGACCCTGCGCTCGGCGGCACCCTGGCAACGGCTGCGCCGCACCGAGCGCGAGCAGTCCGGTGCCGGACCGAGCAAGGTCCTGGTGGAGGTCCGCCACGACGACTTCCGCGTCACCCGCTACAAGCAGCGCACCGAGACCACCACCATCTTCGTCGTCGACGCCTCCGGCTCCGCCGCCCTGCACCGCCTCGCCGAGGCCAAGGGCGCCGTGGAGCTGCTGCTGGCGGACTGCTACGTGCGCCGCGACCGGGTCGCGCTGATCGCCTTCCGCGGCGCCATCGCCGAGCTGCTGCTGCCGCCGACGCGCTCACTGGTGCGGGCCAAGCGCAGCCTGGCCGGGCTGCCCGGCGGCGGCGGTACGCCGCTGGCCTCGGCCATCGACGCCGCCGCCGCGCTGGCCGACATGGTGCAGCGCCGCGGCGGCACGCCGACGGTGGTGCTGCTCACCGACGGTCGCGCCAACGTCACCCGCGAGGGGCTCGGCGGGCGCGCCCAGGCGACGGAGGACGCCATGGATGCCGCCGGCGCCTTCCGCGTCGCCGAGGTCAAGTCCGTCATCGTCGACGTCTCCCCGCGTCCGCGCCCGGAGGCCGACGAGCTGGCGCGCAAGATGGGCGGCATCTACCTGCCGCTGCCCCATGCCGATGCCAAGGCCCTGTCCGGTGCCGTAAAGGCGGTGAGCTGATGAGTCGTCAAAACGTCCTCGATGAACGTCCGCTGTGGGAGCTGCACGGCAAGGACTGGCCCAACCGCGAGCACAGCAGCTTCGTCGAGGCCGGCGGCCTGCGCTGGCACCTGCAGCAGACCGGCGACGGCCCGGAGATGCTGATGCTGCACGGCACCGGTGCCGCCACCCACTCCTGGGCCGGGCTGCTGCCCAGGCTCGCCAAGCACTTCCGCATCATCGCCCCGGATCTGCCCGGGCACGGCTTTACCTCGGCACCACCGGCGCCGCGGCTGTCGCTGCCCGGCATGGCCGCCGCCATCAACGCCCTGCTGCGGCGCCTGGGGCGGGTGCCCGAGATCGTCGTCGGCCACTCCGCCGGGGCCGCCGTGTGCACCTGGATGGCCCTCGACGGCCTGATCAAGCCGCGCATGGTGATCAGCCTCGGCGGCGCGCTGCTGCCCTTGCGCGGCCTGCATGCCAAGGTCTTTGCCCCGGCCGCCAAGCTGTTCGCCCGCAGTTCGGCGCTGCCGCGGATGGTCGCCTGGCGGGCGCGCCACCACGGCAACATCGAGGGCATGGTGCTCGGCACCGGCTCGCGGCTGTCGGCGCAGGAGATCGCCAACTACCAGCTCCTGGTGCGCAGCCCCGGCCATGTGGCCGCGGCGCTGAACATGATGGCCAACTGGGACCTGCAACCGCTGTACCGCGAGCTGCCGCGGCTGGCCTCCCAGCTGGTGCTGGTCAGCTTCGAGCAGGACCGCACCATCCCGCCGTCCGAGGCCCGGCGCGTGGCCCTGGTCCAGCCCGCCGCCGATCTCATCGACCTGGACGGCCTGGGCCATCTGGGCCACGAGGAAGACCCCTCGCGGGTCGCCGAGCTGATCCTCCAGCGCGCGACCGC
>CALOBA010000077.1:0-112036 GCA_942491465.1 uncultured Gammaproteobacteria bacterium
CGCCGAGCGATCCCGCCGCCGCCCCTGCCGCGCGCCCTAACCTGGCTGATGCGGCAGTTGTCGCGATCCGGCTGGATGCAGCGCGCTGCCCGGCGCGCGCAGTCACAAGCGAGCTGGCCCGATGATCGGTGAGCCGGGGGTTTCTGGTGATCGCGCCGAGCGTCTCGTGATCGCGACGACGCTTCAGCGTCGTCGCGCATCCCCGGGCGCTCCAGCGCCCCGTGGACGGGCGCGGCGACGGCGCCGAGCGCTCGCGGGGCCACGCGCCGCTGGAGCGGCGACGGATGCGTCACGACGCTGGAGCGTCGTGACGATCAGGCTACGAGCAGCCGGTAGTCGGATTGAGCCTGCGAAACCCAGCGTCCACCAGCCTGCACGCGGCCATCGCTGAGTTTCGTTCCTCAGCCCAGCCTGCGCGGACCTGTGGCCGATGTGGGAGCGACTTGCAGTCGCGACTTCCGCGACGCAGGGGAACGGGATGTTCAGGTCTTTCCTTTTGCCTAACCCAGAACGAGGCAGATCGTTCCTTTTGCCCGTGGCCAAACGGGGTCAGCGAGTACGCGGGAACGCGGAACGGGGAACGGGGAACGGGGAAGCGATTACGCAGATTACGGTGACACGTTACCATTTACACTATTTCCTCAAGCAGGTCTGCCTGTTCGCCTAAGTTGACATATGATAGTGCCCAACGAGTCCGCCAGCGCGTCGCCGCAGTTGGGCGCGGGCTGCGGTTAACGTTAAGCCCTTACAGCGCGCGCCGGAAGGTACCCATGGGGAAGTGCTTTGATGAAGATAGTTGCTCCCGAATTATCGAGGCTGCCATCCAGACTGCTCACGCGACCTTCGGTGGATATGTCCCGATAAAGCTCCTTGAAGAAGTTGTGTATGCCGACGACGATGGCAAAGCGTTTGCCGAACACGCAGCCGCTAAATGCCCAATGCCCCGAAAAAGACGCTCGTGGCCATATCGGGAACATGATCGGCTGGTTCAGCCGAAGGTACATCGAGAGTGAGAAGCACAATCCAAACAACCTTCGCGGCCAGCCTTACTTTTGCGCGTACAGGGATCAGGTTCGACAGAGTGAAGGATAGCCGAACGAAGACGTGGTCATACAAACCTACCGAATAGCAAGAGGCCGATGATGACTACCATTGAAAGACTGGAAGAGCAAGTCAAGTCGCTTTCCGAGGACGATCTGACCGAGTTTCGACGCTGGTTCCTCGACTGGGACCACGACGAGTGGGATCGGCAGATCGAAAGAGACGCAAGGGCCGGCAAGTTAGATGCACTCGCTTCTGCCGCCCTCGCTGAGTATAAGGCCGGACAGGCGCGAGAAATTTAAGGCATTACGCCTCGGCCGCGTTCTGGCAGCGCTTTAATTCCCTACCAGAGCCGGTACAACAAGTCGCGCGGTAAAACTATCAGCTCCTTCGCGACAACCCAGCTCATCCCTCACTGCACTTCAAGAAAGTCAGGCAGGGGCAGTATCGGAGCGTCCGCGTTGGAGCACGGTATCGCGCTCTAGGCATTCCCGTTCCTGACGGTATACAGTGGTTCTGGATCGGCACTCACGCCGAATACGACAAGCTCATGGGCTAAGGTGCTTAGTGCTATCCCTCAGCTGGCGGGCTCACGGGCTGAGCCTGCGGCAGGCGCACACTACGCAGCGTGTTCACCAACGGAGCGCCTGCAATGCCCCAAAACCCGATTCAGTTCCAACGCGGCATGTCCCTGAGTACGTTCATCGAGACCTACGGCACCGAAGAAGCGTGTGAAGCGGCCTTGCTGCGGGCGCGTTGACCCACGGGATTCGTCTGTCCCGCATGCGCTCGACGCGAGCACTCCAGCTTTGTTGTCGACGGGCGCCGCTACTGGCAATGTGGCCACTGTCGGGAGCAGACCACGTTGCGCTCGGGAACCCTGTTTCATGCCACGCGCCTGCCCCTGACGAAGTGGTTCCAGGCGATCTACCTGGTCACGCAGAACAAGAACAACATCTCGGCGCTCTCGTTGAAGCGCCAGATCGGCGTGTGCTACCGCGCCGCTTGGCGGGTCAAGCACAAGCTGCTCGAAGCCATGGCGCAACGCGAAGATGTGCGCCTGCTCGAAGGCGTGGTTATTGCCGATGACGCGGTGCTCGGCGGTGTGCATGCCGGCAAGCCGGGGCGCGGGTCGGAGAACAAGTCGCCGTTCGTCGCCGCCGTCGAGACCCCGTCCTCTTTGAAAGGGAAGACCCCGTCCCGGACCCCATCCCGTGGGTGTTACATGTGAGACCTGCCCCCGTCTTAGTTGGCCCGCCGCCCGTTGGGCGATTATTGGGCCTGGCGAATTTGGTGATCTGTCCCTGAGGTATCCCCAACAACGGGCGGTCGGGCCGAGCCAATGATTAGGCAACGTTTTGGAGACGATTTGCCAGATCATGCCCAGCAGTGTCCGCAGGCAAGGACTTGCCGTCTAGGTGGTAAAGAGCGATGACTTCGTCTACAAGCTCTTAGAGCTTCTTGAACACCGACAGCTCATCGTCCCCATGGCAGCCTCCAAACATAAGCCCCGGACAACTGCCCACGTAGCACTGGTCTTCTTCTGACCACTCTACGATTTTGGCGTAACGGTCACTATCTTTCATTCTCAGCCTCCGCGATTGCGCGCTGTACAGCTCGAACCAGATATGTTTGGCGTCGTCGCCAGTCTTGCCTGGAATTGTAATGGGCTTCTGCACGTTCGGGTGAACAAAACTCCGATGGCTTCCTTTTCCGCCGCGATTCTGAAATCCGGCTTGCTCAAGTCGTGCTATGAGTTCTCTTACCTTTAGGGGAAACAGTAAATTCCTGATTGTCTTTGTTATTACGTGAACGCAATGGTTTCCTTTCTTGATGCAACGCCATTTTTATCAAAAAACTGAAATTTAATTTTTCTTAAAGAAAAATCGGCAAGTGAAAAACATGGGGCATGTGCCTTTATCAAGGTTCCCGCATTAATAAATAGTCGATTTTCAAGATTTCTAACCATTATTCTATGAGTGTGACCACTTATGATAACCAAGTACCGATTTTCCGAGATCAATTTCTGTAGATCACTGTTTGCTTCAATCGCATATCCGTAGTCATCTGGAGTAAGCCTTGCCATATCGTTTTCGCCTAATCCATGGCATAACAAAGCTTCCCCTAGTGGAGTTTCGAAACTCATAGTCTTGGGTAGTTGCTTCAGGTATTCCACGGAGCTGGTTTTGACAGACTCCAATCTAGTGCTATTAGGCAGAGACCTCATCGAATTGCCTATCAACCAACTGTCGTGATTGCCTCTAATGGTTTTAATTTCATGATACTTGAGAAGACTTACACATTTATCAAAATCCCCAGTTCCATCAGCTATGTCACCAGTACAAATGATTATGTCCGGTTTTCTATCAATCAAGTGACTGATTGCTTTTTCAAGTAATTCATTTTCACAATGAACATCACCAATTATTCCGATTTTCCTGTAACTCATTACTGACTAGGTTCTCCTGAATAATAACGTTAACCGCAGCCCGACGCCAAACTGCGGCCACGCGCGAAGCGCCGGCCGCAGTTTGGCGTCGGGCTGGCGGACTTGTTGGGCATCTTGAATCGGCTAACAGAGGCAAAAGTCAAGACCTGACCCCGGTCTTCCTTGACCCCGGTCTTCCTGCAAAAGTCAAGACCTGACCCCGGTCTTCCTGACCCCGGTCTTCCCCCATATAATTTCTCATGTTTTGTTCATTTCCAGAGATGACACAAGCATCACCTTCGCATATAACTTCGGTAGGTGAACTAAAAGCAAAATACCCAATTACTTTGCTATCGTTGTCAAGAGACATGCTTTTTCCTATCCCTTCTGTTTTTCACATAACGTTGAGGCTGGCGCGCCGCCCGTTGCCGCGCCGGAGCGCAGCGACGGCGCGGCAACGGGCGGCGGGCCGAGGCGCATGTTGGGCATCTTCATTCGCCAAGAAAGGCAAAAGGAAAGACTTGACCCCGTTCTTCGACCCCCGTTCTTCCCTTCATGAAAATGATACCAGCCTTTCGCGTGGTTACTTGACTTCGAGAGAAACTCTCAGATGAGACCGGTATAGTTCTTGAGTTGATTTCCAGTCTTATTCCTCATTTTTTAGTTCTTTCGCAGCCTTTGCATGAACATGGTAGAAGTAAACCTGTAAATCTTCTTGACTCAGATACATTGCCATGTTTTTCTCCTTTGTTTTGACTTTTCAATAGGTAGGGATTGGCTCTAACTCAGCGGCCCTGCCCGTTGCCGTGCCGGGAGCGCAAGCGACGGCGCGGTAAGGGGCGATCGGGCCGAGCCGCTAGTTAGGCGGCTACCCTCAACGTACTCTACTTGACTCTGCGGGATTGGAGGGACAATACCATCCTCCCGCATGCCTTCTAGGTGGAAAGCGATAGCTTCTCGGATTTCTGATTCTGTTTCCGCGACTGTAGCGCCTGTTGCGATACATCCGGGTAGATCAGGAACGTATGCCGAGAAATTACTTTCTGTCTTTTCGATGACGACTGCGTAGCGCATGGTGTCATTTCCAACCGGCTTGCTTGAAGATGCTGTTCTTGGTGCCTGGAGCGATGTCATCGCTTGGTTTGCCGGGCACAGTGACTCGACCCGTTTTGCTGGGATGCTTGAATTGCCTGTGACTTCCTTTCGTGGCTACCACGTACCATCCGTCTTCTTTGAGCAGTCTTAGGATTTCAGAGATCTTCACAGTGCTCCAAGCTACACAGTTGGTTTGGGTTTCAGCGCCTAACGCCGCAAATCAGCCGCGCGCGCCTTTGGCGCGTCGGCTGGATTTGCCTTGTTAGCTGATGATGCCAAGAGCATTACCTTCGATGAACTGTCTGTAGCACTCTGCGCACAGCCACTGATATCCGTTGGTATAACCAATGCCAATTGCTGGATCATCCGACTCACGTATTTTCCACCAACAAACGGCAGTGCTCATGCTCCCAGCCTCCTTCAATTAGTTCGCCACCCTTCGGAACTGCTTTCCCTTGCTGATGCTCAGACCAAGAATGCTTTTGCTTTATGGCATCACGAGGTGCAAATGATTGCTTTTTCCACTTTTCCGTACGGCACCATTCAACTTCTTTTTGCAGGTCACTGACTTTCCAGTGATCACCATGTATCAAGACAGTATCTTCCATATTCTTTTTGCAGCTAACGTTAAGCGCAGCCCGCCGCCAACTGGCCAACCGCACGCGTCAGCGGCGGCTGGCCAGTTGGCGGTCGGGCTAGCGCGCTTGTTGGGCAATTCATTGGTTGGGCGAAAAGAAACGTGGTCTGCCCCTATTGTTTCTTGTCCTCTGACTAAGTGCCCGCCCTAAAGCAGAGCCCGCGTCGATCTGCGGACTGAGCGAGTGCGAAGGCCGCAGGTCGGCCTCGGCACAGGTGGGTTTGTTCGGTGTATTCATTCTTGATTTAATCAGAAAGTCAAGACCTGATTTCATCTAGCCGGCCCCGCCCCGGAGGCTACAGTTGGGTTGAACGATCCAACAACCGCAGCCCCGAAGGGGAGGAGTCGACCATGACACTTTACGGCGGAATCGACCTACATTCAAACAACAGCGTCGTGGCCTTGTCGGACGAGACCGACCGCCTCGTCTACCGCAAGCGCTTGCCCAACGACGTGCAGACGATCGTCGATGCGCTGGCACCGTATCGCGACGGGATCAGCGGCTTGGTGGTGGAATCGACCTACAACTGGTACTGGCTGGTCGATGCCTTGATGGAGTCCGGCTACCGGGTGCACCTGGCGAACACGGCGGCCATCGTGCAGTACAGCGGCCTGAAGTATGCCGACGACGACACCGACGCGGCCTGGCTGGCGAAGCTGCTGCGCCTGGGGGTGCTGCCCGAGGGGTACATCTACCCCAAGGCCGAGCGGGCGGTACGCGACCTGCTGCGGCGGCGCCAGCGCCTGGTCCAGCAGCACACGGCCAACATCCTGGCGGTGCAGAACCTGTTCTCGCGCAACCGCGGGCGCTCGATCAGCGCCAACGCGGCACGGCGCCTGACCCCGGAGTCGGTCGCCGAGCTGGTCACCGACGCCAACTTGGCGCTGGCGATCCAGAGCACGGTCCTGGCCATGCAAGGCCAACAGGCGGCCGTCGACCTGCTCGAGCGCGAAGCCTGGCGCCAGAGCAAGGAGACGCAGCGCTTGCGGGCACTGCTCAGCGTCAGCGGCATCGGGCGCATTCTCGGGTTGACCATCGTACTGGAGACCGGCCCCATCGAGCGCTTCGCGGGGGTCGGAAACTACGCCTCCTACTGCCGCTGCGTCGGCAGCACGCATGTCTCCAACGGCAAGCAGAAGGGCAAGGGCAACACCAAGAACGGCAACAAGTATCTGGCTTGGGCCTACGTCGAGGCGGCCAACTTCGCCGTGCGCTACAACCCGCAGATCAAGCGCTACTATCAACGCAAGCGCGCCAAGACCAAGAACGTCATCGCCACCAAGGCGGTGGCGCACAAACTGGCTCGTGCCTGCTACTACATTCTTCGCGACGGCAGCGAATTCGACGTGAACCGCGCCTTCGCGTGAACCGAATCGGGCATGCCTCGGTGAGCTTCGACATGGGGTTGGCGACCAGCCACCAGATCTGATTGAGCCCCGAGGCATTCCCGCCCAAGATTGCAACCACCACGGAGCGACAGCGTATGTGACCGAGACGCCCCCGCCATCGAGCCATATCGGGTTGGCTGCGCCCTACCGGGGTGCAAGCCACAGTATCTGTGAACGCACGGCCCGCCCTCCGGGCACTGCCGTGCACCACTTGGACCTTGGCGGGGCACCGATGATTTTCTGGGGCTCGAATGAGCAACGGGCCGGGTGTCTTCTCCCCACTGGGAGCAGCCCCATGCCTAGAACCTGAAGGGTGACTGGTGCGGATCGGCTCCGCAACCAACACATAGAGAACTGACGGCGCGTCACAGGCTCAACGCAACGCTTCGCGGAAAATTGATCCAGATCATCGTGCTCAGCCGCGAGAGTTTTTTGCCGCCTCTTGATCGGGGTCAGCTAAATGGTGACCCCCTTCCTCCTAAATCTTTCCGGTCTCCAACGCCGCTGCATACCCGTCGTTGTTGACGCAGACCGCAAATTTTGAAGCTGCCGCACGTGGAAGTGTTCATATTAGTCGAGGAGTGGTAGCTTGAGCTTGAATTCTCTCTTGCCGATACCGTGGGCTTCATACCAGTGAAGCTCTGCCATGTGCGTTGTTCCGTCCAGCAAGAGAACCGAGGCAAATCCTTTCAGTTTTCGCCACTTGCCGCGCCCGTATTGCTTGTTCAGTCTTGCCAACTCTCGGATCCCCGTTCCGGTAGCTATTGGCTGAATGCCGGATATTTTTCCGACGATCTCGAAATCCATCGTGAGTTACGGGTGTGGGTTGTTATGGCCCAACGTCAAGGTTGGGCATCTTCATGCATGGCCAGCTATTGACCGTGTGATTTGAGTTTCTCTGTTTCATTGAAAAGGGATCTGACCCCTTTTCCGGACCCCTTTTCCGACCATTTTTTTATTCATCGATTAGAGAAAAGGGATCTGACCCCTTTACCTTTTCCGATTAGAGAAAAGGGATCTGACCCCTTTACCCCCGGACCCCTTTACCCCCGCGGACCGAAAAGGGATCTGCCCCCTTTTCCGGGTGGACCCCTTTTCCGGGTGCTCTAGTTGGGCATCTTTTCATTGGTTTAGAGTCTCAATTATTGAGCCTGGCCCCTTTTCGCTCTCGATTAGAGAAAAGGGATCTGACCCCCTTTTCTGCCGACCCCTTTTCTGCCTTTCCTCCTTCTCCCCCTTTGTGCGTCGGCTGTGGGCGTTAGTAAGAGCATTATCGGTACGGTGCTTGCGTTAGAACCATCTGTTTATCTGGGCCTGAGCAACTCACAGTGACCGCCGCATCATTTATCCATGCCTTGACCACATAAACAATGCTTGTATCGACGATTGTTCTTACTGGATACGATCCACGTATTTGTGACATTACGCTTCCTGCTGCAACTTTACATGCGGAGAACGACATTGGTTTTTTTTGAGTATTACTGACCGGCCCCTGATCAGGATACTGACCCCGGTCTACCATGCGGTTAAGCTCATCGGGCGTATACGTCTTTTCTGAATTTCGCTCTGCTACGCCTCTATTGATCGGACTCTCATTGGGTATATTCGTATTAACCTGCGTGGACGAGGAAGAATCTGGAGTTTCGGGTTCCAGTGAAGGCAGATGCTCTTCAAACGCAAGAGTGACGATGACAAGCAATAACAAGGCTAAGACAGTGTATCGGAGCAAGGCTTGGTCCTTAAGCTTGCCCTTCTCTTTTCTTGATGAGTGCTTCGCGCTCTTTGAGCGTCTTTTGTAGCGCCTTTAGTTCTGCCTCTTTCCTATATACCCAGTCTTCCGTCTTTCTTCGTTTTTCCTCTTCATGTTTTTCTCTTATTACGGTGGCCTTTTCGACCAGTTCGTCTTTCTTTTGCTCTGCTTGTTCTACATAGCGAGAGGCTTTTTCCTTCAAATCGTCTAGCAAACTCATGGTGCGACATGCCCCTCTGGTCTTCCGATGGGTTACAAACAGTTGCTGGAAAACACGATTCTCGGTCGTGCTATGCAGAGCCGCAGCATGCTCGCCTAGCAGCGCTATCCCGCAAGTCGCGGCATAAATCTCTTTGCAACGCGTTCCCGTGGCGCCTGACGCTGGGTGTTCTCCGCCCAACGTCAAGCGCACCCCGCCGCGGGCTGGCTGGCCGGAGCGCAGCGACGGCCAGCCAGCCCGCGGTCGGAGGTCGCGCTATTGTTCGGTGACTCTGTTTGTTCGTGCCATTGCTCTCTGGCTGATTTCGTCAAGACTCAGATCTTCGTCTAGGTCTTGACGCCATTTGGTGTAGTCAAAGGGCTCTCGCTGGATTAAGGCGATGAATCGCTCCGCTTCGACATCGCCTAAGAATTTTGCAAGAACCTGAAAGCCCTTCGTCCTAATTTCAGTATCGGTGATCACGCCAACACCTCTTTGATAAATCCAATTGGATCGGTAATTTTGATTTCTCGAATAGAAGTTGCCTTCTTCAAGATGCCATCGTCTGTTGTTAAAAAGTAATCTGCGTCAGCGTCGATAGCGCATGCTACATGAAGTGAATCGATCTTCTTAAATCCTTGTTCGTGCAGGATCGCTGCAGTGCTTAACACCGCGTCACTTTCGACAACATTTACAACAGCGTAGTTTCGCCATTTTGCGATCTGCTCTTTCCTTTCCTTGAATGGGTTCCTGCTGTTTTCGTATTCCAATATGTACGACCAGATGAGCTCATACTCGCCATTACGCGTTTCTTCTTGAATTTTCATTTTGCTTCCGCTTCAAGCCGTATCCTGGGAGAGAAAAGAGAGAAGGTAGGTATTTGGGGAGAAGGAAGGGGTATAGTTATTAGCGTTGAAAAATTGCTATTGGTATGCGGGTAAATGGGGTGGAATATCGTTGTTAGATTGTTAAAAAAGGTGAACCCTTTTAAATCCGGGAGATAATTGTGTGATAAGCGTATCAATCGTGAGTGCTTGTGTCAATCGTCTTTTTCTGTTGTTGTAGTGGGTGTGGTGTGGTGTTAGGAGGGGAGCTATAAAATGAAAAGAGTACCGAATAAACACAGAATAATAAACTGAAAATTTTGTTAGGGATGGGGGGGTGGGGTGGTGGGGTGAAATGGTGGGAGTTGAGAGGAGGTGGGGGTGGTTATGTGGGTGGTTGGGGAGGAAAGGGGAATTGGAGGGGTGGATGGTAGGAAGGTGGGTGGAGGGGGGGCGTTTTGAGATGAGATTGATCATCATACGGACGATTGAAGCAGCAGTTATCGGGGTAGAGCTTAGGAGAGGAAGGGAAACGGGAATAAATGGTTGACTGTAAAGGGGGTAAATGTTTTTTAAATATTTTGAAACTCGACTGATTGGATTAGGGTTGGGGGAAGGTTGAAAAAATAAAATGAATTGTTTGTGAGAGAAAGGGGAGGTGTTTTTGGGGGGGGTGGGAGGGGAGTGGGTTAAAATTACGAAATTTTTCATTCGAGTTGCGCAACTGACCTTTAAGGAGCTTTTTTATTCGTTACTTGGGCCGCAGCCTGTGCTGTGTGACTTAGGCTGGAACCAAGGTTATTGACTATGCTAGGGGGTAGTCTAGCGCTTTTTCGCGTACACGCAACCGCTGAGGGGTAATCTCTGATCATGACCAGGCACACCCCCCGAGCCGGCGACGGCGCGCCGGCGAGCGGGCGATATCCGAAGCCAGCCGGCGCCCTTCCAGCGCGGCGCGAGACGGGGACGCCCTCCGGCTGGGACCGGTATGTGAGCCTGCTGGAGGAGGAGCGCATCCCCGAGGCGGCGCGGCGCTGGTATGTGGTGCGCGCCCAAGATTTCGTGGACGCGATGCGCCCGAAACGTCTTCGCGAGTTGTCGGCGAAGGAGATCACGGGGTTCTTTCCCGCCTATGCGCGGGAGCGTCGTCTCACGGATTGGCAGTATCGACAGACGGTGGAGGCGGTGCAGCTCCTGCTGGTGCGACTCGGCGGGTGTCCGGCGGCGAAGACCGTGGAGTGGGACTTCTGGGTGGAGGTGGGGCAGGCATTGCCTCCGGATCACCCGACGCGGGCGGGGGCGCTGACGCCGGCGGAGGCCGTCGACAACAATCCGCGCTATTCCAATGTCACCGCGGGTCGACCGCTGTTGAAGCAGATGGCGCAGACGCTGCGGGCACGGCGCTACGCGTTGCGCACGGAGCAGACCTATGTGGATTGGTGCCACCGCTTCGTGCAGTTTCTCGAGGGGCATTCTCGCCATACGCCGGGAGACTATTCGCGGATCGGGAAGGCGGACGTGCAGCGCTTTCTGACGCACTTGGCGGTCGAGCGGCAGGTGGCGGCCAGCACGCAGAATCAGGCTTTGAACGCGCTGGTGTTTCTGTTCCGGCATGTCTTGGAGCGCCCGCTGGACGAGATGGATTTCGGGCACGCCAAGGAGACGCAGCGGTTGCCGGTGGTGCTGAGCACGGATGAGATACGGACCTTGCTGGAGACGCTGAACGGTACGCCGGCGCTGCTGGCACGCATGCTCTACGGCACGGGCATGCGGTTGATGGAGGGCGTGCGGCTGCGGGTGGGTGATGTGGATTTCGACAATCGCCACATCGTGGTGCGCAACGGCAAAGGGGGCAAGGATCGGGTGGTGCCGTTGCCGGAGCGCCTGGTCGAGCCGCTGCGTGAGCATTTGCAGGGGGTGGCGCAGCTGCATCGAGAGGATCTGGCGGGCGGCGCCGGGTTCGTCTATTTGCCCCATGCGTTGGCACGGCAGGCACCGAACGCGCCGCGGGAATGGATCTGGCAGTACGTGTTCCCGAGCGCTCGGCTCGCGTCCGACCCGAAGGCGGGGGTGGTGCGCCGGCATCATCTGCATGAGGCGGGGTTTCAGAAGGTGCTGAAGGCCGCTGGGCAGAAGGCGGGCATCGCGAAGCGAGTCAATTCCCATTGCCTTCGTCATTCGTTTGCCACGCATTTGTTGCAGTCGGGCTATGACATCCGCACGGTGCAGGAGTTGCTCGGACACAAGGATGTCGCGACGACCATGATTTACACGCATGTGATGAATCGGCCGGGGGTGGTGCCGGTGAAGTCGCCGATGGATGTCTTGTAGATGCTGGTGATGGTAAGGGTCGCTTTGATGCCATGCAGAATAGCAGCAATACTGCGAAGATCGATTTCTGACCGCCTCTTGGCCAATACCGGGCATCAGTCCGCCTTCCGGCCCAATGCCATTAAGGCGATTGCCGGAAACTTTCATACCAGATGACGCAGGATTGACGCTCGCCTTCAAGGAGGGCTGGCGGGAGCATAGCTCGCTATGTGACCGTCAGCCCGACGCCGAAGGCGGGCGTCAAGACAAGTCAGATGGTATGAAAGTTGACAGAAATCGCCTAAGTTAGCGAGCGATGGGAGCGCTTTGTGGGAGCGGCTTCCAGCCGCGACTCGGCTCGCGCGGCGACCGTCGCGGCTGGAAGCCGCTCCCACGGCTTAACTTAGGATCGATTCAAAAACAAGTGGTGCAGACGCCCGCTCGCTGAGCTCTTGGATTGGCCGTTTCGTCATTGCGTCTGCACCACTTGTTTCTGAACCTTGACTTAACGGCATTGGGAGCTTCGGACGAAGCCGCTATCGCAGAGAACAGCAACGCCGCAGCCCCGCGGAAATTGAGATGCAATCTCGCGCCCTCGCCTTGGGATGCGACCTGCCGCTGAAAATCATTAGGTTGCATGGCAATGCCAGCATCTTTGGAGTCCGATTTCAAGCGCCACCGGATTCATGGAATATGTCTTTCATGGCTTTCCCGCGATTCTCCGACACCGGGCTCGTCCAGCGAACGGCAACGACAACGAGCGCAGCCCTCGAGCAAGTCCTTTAGGTTCCCACTGCGCCGGGTCAGCTCGGGGTCGCACAACCCCCGTCGTCCTCGATCACGGCGCCGTCATCCATCCGCACCTGCCGGCGGGCGCGCTCGCCGAGGGCCTGGTCGTGGGTGACGACGATGAGGGTGAGCTGCTTGGCATTCAGGGCCTCCAGGGCGGCGATGACGTCCTCGCCGGCGCCGCGGTCGAGGTTGCCGGTGGGCTCGTCGGCGAGGATCAGGCCGGGCTCGGTGACCGTCGCGCGGGCGATGGCGACGCGCTGGCGCTGGCCGCCGGAGAGCTGGTCCGGGCGATGGTCGGCGCGCGGGGCGAGTCCGAGCCGATGGAGCGCGGTGGCCACCCGATCTCGGCGCTCCCGCCGGGGCATGCCGGCCAGCAGCAGCGGCAGCTCGACGTTCTCGAACGCGGTCAGCCGCGGCACCAGGTGAAAGGCCTGAAAGACGAAGCCGATGCGGTCCCGGCGCAGCCGTGCCCGCGACTCTTCGCCAAGGCTCGTGGTCTCGATGCCGTCGAGCCGGTAGCTGCCCCCATCGGGCCGGTCGAGCAGGCCGAGGATGTTGAGCAGCGTGCTCTTGCCCGAGCCGGACGGCCCCATGATGGCGCAGTAGTCCCCCACCGCGAGCCCCAGATGGACCCGGCGCAGGGCATGCACGGTCTGATCCCCGACCTGGAAGCGGCGCTCGATGCCGTCGAGGGCGATCATGGCGCATCCGCCGGTTCGGCGGTGGCCGCGGCACCGGCCTCGACCCCGTCGCCGTCCACCGACAGCACGACCTGCTCGCCGGCCGCCAGGCCGGAGACGACCTCGGTAACGGCCCAGTTGTCGATGCCGGTCTCGATGCTCCGCTCGGCCAATAGGCCGTCGTCGTTCAAGACCAGCACGGTGGGCGTGGGGCCGACGCGGATGGCCTCGGTGGGGATCTGCAGCACGCCCGCGCGGCGCTCGACGACGATCTCCACATCGGCGCTGTAGCCCGCCAGCAGGGCGCTGTCGGTGGGCGGCTCGGCGATGACGATCTCCACCTCCACGGTGCGCGCCTGCTTCTCCTGGTCCAGCACATAGGGGGCGATCCGGCGCACCCGGCCGGCGAATGCGCGCTCGCCGAAGGCGTCGAGGGTGATGCGGGCCTCCAGCCCGAGCCGCACCCGCGCCGCGTCCACCTCGTCGATGGGCGCCGAGATGTAGAAGCAGCTGTCGTCGATGAGGTCGACCGCCGGCGGCGTGGCGATGCCGGGGGGTGAGGGGGTGACGTATTCACTGAGCTCGCCGGTGACCTCGGCGACCACGCCGGCGAACGGGGCCAGCAGCCGGGAGCGGGCCAGCTCGGCCTCGGCGACGCCGACCCGGGCGGCGCTGACCCGGGCCTCGGCTTGGGCCGCCTGGCACTCGGCGCGGCCGGCGTCGGCGGTGGTGGTGGCCAGGTCGACGGCCTCGTCGGAGGCCAGCCGGCGCTGCTTCAGCTTGACCTGGCGCGCGGCGTTGCGCTCGGCGTTGTCGGCGTTCAGGCAGATGGCCCGGCCCGTGGCGGCGCGGGCCTCGGCCTCGCGCTCGGCCAGCCGGACCCGCGCCTTGAGGTCTTCGCTCCATAGCGCCAGCAGGAGCTGGCCGGGCTCGACCCGGTCGCCCTCGTGCACCGCCAGGGTGGCGATCTGCCCGCCGGTGCCCGGCGCCAGCTTGGCCCGCCGACAGGGCTTGACGGTGCCGGCGCGGGTATTGGCGACCACCGCCTCCACCAACCCCGTCTCGACCGCGGCAACCCGCACGGCCAGGGGCTCCGGGCGCGACCACACCCACCATCCGGCGGCGACGGCCACCAGGGCGCCGCTCAGGATCAGCAGCGTCAGCAGTCGAGACACGCCGGACTGCCGTTCACCGTTCCGGCTTGGGGCCTTGATTGATCAGACCTCCGTGATTGATCAGACCTTTTTCACCAACCCGATCACGAACAGCAGCAGGGCCGCCCCCAGGGTGGCGGTGGCGATCGCGCTGCCCCATTCGCCGAGCATGCCGTGAAACGAGAAGCCGACTTGGCGCAGCACCCAGGTGCCGATGTAGGCACCGACGACGCCGACGACGATGTTGCCGAGCAGCCCGAAGCCGCGCCCGCGGGTGACCAGCCCGGCCAGCCAACCCGCAACCGCGCCGACGGCGGCCAGGATCAACAGGCTGACGACGTCCATTGGCAGGTTCATGGGCAGTCCCCCTCGGCCAGGTAGGGGCCGGCGGCCCAACCGGTGATGCCCTGGTATTCGATGCGGCACCAGCGCGGATGCTCGGCGATGCGCGCGGCCTGCTCGTCGGGGCTCAGGCTGCTGTATTCGGCGAAGGTCAGCCCGCCCCGGCAGCCCAGATTACGGATGCAGTTGCCGTCCGGCGGGATCTCGCCCATCTTCTCGGCGTTGGGGTTGGGCTCGGCACGGATATTCAGCACATCGTCCGGGCCAACCCCGGTGACGCGGTAGTAGTCCGGTCCATCGGCCTCGGCCAGAACGGGGCCGGCCAGGGCGGCGAGCAGCGGCCCGGCGGCCGATACGGCGAGGGGGAAGCGAAGGTCAGGCTTGGTCGACATGGCTAGATTGCGTCTCCAGGCGCGGGCGACGTCGGGCGCGTAGCGCCCATGGGAAATTCCGGCGGCGAGGCAGAGACCCCGAGACCGGTCGTCGTCCTGAGAGCCTTTCCAGGGCCACCAACGGCAACGACCTCGGGGCATCTGCCCTGTCGCACTATGGATAGAGCAGGTGCTCCTGCCGGATCTCGGCCCATGCGGCCTCGTCGGCGCACAGGCGCTCGTCGAGGTCCGCGGGCTCGCTGGTGGCGTCGTCGACCCACTCGCGCAGGAAGGTGCCGCCGCTGAGCAGGTCGATGGCGAGGCGCTCGGTCTCGTACTCGTAGGCGAACTTGCGCCAGATCGGGTAGTCCGGCTGCTCCAGGCGCAGGGCCTTCAGGAACAGCGCGATCAGCCGGTAGGGCCTAAAGCGCTGGTGCTGATAGTGGATGCTGTCGGTGTGGATCTGGAAGCCGTGGCAGAGGCTGCCGGCGTGCTTGTGGAAGGTCGGCGCGAAGCCGCAGCAGCGCACCAGCGCGCCCTGCATCCAGTCCGACTGCAGGCTTTCCATGCGCTTGAGCAGCCGGCAGGTGTCCAGGTCCGGGGCACCGAGCAGCTCCAGCGGGGTGGTCGTGCCGCGGCCCTCCGACAGCGTCGTCCCCTCCAGCAGCACCGTGCCGGGGTAGCAGCGGGCCATGTTCAGGCTGGCCGCGTTCGGGCTCGGGTTGACCCAGGGGATCTCGCCCTGGGGCCAGCCGTAGCCGGGGGCGGCGCTCGGCTCGTAGCCGTTCATGGTGATGACCTTGAGCTCCAGGTCCAGGCCCTTGCTCCGGACCAGCCAGCGCGCGAGTTCGCCGAGGGTCAGGCCGTGGCGCATCAGCATCGGCCCGGCGCCGACAAAGCTCTCCCAGCCGGGCTCCAGCAGGCTGCCCTCCAGCACCCGGCCCGCCGGGTTCGGCCGGTCCAGCACCCAGACCGCCTTACCGGTGGCGGCGCAGGCGCTGAGCATGTAGGCCAGCGTGGTCACATAGGTGTAGATCCGGGTGCCGATGTCCTGCAGGTCCACCAGCAGGCAGTCGAAGGTGTCGAGCATCGCATCGCTGGGATAGCGCACCTCACCGTAGAGGCTGAACACCGGGATGCCGTGGAGCGGATCCACATAGTCGTCGGACTCCACCATGTTGTCCTGCTTGTCGCCGCGCATGCCGTGCTGCGGCCCGAACGCGGAGCGGATATCCAGCCCGCCGAGGGACATCAGGGCATCCAGCGAATGCCGGCCCACATGGTTCACCGACGCCGGGTGCCCGAGCAGCGCCACCCGGCGCCCGTGCAGCGGGCCCCGCAGCTCGCCCTCGGCCAGCAGGCGATCGATACCTAATCTCATCTCGGATCTCCGGTGTATGACATGGAGCGCAAGCCATCGCGACTGACGGGGCGCTGATGGCGCTTGTTGTGTCTAAAGTACAGGTCGATAACGATCCAAAGGACATCGATATCGCCGACATATCCCACCTAACCCGGCGCAGCCGGAAACAAAAGACTTGCTCGAGGGCTGTGCTCGTTGTCGCTATCGTTCGTTGTCGTTGTCGTTGTCGTCGTTGTCGTTGTCGTTGTCGCTATCGTTGTCGTTGTCGTTGTCGTTGTCGTCGTTGTCGTTGTCGTTGTCGTTGTCGTTGTCGCTATCGCTCGGTCGGACTCGTGCGGATACTCGACTACGATCACGATCACGACTAGTGCAGCGCTGCGAAAGTCCCGAGGCCACCGGCGCTGTGGGAGCGACTTGCAGTCGCGATCTTCCGCGTCGCGGCAGTCGCGATTGCAAATCGCTCCCACAGGTGCCGCCGGTCTCGTCAGTTTCGCGGCAAAGCACTAGGGCAAAGGACAACGCCATCGAAGCGCGCGCATGACCGGGTTGCTTGCCGCAACCCGGTCTGCGACGCTCAGCCGCCGGCCTGCAACGTCCGCGCCCCGCCCTCGGCGCCGAGGATCAGCACGTCCGCCGGGCGCAGCGCGAAGATGCCGACGGTGACCACACCGGCGAGGTTGTTGATGGTCTGCTCCAGGCCGAGCGCATCGGTGATCTGCAGGTCCTGCACATCGAGGATCAGGTTGCCGTTGTCGGTGACGAAGCCCTCGCGCCAGACCGGCGTGCCGCCGAGCTTCACCAACTGGCGGGCAACGTAGCTGCGCGCCATCGGGATCACCTCCACCGGTAGCGGGAAGGCGCCCAGGGTCTCCACCAGCTTGCTCTGATCGGCGATGCAGACGAACCGGGCGCTTGCCGCGGCGACGATCTTCTCGCGGGTCAGGGCGCCGCCGCCGCCCTTGATCAGGTGCAGCTGATGATTCGACTCGTCGGCACCGTCCACGTAGATCGACAGATCGCCGACGGCGTTGAGGTCCAGCACCGGGATGCCGTGCTGCTGCATCCGCGCCGTGGAGACCTCGGAGCTGGACACGGCGCCCTCGATCTTGCCCTTGACCGTGGCCAGAAAGTCGATGAAATGGTTCACCGTGGAGCCGGTGCCGACGCCGATGACGCCGCCCTCCACATAGCTCAGCGCGGCCTCGGCGGCCTGTTTCTTCAGCTCGTCCTGGGTCATTGAGTACTCCGATGAAGATGCAAGTTTTAAGGGTGGGGTTTGCCGGGTGATGTCGCCCGGGGTCGCCGGAGGCGTAGGTCACCGTCGCCGCCTGGCCGCCGCGCTCCAGCGCGCAGGCGCCGGGTCCATGCAGGCGGCTTGCCGGGGCGCAACGATTATCTGAGGCCGGCGATTCTATCAGAGCCACACCAAGGCGCACGGCCCCGACCATGATACGCAGCGTCCCCAACGCTCGGGTTGCCTTAGACTGATGGCTGCATCACTGCGGATGTGTCGTCCTCGTCCTCGTGCGTAGACTCGATTACGATTACGATCACGATTCACGATCACGATCAGGATCACGACGACAAGAACACACGGCCTCGAGCGACCCGCGGTGCCCCTCGAGCTCATGCCCAGCCAGCCGGATGCCCCATGCCCCAGACCTATATCGAGAGAATCCTGCGCGCCCGCGTCTACGACGTCGCCGCCGAGACCCCGCTGACCCTCGCCGCCGGCCTCAGCCGGAGGCTCGGCAATCAGGTCTATCTCAAGCGCGAGGACCTGCAGCCGGTGTTCTCGTTCAAGCTGCGCGGCGCCTACAACAAGCTCAAGCATCTGCCGCCCGAGGCCCTGGCGCGCGGGGTTATCGCCGCCTCCGCCGGCAATCATGCCCAGGGCGTCTCCCTCGGGGCCGCCCGGCTCGGCATCGAGGCGACCATTGTGATGCCGCGCACCACACCGCCGATCAAGGTGCAGGCCGTGCGCGGCTTTGGCGGCAAGGCCGTGCTGCACGGCGACTCCTACGATGAGGCCTACACCCATGCCCGCGAGCTGATGCAGGGGCGCGGCCTGACCTTCGTGCACCCGTTCGACGACCCGGATGTCATCGCCGGCCAAGGCACCATCGCCATGGAGTGTCTGCGCCAGCACCCGGAGCCGCCGGCGGCCATCTTCGTGCCGGTGGGCGGCGGCGGGCTCATCGCCGGCGTCGCCGCCTATGTCAAATATGTCCACCCGCAGGTCAAGGTGATCGGCGTCGAGCCCGAGGAGGCGCCGACGCTGCATGCGGCCCTGGCCGCCGACGAGCGGGTGGTGCTCGATCAGGTCGGGCTGTTCGCCGACGGTGTGGCCGTGCGCCAGATCGGCGCGGAGCCCTTCCGCATCGCCCGCGAGACCGTGGACGAGGTGGTGCTGGTGGACACCGACAGCATCTGCGCCGCCATCAAGGATATCTTCGACGACACCCGCGGCATCGCCGAGCCCGCCGGTGCCCTGGCCGTGGCCGGCCTCAAGCGCTGGGTCGAGGACAACGGCGTCAGCGGCGAGCACCTGATCGCCATCGAGAGCGGCGCCAACATCAACTTCGACCGCCTGCGCCACGTCGCCGAGCGCGCCGAACTCGGCGAGCGCCGCGAGGCCCTGCTCGCGGTGGGCATCCCCGAGCGCCCCGGCAGCTTCCTCGCCTTCTGCAAGGCCCTGGGCAAGCGCCAGATCACCGAGTTCAACTACCGCTATGCCAATCAGCGCCAGGCCCAGGTGTTCGTCGGTATCGAGCTCGGCGGCGGTCCCGCCGAGCGCCGCGAGCTGATCGAGCGCCTGGAGAGCAAGGGCTTCAGCGTCCTCGACATGACCGAGAACGAGACCGCCAAGCTGCACATCCGCTTCATGGTCGGCGGCCACGCCGGCGGCGTCGCCGACGAGCGTCTGATCCGCTTCGAGTTCCCCGAGCGCCCCGGGGCCCTGCTCACCTTCCTCTCGGGCCTCGGCCGACGCTGGAACATCAGCCTGTTCCACTACCGCAACCACGGCGCCGCCTACGGCCGCGTGCTCATGGGCATCCAGGTCCCCGACGCCGACCAGGCCGAATTCACCGACCTCCTCGACGGCCTCGGCTATCGGCACTGGGACGAGACCGCCAACCCCGCCTACGACCTGTTCGCCAGCGCCGGCTGATCCCCGTCCCGGGACGCGTCGGCGCTGCGCGGATGCGCTGGCTGACTTCAACCTTCTGCATTGCTGAAAGCATTGCGACATCACTCGGCCAACGCCAGTTTGCCGCAAACCACGAGACGCTCGCCGCCTCGGGCATCGGCAGCGCGTCCAGCCATTGCACGCAGCGTTCGATCATCCCCAGCTCGCTCGGCGACTCGATCAGCCGCCACAGCCCGGCCTCGATCTGCGGCGTGCGCGCAAGCGCTTTGCGCTGCCAGGTGTTGATCTCGATGTCGTGCAGGACGCGGGCGAGCCAGCGCACCTTCGGGTCGTCGATCCCATGGCGATCGACCAGCACCTCGAAGGTCGATTGGGCGTGGGTGCGCCGGATCGGCGCATCCGGGGTGTCGAACAGGACGCCCGGCGGCAGCGGCTCGTCAGCAGGGACCAGGCGGATGGGGGCCTCCGGCGCGATGTGGCGGCGGATCAGCCAGATGCTTGCGCACTTGTCCGGCTCCATCTGCTGCCGGGTCACATAGGCCGGACTGCCCTGCCCCGGCGCCTGGGCCTGTGCATGCAGCGCGATAGTCAGGGCCGTGAGCCCAATAATCAGTCGGCAACCGCGTCGAGATACCATTGTTCGAGCGTCTCCAGGGTCATGTGCGCGAGGTCCGCGGGCCGCAGCTCGGCGCCGATGCGCCCGTCGCGCAGCAGCAGCACGCGCCGGCCCAGGGCCAGCACCTCGTCGAGCTGGTGGGTGACATGCAGCAGGACGGTCGCATCGCGTCGCAGCCGCTCGCGCAGCAGCGCGAGCAGCCCTGCCTTCAAGGCCGGGTCGAGGTTGTTGAAGGGCTCGTCGAGCAGCAGCAACCGATGTCCCGGCGCCAAGGCCCGGGCCAGGGCGAGGCGCTGGCGCTGACCGCCGGAGAGCTGATGCGGGCGGCGTCGGGCCAGCGCGTCGATGCCGGTCACGGCCAGCGCGGCCATGGCCCGCTCGCTGGCATTGCGCCCATCGGCGGCACCCAGTCCGAGCCGGACGTTGTCCAGCGCGCTCAGATGCGGCCACAGCGCCAGGTCTTGGAACAGCATCCCCAGGCCGCGTCGGCGCGGCGCCAGACACCGGCCGCGGCCATCGGCGACCACCCGGCCGGCCAGGCGCACCATGCCGCAATCCGGTCGCTCCAGCCCGGCGATCAGCCGCAGCAGGGTCGACTTGCCGCTGCCGGAAGCGCCGAGCAACACCGCCGATTCGCCGTTGGCCAGGGTCAGGTCGAGCCCATCGAGCACCGGCTGCCCACGGCGAAAGTGCTTGCGGAGTCCGCTGATCTCGATCATCGCTCAGCGCCCCTGGCATCTCGGCGCGACGCCGTCGTCGATGGTTCGGAACGGCGCCAGAGCGGATACAGCAGCGCGATCAGCCCGAGCTGCGCGGCGATCAGGATCAGGCAGAGCGCCGCGACCCGCGCCTCGGCGCCGTAGTGCAGGTAGTTGTAGATCTCGATCGGGATCGGCGTCAGCCCCGGCGGCGTGATCAACAGCGCCAGGCCCAGCTCGCCCAGCGCCAGCACGAAGCAGAGCAGCAACGTGACCGCCAGGCCCCGGCGCAGCAGCGGCAGCAATACCCGCCACAGCAGTCGCCAGCCGCCCATGGCCAGCCAAGCGGCCTCCAGCTGGCTGTCGGCGACCTGCGCCAGCGCGGCGTCGAGCACCCGCACCGCGAACGGCGCCAGGCGCACCAGATAGCCGATGACCAGCATGCCGGCGCCGCCGTAGAGCCAAAACGTCGCCGGGTGGTTCCAGACCTTGATCAGGCCGATGCCGAGCAGGATCGGCGCGACGGCGAACGGCAGCTGGCTCAACAGGTCCAGCCCGATACGCACAGGCCCGCTGCCGAGCGCGCGCAGCGACAGCGCGACGCCCAAGGCCAGCGCCGCCGCCTCCTCCAGCGCGCAGTCCACCGAGCGCAGCCCCGCCTGCGCCAGCACAATGACGAACGGCAGATGGGCCAAGGCCAGCACCAGCGCGGCACCCGCCGGCGAATGGATGCTCGGCGCCCAGCCCCCTAGCTGCGCCTGCAGCCAGGCGGCGACCGGGCGGTTCGGCGCCAGCAACCGCGCCCAGGTCAGGGCATGGACGAACGCCGGGATCAGCAGCGGCAGCAGACCGGCGAGCATCCACAGCGATCGCCCGGGCAGGTCCGTGCGCTCGCAGAGCACCGCGTAAGGGACGCCGAGCACCAGGGCCAGCGACGCCGCGCCCGCGGCTATCCCCAGGCTGCGCCCGAACAGCCGCCATTGATCGCCGCTCAGCAGCTCGACGCCCTGCGCCGAGCCCGCGCCGAGGGCATCCACGGCCAGCCAGACCGGCGGCAGCAGCACCAGCGCGCCGAACGTCAGCCAGATCGCCGCATGTGCCCATCCCGGCAAGCGCATGGCAAGGTCCGGTCAGCGCCGAAACAGGGCGCGGCAAAACCGGGCCGACGGCGCCAGATTCTCGGCGATGGCGCCATAGTCCACATCCATGGCGCGGATGGCATCGAGGCGCGGCACATGGGGCGGGCGCTCGACCGCATCGCGCAACGGGATCTGCATCGAGTCAGAGAACGCGAGCCTGCGCTCCACCGCATGGGACAGCAGATAGTCGATCAGCGCCCGGCCGGCGGCCGGATTCGGGCCGCCGTCGATCAGCGCCACCGCATTCGGGATCAACAGCGTGCCGAGCCCGTCGGCGTCCGGGAACAGCATCCGCACCGGCTTGCCGGCGGCGATCGCCACCCGCGCATCGTCGGTATCGGTGAAGCCCACCGCCGCCTCGCCAGCGACCACCAAGTCCCGCGTCATCGCATTGCCGTCGACGACGATCAGACCGTTCTCGGCCAGCCTCGTCAGATAGGCCTCGGCGCGCTCGGCACCGAGAGCAGGCCGAGCACCACAAGCATCGCCAGAAGCACCTGCTCGGCGCGACCTGCCAGGCTGCCGACCTCGGCCTCGCCATGCGTCCGCCGCGAGCAGGCGTTGGTGTCCGCCACCGCCTCCGCCGCCGCCAAACCGGATCGGTCATCCGGAGATCGTCGATCGGCGCGGATGCGAGTCTGAGCAACATCAATCATTTCAATCCAGTCCCTACACCACGCAAGGCATCGCATCGATTGGAAACATCCCCGGCAATGGACGATCAGCCCCGAGACCGCCAAGGGCTATTTCAGCCTGCTCAGCACCTTACGCAGCATTGCGCGGGCTTCGGTGTCCAGCTGCTCGATTTCATCCGGGTCGAGACTTCGCAGGCGTTCCCCGACCGGCAGCCGTTGGAAGATCGCCCGGCGCTCCTCGGGCGGCATCTCCTCCAGCATGGCCCGGCGCTCCTCGACCGGCATCTCGCTGAGGATGGCCCGGCGCTCCTTCGGCGTCAGGTCGGCGATGAATTCCTCGCGGCTCTCGCGGATGAAGTCTTCGACGGTGTAGGTCATTGCGGGCAACCCCAGTCGGCGTGTGATGAGTCGGTAGAGCAGGTCTTGGGCGGTGGCGCTGCGCCGACGGCGGTAGTGGTACACGCCTCGGCGCACGCGCTCCAGGTTGGTGCTGAAGATCTCCCAAAGCGCATTCTCCGGCGTATCGGCGACCGCGTCGAGCACGATCAGTCGGATCAACCTCAGGCCCCATCGCAGATCCAGAACACCCGCAAGGGCCGTCGGTTGCAAGGCACCGGCCGGGAGCCGACGCAGCAGCTTCGACGGCTCGCGGGTGGCGACAGCGTAGAGCTGGAAGGCGTCCTCGGGCAGCAAGCGCGTCGGCGCTTGGTCCGCGTCGGCTTCAGCGGTGGCGGCGTCGGCTGCCGGGGCGGCGAGCAGCTTGCGATCGTTGACATAGTGCCCGACCAGTTCGTCAAGCGCCCAGGCGTCCAGCGCCTCCTGATGCGACTTGTAGGTCAGCAGATTGTGCGCCCGCAGATTCTCCAGGCCGTCCGGCAGATCGAGCGCGGTCGGGTCGGCGCTCGCCTCGGTGCCGGTCTGCTCGATGATGACCACGTCGAGGCGCTGGCGCTTGAGGGCCAGTTCCTTCTCCAACTCCACGCGCCAGGGCGTGCCGTCGAAGTGATCGGTCAGGCCGATGCCGAACCAGCGGTGCCAGTCGATGCGTTTGGGTTGGGACATCTGGATGATCATGGGACGGGCGGATGACGCACGATGTCCGCACTCTACAAGTATCGCGTTGCGCTCTGCGCGAACTCCTGAGCGGTACGCCGACCGGCTACGCCGTTTCACCCAAGTTGCTACAGTAACCGCTTGGCGGCAATCAACGAGGCTCATTACATGTTCGACAGAATGACCATCGATCCTGATCAAATGGCCGGTGTCCCATGCCTGCGGGGCTTGCGCATTCCCGTCGCAACCGTCGTCGGCATGGTCGGCGAAGGCATCTCAAGCGCGGAGATCCTCGCGGAGCTTCCCGACCTTGAGCCGGAGAATATCCGACAATCGCTTCAGTTCGCCGCACGAGCGGTCGAGGAGCGGCAGTTGCCCTTACTGACGGCGGCATGAGATTCCTGATCGACAACGCACTATCTCCGAAGGTCGCAGCCGGGCTACGCAACGCAGGCCACGACGCCATCCATATTCGCGATCTAAATCTTCAAGCTGCCGACGACGCCGAAATTTTCGAACAGGCAGCAGTCGACAATCGAGTCATCGTTTCCGCAGATACCGATTTCGGCGCGCTGCTGGCAATTCGGCAACAGACGCGACCTTCATTCATCCTGTTTCGACGCTCCACAGGTCGCCGCGCTTAGCAACGAGTCTCGCTGCTCCTCGCCAACCTGGCGTCAATCGAGCAAGACTTGGAGCGTGGTGCTGTCGCGACCTTCGACGAGTCTCGGGTCCGCGTCCGCAAGCTGCCCATTCTAAGCTCGTGATCTGGATATCTGTGAAAAAGGCTCTGACCCGAATGGCGGAATGGCGAATCAAAAAAACAAGTTCGCCAGAGAAAAGGGCTCTGACCCTGAGGTATACCCGCAAAATTCCTTTTCGGATCAACGTTCAAAAAACACCAGCGACGCCGCGGGGGCGGGCTCAAAGCTCAGGGCATCTGTAACCCACTGATCAGCTGAATTATTTCATGGGGATACCTCAGGCTCTGACCCCTTTATCCCGACCCCTTTATCCCTGCTGCGGTGCAGCGCCTGTGCTCCGATACCCGCTTGGTCAGCGTCGCCGACCGCGAGGCGGACATCTACGAGGTGTTTCAGGAGGCGACGCAAGACCCTGATGGCCCGGACCTGCTGGTGCGTGCCAACCGCGCCACACAGCGCCAAGTCGACGACCACGACAACGCGCAGACGCCGCTGTGGAACTATTTGCCGACGCGCCCGCTGCTCGGCCACTGCGACTTGGCCATCCCCGGGCGCGGCGGGCGCAAGGCGCGCGTCGCAGAACTGGAGATCCGCTGCGCAGCCATCCAACTGCACCCGCCCAAGCGCCTCAAGGGCGCTCGCGCACTGGCATTGTGGGCGGTGCACGCCATCGAGCCCAGGCCACCGGCCGGCGCTGAGGCGGTCGAATGGTTGCTGCTGACCACCGTGGCAACCGTCAGCCTGGAAGACGCCCTGGAGCGCCTGCGCTGGTATGCCGTGCGCTGGAACATTGAGGTGTTTCATCGCACGCTCAAAAGCGGCTGCCGCATTGAGGACCGCCGCCTGGGGAGCGCCGAGGCCCTGCAAGCCTGCCTCGCCATCGATCTGGTGGTCGCCTGGCGCGTGATGTGGCTGAGCAAGCTCGGGCGCGAGACCCCGGATGTGCCCTGCTCGGTGTTCTTCGAGCAGGCCCAGTGGCAGGCCCTGCATTGCCATCACCACCGCTCACCCAGCCCGCCTGACACACCGCCAACCCTCGGCGAGGCCATGCACATGGTGGCCAAGCTCGGCGGCTTCCTCGGGCGCAAGTGCGATGGCCAACCCGGTGCCACCGCTCTCTGGCGCGGCCTCGCGCGACTGTCCGACATCACCGATACGTTTGCGATCTTTCATCCGTCGATCCCGGCCGGACCCTAGGGGTTGTGTCCAGTGTGGGCAATAGACAGCGCGATCGGGGAGCGAACGTTGCGGCGGCGGACCTTGATGCGTTTGCCCGCATAGCGGCGACCGAACTCCGCGTCCTGAACGATCTGGGCCCGCTCTTGTTCAGCAGATCGACGCCTTGGGACCAGTCGATCTCAACGGCGGCCTGCGGGAAGAAGAAGGCCATGACGTCGGGGAAGTAGCCGTCGAGCATCTCCTTCCAGGGGCTGTCGCAGTCGTCCGGCATGCTAGGGGCGTTTGCTGTGGGCGATCTCGGCACATTAAGCCGGCTCCAGACGGGCATCAACGACTTGTGCGCCGATGGCCCCATTGTCTACGGTTCTTAGAGGCCCGACACCGACGCTGCCCGTTGCCAGCCGCGCGCCCACCCCGGCGCCCTCTATGCGCTGCTGCTGCGCCCGCGGAAGGATCCGAGGCGATTTGGTCTACACTGCGCAGGTGGATGAGCCGAAACGGCACGGTTCCATAAGACTCCCGAATCGAAGCCATTGGAGGCAACTGGTATGACAACGACATCGCTCAGCGAGCCGAATGCGCGCGCGACCGGGCCGCTGTTCCTGATCGAGACCCTGCAACAGAGCCCCGAGCCCCTCTACGCCCTGCTCGACGGCGCCCGCGATGACGCGATCCTGCCCCTGGTCCGCGCGGCCGGCGTTGAGCCGATCCCGCTGCTGCGCGACACCAAGGCCGACGATCTGGCCGACTACGGGGCACAGCTCGTCGCCCTCTCCGGCCAGCCGGGACTGATCGATCACCTCGTCCACTGCGGCTGGGGTCTGAGCTGGGGTATGTACCTGGCCAGCCCTGCGCCTACGGTCGAGCTGGTATCGCACCTGCGCGGGTATTGCTGGACCGATGCCCCGGATGGGCGACAGCTCTATTTCAGATTCTATGACCCGCGCGTCCTGCGCACCGCCTTGCCGGCGATGTCCCCGGCGGGGCGCGACGCCTTCCTAGGTCCGCTGAAGGCGCTTTGGATGGAGGCCAGCGCATCCACCGAGATGGACTGCTGGCTGCGCCAGGGGGCCGAGGTTGAGTACCGGCGGGTGGCTGTCAGCATCCCGGCGCGACCCAGCGTCCCGATGCCGGTGGGGGATTGAGCGAGCCGAGGTACGGGTCTCGGGGGCGTATACCCGTCACAAACGGGTTTTCGGTCGCGCTGCACGCCTCTCGCACCCGATCGCCGCGTCATGCCTCCTCGCCATGGTTCAGACTATGACGCGTCGGCATTCCTTGCGCTCTGGCACGAGCAACGTACCTCGCTTTCCCGAAGACCCATGTTCGAGGGGTATAGCGAAATTCATCCTTCGCGTCTTCGTGTCTTAACGTCCTTGCGGTTGATTTCGTAGTCAGAGCCCGGCCAAAACGAGGCTCAAGGCCCTGCGGCGGAACCGGCTCTCAGCGCGCGATATCGTCGCGCGTCACCGGCCGCGTCGGCGCTGCCTCCAACCCCTGAGCGATCCGGCCCACGCGCGGCAGCCAGTGCATGGTCCAGGTCGCGCCCAGATTCATCAGGGTTTCCATCTCCTGGCGCAGCTGGCGCGGCGTGGTCGTCGCCACCGGAAACGCCTTGACCAGGAACAGCATGCCGCGGCCCCGGTCGGCCTCCTCGTTGATGATGAAATGGCCGCCGTTGCGCTCGAACATGCCGCCGACGCTGGGGTCGTTGAGCAGGCGCAGGCCGTTTTCCCATTGCTCACGCTGCTGTGCACCGAGATCGAGCCGGGTCTTGGCCACGAAGACGCGCCCGATCAGCTCCCGGCAGCTCGGGTCATAGTGGAATCCGGCCTCGCCAAAGGCGCGGTCGCCGTCGGCGTCCAGCCGGGCATCGGGCACGCCCAGGTGCTTGCCAAAGGCATTGACCAGCGCATTGGCCTGGTCCAGTCCCGAGCCCGTGGGTGGGGTTGACATGTCATGGGTCTCCATCAGACAGCCGGTGAACAGAAGGGTGGCAAACAGCAGAACGCCGAGCCGCCGCAGGTTACGGGCAGCCGCCGTGGCGCTGGCGGCGCATACGCAGATAGCTATCTTCGACGCCGTGGTTGGCGGTGGTCGACGGTATCCAGTCGAGGGTGGGGGTGCGGTCATTGAAGGGCTCGCTTGACTGTGGATCGCCGGAGAAACGGATCACGCTGGCGTCGCGACCGGCGCGCTGGCCATCCTCACTGCCGTTGTGGCCGAGCCCGAAGGCCGAGGGTGTCGCGTCATTGACATGGACATAGTGCTCATAGGTCGGCCCATCGGGCCAGAACGGCGCCGCCGAGCCCATGCTGGTCACGGTGACGTTCGGCAACGGGTCTGGCCCCCAGGGCAGGGTTGCGCGGGCATCGTACAGCGCCAGGCTGGTGACGGCACCGCCCTGGCTGTGGGCGAAGATCTCCGGCGAGCGGCCCTGGGAGACCTCATCGACGACATAATCGCTGAGCCGATCGACGGCGGGGTTGCGGCCATCCTGGGACGGGATGGCCCGGCCCTCATTGGCAGCCTTGATCAAGCGCCGGTCCTGACCCGTCTGCACCGCATCCGCCGGACCGCCCTCGGTGGCGTTGTAGACGCCGATGACGTTGCCGCAGGTCTGCTCGGCGATGGCGTGCAGCGTCTTGCAGTGATCCTGGCGGGTGGTATTGATGCCGTTGACGTAGACGATGTCGCGGGTCGGCTCGCCGGCCGCACGGCGATCCTGGCAGCAGGCGCTCTCCGACAGCGTTGCACGCGAGCGCGCCTGGGTGGCGCTGGCATCTCCCGCCAGCGTCGTGCAGTTGCCGTCTTCGCCCGGGGCCATGAAGTGACCATCGGCGGCGACGTCGCCGGTCGCATCGGGGCCGCAGTCCACCTGGGAGCGGTCCGGGCGCTTGCCAGTGAACCATTCGCGGACCTTGTCGTAGGCGTTGCGTGCCCGATCGGTCAGTGCGGCGATGCCGTCATGCGCCCAGGCCAGCCCATCGAAGCCCGCGTCGGCGACGGTGCGCAGCCCATCGCGCACCTTGCCCTTGGTCCAGGCGACAGCCCGCTGCGTCATCGCCTTGCCCCACTCATAGGCATCGACGACCTTCTCCTTGCCCCAGTCATAGGCCTCGACGGCCTTCTCCTTGGCCCATTCCCCTGCCTCCACCGCCTTGTCCTTACCCCATTCATAGGCATCGATGGCCGCATCCTTGCCCCATTCATAGGCATCCACTGCGGTATCGACGACCTGCTTTGCGGCCTGCTTGGCCTTCTGGGCGGTCTTCTTCGCCACCTCCTGGCTGAATTCAAACGCCGCCTTCGACTGCTTGCCGACCCAGCGCGCCCCGGTCGCCACCGCGCTCGCCGCCTCGCGCGCCGTCTCCGTCGCCTGGTTCCAGGCCGCCTTGAAGGGATTGCCCCAGCCCATCTGTCAGTCCTCGCCTTGCAGCTCTTTGAACATCACCAAGGTCCACTCCTGCAGCCAGTCACGCTTCTCCGGGCCGCTGTAGTCTTCGGATTCCAGCACCAGTGTTGCGGCCGGGAAGAAGCGGTCGAAGTCCCGCCCCAACTGCCAGGCCGTAACCACGTAGACGGCGATCTCGTCCTCGTGCAGCAGCCCATAGCCGCGGGCCTTCTCGATCTCCTCGCCGACCGCCTGGCGCAGCTCCGCCGCCGGGACCTCGGCGGCATCGGGGAAGCACTCGCCGAGCAAGGCCAGAAGGCGGTCGAGGTAGAGCTTCTCCGACTCGGCGTTGAGGGCCGCGAGTTGTTGTTCTGACAGTATCAGCATGGGCAAGACGCTCCGATGTGTTGATTAGCGGGCAGACAACAAAATGTTTTCGCCACTTGACCCAACTCGCCTTGCGATGAACGTCGCTTCGGCTCTCGGAAAGACTAGCAACTTTGCACTTGTATTGGAAAGGTCCAGGAATACGGTGTCCCTTAAGGGCTCTTCTGGAGAATACTGTCGAGCAACTGACGCGACAATGACGTCCTTCTCGACAAATAGGATAAGATCCTCAAACTCCTGCCTAGCGGGAATATCCACTCCGGTTGCAGCGGCAACAGCTTTTGTTGATGTCATCATCTTTAGGAAAATGACTCTATCCCATTCAAAATCCGTTACTGTCGCGAGATTGATCTTGCATTTATTGGCGTCGGCCGAGCATTTTTCTCTCAATGCATCATAGAGATTCAAGCTCATTGGTTTTCCAGTGCAGTTCGTAAACGTCGTCAGACAAAGAGCAAAGCCCCAGTGTTTTAGTGATCGTGTTGGGAGAAAGAAGACTCGAGTAGTCATTCTGTCAGGCTCCGTCTGCCTCAGCGGGCAGCCCGGATGGCGCTATGCGGAATCCAAGCCATGCTGGCTGACCACCTGGCGTAGGGCGGATGCCGGATAGGGCGATCCGCCAATGTCCTGGTCGGTGAATCGCGGAACCGCTATCGCGGTCCGCCCTACGCGGGCTGATCGAGATCACTGGGGCTTCAATGCTGCTCGCATCGGCTCAAAATCGACTTGTAAGCCATCCGAAGTGCTGCGCTTACGGTTTCGCTTCGATGAAATTTCCGTTCTTGTCGACATCGATCCGGCGGTCCGCCAGTGGCGTTCCGGCATAGTTCCGCACGAAACGCCAAGGCTCCATGTCGTAGATCATGCGCCTGTCGTTCAATGGCAAAGAGAAGGAAAAGGCGCCCGGTACATCGAAATGATAAAAGAATCGCTCGCTGCGGTGGATGATTCGGCGTGTGCCGTCCGGGTCTGGTGCTTCAACCAAGAGGAACTGCGTCTGAGGCGGGATGCTCGACCATTCGCGTGAGGAGATCTTAACGATCCAATACTCGACAGCGGTTGTGCCGGCCTCAGCGCGATAGAGCTTGTGGATGTCGTGGTAAATCCCCCGGCCTTTGATCTTGAAGCGTGCCAGGAAACGGTCGTCGTCGATGTTCGGCTCGACCCAGAGTTGAACCCCCCAGCCATCTAGGAGCCGCCGGAACAATCCATCCTGACCGGAGGCATTAAAGGTTGCGATGCCGTTCACCACCAGCCATTCAGATGCCGCCATCAGCTTCTGTTCGACGCGGGCATCCAGGTTGTCTTCAGGCATAAGTATCGACTCCCAACGTCTTGCTCAGCAGTATCTCGATAGGGCCGAGCCGGAGCAAGGCCGCCAACGGGATGACTCGGAACCGGTCAATTGCCCCATTCATCATATGGATCGACATCGGCACGTTTGTGTCCAATCGCATCGCTTGGGGGGAAAAAGTTGAATGTGCCGAGGTAGCTCGGGTCGGTGACAATCTGTCCGGAATTCCTGTTGAAGACGACCTCACGATGGCCATCCTGGGCAATATACTTGTCATTGTTGATCGGATCGTGAAACAAGCTTTGGACGAAGTTGAGCCGCCTGTATCCGAGACGCTCAGCCTCTTCCGGCGTTCGCGGTATATTCGTATTGCAGATGTCTCGGAACGTACGATGCAGATCCACGTCTGCCATCAGGGCCTCCTTCGCATGGTTCGGATCGGTGAACAGCCGCTGCACCTCCGCCGGGGTCAGGGTCTTGCCGGTTTGCGCCTGATAAAAATCGATGGCGTCCTGTACCGACATGCCCGTAATCTCCTGAAAGCGCTCGTCGAATTCACTCTCCGGCAGCAGTGCTGCCGTCGGCTCGGTGAATGGCTTTCTCGGATCGCGCCAACCGTCCATCCCGCCCGCGATTGCCTCTTTCGCAATACACGACAGACAAAATTCCTCCTGCTCCAGAGCTTCGTTGACGCCGAGTGCAGCGGCACCTGCTGCGGCGAGCGCGGTCTTGGTGCCGTAGTAGCCAAGTGCTACGACAGTAGCAGCAGTGGCGGCGGCGCCGATCGTGCTGCCTGCGAGCAAGGCGACGCCGCCGCCGACCGCCACTGCAACAGCTGGAGCGATGGCGACGGTAGCCGCGACCACCGCCACCACCGCCACCGCTGCGGTCGCAACTTTGGCGATCGATCTCCAGCTCCACAACCCGAGGGGGTCCATGCCGTTGATCGGGTCGTTATCGGCATAGGCATACAGATCGAGACCGCCGAGCACACCAAGGGGGTCGGGGCTGATATAACGCCCGAGCTGCGGATCATAGTACCGAAACCGGTTGTAGTGCAGCCCGGTCTCCGGATCGTGGTACTGGCCGGGGAGGCGCCAGGGTTGGCGGATGTGCTCATGCAGGATGATGGCGCTGCCCCAGGGGTGGGCGTCGGCGGCCCAGGCGATGCGGCCTTGGCTGTCGCTGATGCGGCGCGGGCAGCCCAGGTGGTCGTTGTGGCTGTAGTAGAGGGCGCCGTCGATGCGCAGGGCGAACAGGTCGTGGCCGCCGGGGTGCCAGAGGTAGTCGCGGCGATGGCTGCCGTCGGCGCCCTCTTCCAGCTCGGCGATGAGCTGTTCGCCGGCCCAGAGGAAGTGGGTGGTGGTGCGACCGTCGGCCTCGGTGACCTGTTTGTGGCTGCGCCGGGCGAAGGCGTCGTAGCCGTAGCGGATGGTCTGATGGCGCGGGGTGCGGACCTCGACGAGCAGGCCGCGGTCGCTCCAGCGGTAGGTCCAGGTGCCGTCGGGGCCGCGGCACTCGGTGAGGCGTCCGCGCTGGTCGTAGCCGTAGCGGGTGTTGCCGCTGGTCAGGACCTTGCCGGCGCCGTCGTAGTCGGCGCGGGTGGCGGCGGCCTGGAGGCGGTGGCCGGCGGCGTCGTAGCGGTCGATCGCGCCGCGGCGGCGGGGGTCGGTGGTGCAGCCCTCGACGAAGGTGGCGGTGAGCCAGCCGCGGGGATCGTAGTCGTGATGGCGCAGCGGGCGGCCCGCCTCTTGCACGCTGGCGAGCCGGTCTTCGGCATCGTAGTCGTAGTGGGCCTGGTGCACCGGGCGGCCGGTGGCGGTGATGAGCTGGCCGGCGAGCTTGTCGGCGGCGGTGCGGGTCTCGCGGCAGGTGAGCCCGTTGGGCAGGCGGGTGCCGGTCTGGCGTTGTTCGGGGCTGTGGTGGATGTGAGTCTCGGCGCCGCTCCAGTCGGTGATGCCGATGAGGTCCAGGTCGGCATCGCGAGCGTAGCCGATGCGCCCGGTAGGGCCGGCGATGCCGATCAGGCTGCCGTTGGCGTCGTATGCATAGCGGATGGTCGCGCTGGCGTTGGTCTCGCTCAGCAGCCGGCCGTCTGGATCGTACTGAAAGCTGATTGTGCGACCGTCGACGGTGGCGGTGGTGATGTGCCCGTCGGCGTCGTGGGTGTATTCGATGGTCTCGCCGTCGCGGTAGGCGATGCGGCTGATGTGCGCGTCTTGGTAGTCGATCCGGGCGAAGGAGCCGTCGGCATCGCCGATGGCGGCGAGCTGGGCCTGGGTCGGGTCGTTTGCCGATGGCCGCCAGTCATAGGTCTCGCGGCGACCGTCGGGATAGGTGACGGCCTTGGGGCGGTCCCATTGGCCGTAGTCGAAGCGGGTGACGGCGCCGTTGGCGTCGGTGACGGCGATGAGCCGGCCCTGGGCGTCGTGGTCGAAGCGCTGGCGCCCGCCGGCGCGGTCGGTGTATTCGCCAAGGTGCTTGTAGTCCGGGTAGCTTAGGGTCTCTTGGCTGCCGTCGGGCCAGCGCACGGCGGTGAGGTTGTCGGCGCTGTCGTAGTCGAACTGCCAGGCGGGGCCGGGGTTGTCGCCGCTGCGCCGGTTGATGGCGATGGGCCGACCGCGCTCGTCCCAGTCGAGACCCAAGCGGGTGCCGGCGGGGTCGGTGAGGCCGAGCAGGCGGCCTTGGGGGTCGTTCTCCAGGGTCCAGCGGCGACCGAGTGGGCTGTGGATGGCGCCGATGAAGCCCTGATCATCGGGCGCGTAGAGGGTCTGATGGCCGAGGGGGTCGGTGACGCGCACCGTGCCGGCGGCAGGGTCGGCGACGGCGCGGCAGGTGCCGTCGTCGAGCTGCTCGGCAAGACCAATGGCGATACGCTCGCGGCGCAGCGATGCGAAGACGGCGGCATCAAGAGGGCGCGGACTGCTGGGGATGCCCGGTTCCATCGGTCGACCTCCTCAGCCCGTGGGGCAGTCGATGAAGGGGGCACCCTTGGCGGCGGCGGCCTTGAGCGCGCCGGCGCCGGCGGAGTCGCCGATGATGACGGTCGGGCAGCCCATGACGATCTTGCCGCCGTGGGCGGTCATGTCGCCCATGCGCGCCGCCGGTTGGCCGCAGATGATGACCGTCGGCGAGCCCTGGGCGATGCTGTCCGGCGGGCCGATGCAGGTGGCGGTGTCGCTGATGCGCGCGGCGGGTTGGCCGCAGACGATGACGGTAGGGGCGCCGGTGGCGACGGGGCCGCCGACGTGGGGTTTGGGGCCGGGGTCGACCATCGGGCAGGTATGCATGTCGCCTAGGCGTGCGGCTGGAGGCATGGCGGGTCTCCGTGTGCGGGTCCGCTCGGCTTGCGGCACTGCGGTCCGTAAGCCGGATGCTATGTGCGGGGATTATAGTCCACTGATGCGCACGCGGGAATATGCCTGCTCGATTCGTGGGTTCTTACTGCTAAGGCGCCAAGATTACCTAGTAGTCGAACGGGTAAGTTCTGATGGAGATTGATGCAATAATGGAGGGCAGACCCTGAGGTATCCCCAGATAAAAACATTATAAGAAAAACGCTTAGGAGCGAGCCCTAGAGGAGAAATGAACATGCATGGGGTTTGACGGTCCACAACGGGCGACCAAACCTGTGGAGGACCCCCCATGCATGCCCTGACGATTCTACAACGCTGCGTCGGCCCGGTGCTTACCGGCATCCACCGTCGGCGCTTGGCCGGACTGTTCGAAGCGGTGGCCGCCACGGTGAGCGGCCCGCGGCTGACCTTAACCGAGATCGGCCGGCGCTTCGGCGGCGATGCGGCGGTTCGCCACCGCATCAAGCGAGCGGGTCCGCTGGGCAACCACCACCTCCAGCATGAGAGCCGACACATCTACGGGGCCTTGGCCCGGATGCTGCTCGCCGGCGTGGACGAGCCGCTGATCGTGATCGACTGGAGCGATCTGAAGAAGGATCAATCCATGCATTTGGCTAGCGCGCCTCGGTGCCGGTGGGCGGGCGCAGCCTGACGCTGTACGAGGAGGTGCATCCGCAGGGCAGTCTGGGCAATCGGCAGGTGCAGCATCGGTTCCTTCGCCGCCTCGCGCAGATGATACCGAGGACGGGCGATCCGATCATTGTGGCCGACTCCGGCTTCAAGGTGCCGTTCTATCGCGAGGTCGAGCGTCTGGGCTGGCGTTGGGTGGGGCGCGTGCGCGGGCGCGACTACGTCAAGCCCAAGCACCGTTGGCGCAGCTGCAAGCGGGTGTTTGCCGAGGCGACCACCACGGCACGGATGCTCGGCATTGGCGAATGGGTGCGCAGCAACCCGTTGCGGGCCGTCTTCGTGCTGGTGCGCCAGCCCGACCGAGGGCGTACGGACAAGACCGCCTCGGGCAAGCGCTCGCGCTCGAAGAAGAGCCGGCAGAGCGCCCGCGAGGCGCGCGAGCCGTGGCTGCTGGTGGCCTCGACACGGCTGGCCGACTGGTCGGCGAAGCGGCTGGTCAAGGTCTATCGGCAAAGAATGCAGATCGAATTGAGCTTCCGAGACATGAAGAGCCAGCACTTCGGCACCGGCCTCGAATGCAGCGCCTCGCGCGGTACTGGGCGCTTCGCCGGGCTCATCGCCTCGCTGGCCGCGATCCTGCTCTGGCTGATTGGCACCGCCGCAGAGTGCTGCGGATTGCATGAGCAGCTACGCCCCGGCAGCCGCAAGCGCCGCGCCTACTCGCGGGTGTTCCTGGCCCGCCTGCTGCTCACGCTGGAGGACGGCAAGACAGCGATCGCCGTGCTGGCCGACGTCATCGGGCCACTGGATCAATGGGTCGCGAGTGACCACGACGCACTGCTTGCAGAGTGAAACCGGCGAGGTGGAAATTTTCTGGGGATACCTCAGGGGCAGACCACCATTACTTCGCCGAGTCAAACGAACGTCCAACTAGCGCCTCGGGCCGACCGCCCGTTGCCACGCCGTCACTGCGCTCCGGGGCGGCAACGGGCGGCGGGCCGGGCTGAACGTTAGCCGCCACGGCCTTGATCAGCGTTCCGGCCAGGAGGGTGGACGAGCGATAGCGAAGTTCACTGGTCTCTGCGCCGCCGCTGGTGGACTGCGCTTCGCTTGTCCGCCCTACAAGCCCGCGACGCGCTCGGTGGCCGGAACGACGATCAAGGCCATCAGAGCGAAGTACGGCTTGACCGAATGAAGGTCTATTGGACGGAATCGGCAGAGGCGCATCTTGACGCGATCTATGGCTACATCGCGCAAGATTCGAAAACCTATGCCCGGCGGACGGTGGATCGCATGACGAAGCGATCACAGCAGATCGGGGCATTCCCGCTGTCGGGTCGGCGGGTACCGGAATACGATGTCGATCAGATCCGAGAGGTGTTCTGCGGCCCTTACCGGCTCATCCACCATATCAAGCCAGACGGCGTCGACATTGTCGCCGTGCTTCAGGGAGCGCAGCACGCGCTCGAGGACGACGACAATCGGATTTTTTCGTTGCCAAGCTCTGGGTGGGAACCATGAAACCGGAACATACAAGGGCCGACAAGCCAAGCACATCCGCCATCAGGCTGTGATCATCGCAGCCTGGACTGAAGCCCGCCTTCCCCGGAATGCCGACTGAAGTCGGCGCACCCCGGGAACAGCCACGCAACTTGGGCGCTGGTGTCCCGGACCGGGACCTCCTCAACCGGCGCGAGCCCGAGCCCGACTTCGCGTTTGATGAGCACGCCTCCTGGTACCTGCCGTCTCTCCCGCGGGAAACGGTGCAGCCCCCCTCGTCCCCCGGCGGCACGCTGCGCCGCAGATGTACCTCCCAGCACCCCGGAACGGGCATGCCTGCACCGCCCCCAACCTCGGTCGGCCCCGCTGTTGGGCGTCGACCACAGATCCCACCCCCGGCCAATCTCCTACCTCGGGCCAACCGGTACGCTGAGGATGGTTTGCATGTCCTATCCGTAGGCGCGATCGCCACGGAGCGGCTCAGGGATCGAGACCATCCAAGTCCGTTTTGGGTTCCTCCGGGCATCCTTGGCGGTTCCGCCTGCCCTTTCCCTGTCTATTGCCCACACTGGACACAACCCCTAGGGTCCGGCCGGGATCGACGGATGAAAGATCGCAAACGTATCGGTGATGTCGGACAGTCGCGCGAGGCCGCGCCAGAGAGCGGTGGCACCGGGTTGGCCATCGCACTTGCGCCCGAGGAAGCCGCCGAGCTTGGCCACCATGTGCATGGCCTCGCCGAGGGTTGGCGGTGTGTCAGGCGGGCTGGGTGAGCGGTGGTGATGGCAATGCAGGGCCTGCCACTGGGCCTGCTCGAAGAACACCGAGCAGGGCACATCCGGGGTCTCGCGCCCGAGCTTGCTCAGCCACATCACGCGCCAGGCGACCACCAGATCGATGGCGAGGCAGGCTTGCAGGGCCTCGGCGCTCCCCAGGCGGCGGTCCTCAATGCGGCAGCCGCTTTTGAGCGTGCGATGAAACACCTCAATGTTCCAGCGCACGGCATACCAGCGCAGGCGCTCCAGGGCGTCTTCCAGGCTGACGGTTGCCACGGTGGTCAGCAGCAACCATTCGACCGCCTCAGCGCCGGCCGGTGGCCTGGGCTCGATGGCGTGCACCGCCCACAATGCCAGTGCGCGAGCGCCCTTGAGGCGCTTGGGCGGGTGCAGTTGGATGGCTGCGCAGCGGATCTCCAGTTCTGCGACGCGCGCCTTGCGTCCGCCGCGCCCAGGGATGGCCAAGTCGCAGTGGCCGAGCAGCGGGCGCGTCGGCAAATAGTTCCACAGCGGCGTCTGCGCGTTGTCGTGGTCGTCGACTTGGCGCTGTGTGGCGCGGTTGGCACGCACCAGCAGGTCCGGGCCATCAGGGTCTTGCGTCGCCTCCTGAAACACCTCGTAGATGTCCGCCTCGCGGTCGGCGACGCTGACCAAGCGGGTATCGGAGCACAGGCGCTGCACCGCAGCGGTGCGCCGGAAGCTGTCCAGCCAGCGCCGGCTCTCCTTGTCTTCGATCGGGCGCTGCTTGCGCTGCGCGGCCTGATCCGGCTGTTGCCCGTCGCGCGCCCAGACTTGGATGTCGATCAAGCCCAGCGGCACGCCCTCGGGTGTGAGCGCCAGCGTGTCGTGCAGCTTCAGCCCTTGTGCACCGTCGGCACGGGTGTTGATCGGCCCCAAGTCGCGGGTGGCCGCATGGGCGTCGTAGTTCAGGCTGGTGGTGTCCTGCGCCGTCAGCACCACCGGCTGCTCGGCGATGCGCGCGGCGGTGGCCTCGTAGTGGGGATGGAGCAGGGTGTTCAGGTCCACTTGCGGATTGTTGAAGAAGCGATAGGCGGCCTTGGTTTCGCTGGCATTGCCCTGCAGCGCCACCGGGATCGGCGCGGTGGGCTGGGCGGCAAACGCCGCCGCCAGGCCGAGCAGGCGCGGGCGCAGGCGTGCATCGGGGAAATCCACCCGCCCGAACTCCTGTTCGGCCCAGCCGGAATCGCCGCCGGCGTCCACGCTCGCATCGAGCGCCGCCGGCGGCGGCAAACGCAGCACCGGTGCCGGGCGTCGGCACAGCAGTGTGCGCCACTCCGACTGCAACGGCAACACGTAGACGGCTTTCACACCCAGTGCCGCACGGTTGTGACGATCTTGGCGTCCCCGCCCGCTGGTCACGCCCAGACGCTGCCAGTTGGCGGCTTTGTAAACGGTGCCGGCAAAGCGACGCTCGTCGACGAAGGTCTCCAGCAACACCGGCGCCTCACCATAGCGCCGCGACCAGTCGAGCGGCAATCGCCGCGCGGCCAGCGCCAGCACATGCGAGCCCAGATTCGCTACCTCAATGCTCGGCAGAATCAGAAAGCGGCTGTTGGCCACGACCCGCCCAAGCTGGGCACGGCGCGCATGCGCGCACCAGCCGATCCACTCGTCGCGCGCCGCCAACTGCCAGGCCGCGGCGCTGAAGCCCAGCGCGCCGAGCCAGCCGACCACCGGCGAGCGGATCAGGTAGCGCTGCTGCGCACCGCACAATGGACCATCGCCCTGCGGATGATGGCTCGCGAGCATGCGCCGCCACAGCGCGGACAGCTCCGCATCGTCCACCGCCACCAACTCGACACCACCGAGCGCCTCCAGCGAGCCGCTGAACACCGGCCCCGCGAACGCTTCCGGCGACACCGCCTCACGCGCTTGCGGTGCCGGGCAGCGCGCAGCAGGCAGGCTGATCACCCCGCGGCGCTCCAACTCCACCAATGCCTTGCGGCTGCTCACCTCCTTCGGCTTGCCGGCGGCATCGTGCCAACCCAACCAACCACACACCCGACGCGACAGCGCGCTGCGGCTCAGCCCGTCCTCCGCCGACACGACGGTGCGGATCCGCTCAAGGATCTCGGTGGTGAAGGTCTGCCCGTAGAGCCGCATGGGGCGCTACAGTATCGGCATTCAAGGATTGTGTCCAGTGTGTCTAATAGACAGGGCCGAGCGGGGTGTTGATTGGCAGCAGGGCCCGAATCGCGAGCCCCAAGGCTTGGGTGTCGCCGCGGTTGTTGGCGATGCTCAGGCGCTGCCCGCCGCCGGCAAGCCAGCCGCCGTCGAGCACGGCGTAGCGGGTGGGGCCGTTGCCGGTGGTCAGGCTCAGCACGGTGGCGCCGGCCAGGGCCAGTGTGGTGGTGCTGGCGCTGCCGGGGGCGTAGTGGCTCAAGCCCAACAGCCAGCCGTACGGATCGGCCGGCAGGTAGAGATCATAGCCATCGCCGGCCGGGCTGGCGATGCCGCCGAGGGCCGGGTCGAGCTGGCCGACGGCAAGGCCCGGAGCGAGCAGGCCCAGGTCGTCGATGCCCCAGGTCCAGCCGTCGCGTAGCTGCCGCACCTCGACGCGGTTTTCGCCGTCACGCTGCAACGCCGCCGGCAGCCACCACTGGCCTGGGCGACCGAGCAACTGATCGCCGGTCTTCGCCGGATGGCCAAGCAGGGCGCCGTTCAAGTAGATGCCCAGCTCGTCGTCGACGTTGACATCGAAGGCGCGCAGATGCAGCAGCCGGTCGCTGCCGTCGGACTGGAAGCTGAAGACAACCCGCGTCGGGTGCGAGTCGCTGCCGTAGCCGCTGCCGTAGCCGGTGCTGTCGAAGCCGTCGGTGGGCAGCGGCAAGCAGGGGTCGACATCCGGCGTCAGCGGATTCGGGTCGATGCCGTCGGCAAGGCCGTCGCCATCGGTGTCGGGGTTGTCCGGGTCCGTGCCGACGACATGGGTCTCGGCGGCATCGCTGAGGCCGTCGGCGGCGCACGGAAAGGAGATCCTGAGGCCAAATCTCAGTTGCAACCCCTTCAGCGCCGACGGCGCGATTCGATCCACCGCGTCCCGCCATCGATCCGATTGTTGTCGCGGAACCGGTAGGCGGCCTCGATCAGCGAGAGCCGCGCCCGCTCCGCGCCCCAGCGGCGGACACGCTCGGGGGGGGGCTCGTCGGCCTCGATCCAGAGCCGCCAGAGCAGGGCGGCGTCGTTCCAGTAGGCGCCGGCAATGTAGTGGCCATCGGGGCTGAAGGCGGCACCGGCGACGCCGCCGAGGTCGGCGCTGAGCGGCAGGTAGGGGTCGAGCACGGCGGTCTGCTCCGGCAGCCGGTCGGGGCGGCGCCAGAGCAGGATGTCGCCGTCGCGGGAGGCGGTGAGCATCCAGCGATCGTCGCCCGGGGCGAAGGCGATGCGGTAGATGCGGTCTCGGTGGCCGCGCAGGATGGCCCTCGGCCGGCCCGCGCGGTCCCAGAGCCGGGCGGTCTTGTCCAGCGCGCCGGTGAGGATCAGCGCGCTGTCCTCGGAGAAGGCCAGGTCGTAGATGCGCCCGGCATGACCCCGCAGCACCGGGCCGGGGCGGCAACCCTCTGCGCCGATGTTGATCAGGGCCGCATGCTCGCCCCCGGCGGCGGCGATGCTGTCGCCGTCGGGGGCGACGGCGATGGCGGCGATGGCGCCGATGTCCAGGTCCAGCCGACAGTGGCGCCGCCAGCTGCCGTCGGGGCCCAGGCGCAGCAGGCGGATGGTTCCGGCATCGTCGCCGGTGGCGACCAAGGTTGCGTCGTCTCCGGGCAGCAGCGCCGCGGCGGCCACCGGGGCGGTGGGGTGCTCGATGGCGGCAAGCGCGTCGATGGGGGCGCAGGCATCGATGGAGAACAGGCGCACCGGGTCGGCCGGGTCGTCGGAGGTGGTCAGCAGCCAGTGCCCGGTCGGGTCGATGAGGGCGTTGAGGACCTGGCCCTGGTCCGATGCGGTGACCGCAAGCCGGCAGTGACGTCCGCTGACCAGGTTCTGGACCATGGCGCTGCCGTCGTTGGCCGCCGAGGCCAGGAGCCGCGCGTCGGCGGAGAAGCGCACTTGGCGGACCGGGGCGCGGTGGCGCTGAAGATCGGGTAGCTCCGTGGGCGCATCGCCGGCGCCGTCGCGGCGGTAGCGCCAGACGCGCACGTTGCCGTCGAAGTCGGCGGTGGCCAGCAGCAGGGCGCGGCCCTCCGGGGCCAGTTCCGGGGGCGCCGCGGCGAGGGCGAGGTTCCAGACATGATCGGCATGGTCGAGCTGCCGGGCGAGGCGCGATACCGCCGTCAGGCTCCAGAGCCGGATGGTGCCGTCGCTGTTGGAGTAGGTGGCGATGCGGCGACCGGCAGCGATGAAGCCGGCCTTGTGGATCGCGCCATCATGGCCGAGCACGGCAATGGGCTCGCCGGTCTGCAGGCCCCAGACCCGCGCGGTCCCGTCCAATGACGCGCTCAAGACCAGGCTTTCACCACTGCTGGCAGGGCCCAGGTCGGCGACCGGGGGGTCGGCGATGGCCACCCGCTCGACGCTCAGGGCGTGGCGACCGAGGATCATCGCCTGTGCCGGCTGTCCCGGCGGACCCAGGCTCCAGCGCACGACCTGGCCCTCATCGTCGACGGCGACCAGGAAGTCCCCGGCGGGACCGAAGGCGAGATCGCGCACCGCGCTGTTGTGCATCTTGAAGCTGCGCTCGCCGATCCGCGCCTCGATGAGCTCGCCCAGCGCGCTGCCGTCGCGACGATACAGGCGCACCCGCTCGTCGACGGCGGCGATGGCGATGCGCTCGCCCTCGGCATCGAAGACCGCCGCATTGAACGGGCGCCCCAAGGGGCCGTCCACCGGCAGCGACAGCCGAATGTTGCCGTCGTCCAGCCCGATCAGGTGGCTGCGGCCGGCCTCGGAGGCGGTGAGCAGCACGCTGCCCGCCGGGTCGAAGCCGAGGTCGCGCAGGCCGCCCTCGTCGAGATCGAGCTGGACCGGGATCAGCCCCGATCGGCGCAGGTCGAGCACGCAGAGGCCGCCGTCGGCACGAGCCAGGGCCAGGTACCGACGCGCCGAATCGAGGCTGTACTCGGCCCCGGCGGGGGCGCCGCAGCCGTAGTCCGGCGCGGTGCCGGCGCTCGCCGGCAGCCGCCAGACCCCGGTCTCGCCGATACCGAAGGCGGTGCCGTCGGCATCGATGATCAGGCTATGAAGATCGAGCCCGCGGCCATCGAGGTCGCGATCGGGCAGGTAGCGACCTCGCGACAGGCGCCAACGCCGCGCGCCGCCGTCAGGTGCCAGCGTGGCGAGCAGCGCCCCGCTGCTGTCCAGGCCGGGAAACCGGGGCTGGCCGGCGGCGCTGCCGGGACTCGCGGCCATGGCCACCAGCCGGTTGTTGCTGAAGGCGTTGCTGAGGGTGTTGAGCGCCTTCTCCGGCAGGTGCGGACCGGCCTCGATGGCCTGGGCGACCGCCTGGGGGCTGTTGCCGCGGGCGATGTAGAGATCGGCCTCTTTGAGTTGACTACGGCTGAGATTGATCCGGGCCTTGTCGTTTGCGCGCCAGGCGAGCAGCGCGCTGACGCTCGCCACCAGCAGCAGCAGGGTCAGCAGGACGCCGACCAGCACGACCAGCCGATGGCGCCAGCGCAGGTCGCTGAGGCGGGCGGCGGATTGGCGCAGCAGGGCCTGCTCCCCCGGCTCCAGCTCCGCGCCGATCGCTGCCGCCAGCGGGGCGATGTCGGCGAAGCCTGCCGCACCAAGCAGATAGTCGCTGTTGCAGTCGGTGCGCCGCCAGAGCTGGGCCTGGCGGGTCAGGCGCGCGCGCAGGGCAAGCTGGCGGCGGTGCGCCGGGTCGGCGAGCCAGTCGCGCACCGGTGGCCAGTCCAGCAGGGCCGGATGGGTGAGCACCGCCGTGGGGCGAAGCAGCTCGGGCGCGCCCGGCTCCGTCGCGGTGGCCGCGCCGTCGCCGGTAGGGTTCGCCATCGGCGTCGGCTCATGACCCTGATCCACCCCGTCGACCCGGGCCCTGCCGAGAGGACCGCGTTGCCACAGCGACCGCAGCAGGCCCCCGGTCTCATCCCCCACCGGCTCGCAGTCGACCCCGCTGCTCGGGTCGGCAACGGCATCGGTGGTCACCAGCCGCGCATCCACCAGGGCAGCGAGCAGCCGGGCACAGGCCGGGTCGCGACGCAGCACGCTCGGGTCGGCCTCGCGCAGCGTGCAGTGACCGGAGACGCCCGACTCCCGGCGCAACAGGGCACGACAGAGCGCCGGCAGCGCGGCACGGGTCTCGGGGTCGAGGTTGGCCCAGCAGGCGTTGGCTCGCGCCAGGACTTGCCCGGACAGGCCACCTTGACGCCGGTAGTCGTCGCGGCCGAGCAGGAGCTCGCCGGTCTCGGTGCGCCGATCTTCGCCGGCGACCGCCTGGTAGGCGGCATCGAGCGCCGCCTGCACCGGCATCAGCCAATGCACCAGCGCTGCGGCGTCGGCCTCGATCTGCTCCACCAGACCGCGACCGACCCGCTCGATGTCCGGATCATCCAGGCTGATCCCGGCAACGCGCGCCGGGATCTCTACGACTTGGCGCAGACTGGCCGGGGCCGGCGGTGCCAGCATCAGGCGGTTTGCCTGGCGCAGCAGCGCGTTGAGGGGCGCGACGGCGTCCAGCCGCGGCAGGCTATCCGCCCGCGCGGACAGGATCACCGTGATCGGCGGCTGGCGGGCCAACACCCCCAGCACCTCGCCGATGATGCGGCCCTGATCGGCGACGTCCTTGGTCGGGCCGTCCGGGAGCAAGACCTCCAGCGGGTCCAGGATCAGCACGAGACGCCGGACCGCATCGGCCCCCGCATGGGTGCGGCCGAGGGCCGCGGCGATCTGTCGCGCCGCCCACCCCGGCTCGGCGCGCAGCAGCCGGCTCAGGCTGTCCGCATCGACACCGTCGGCCCGCAGGGCGTCGGCGAGGACGGGCTCGTCCATCAGGGCGGCGGCGAGGGCATCGATGGGCGCCTGATTTGCAGCCGGCGCGACCATTATGCCGTGCATCCGGGCAACGCCCTCGAACAGGAACGGCCTGGTCAGCCGCGGCACCAGCCCGGCGCGCAACAGGGAGGTCTTGCCGCAACCGCTGGCACCGCTGAGCAGCAGACAACCGATCTCGTCCGACCCGCGCTCGGCCAGCAGGCCGATGAGCTCGCGCAGCTCGCGCTCCCGCCCGGCGAAGACGCGGGCGTCGGGCTGCTCGAAGGGGCGGTCGGGGCGAAACGGGCTGCCATGCCAGTGCAGATCGTCGCCGAGGTGCGCCCGACGCTCGAGGCTGATGCGTCGGTTCAGGAGCTTGCGCAGCTGCAGCCCGAGCAGCTCGCGCAGCTCGGCGTCGCTCTCGAAGGTGCGGAACGCCCGGCGAAAGCTGTTGTCCGGGTTGAAGAAGTGCTCGCGGAAAAAGGCGTCCAGGCGCTGCCGATCGGTGAGCGCCTCCGTCGCCACCTCGGCATTGGTCACATCCACCAGCCGCGGCGCGACCTTCTTGTAGACCAGCACCTCCGGCGTGCCGCGCTCGATCGACGCCTCGACCGCGCTGACGAACTCCCACTCGGTCCCGGTCATACCCCGGTAGGGCTCCTGGGGGAGCGGTGAGCCGAGCCGCGCCCAGAGGATCACCAGCACGATGTCGCAGTCCCGCGGCTGGGTCAGACCCGCTTGGAAGGTTCGATCGGCGGTCAGCGCCTCCTCCTCCCAGAGGATCGTCTGCAGGCGAAAGTAGGGGAGATATTCCTGCGCCAACCGCTCGACCACGTCCTTGATCAGGGCACGCTCATGGTCCACGTCCGAGGGCGACGAGACAAAGATGCGCAGCGGCAGCTCGCTCACGCGTGCCTCCGGCCCGGCTCAGGCCGCCCGTCGAGGACTACCCGGCCCCTGCACGTTTGGTGTTTTGGCAGTCGAACATGCTTGCGCCTAGACACGCGATAACGGCAACTACGATCATTTTTGTCCACGGTTTCTTGTTCCGAGTCTGCCGAGTTGGGAAGCACTGCAACACCTTGGGCATCGAACGCGCTAGAATCCTACCATCCACCCTGCCGCCCGACCCGCGTGGAGGGAGCTTTATGTCCCCGAGCGACATCCGAGAAACGGATACATCCGAATCTGCGCGCATGGAGCAGCTCATCCTTGATGCCGTCCATGCCGCGCACCGATTTGCCGATCCCGATGCCTATCTGCAATGGGCACGGCGGGCCATCCCCATCGTGCTGGACCTGGAAGCGGGGCTGCCCGTCGATGAGCAGCGTCGCCTCGCCGGCCTGCTCGGGATCGCCATTTGGAACGCCACACCCTTCCCCGACAACGGCTGGAGGCCGCGGCCATTGCCCGAGCCTTCGCTGGATGCCCCCTGTCCCTGCGGCTCCGGTGAGCGCTTCGAAGCTTGCTGTGCTGCCGCCGGGGAGCTGCCGGAGATCCCGATCGAGCTGGTCTGGGAGCTGCTGCTGTTCGACCTCCCCGAGGCCCAGATCCAACAGGCCCTGGACGACGACGCCATCCCGACGGAGCTGTACGCCCGGCTCGCCGAGCGCTGGATCGACGACGAGCGTCCGCGCCGCGCCGTGCAACTGCTGGAGCCGCTGTTCCGAACGGACCTCAGCGCTGTGGACGCGGTCTACGAGTCGGCCCTGGACCGGCTCTGCGACGCCTACGATCTCCTGGACCATCACAAGAAGCGCGACAGTCTGTTGCTGCGGGTCGCCAACGAGGCTGTCCACCCGCTGCGGGCCGCTGCCTGGCAACGCATCAGCACCAACCTCATCGACGAGGGGGAGCTGGAGCAAGCCAGGAGCGCCTTCGTCCAGGCCCAGCGGCATGGTCCCGACAGCCCGGGCACCGCACTGGTGGAGATCACCCTGCTGGCGAGCCGACACCAAGATGATCACGCCAGGGCGCGCGCCCTGTTCTGGCGTCACCGACTGATCCGGGCCGGCTATGCCGGCGAGCCCATCATTGGCTTCCTGGACGAGGCCGTAAAGGATCCCCAAGGTGCGCTGCTGCAAACGCACGCGGCGGTACTGGACCCCACGCTGGTAGAGCTGCACGCTTGGATCACGGCGCTTTGCGAGCGACCGATACAGCTTCACCGCCCCGCCCCGGTCGCCGATGCGCCACCACCGGCACCGCCGGGACAGCTTCAGCTATTCCCCGAGAACGCGCTGCCCCTGCCCGATGACGCACCCCGCAGCGGCGAGCGGGCGGCCCTATGCTCGCCGGCCTCGCTGGTTCGCCTGGAGCAGGCCTGGCACCAACGCTTCCCGGTGCCGAAGCCCGACGCGGTGCGGCTGACCGCCGACGGTGCCGAGACCGCCTGGCAAGCCACCGACTGGATCGAGCTGCTGCTGCAATACCCCGAGACCGGCGACAGCCTCGATATCCTCGACGACGTCGCCACCGTCTTATACGACCACCCCGAGAGCAGCCTGCCCTGGGTCTCGAACAAGCTGATGCGACCGCTGTTGGCCCGCGCCGAGGCCATCATCGATGCCAGTCTGGCGGCGGAGCCGCCCTGCGCGCTGCCCTGGTCCGAGGCACGCAATCGTCCGGCCCTGCGCATGCTGGTGCGCCGTTGGCTGCAGCATATCGAAGAAGATGAGCACGCCGCCGGCGCAACGGTGCTCGAGCGCTTGCTGCAACTGAATCCCGCCGATCATCACGGCATCCGTGCGGAGCTGATGAACCACTACCTGCGCCAGGATCTGGACGAGCAAGCCCTCGACCTAGCGCAGCAATTTCCGGGCGACGCCCTCGCCGATCTTGCCTATGGCGAGGTGCTGGCGCTGTTTCGACTCGGTGAATCGGAGCGGGCCGCGCAGGCATTGCGCGCGGCCGTCGGTCGGCTGCCCAGCATTCCCGTCTACCTCATGCGCAAGCGCGTCAAGCGCCCGGCATTGGCGGCGGAGGGTGGCGTTCCGGATGGTGACGGCCAGGCTTGGCTTTATCGCGAGGCCATGCGCGATGTCTGGGCCGCCGAGCCCGGCCTGCTGGCGTGGATGAAGCGGCACACGGCCTGAGCATGACGTTTTTCCTATCAATCACTCGCCGCGTTGAGGCCATGCCCGCGCGGGCCATTGGAGATCTCTGATGACGAACCTCTATCGCGTCGTCTTCACCGGCAGACTGCGCAGCGGCATCGCTGCCGAGCAGGCCGCGCGCGACTTCGCGTCCGTCTTCAAGGTGCCGGAAGAAAAGGCCTGGAAGCTGGTCCTCGACGGCAACGAGCACGTCCTCAAGAAGGAGGTGAATCAGAGCAATGCCGAGCGCTACATGCAGATCCTCGAAGAGATCGGCCTGGAGATCCGTATCGACCCGATACAGCCCGCCGCAGCGCCGCCTCCCCCACCACGACCATCGACCCCGCCACCGGCCCCGCGTCCCGCGCCGATGGAGCCCGCCGGTACCGGTGCGCCCCGCGCCGACAACCCCTACGCGCCCCCGGTCGCGGATCTGACGCCGCCTCCCGCGGCAACATCGATGGGCGCGATGATCGGCCCCGTCAAGGTCGATGCCGACCATGGCTGGAGCTGGATCACCCGGGCCTTCCAGGATCATTTCAGACAGGCCCCCGGTCCCTGGATCGGCGCGTTTGTATTCCTCGCGGTGATCGGCATGCTGCTCAGCCTGATCCCGTTCCTCGGCGGGTTGATCAACGCCGTGCTGGGGCCGATCTTCCTCGGCGGCCTGATGTACGGCGCCCAGTGCCAAAGCCAGGGTCAGCGGATCGAATTCAATCACCTGTTCGCCGGCTTCTCCAACAACACCGGTCGCCTGGCGGCGGTGGGCGGACTCTACCTGCTCGGCATCCTGTTGACGACGATCGTCGCAATGATCATCGGCGGTATCCTCGGTGCGCTCCTAGCGGCAGGCATGGATCCCCAGGCATTCGAGGCCGGTGATCCGAACGCAACCATGGCGGCGATGGGACCGGTGATGGTCATCGTCATGCTGATTGCGCTTGCGGCCTTTGTACCGATCGTCATGGCCTACTGGTTCGCCCCGGCGTTGGTCATGCTCGACGACATGAAGCCCGTGGATGCGATGAAGCTGAGCTTCCAAGGCTGTTGGCGTAATATCGTACCGTTTCTGCTCTACGGGCTGATCTCCATCGGCTTGGCCATCGTCGCCCTACTGCCCTTGGGCCTCGGAATCTTTATCCTGTCGCCGGTCTTGATGGCCTCGATGTATACCGCGTACCGCGACATCTTCTACGGGTCGCGCTGACAGAAAATTCCTACAACGATTGTGGTCTTCGCTGATGCCCCAACAAGGCCCTGGCGCTTAGAGTTCTAAGGAAAGAACCGCACAGCAACCCCCGCAGGAGCCCCGCATGACCACCCGCTGCAACCTCGTCTTCGCTGGCCGCATCACCCCCGAACTTGATCCGAACCCGGTAACCGATCGACTGGTCCGCGTGCTCCAACGCTTACCCCAGGCCGCCGCGGAGTTGGTGGGCCCCGACAAGCGCTGCCCGAAATGCGGGTCGGCCCAAGTCCAGAACGGCATTTGCCGGGACTGCGGCCTGTTGACCGAACTCTATGCACCGCGCGGTGTCAGGATGGCCGGCGCGCCGCTCCTCAGCATCGTTGATCCTCTGCCGGAGCCGCAGCCGGTCATCCCGCGACCGCGGCCCACCCCTCGAGCGGCCGCGCCGGTGTCCGTGCGCGCCGATGCATCATCGCCGCCAGTCCGCCCGGCATCCGCAGGCGGCTTGCTTCTCGGGCTCCACCTCCTCACCAATCCCGAACACGTCCATCAAGGGGCGATACCGCTCAACCGACACTGATGCGTCGCCATCTCCGCCGGCTTGCACTCATCGCCGCCGTGTCCCTGCTGGGGGCCGGCGGCTTTGTCGTTTGGATGCTGAAAAGTCCGGAACCGCGCTACGCCGGCAAGCAGGGCCTGCCGGGACTGGCCAATCCGGTGATCGTCCGCTACGGGCCCCACGCCGTTCCCAGCATCACGGCCGACGCTATCGAGGATCTGCTGCGCGCCCAGGGCTGGGTGCTGGCGTCCGAACGGCTGTGGCAGATGGACCTGATGCGTCGGCTGCCCTCCGGGAGGCTTGCAGAGGTGTTCGGGGCAGACGCCCTCGCCGTCGACCGCTACTTTCGCACCGTCGGCCTGCCGAAGGCCGCGAGCGATGGTCTCGCGGCCTTGGAGCCGCGGCTGCAGCGGCTGCTGCGCGCCTATGCGGACGGGGTCAACGCCTGGATCAACACCCACGCCCACCGACTACCCGTCGAGTACCGGATCAGCGGCATCAAGCCAGCCCCCTGGCAGCCGCTGGACAGCCTGGTGATCGGCGAGTACATGGCCTGGATCAACGCCGTCAACCTGCGCGAGGAGCTGGTCTTTCTGCGCCTGGCCCAGCGCCTCGGCACCCGGCGGGCCTTGGAGCTGTTTCCCACCGACGAGGGGATTCCGGCCCCGGCGGATGCCGACGAGCTGCCGGATTACGCCGAACTCGTGCAAGGTCCGCTCGCGGCGGACCTGCTCGCCAACTTGCAGATCATCCATCGCCGCATCGCCCACCTCGGCCTGCCGACGCGCGGCGCCGCCAGCAACGCCTGGGCCGTCACCGGTGATCGAACCGACGGCGGCCACGCGCTGCTGGCCAATGATCCGCACCTGGCCGCGTCCATGCCCTCGGTCTGGTACGAGCTGGAACTCCAAGCACCCGGTCTGCATGTGGCCGGACTGGCACTGCCCGGGGTGCCGCTGATCCTGATCGGTCACAACGCGGATCTCGCCTGGGGCCTGACCACCGCGACGGCCGATACCGAAGACCTGTTCCTGGAGCAGCCCTCCGGCGCTGGCGATCAGGTCCTGCGCCCCGGGGGCGGCCTTGAGCCGATCCGCACCCGCTCGGAGCAGATCAGCGTCGCCGGCCGGGATGCGCCGGTGCGCCTGCTGATCCGCAATACCAGTCATGGCGTCTTGATCGACGATCTGTTGCGCCAGCCATGGAATCCGCAGGGGCTGGCGTCGGTGCGCGGCCCCTCGTTGCTCGCGCTGCGCACCAACCTCGTGCTGCCCGATCGGGCCTTTGCCGCCCTCTGGGACCTCAACCGCGCCCGGACGATCGAGGAGGCCCGGGCGGCGGCGAAGCATATGCGCCACGTCTCACAGAACGTCACCATCGCCCACCGCAACGGGCGCATCGGCTGGCAGGTCACCGGCACACTGCCCCTGCGCGGGCGCGGCAGCGGCGCCTTTCCGGCCCCCGGCTGGGAGCCCGGCTACGGCTGGATCGGCTGGCTGCCGTCGGCGCAGAATCCGGGCCTCAGCGACCCGCCGAGCGCGCATCTGGTCAATGCCAACAATCGCACCATCCCGATAAGCTACCCCGCCGTGATCGGTCACACCTGGCTCGCGCCTTATCGCGCCCAGCGCATCGAGGCCATGCTGGGCCAAGCCCTGGCCGAGGGTCGCCAGCTCCAGGCCACGGACCTGACGGCCATGCAGCAGGATCGCCTGAGCATCAAGGCCCAAGTGTTCCTGGACGCCCTGGCCCGCCATCTGCCCGCCATCGAGGCCATCGATCCCGATGCTGCACGGATCGCCCGGGACGGACTACTCGGCTGGGATGCCCGCTTCAGCCCCGACAGCGGGCCGGCTACGCTGTTCTCGCTGCTCCAAGAGCCGCTGTATCAGGCACTCTACGGCGATGAGCTGGGTGCCGATCTGACCCCACTGATCGATCTGGCCGTCGCCAGCTATGGGCCGTTGGAAGAGGCCATCCGCACCGATCGCTCCGGCTTCTGGGACGACCAGACCACCCCTGAGCGCACCGAGGGACCCGCCGAGGTCTGGGCCAAGGCCCTCAAACAGGCCCAGGCCCGCTTGCAGGGGCGTTTCCCCGATCCCGACAGCCGCCGGCTCGACCGGCTGCAATCCCTGCGCTTCCCGCACGCCTTCGCCCACCAGCCCGTGGTTGGCGGCCTGTTCAGCGTCGGCCCCATCGGGCTTGGCGGCGACAGCAGCACGGTCAATGTTGCCACCACGTCCGCCGACACCCCCGAGCAGATCGGCTCCATCCCATCGATGCGCGTGGTCTACACCCCCGCAGACTGGTCCCGCACCCGCGGCACCCTGCCGCTCGGCCAGTCCGGCCATCGGCTGTCTCCCTATCGCACCGACCAACTCGAGGACTGGATCGATGGTCGTACGCACCGCTGGCCGTGGAACGGGCCGGCCGATGGCGTCGAGATCCGTCGCCTGGAATTGATTCCGGGTGACTGACCCGCTGGTGCGGGTCTGCGGTAGACAACTCTGCGCGCAATGGCCCACAAAAGCTGTTGATAACCTGTGACTGGTTTTTATCGCGGTGTTATCCACAGCAAGCCAACGTCGATTACCGGTTAGCCACACCATCGAAATATCCACAACATACTGATTCTAAATTCTTCTTAAGACATACCACCAAATCAACAGGCCCTACTACTACTACTGTTCTTATATTGAAAGAGTCGTAATAGGCTGCGGTGCGCAGGCCGCAAAATCCGCTCCGGCGGACCCTGGAATGCCGCGATCAGGGTCAGTCGGCCGTTTGCAGGCCGTTCAACGCAGCCTTCGGATCGATGCCGATACCCGCAGCGTTCGGGAGGTGGAGCACGCCGGCGACCGGGCGCGGAAATACCGCCAGATCCCGCGCGAGCCAGTCCGCGGTGGCCAATCCATGCGCCAGCGGCTCGGGCAGTGCGGCGGCGAGCTGGGCGATGGCCGCGAGGCCGACGGCGGAGTCGATCAGGCTGGTCAGCACGACCTGGCGGCCGGCGAGGGATGCACGGCCGGCCAACGCCAGCGTGGGTCGCAATCCACCGACCACGCCGGGCTTCAACACCAAGCGGCGGACCGGCAGCCGGGCAGGATCGATGGGCCAATGGCCCGCCAGCGATTCATCAAGGGCGAGGGGGAAGGTTGCCGCAGTCTGCAACGCGGCCAGCAGCGGATCTGCAGGCGTGGCGAGGGGCTCCTCCAGGGCATCGATGGGGCTCCCGGCCAATGCGCCGATGACCCGCTCGGCGTCCGGCGGCGACCAAGCGCCGTTCGCATCGAGTCGGAACCGCACACCGTCCGGCAAGGCTGACATCAGCGGCGTCAGCCGAGCGATCTCGGCCTCCACCGGGCTGATCCCGACCTTGAGCTTGAGGCAGCGCCAGCCGTCGGCAACGGCGCGATCCAGAGCGGCCGCGCTCAGTGTCGTCAAGGACCCCAGCATGGCATTGACGGCGACCTGATCCGACGGCTTGTCGACCAGCGTCGCGCGCAGCGGTAGTCCTCGGCGCCGGGCGGCATAGTCCAGTGCCGCGGTCTCGACGGCGGCATCCGCCGAGGGTGTTGGGGTCGGCCAGTCGCCGGCGAGGCCGGCCAAGAGGGTATCGTGGCCCCAGTCGCCGCGTTGCACCCTCGCTTGCCAGTCCAGCAATCGAGCCTGTGCCTGCTGCATCGACTCGGTCCCCGCCATGGGCAGGGGTGCGCAGTCGCCAATGCCGAGGGCGTCGGCGTCTTCCAGGACGACGAGGAAGCCTTGGCGCGTGGTCAGCGGGCCGCGGGAGGTCCGCCACGGTCGCCGCAAGGGTAGCTGGTAGGGGTGAATCCGCAGGCGGGCCATCGGCCTGGATGGGCTCGGCTCGGGGCCGCCGCAGCCCGGCTACTGGATGTGGGCGAGGATGCCTTCGAGTTCGTCGAGGCTGTTGTAGGCGATGACGAGCTTGCCGGTGCCCTTGCTGCCGTGCTTGATGTCGACCCGGGCACCGAGCCGGTCGGCCAAATCGTCCTGCAGGCGACGAACATCCGGGTCCAGCTCGCGCTCGGCGCGCTTGCTCAGGGCGTCGTCGTCGCCGGACTGCAATCGGCGCACCAGCTTTTCGGTCTCGCGCACCGACAGGCCCCTGGCCACCACCTGGCGTGCCGCCTCGCTCTGGACCGCATCCTTGAGCCCGAGGAGCGCCCGCGCATGGCCCATCTCCATCCGACCCTGGTCGAGATAGGTCTTGACGTCGGCGTTCAGCTCCAGCAGCCGCAGCAGGTTGGTCACGGTGGTGCGCGACTTGCCCACGGCCTCGGCGACCTGCTGATGGGTCAGGCCGAATTCGTCGAGCAGCCGCTCGAGGGCGCCGGCCTCTTCGAGCGGGTTGAGGTCGTCCCGCTGGATGTTCTCGATCAGCGCGATGGCGATGGCGGCCTGCTCGTCCACCTCGCGGACGATGACCGGGATGGTGTCGAGGCCGGCCTGCTGGGACGCCCGCCAGCGCCGCTCCCCGGCGATGATCTCATGGCGCCCACCGGCGATGGGGCGGACAACGATGGGCTGCAGCACCCCCTGGGCGGCGATGGAGTCGGCCAGCTCGCGCAGCGTCTCGGGGTCGAACTCCCGGCGCGGCTGGTAGCGGCTGCGCTCGATTCGGTCCAGCGGCAGCTCGGTGCGTACACTGCTGATCCGCTCGTCGGCATCGCCACCACCGGCGCCGTCGCTGGCGGTGTCGTCGTCACGCACGCCGCCGAGCAGGGCATCGAGGCCGCGGCCGAGTCCCTTCTTTTTTGCTGTGCTCATGACACTCGCCTCCTCGATGTAGGTCAGCCCGTTTCTCATGCCGCGTCGACCACCGGCTCGCGGCGACGCAGGACCTCGCTGGCCAGCGCCTGGTAGGCGATGGCGCCGCGGGAGCTGCGGTCGTAGAGCAGGGCCGGCAGGCCGTGGCTCGGCGCCTCGGCCAGACGGACGTTGCGCGGGATGATGGTGCGGTAGACCTGTTTGGTGAAGTGGGTCACCAGCTGGGTGGAGACCTGGTTGGCGAGATTGTTGCGCGGGTCGTGCATGGTGCGCAGGATGCCTTCGATTCGCAGCGCCCCGTTGCGGTTGTCGCGGATGCGCTCGACGGTGTCGAGCAGGGCTGAGAGCCCTTCCAGCGCATAGTATTCGCACTGCATCGGGATCAGCACGCCGTCGGCGGCCACCAGGGCGTTGACGGTGAGCATGTTCAGCGACGGCGGGCAGTCCACCAGGATCAGCTCGTAGCCGGCGGCGATGGGCTCCAGGGCCGTAGCCAGGCCGCGGTCGCGCTCGCCGCTGGTCATCAGCCCGACCTCGGCGGCGGTCATATCGCCGTTCGACGGCAGCAGGTCGAAGCCGGGTTCCGGTGCGGCGATGCGCTGCACACAGTCCTGGAACGCGCGGTCGTTGAGCAGGAGATCGCAGCCGGTGAACTCCAGGCGGTTCTTGTCGACACCGCAGCCCATGGTCGCATTGCCCTGAGGGTCCATGTCGACGAGCAGGACGCGGCGCTTCAGCGCGGCCAGCGACGCGGCCAGGTTGACCGCAGTGGTGGTTTTGCCGACGCCGCCTTTTTGATTTGCGATGGCGATGATTCTAGCCATTAGGGCCTGTGCTCGCAGCGGATCTCGATGAGGGTGCGCTCGCCGTCGAGGAAGGGGACCGACAGGGGATGGACGGCGATGACGGCCGCGGGATCATCCAGGGCCGCCGTCTCCTCGTCCGCTGTCCTGCCCTTCATGGCCAACAGGGTGCCACCGTCCGCGCACAGGTGGCGGCTGGCCCGGGCCAGGTCGGCCGTGGCGGCAAGCGCGCGTGCCACAATGGTAGCGAATTTTTGCCCCGGCCGGTACGCTTCCAGCCGATCCTGGACAACGGCGACGTTCTCAAGCCCCAAGGTCAGCACCGCGTGGCGTACGAATCGCGTCTTCTTGCCGTTGCCGTCAAGCAGCGTAAACGCCAGATCCGGCCGGGCGATGGCCAGCGGGATACCGGGCAACCCGGCGCCGGTCCCGGCATCGAGCACCGGACCCTCACGCAGGTACGGCAGCACGGCGAGGCTGTCGAGCAAATGCCGCGGGACCATCTCCAGCGGATCGCGCACGGCGGTGAGATTGAAGCTTCGATTCCAGCGCGCGAGCAGCTGGAGATAGCCGATCATGGCCTCGCGGGCGGGGGCGTCCAGACGATAGGGGTGCGCAGGCTGCGGGCCGAGCAGCGTATCGATCCCGGCATCAAGCCGCCGGCGCAGGCGCTCGTCGAGCTCAGGCACGTTTGCGCCGCACATGGATCAGCAGCAGCGAGACCGCGGCCGGGGTGACGCCGGGGATGCGAGCGGCCTGGCCGATGCTCGCCGGGCGCACGCGCTTGAGCTTTTCCATGACCTCGCTGGAGAGGCCGCGGACGTGATCGTAGTCGAAGTCGGTGGGCAGCGGCTGGGCCTCCTGGTTGCGCTGGCGCTCGATCTCATCGCGCTGGCGGTTGACGTAGCCGGCATATTTGCAGTCGATCTCCACCTGCTCGGCCACCGCAGGCTCGGCCTCGCCGGAGCCGATGCCGGGCAGCGCCGTCACCGAGGCGTAGTCGAGCTGAGGCCGGGCCAACAGCTCCAGCGCCCGCGCCTCGCGGCGCATGGGCTCGCCCACATGCTCGGCGAAGGCTTCGCCGGCGGGCGTGCCCGGCCGCACCCAGAGTTCGCTCAGGCGCGAGCGCTCGCGCTCGATGGCCTCGCGCTTGCGCTCGAACGCCTGCCAGCGCCGGTCATCCACCAGCCCCAGGCGACGACCAGTCTCGGTCAGGCGCAGATCGGCATTGTCCTCGCGCAGCAACAGCCGGTACTCGGCGCGGCTGGTGAACATGCGATAGGGCTCGTTGGTGCCGCGGGTGATCAGGTCATCCACCAGCACCCCCAGGTAGGCCTGGTCACGGCGCGGGCTCCACGGCGGCTGGTCGCGAACCGCGCGGGCGGCGTTGACGCCGGCGAGAAGCCCTTGGGCGGCAGCCTCCTCGTAGCCGGTGGTGCCGTTGATCTGCCCGGCAAAATAGAGCCCGGCGATGACCTTGGTCTCCAGCGACGGGTGCAGGTCGCGGGGGTCGAAGAAGTCGTACTCGATGGCGTAGCCGGGCCGGGTGAGGTGGGCCTGCTCGAAGCCGGGAATGGACTGCACCAAGGCCAGCTGGATATCGAAGGGCAGGCTGGTGGAGATGCCGTTCGGGTAGACCTCGCCGCTGTCGAGGCCCTCCGGCTCGACGAAGATCTGGTGCGAGGTCTTGTCGGCGAAGCGCACGATCTTGTCCTCGATGGACGGGCAGTAGCGCGGCCCGACACCTTCGATGACACCGGCGAACAGCGGCGAGCGCGACAGGCCGCCACGGATGATGTCGTGGGTCTGCTCGGTGGTGCGAGCGATATGGCACGGCACCTGACGCGGGTGGTCGTCGACGCTGCCGAGGTAGGAGAATACCGGGGTCGGGCGATCACCCGGCTGGGATTCCAGGCGGCTGTAGTCGATGGAGCGCGCGCTGATGCGTGGCGGCGTGCCCGTCTTCAGGCGCTCGACGCGCAGCGGCAGTTCCCGCAGACGCCGGGCGAGGGCATTCGCCGGCGGGTCCCCGGCCCGACCCCCCTGATAGTTGCTGAGCCCGATATGGATGCGCCCGCCGAGGAAGGTGCCCACCGTGAGGACGACGGCCGGTGCATGAAAGGCCAGTCCCATCTGCGTGCGCACGCCGACGACGCGATCGTGCTCGACAAGGAGATCGTCCACGGCCTGCTGGAACAGATCCAGCCCCGCCTGCTGCTCCAGCGCCCGGCGCACCGCGGCCCGGTAGAGCGCGCGATCGGCCTGGGCGCGCGTGGCGCGCACCGCCGGCCCCTTGCGTCGGTTGAGCACCCGAAACTGGATCCCGGCCTGATCCGTCGCCTGGGCCATCAGCCCGCCCAGAGCATCGATCTCTTTGACCAGATGCCCCTTGCCGATGCCGCCGATGGCCGGGTTGCAGCTCATCTGGCCCAGGGTCTCGATGTTGTGCGTGAGCAGCAAGGTGCGTGCGCCACAGCGCGCCGCGGCCAGCGCGGCCTCGGTGCCCGCATGGCCACCGCCGACGACGATGACGTCATAGACCCCTGAATCAGACATGGTTAACGGCTCGAAGGAAAATGGCCCCATATAATAGCCGCTGATGGCCCGCGGGTGACCGCGCGATCCATCCGCCCGCACAGCCCTCGGATCGGCGTGAAGCGCCGGCGGCAGGGAGATGGCCGAACCCGTGGCGCGCTGCCCGGGTCCGCCTCCGCATTGAAGTCAACAACGAAGCGCACAAAGCCCCATGCTTGCACCGCAACGCAACGCCAGGCGCGACCAGGCCGCCGGCGACATCCGCGCCCTGACCGCCGCCCTCGAGGCGGGCGGTGAGATCATCCTCGGCAAGCAGGAACAGCTCAAGCTCGCCATGGCCTGCCTGCTGGCCCGTGGACACCTGCTGATCGAGGACCTGCCGGGGGTCGGCAAGACCACGATGGCGCATCTGCTCGCCAGACTGGCCGGCCTCGAGTATGCGCGCATCCAGTTCACCAGCGACATGCTGCCGGCGGATATCATCGGCGTGTCCGTGTATGAACGCAATGCCGAGCAGTTTCGGTTCCACCCGGGTCCGATCTTCGCCCAGGTGCTGCTCGCCGATGAGATCAACCGGGCGACCCCGAAGGCCCAGAGCGCCCTGCTCGAGGCCATGGAGGAGCACCAGGTGACGGCGGAGGGCGAATCCCGGGCGCTGCCGGAGCCGTTCTTCGTCATTGCGACCCAGAACCCGACCTACCAGATCGGCACCTTTCCACTGCCGGAGTCACAGCTTGATCGCTTCCTGATGCGCCTGGAGATCGGCTACCCGGCAGCGACGCATGAGAAGCAGCTGTTGCTCGGCAGCGATCGCCGGGAGATGCTCGCGGCGCTCAAGCCGGCCCTCGACGGCGAGACCCTAATCCACCTTCAGCGGCAGGCCGAGCAGGTCCATGTAGCCGCGGCGGTGGTGGATTATGTGCATGCCATCCTGACCTACACCCGCAGCCAAGGGCGCTTTCTGCACGGGCTCTCGCCGAGGGCCGGTCTGGGACTGTTGCGCTGCGCACGGGCTTGGGCGCTGCTGGAAGGCCGCGACTTCACGCTGCCGGAGGACGTGCAGCGGGTCTTGCCGGTGGTGGTCCCGCACCGTCTGCTCAGCGGTGACGACAACAGCCCCGCCGGCCATAGCGCCATCGCCGCCGCGATCCTCGACGCGGTGGCCGTCCCCTAGGCCGGCACTGTCGGAGGCCCACAAGCAATGGTCAGCGAGCCTGTGCAAGCCCACCAGCACGGTGCTGTCCCGGGCCGCGGATCGGTGCTCGCGTCCCGGCGTATCTACATCCTGCCGACCCGGGCGGGGCTCGGCTTCGCGCTGGTCTTGTTCGCGACCTTGGTCGGCTCGCTGAACTATCAGAACAACCTCGGCCTGTTCTTTACCTTCCTGATGGCCGGCGTCGCCGTGGTGAGCATGCACCACTGCTGGTTCAACCTGCTGGGACTGCGCATCTCGGCGCGCGGAGGCGTCCCGGTGTTTCGTGGTCAGCTCGCGCGCTTCCCGATCTACATCGACGACCCCAAGGGCCGGTTACGCGGCGAGGTGTGCATCAGGGGCGGTACATGCACCACACCCTCGGCGCTGGGCGAGGAGCTGCCGCTGACCCGCATCGCCGCCCGTCGCGGCCGTTTGCCGGTCGGCGCGGTCACCATCGAGACGCGCTATCCCCTCGGCCTGTTCCGTGCCTGGAGCCGCGCCGAGCCGGTCGCCGAGGTGCTGGTCTATCCCCGCCCGGCGGCGCGGGCCCCCGAGCCCCCGGCTCAAGCGGCTGCTGATCATCGGGCAAAGGGCAGCTTCGGCGTCGGCGCCGACGACTTTGTCGGGCCAAGGCCGTACCGCGAGGGTGACCCGCCTCACCGAATCGATTGGAAGGCCTTTGCCCGCGAGCGCGGTCTGGTGGTCAAGCAGTTCGGCGGCGATCAGGCGGCACAGGTCTGGCTGGACTGGGAGCATGTGCCCGGCGCCGATGTGGAGTCGCGTCTGGAGGTGCTTTGCCGGCAGATCCTGGATGCATCCGCTCAGGAACGCAGCTTCGGCCTGCGGCTGCCGGGGCGGTCCATGGATCCGGGGCGCGGAGAGAAGCACAAGCACCGTTGCCTTGAGGCACTGGCGAGGTTCGGGGATGACTGAGACAAGCAACCGCGCAGAACCTATCGATCGCTCGCAGATCATCGCCGCCACGGCGCTTGTGGGGCTGATCTACCTGCCGCTGATTCAGCGGCTGCCGACACAGATCAGCCTTCTGGTCGCGGGGGTGCTCGGGTTGCGCGTGGTTGCGCTGCTGCGTCCGCTACCGCTGAATAAGTGGGTGCTGGCCCCGTTGACCATCGTCGGCGTGCTCAACGTCGCCGATGCCTACCACAGCCTGGCCGGGCGAGGCGCCGGCACCGCGCTGCTGATGACCATGATGATGCTGAAGCTGTTGGAGCTGCGTAGCACCCGCGACCTGCGGCTGGTCTCGGTGCTGTACGGCTTCCTGTTGGTGGTGCAGTTCCTGTTCGACACCTCGCCCTGGCTGGTCGCCTATCTGGCGCTGTTGGCCGTGGGCAATTTCGCGCTGATGGCCGACCTCGGCATGCAACCGCGCCCGATGCGCTGGCGGCGTCGGGGTCGGCTGGCACTGGTGCTGACCGGACAGGCGCTGCCGTTGGCCATCGTCATGTTTCTGCTGTTCCCGCGACTGGATGCGCCATTGTGGGATCTTGGGCTGGGCAACGATACCGGCATCACCGGCATCAAGGATTCCTTGGAGCCCGGCACGATCACCGAGCTGGTCATCTCCGATGAGGACGCCTTCCATGTCCGCTTCGAAGAACCGCCGCCGATACCGGCAGAGGCCATGTACTGGCGCGGCCTGGTGCTGTGGAACACCGATGGTCGGCGTTGGACCCCGAGCTGGCATGGGCGGGTCGATGCCAGTCCGACGGACCTCGTGGCCATCGGTGACACGCTGGACTACGTGGTCGTGCTCGAACCTACGGGCGAGCGCTGGCTGTTCAGCTTGGATCTGCCGATTCGTGCGCCGACCAACGCCAAGCTTACAACGGACTTTCAGATACAAAGCAGGCAGAAGGTCAACGATCTTCGGCTGTATCGCATGACCTCCGCACCGCGCCATCGGATGAGTCGACTGAGCGCCACCGATCGGCAGATCGGCCTTCAGCTCCCTGGCAACATCACCGAGCGGATGCAACGACTGGTCGCGGGCTGGACTGCTGGAGATGCCGATCCGGGGCAGATCGTCGAGCGGGCACTGGCCTACTTCAACGACCAGCCGTTTCGTTACACACTGCTGCCGCCGGCCCTCGGGGCGAATCCCACCGATGAGTTTCTATTCGAGACCCAGGCCGGTTTCTGCGAGCACTATGCCAGCGCCTTCGCGTTGTTGATGCGTGTCGCCGGCATCCCGAGCCGAGTGGTCGTCGGCTATCTGGGGGCCGAGTACAACCCGCTCAGCGGCTTTTTTCTGGTTCGCCAAGCCGAGGCCCACGCCTGGACCGAGGTCTGGATCGATGATGAAGGTTGGGTGCGCGTGGATCCCACGGCGGCCGTTCACCCGACTCGGGTCGATGATGATGCGCAGATGGCGCGCCTCGGCGGTCAGGCGCCGGTGCGATTTAGGGTAGCAAACGACGGGACCCTGGCAACGATCGGCCGGCAGCTGCGGCTGCTCACCGATGCCCTCGACGCCGGATGGAAGAACTGGGTGGTGGGGTTTTCCGCGACCCGACAGCAGTGGCTGATGGCCGCCGTCGGATTGGAGCATCTGCGCTTCTATGGGCTGGTCATCCTGATGTTCGCGCTGTTGGCGCTGCTGTTGGCCGGTTGGTCCGCCTGGATCAATCGGGTCCCGACACCGGCAGACCCGGTGGTTCGGGCCTGGCAACGGATTTGTCACCGACTGGAAAAGATCGGCCTGCCGCGACGCAACCAGGAGGGGCCGGTGGACTACTGCAGACGCGTTGAGGCGAGTCGACCGGATCTTAAGGTGGAACTCGCGCCGCTCCTAGCCCTGTACTTGCGGATGCGTTACCGGGCCTACCCCGCGGCCGCGGAGGCCAAGTTGCTGGTTCGCGCGAGCAAAGGATTCCGACCGAGACGGTCTCGAGACAGACCCCGGTAACCTTGGGCGTCGTTGAGCGCTGGCTGGGGAAGGAGGCGGTTCTCCACCGATCGGCTCGGTGTCACTATCATTCTTATATCTTAGAAAACAGTAGTAGTAGTAGGGGCTGTGGATTTGTCGACAACGGAGAAAAGTCTTCTTGGTAGAGATGGTTGGCGTTGCTGCGCGGCTTCACCAATCCGGGTAAGAGACCTTGGTGGGTTGTGGGTAACTTCGGCCCGGGCAATCCATCCACGGATATCAACAGGTTTTGCCGGGTGTGGTGAACACTGTTGGGCGATCGGAAACGACCGTTGGTGGCGGTAAGTCAAGGTTCAGAAACAAGTGGTGCAGACGCAACCACGAAACGGCCAATCCAAAGGCTCAGCGAGCGGGCGTCTGCACCACTTGTTTTTGAATCGATCCTAAGTAATCGGCGGCTACTTGCCGATGCAGAAGTCGGCAAAGATTCGTCCGAGCAGGTCGTCGGCGCTCACCTCGCCGGTGATCTCACCCAGGGCGCGTTGGGCTTGGCGCAGGTCCTCGGCGACGAGATCGGGCAGGGAGGCGGAGGCGGCCTGTTTGTGGGCGTGTCGAAGGTGGGTCAGTACCTGGCCGAGGGCTTCGAGGTGTCGGCGTCGGGCACTGAAGTCGCCAGGCGTCTCGGCGTCGTAGCCCGCGGAGCGCTTGATCTGCGCGCGCAACAGCTCGAGGCCGTCCCCGGTGCGGGCAGACAGCGCGATCTCGGTCTCGGGAAAGGCGAGTCCAGGCCTGGAGGGACGATGGAGACCGGATTGGCGGCCCGTTAGATCGATCTTGTTGCGGATGCGGATACCGGCTTTTGGTGGGGGGGCGATGGCGGGCAGGGGGGCGCGTTCGGTCTGGTCGTCCTCGATCCAGAGCAGCAGATCGGCGCCGGCGATGGCGGCCTCGGCGCGGCGGACGCCTTCGCGCTCGATGGCATCGGCGGTGGCGCGCAATCCGGCCGTGTCGGTGAGGCGAAGCGGCAGGCCATCGATCTGGAGATCGACGCGAAGCAGGTCGCGGGTGGTACCGGCGATGGGGGTGACAATCGCCGTATCGGCTTCGCTGAGGGCATTGAGCAGGCTCGACTTGCCGGCGTTCGGCGGCCCGGCGATGACCACCTGAAGACCGTCTCGGATGAGCTCGCCACGGTGGGCGCTGGCCGCCAGGGCGGTGGTGGCGTCGGTGAGTTCGGTGATGGCCGTGCGAACGGCCTGCTCGTCGTCGGGGTCGATTTCGTCGTCGGGGAAGTCTAGGGTTGCCTCCAGGTGAACGCGTGTCGTTGTCAGTCGCTCGGCGAGTGTACGGACGCGCTTGGAGAACGCACCGGAGAGGGAGCGGGCGGCGAGTCGGGCCTGGGTGGTGGTCGCGCTGGCGATGAGGTCGGCAATGGCCTCGGCCTGGGTCAGGTCCAGGCGGCCGTTTAGGAAGGCCCGCTCGCTGAACTCGCCAGGTCGGGCGAGGCGTGCGCCCCGGGCGAGTGCCCCGCGCAGGACTTGGTCGAGCACGACGGGTCCGCCGTGTCCTTGAAGCTCAAGGACATCCTCGCCGGTGAAGGATGCGGGCCCTGGAAAGAAGAGGAGCAAGCCCTGGTCGATGGGCTGATCGTCGGTATCGGTGAAGCTCGCGATGTGGGCTTGTCGGGGCGTAGGGGCGCGACCGAGCACCTGCTCGGCGATCCGCGGGGCCAGTGGCCCCGAGATGCGGACAATGCCGATGGCGCCGATCCCTGGCGCGGTGGCGATGGCGGCGATGGTATCGCGGGCGCTCATGCCGGGCTGCCCTGTGGTCGTCCGGTTAGTCAAGGTTCAGAAACAAGGGGTGCAGACGCAACCAAGAAACGGCCAATCAAAAGGTTCAGCGAGCGGGCGTCTGCGCCACTTGTTTTTGAATCGAGCCTTAGTTGGCCCGGCGCTTGGCGGCCGCCTTTTCGATGTTGCGGGTGATGTGCCACTGCTGGGTAATGGACAGGAGCTGGTTGACCGTCCAATACAGCACCAGGCCGGACGGGAAGAACGCGAAGAAGACCGTGAAGACGAATGGCAGGGCCATCATGATCTTCTCCTGCATCGGGTCCGGCGGCGGCGGGTTCAGCTTTTGCTGGGCGAACATCGCTATGCCCATGATCAGCGGCAGCACGTAGTAGGGGTCGGGTGCCGTGAGGTTGTCGAGCCAGAGCATGAACGGGGCGTGGCGGAGTTCCACGCTCTCGAGCAAGACCCAGTACAGCGCAATGAAGACCGGGATCTGCACCAGGATCGGCAGGCAACCACCCAAGGGATTGATCTTCTCCTTCTTGTACAGCTCCATCATGGCCGTGTTGAGGCGCTCCTTGTCGTCGCCGTAGCGGTCCTTCAGCGCCTTGAGCCTTGGTGCGACCTGACGCATGTTGGCCATGGACTTGTAGCTCGTCTCGGAGAGCTTGTAGAAGGCGAGCTTGATCAGGATGGTCAGGATGATGATCGCCCAGCCCCAGTTGCCGACGATGGAGTGGATCAGCTCCAGTAACCAGAAGATCGGGTTGGCGAGCACGGTGAGCCAGCCATAGTCGACGGCGAGTTTGAGCCCGGGGGCTATGGTGTCAAGCTGGTCCTGAAGCTTCGGCCCGGCAAACAGGCGTTGAGTGAAGCTGTGGCTGCCGCCCGGCGGGATGCTGACGGCTGCGCTGGCCTTCTGGCCGATGATGTACTTGGGCTCCGCGCCGGTCTGCACGTCCATGGTGTAGAAGGTCTGGGAAATTCCCGTGGGCGGGATCCAGGCCCCCATGAAGTAGTGCTGGATCATGGCGATCCAGCCGTCGGTCACCTGGATGTCGAGGGGCGTCTTGGTGATCTCGTCGAAGTCTTCCTTCTTGTATTTGATCTCCGGACCATAGTACACGGCGCCCGTGTAGGTATGGATGAACCGGGTCTCATTCGGGTCGTTGAACGGCGAGCGCTGCAGCTGGGCGTAGTCCCAAACCACGATCGGGGCGTCGGAGCCGTTGCTGATCTCTTGAGTGACCTCAACGGCGTAGTTGCCGCGGGTGAAACGGAAGCGCTTGATGACCTGGATGGTTGCCGGGTCACCGTAGACGAGCTCGACATCGAGCTGGTCGGCCTCCTCGGCAAGCTCGTAGCGACTCTGGCGGGCACTGAACAGCGCATTGTGATTCGGTACCAGCTCCGGGTCTCGACCGAGGAGGCCGGACTGGGCGATGAACATATTCGGCGGCAGCGCCTTGAGGAGCCGGAAGTCTTGGCTCGGATCGTCCGCGGTGACGTGGTAGTCCTTGAGCCACAGGTTCGTGACGGTCCCGCCACGGGGCGAAATCTCAAATATGAACAGGTCGGTCTCAACGACGATGGGCGTCGGCGCCGACGCATCGTCGAAGGATGTGGCCACAGCATCGGCCGCAGCGTCGGTTGGTGGCGCGGTGGGAAGGTCGGCCGGGGAGTCCGGCGCGGTTGGCCCACCGGGGACGGCAGCGGGGTCAGCAGGGCGCTCGACATTGGCTACCGGTGCAGCCATCGGGTCGCCGTAATCCTCGACCCAGGATTGGTAGATCAAGAACAGGATGGCGCCGAGAGACAAGAACAGTAGCAGGCGGATGTTATCCATCGGTACGGTGATTCCGGGATGCGGGAACAGGGTCGTATCCTCCCGCGTGCCAAGGATGGCAGCGGGAGAGGCGGCGTGTGGCCAACCAGATGCCGTAGGCCGGCCCATGCCGCTCGATGGCTTCAATCGCGTAGCTGGAGCAGCTCGGGTAAAACCGGCAATGGTTGCCAAGAAACGGGCTGATCAGAAGCTGGTAAGCACGGACGAGGAGGACTAGCAGCCTACGCATGGCTCGGCACCGATCCTCTTCCAGTGGTTGTCGAGGGATCGGAGTAGTGTCGGATTGGATGCGCGCACCGCCTTTGCTCGGCAGAGGACGACCAGGTGGAGCGGACGATCTGGCCAAGAGCGGCAACGGAAGCTTTCCCGAATAAGCCGCTTGAGGCGGTTGCGATCGACGGCCCGACGCGCGCAGCGACGGGATATGGCCAGGCCGAGGCGGACGTCATCGGTGTTGTTGGCTCGGTGTCCGAGGACGACGAAGTACTGGTCGACCGAACGTTGGGGGGCTTCGAAGACGGCTTTGAACTCTGCCGATGTCGTTAGACGTCGGCGTCGTTCGAACCTGGAAGGATGGGGCGCAGGGGTCTGCTGTCGTTCCGACGTGGCGGTGACCAATGCCCGGTCATCGCGGGGAGCGTTACGGGCAGAGGCGCGAACGGCCCCGGGCGCGCCGGGCCTTGAGGACTTTTCGACCATTGGCTGTGGCGCTGCGGGCGCGAAATCCGTGGGTGCGCGCGCGCTTCAGGCGGCTGGGGTTAAATGTCTGTTTCATATCAAAAATTCCGATAACCAACGGGTTAAAGAGCGCCTCCGGGTGATCCGGTGACGGTGGAAACCAAAAAGGCAGACGATGGTATGCGAGGGGGATGTCAAAGTCAATGCGGGTGCTGCCGGGAGAGCGTTTTGGTTGTGGATAAGTTGCCTGGCTGGGGATAGACTGGTGGGTTTCCGCGGTGCGGACGCCAGTGGCTGTTGGGTTGAAGTTAACACGTATTGTGTTAACTTGTCCGCCGGCGCTAGTGCTTGGGTGCTGTTCCCATCGAGCAGCGAGTCGGGTCGTGCGCTTGGAGAACTGGATGACAGAGGTTTGGCAAGCTTGTCTGCGTAGGCTGGGTGAGGAGCTCACGGGTTCTGAGCTGAACACCTGGGTCTTGCCACTGCAAGCCGTCGAAGAAGAAGATTGCGTGACATTGTTCGCGCCGAATCAGTTTGTGCGCAATTGGGTGGTACAGAATTACGGAGCGTATCTGGAAAAGCTCTGTGGGGAAGTGAGCGGTGGCAGGGTACAACGTGTCACTGTGATGATCGGGTCGGTGGAGCAAGTGGCGGATGCGAAAGGAGTCGGTGGTGAAAGTCGGCGGAACCCTGAGGGCAGTATGGGGAGGAGGCCGGATACGAGGCGGTTGGAAAGCAACCTCAACCGACAGTTCACCTTCGACACCTTTGTTGAAGGAAAGTCCAACCAGGTCGCAAAGGCCGCATCGATGCAGATCGGCAACAATCCCGGAGTGGCCTATAATCCGCTTTTTATCTATGGCGGCGTCGGACTTGGGAAGACGCATCTGATGCATGCGGTGGGCAATACCATCGTCGATGGGAGTGAAGGGGCACGGGTCGTTTATGTGCATGCGGAGCGTTTTGTCTCCGAGATGATCAAGGCCCTGCAACACAATGGGATGGAACAGTTCAAGACCCGTTACCGCGGCGTGAACGCGCTATTGATCGACGACGTTCAGTTCTTTGCGGGTAAGGAGCGTTCTCAGGAAGAATTTTTTCATACGTTTAACGCATTGTTCGAGACGGGGCAGCAGATCGTGCTGTCCAGCGATCGTTTTCCAAAGGAGGTCTCTGGTCTGGAGGAAAGGTTGACGTCAAGATTCGGTTGGGGGCTTACGGTGGCGATCGAGCCGCCGGATCTGGAAACGCGGGTGGCGATTCTGAACAGCAAGGCTGCGATGATGCGGGTAGATCTGCCGGAAGATGTGGCCTTCTTTGTTGCAAAACGGATCCGATCGAATATTCGGGAATTGGAGGGTGCCTTAAGGCGGCTGGTCGCCAACTCGGAATTCACCGGGGTGCCCGTCAGCGTGGATCTCGCGAAGCTGGCTTTGCGGGATCTCCTGGTGGCGCAGGATAAGCAGGTCACGATCGAGAACATACAAAAGGTCGTGGCCGGATATTTCAAGATTCGTGTCAACGATTTGTCGTCGCCTAAGCGGACTCGGACGGTGGCTAGGCCGCGGCAGATCGCGATGTCGTTGGCGAAGGAACTCACGAAGCATAGTCTGCCGGAGATCGGTAATGCCTTTGGCGGACGTGATCACAGTACGGTCATCCATGCGACAAAAAGGGTAGCCGCGTTGCGGGAGAGCGATCCGAACATAGAAGAGGATTATCGGAATTTGCGCAGGCAATTGACGGGCTGAATATCGTGCTCGGAGGGGATGAGGGCGGATGTTAGTTAGGTGTTTTTGCCGACTCGGGCAGTAGCTGATTCAACGGGGTAAAGCATGCAGATCGAGATAGAACGAGCGTCCTTGTTGCCGGCGTTGATGGCGGTCGGTGGAGTCGTGGACAGACGACAGACGTTGCCGATTTTGGCGAATTTGTTGGTCGATTGTTCGGATGGCACGGCGACGCTCTCGGCGACAGACCTGGAGTTGCAGGTGGTCACGCGGGTGAAGACGCTGAGGGCCGATGACGGACGGATTACATTGCCGGCCAAGAAGGTCATCGAAATTTGTAGGGCCTTGCCCGAGGACGCCAGGATTGCGCTGAAGGTCACCGGGGAGCGGGCGACATTGATCGCGGGACGCAGTCGGTTTGTCGTAAGCACGATGCCGGCGGAAGATTTTCCAACGCTGACAGAAGAGACCGAGGTCGCCAGCTTTTCCGTGCAGCAGGGGGTTCTGCGCCGATTGTTGGAGAAGGCCGCGATTTCAATGGCCCAGCAGGACGTGCGTTATTACTTGAACGGGGTATTGTTGCGGGTGGAAGCCGACGGGATCGTCGCTGTCGCTACGGATGGTCATCGGTTGAGTAAGATCCAGGGAACGGTTGAGGGCGTTAAGGGTGAGGGGACGCAGGTGATCGTTCCCTTCAAGAGCGTGATGGAGCTCAAGAGATTGCTGGAACCCTGCGCAAAGGAAGTACTGGTTCGGTGCTCGGACCGTACGCTCACGGCAGTGATGGATGGGACGGAGGTTAGGACGAAGCTGTTGGATGGACGTTATCCGGAGTTTGATCGGGTGATTCCGAAGGATCTCGACCGCCGAGCGCTGGTGGGGCGGGCGGCCCTGCAGGGGGCCCTGCATCGCACCGCGATCCTGTCGAATGAGAAGTTTAGGGGGGTGCGGGTAACCTTCAGTGAAGGGACATTGCGTTTGGAGTCCGAAAATCCGGACCGAGAGGCGGCAGAGGAGGAGTTGGAGATCGAGTATTCCGGCGATGACGTGACCATCGGCTTCAACATTGGCTACTTGATGGACGTGCTTGGGGCGGTCGATGGCGAGCAGATCGAGGTGGCCTTTGCGGGGCCGGAGGGGAGTGCGATCTGGAAAGGGGAAGGGCAGCTGGATGAGACCTTTGTGGTGATGCCGATGCAGCTTTAGGTGTCTTGACGGTGGTCGAAAAGGTTGTTTTCGAGCATGTGAGGGGACGGGGCTTACGCGCACTGAAGGGGTTTGAGCTGGATTTGGGTGCGGGATGCAATTGGATTGTTGGCGACAATGGCGTCGGCAAGACCACGGTATTGGAGGCGTTGTACCTGCTTGCACGAGGCCGGTCGTTTAGGGGACGCCGGATGGGGCCGTTGGTCGGTTGGTCAGAGCGATCCGCAGCGCTTGAGGGCAGGCTGAGGCAAGGACCACGATTGTTGAGGAGGCGGTGGGATTCCGTGAGTGGGCTTGCAGGGGAAGCGCAGAGTGGTCGCACTTGGGTGAGAATGGTGGGCGATCGGGCCTACGAGCTTGTCGAAGGCGGTCCGGCCTTGAGGCGGCGTTTCGTTGATTGGAACCTGGTTCAGCGCATGCCGAATTACCTCGAGGTTTGGAAGCGATTCAGGAGGGTTTCTGGGCAGCGAAACGCCTGGCTGCGATCCGGTGGACAGGGTGCGCGGGTTTGGGACCAGAGCTACGCGGCGCTGCATGAAGAAATCGATCAAGCTAGGGGGCAATGGATTCATCGGCTTGAGCAGGAGTTGGAGCGGCTTGGTGGTCAGTTTCCGGCGCTTGCAGGGGTGGGCGTTCGTTGGCGATCGAGTCTAGGGCCCACCGGGTCAGCGCTGGAGGCGTTGGAAGCCGGAATCGGGCTGGATAGAGAACGCGGGTTCTCTGGATCAGGGCCCTCGCGGGGGGACTTCGTTTTGGAACGGAATGGTCGGGGCTGGACAGGGTCGCGGGGGGAGAATAAGGCCCTGGTCGTGTTGATGCAGATTGGCGCCGGTAGACTGATGGAGGCGGACGCCGGGATTCGGTCGTCGTGGCTGATCGACGACCTGCGCTCGGAACTGAGCCGGGGGTTTAGCGAGACCCTGCTGGCGCTGGTGCGGCAACAGGAATGTCAGGTCGTCGTGACGGCTTTGGAGGTGCCAAGTGGAGATGTGGGAGCAGAGGTGGGGACGTTGTTCCACGTGGAACACGATGGCACACTGACCCGCCGATGAGTGCCCCCACACCAGTAAGCCCCTAGAAATTGTTTATACACAGTCGGTTATAATGCTTAGACCGTCGACCGACGCCGCCTGGCGTTCCACCAGCCGATATCCGCTACCGGAAGGAGCGTTCCTCCAGCGCCGGGGCAACCACAGCCTCCCCTCGGTCTCGCGCGGCACCCCAAGCGCCGTTACTTAGTAATCTTTCCGCCAACACCCACGCCCGCCGACGATTTCGCCAGGAATCTAGTACAGGCCGGACTGGATGCCGAAAACAGGTCAAATCCATGAGCTATGACTCCTCAAACATCAAAGTCCTTCGTGGCCTCGACGCCGTCCGCAAGCGCCCTGGCATGTATATCGGAGATACCGATGATGGCACCGGTCTACACCACATGGTGTTCGAGGTCGTGGACAACTCGATCGATGAAGCCTTGGCCGGCCATTGCACCGAGATTCGTGTCACTATCCACCCAGACAAATCCGTAACCGTTGAGGATAACGGGCGCGGCATCCCCGTCGATATTCACCCCGAGGAGCAACGCTCCGCCGCCGAGGTGATCATGACCATACTGCATGCCGGCGGCAAATTCGACGACAACTCCTATAAGGTCTCCGGTGGTCTACATGGTGTCGGCGTTTCGGTGGTGAACGCCCTGTCGGAACACCTGCATCTTGAGATCTCCCGAGGTGGAACCCTCCACGAACAGGAGTTCGCCTTAGGTAAGCCGCTCTATCCGCTGAGACCCGTTCGCGAGACCGATCAGACCGGAACGCGCGTTCGATTTAAGCCCTCATCTACGATCTTTACAGATCTAGAGTTCCACTACGATATCCTTTCGAAACGGCTGCGCGAGCTATCCTTTTTGAACTCCGGCGTTCGAATCGTTCTCCGTGACGAACGCACAGACAGGGAATCCATCTTTGAGTATCAGGGTGGCATCCGCGCCTTTGTTGAATATCTAAACGCCAAGAAGTCGCCAACTCACGCTACGGTGGTCTATTTCTCCGATACGCGTAACGACATCACCGTGGAAATGGCATTGCAATGGAACGACTCCTATCAGGAGAGCATCTTTTGCTTCACCAACAATATTCCACAAAAAGACGGCGGCACCCACTTGGCCGGCTTCCGCTCCGGGCTAACCCGAACACTGAACAACTACATCGAGCGCGAATCTCTGGACCGCAACCAAAAGGCGCGTCCTGTTGGGGACGATGCGCGAGAGGGGTTGACGGCCGTCGTTTCGGTAAAGGTCCCCGATCCCAAGTTCTCGTCGCAGACGAAGGATAAGCTCGTCTCGTCCGAGGTAAAGACCGTTGTCGAATCGCTCCTTGCACAGCACTTCGACGCCTTCCTCGAAGAGCACCCCCAGGAAGCCCGCACCATAGCGAACAAGATGCTCGAAGCTGCTCGTGCGCGGGACGCTGCCCGCAAGGCGAGAGAAATGACCCGGCGCAAAGGTGTCCTTGATGTTGCCGGGTTGCCGGGTAAGCTGGCCGATTGTCAAGAGAAAGACCCTGCCCAATCAGAGTTGTTCATTGTCGAGGGCGATTCCGCCGGCGGGTCAGCCAAGCAGGGTCGAGATCGCGCATTCCAAGCAATCCTGCCCCTCAAAGGCAAGATCCTCAATGTGGAGAAGGCCCGATTCGATAAAATGCTCTCCTCAGCCGAGGTCGGAACACTGATCACGGCACTGGGCTGCGGCATCGGTCGGGAAGAGTATGATCCTGATCGCCTGCGCTACCATCGAATCATCGTGATGACCGACGCGGACGTAGATGGTGCCCATATTCGCACCCTGTTGCTGACCTTCTTTTATCGCCAGATGCCCGAGCTCGTCGACCGAGGTCACGTCTTCATCGCCCAACCGCCCCTCTATAAGGTCAAGCGCAGCAAGGCGGAGAACTACCTGCTGGACGACGCGGAATTGGGCGAATCCCTGGTCCGCGCCGCCTTGGACAAGGCTGCCCTTTATCCAGCGCAGGACGATGAGCAGCTCTCGGCCACAGCGTTCAACGAAATTCTGCGCGACTATCATCTCTACCGGGCGATCGTCGCGCGTCTGGCAAACCGCTACGACCCGCTATTCTTGACCGAACTGCTCAACGTGCCCGCGTTTCCAACGCAGGAGCCAACGGACGCCGCAGCAATCTCGGCCTGGTGCGAAACCTTAGCAACAAGAATCGCCGGGAGCACACCGCCTGCGGTGGCCTACGCGCTACGCTACGATGACGCCAACGAGAGGCGTGGACTCGAGCTCACCCGCTTCGTCCATGGTGTACCGGAAACCAAGACAATCGCCCTTGAGTTTTTCGACTCCGCTGACTATCGGCACATTGCCAGCACCGCGGCTAAGGTTGATGCCCTAGTCGCGCCCGGCGGCCGCGTCCAGCGCGGAGAGCGACAACGTGAAATCGAACATTTCGGAGAGGCCTACGACTGGCTGATTACGGAAGCGAAACGCGGCGTCCAAATTCAACGTTACAAGGGCCTAGGTGAGATGAATCCCGGGCAGCTCTGGGAAACCACGATGGACCCGACAACCCGCAGGTTGCTCCGGGTGACGATTGAAGACGCGGTCGCCGCCGATCAGATCTTTACCACGTTGATGGGTGACCAAGTAGAGCCGCGGCGCGAATTTATCGAGCGGCATGCGCTGGACGCCGAAAACATCGATATCTAGCCCCCTCAACCCCCATGACTTCGGCTAAGACCATCCTAACGGCTGCATTGATCGCAGCCGCTGGCCAGCTTCCCGCCGCGGAGCGCCTCCCTGTTTGGGAGTTTGGGCTCGGCGGCGGCGTCATCCGCATACCGGATTACCGTGGCTCAGACGAGGCATCGGTCTATCCCTATCCATTTGTCATGCCAATCTATCGGGGGCGTTATCTCCAAGCCGATGAAGAAGGCATTAAGGGTGTCCTCGGTGAGACAAGCCGCCTCCGCTTCGACTTCAGTCTCGACGGTAACGTCCCTGTCACCAGCGACAACGACGCACGCCGAGGGATGGACGACCTCGACCCGGTGTTCCAGATCGGCCCGATGCTACGCTACAAGCCCTGGAAATCACAGGTCGGACAGCGCTCTCTTATCCTGGATCTCCCGATCCGGGCGGCGCTCTCCTTGGGCAGCGGTGTGGACTATGTCGGCTATGCGATCACCCCCCGGGTGTCTTATCGTCAGCGGGTGAAGCTGCCGGGCGGCTCATGGAAGTGGTCCACGGGCCTCTCTGCCTTTTACGGTTCCGAAGGGCTGCACGACTACTACTACCAAGTCGATCCAGCGGACGTGACGGCCTGGAGGCCCGCCTACCAGGCCGAAGCCGGCTTCGGAGGCTGGCGTCTCCAAACCAACCTCTACCGTCGCGACCCGAAGAAGCTCCTCAGCTTCTACGCGCTCTACGATGACGTTCGCGGCGCAAACTTCGCCGATAGTCCGCTCGTGCGCAGCAACGGGGGATTCACATTCGGAGTGCTGGTCACCTGGTTTTTCGTGCAATCGAAGGATCTGGTCGAGGTGAAGCAGTGGGAATGGGAGACCCGTTGAGGGCATGGCCGAGCCATCGTAGAACACCCCGCTCCGACGTACCAAGAACGCCAGGTTAACGCTCGCCCCAGTCTTCGATGGACGCATCCAAGCAGAGCGCGCACCCCCGGACCTCATTGCAAGGGTCGATCAACCCGACCATCGCGTGTCCAGCGGGTAGTGCAAGCCTCAACGAAACCGCAACCGACTGGGTGCGGGAGACGGCATTTGGCCGTTGGTTTCTGGGTACCGAGACATGGGTTAACTACGTTCTTCGGCCGGCCATCGATCACCTCGTGGGGCTACTCGGCGACCGTTGTCCGACGGCCGGCCATATCCTCGACCTCGGTTGCGGCGAAGGACAATCGATCCCTTTGATCTGCCGGAGTTTGGAACCCAAGTCCGTCACCGCGTTGGACGTCGATCCCGACGCCCTGGCTATCGCTCGCCACACTGCTGCCTCCAACTCGGCGGTATCTATCCGCATCGTCCGATCTACGGCAAGCCGGCTTCCCCTCCCGTCATCATCCGTCGACGTGGTTCTTTGCCACCAACTACTCCATCACCTATATCACCAAGATGCCGCTGTTGCCGAAATACACCGCGTCTTGCGCCCAGGTGGATGGCTGTTGCTGTCGGAATCCTGTCGTCCATTCATCGAGTCCTGGCCCGTCAAGCTCCTGTTTCGGCACCCCCGAGGTGTACAACATGACGCCGGCGACTACGTCGAGATGGTTCGACGCTGCGGATTTTCCGTCGCTGATGATGACGTGACATGGACGAGGCCCTGGTGGTCAACCTACGACTTGGGCCTGCATGAACGGGTCTTCCCAGCGCACTATGCGCAGACCGTGGCGCGACATCCGACAGAAATCCTACTCGCTGGCCAGAAACTCCCCTGTTCCGACAATTCGACGGCGACCCCCCATATGACTGAATCACCGACATCACCGGATCGACTCCCGCCACATCCCGTCTTAACCCAACACTACCGCGAAGATGGCGATCGGGTCCGCTACATTCGCGGTCTGTTCGATGAGACGGCCGACGGCTATGATCGGATCAATGCCTGGATGAGCCTCAACCGTGGAGAGCAGTATCGCTACGACATGCTGGTCAAGGCGGCCCTGAAACCTGGCGACCACGTCTTAGATGTGGCCACCGGAACCGGTGTCTTAGCGGCTCATGCGCAAGGATTGGTTGGCGAGACCGGCCTTGTCCTTGCGATGGACCCGAGCCTTTCCATGCTTGCGGTTGCGGGCCGTCGAGGGGTGGCCCGGCGGGTCGCTGGAATCGCAGAGCGCCTTCCACTGCCGGACAATAGCCTGGACTTGATCTCCATGGGCTACGCGCTGCGCCACGTCAATGACCTGATCACCACATTCGACGAATACCGTCGTGTCCTCCGTCCCGGCGGTAAGCTGATGATTCTGGAGATGGTCCCCCCGTCTTCCAAACTGGGTTACGCCATGACCCGGCTGTACCTGAAGTACCTCGTACCGGGGATCGCATCAGTGGTGACCGGCAGCGGCAAAGGTCACAGGCTCATGAGCTACTACTGGGATACCGTCTCTACCTGTGTCCCGCCGAGAACGGTCATGAACGCCTTACGTCAAGTGGGCTTTGACGATGTCGAGCGTTCCGTTCAGTTCGGCATACTCACGGAATACCGGGCGACCAATCTCTGAACGGACAGTAACTGCACGACAATGAACTCCACCGCGCGGGAATCGTGCAAGGTCAGGCCATGTTCACTCTCGAAGCCCCTGATAACGGTCGCCTGTTCCTGCAACCATAAGGGAATCTGGCTCGACAACGGCACGACGCCGTCACCGCCGGTGCCGGTGCGAAACGTGAACACCAACACATAGGGAATACTCGCCGGTTGCTCCCAGGCCCCGAGTCGATCCAGGTAATCACTCCCCGCCGCAAGCTCCCGCCAGCTAGGGATCACGATCGGGGCCCTGGCGACACCCGTTCTCGCGGACCGCAACCCCCCCATCGGACTATTGATTGTTACCAAGGACAGCACCCGGAGCCCCCGCTGCCTCTCTCCTAGGGTTCGAACGAGTGAGCGGGCCACCAGCCCTCCCATGCTATGGCCAACCACGTGTAGCGCATCCAGACCCCAACGATTTCTGAGCTCCACAATCCCCTCGGCCAGCCAATCTCCGACCACATCGAGCCCCACCCCTGAGGGATAGTATGCAATCAGCACCTGCATGCCACTGTGCCGCAACCCCGACGCGAGCGTCGCCCAATCCCGCGGGCCGCCGCCATTTCCGTGGATCAACAACACCATCGGTCTCTTCGGGTCGTATCGGCCCAACAGAAAAAGACCAGAGCCAACCCGATCCATGAAATCCAACGGGCGCCATATCCCCAGCTGATAATACCCACGGGAGAATATCTCATCGTCCAACGACCCGACCCGGCCGATATTCTCACGCGATGCGCGGGCAGCGTACTCAAGCACGGCGTCCCCGCTAAACGCCAACATCCGATCCACCCGCAAGGCCGGTGCCTGGATACGCTCCCCGGCTTTCACCCGCAACACCATCGGTTCCGGCTCCCCGGAGAAGATCAAGGCCTCATCTTCATCCACCTCCCGGTTTCCATTCTCGTCTGCAAAGGCAATCAGCAGATAGTTGCCGGGCCGGACCCGAAATTGGAACGAGCCGTCATCGTTCGGCGTCAGCCAATCTTCCCGGCGAAAGCGCTCCACCCCTTGCTGAGTGAGCAGCGCGGCGATGACATCTCCGCTGGCACTAGGCTCGCCCTCTATCCGACCGTCAATAATAGCCAGGTCTTCCAGTTCAGCGACCTGCGCCTGGACGCGAAGTATCTGGCCGCATGCGCTTCCAACAAACGGAAGCAGGACTAGGAGAAGCAATCTCAAGCCTCGAAATCGGCTACCCATTTCAACCTCTTATCTAACTCGCCAACCTTTCTGACGAACCCGCCAAAGTCTGCGCCCACCACACTATGACCGTTCGCTGGATGTCGTGTAAACTCTCCGAACGACCATTGGTGCGGACGCATCTGAACGACCTGTGCGCGTTTACGGCCCGTACCTTCGATGGCTCTTTTGAGCGTGAACGCCGACTTTTGCTGACCTATGAACGATCAAGGCTTTGAGGTAACGCCTAGCCTCGAAGATGTCGAGCGTCTTATCATCGACACCCTCCACTTGGATGAAGTCGGCATCAAGACCATCGACGCCGACGCGCCACTCTTCCGGGATGGGCTCGGGCTCGACTCCATCGATGCCCTGGAGCTCTCGCTGGCGGTTTCCAAGACCTTCGACTGCCGCATCAGCGCCGATAATCCGGACATCCAGGAGATTTTTTCATCGCTTAGGAACCTGACCGGATACATCCAGCGTCACCGCTCGTCATGAAGATCGCGCCAACGGCGACCGCGTTGATCCTCATCGCCTATCCGTTCATCAGTCACTTCGGCGTGCTGACCGGCGAGCCCGCGTTGCCTTTGTTCTGGCTGTCCCTGTTATTCCTTTCCTCGTTCCTGGTGGCTCGTCGGTCGTTAGCTTGGCTTTCGCTCGCAGGCATGACCTTCTTGTTGATGGCGTTGGCGTTGGTTTTCGACTACGGGGAGACGTTGCAAAAAGCCCCGCCTATTGTGATCAGCGCCGCCATGGCATTGGTCTTTGGTAGGACGCTGCTCCCAGGGCGCCGTCCGCTGATATCGCATATTGGCGAGCAAATGCGCGGTGAGCTTCCCCCCCAGGTCGACCGATACGGTCGGCGCTTGACCTGGGTCTGGACGCTGTTCTTCATCGCGATGGCCTTGGAGAGCCTCTTTTTGGCACTCTTCGCCGATCCGTACGTCTGGTCACTGTTTACCAATTTTCTGAACTACGGAATCATCTTAATCCTGTTCGTCGCCGAATATCCCGTGCGCCGTTTCGTCCTCCGCGACCTCGAGCATACGTCCTTCTTCGACTCGTTACGCGGCAGTCTTTCGGTCCGCTACCACTGATTCCGACTGCCTGCCCACCGAATGTCGATGCCCAGGGTCCCGTCCTCCCAGCTGCTGTCGCCAAGCCGTGGCAATGCACCGTCGTTGCGTTTCCAAACTCGGGGCGACATCAACGACTCGGCGCTGCTTGGGCGGCTGTCCGCCCTTGATGATGCGGTGCCAAAGGCCCCGTATCTGATCAACCTCTGCGATGACCGCTTCAACTTTACACTCCTCGTCTGCCTAGGACTGCTGCGCACCACCCCCTGCCTACTGCCGCCGGACCGCCTGCATCAGACCTGTCGTGAACTGATCGCTGCCTACCCGGGTGCGCGTTGCATCCACGATCGGGATCTTCCCGAAACGATCACCAAACCTGACCGGGACGCCGCGCCCAACGATGATCCATCAGCGCCGGAGATCCCGTTCATCGACGTCGACGCCGATGCGGTGATCGCATTCACCCCAGCACCCGGCGGACTGGTCGCCCACCCGAAGTCCTGGCGCCAGCTGACGACGACGGCCCGAGCGCTCGCCTGTTCGTTGGACTTGACGGCCGCCGCCAGCTTGATCGCCACCGTGCCGGCCCAGCACATGTATGGTCTGGAGATGGCCGTCATGCTCCCCTTGACCATCGGGAGTTCCATCCTTCCCGAGCGTCCCCTCTTTCCAACCGACATTCGCACGATGTTGATACGGACACCCGACCCCAAGGTGTTGATTTCCACGCCGGTCCACCTCTCCGCCATCGCATCAAGTGCGGGTCCTTGGCCTTCCGTCGATCGCGTGATCTCGGCCACCGCGCCACTCACCACCCAGCTGGCCGCCCGCATCGAATCCATGCTGAACACACAGGTCTGGGAGGTCTACGGGACCACGGAAACCGGAGCCCTGGCAACTCGACGCACCCTGACTCATCCAAGCTGGACCTGGCTGCCGGGCATCCGGCCAGGCCGACGCGGCGACGGACGTATCACCATCAACGCCGATCACCTGCCACGGGAGATCGCCCTGCCCGACCGCGTGGCGCTGTGCGCAGGTGGCTTTCAGCTACTCGGGGCCTCCCCCGATCTCGTCAAGGTTGCCGGAAAGCGCGCCTCACTCGCCGCCCTCAACCGACAGCTAGCAAATATCCCCGGCGTGCAGGCGGGGACTTTCCTGCCGGCGAAGGACCCCAACGACACCGTCAGCCGCCCCATGGCGTTCGTTGTCGCCCCTGGCCTCAAGCGCACCGATGTCCTCCGCGGCCTCCAAGCGCGCATCGATCCGCTCTTTGTGCCTCGAAAAATCGTTCTCCTCAGCGAGTTGCCGTTGGATGCCCAGGGTGACCCTTGCCGTGAAACGTTGCTCTCGCTGGTGACGGACGAACCGCGCCACATCAACGGCTGATGAACATCCCCAGATCCCAGGTCCTGCACATCCCCCTAGCGCACCCGAGTTACGCCGGCCACTTTCCGGGCGCGCCGCTGCTGCCGGGATCCGTCCTGCTCAGCCTCATCCTTGAGAAGCTACCGGCACCATGCCGGGAGCTTGACCGGGTCAAGCTCATGTCGCCGACCCGGTTGGGAGAATGTCTTACGCTGGACTTGGCCCCGGGGCCAGGCCCCGATTGGATCTCGTTTCGGTGTCACCGCCCCGACCAATCGTTGATCTGTACCGGGTCGGCGCGCGTGGTGCCTGTCGAGCCATCTTGAACAAGGCCGCATCCAATGCCTAGTTGGAACAGTCAACGAGAGCGCGGCAGTCCTGTCGCATTGCGCATGATCCTCTGGATTGCCCTTCGCCTCGGCAGAGCACCGGCTCGACTGCTGCTCTATCCCATCACGGCCTATTTCCTCGTCAAAGCGGCCCCTGAACGTCAGGCGTCCCGAAATTTTCTCTGTCGGGTGCTCGACCGCAAGGTCGATCTCGCCGACATTGCTCGCCATATCCAATGCTTTGCAGCGACGATCCTGGATCGGGTGTTCCTCCTTGCGGGCCGTCTTGATCAATTCGATATCCGTCTGCACCAGCCGGAGTTGATCACCGATCGCGTCGCCGCTCACCAGGGGTTCCTGCTGCTCGGCTCGCACCTGGGTAGCTTCGAGGTGATGCGCGCGATGGCCGTTGAATCCGCTGATATGCCGCTGAAGATCCTGATGGATCCGAGCCATAATCCCAGGATCACCGATCTCTTCGATGCCCTGAATCCCGCGATCGCGGAGACGGTCATCCCGCTTAATGGCGCCTATCCCCTACTGGCCGTACACGAAACGCTGAGCGGGGGCGGCTTTGTCGGCCTATTGGGTGATCGCTGTCTACCCGGGGAGCCCACCGTGCGCTGCGATTTTCTCGGCTCGCCGGCCAATTTTCCCACCGGGCCGTTCGACCTTGCTGCGGTGACCGGTGTCCCGATCATCCTCGCCTTCGGACTCTATGGCGGCGGCAATCGTTACGACCTCCATTTCGAGCTGCTCTCCGAGCCGTCCAAGCGCGATCGCCGGCATCGAGGGGAGCCCCAGGCCGAACAGGCCCAGCGCTATGCCGACCGGCTGGCACACTACAGCCACAAGGCCCCATACAACTGGTTCAACTTTTTTGACTTCTGGGAGGCCGATTCCAATGCGCCATCGGTCGAGCCTTGATGCCATGAACAAGCCCCAGCACCTCCTCGCCTTCGTCGTGCTGATCCTGGCGACCCTTGGTGCTGACCTGGCTCACGCCCAACACCAGCCCTCGGACCTGGTCACCTTGATGGGCCTCCTCGCTCGCGTCCGGCAGGTGGAGGCGGACTATCGGGAGACCGTCGCGTCGGATCTCATCGCCACGGTGATCAGTCAGCGCGGCACCCTGACCTATCGCGCGCCAAGCTACCTGAAGCGTCTCACCGAGGACGGAACGGGCTTCGTATTGGACGGAGAGCAGCTACGCCTGATCGATGGGGAGCGAATGGTGCGGGAGCTCCCGCTTTCCGAGATCCCTCCGCTGCAGGTACTGACCGGGGCGCTGCGCGCGATCTTCGCCGGCGATCTTGAGCGCCTGCGCGACACCTACCATCTCGTCTTCACCCCGCGTGCGAGACACTGGGAGCTCAGCCTCCAACCCATCGACGCCACGCTCAAGATGCTGGTGCAGCGGCTGAATCTCGTTGGTACCGGCGCGACCATCACCCGCATCGAGACCATCGAGGGCAACGGCGATACACGGACCATGCAGCTGACCCTCAGGCGTCGTCCCCCGGCCGTGCTGGACTGACGGCGGTGATCCTGACCCGCCCAAGGCTCATCTTGGCCCTCTGGGTGGGTACCCTGTTGGCCTTGGCAGGATGGAACATCGCAACGCTGCGCCTCGGTATGGACCTGTCGCAGTTCCTTCCCCACGCGAGCACGGAGCAAGACCAGCTGCTGCTCTCGCAGCTGCGCGCGGGACCCGCTGCGAGGACGCTGTTGATCCGCATTGCCAGCACCAGCGCCCCGATCGATCCGCAACGTCTCGCCAACGCCAGCCAGGCGCTGGTGAGCCAGCTCCATGCCGATGCGCGCTTCACAAGGGTCAGCAACGGTGCCGGTACCATCATGTCGTTGCTGCAGCCGGACCCGCTGCTGTACCGCTATCGCTATCTGCTCGGGCCCCCCGCCGACTGCGCCCATGCACTGGATGCCTTGGCGCTCCGCGCCGCCCTTCAAGCCCGCCTCCGAGAGCTGGCCTCCGGCGTGTCGATGCTGGACCGTCAGCGTCTAGCCGAGGATCCCACGGCCTGCTATCGCGCGCTCATGCTGAGCCTGGTGCCCCAAGCTCGGCCCCATAGCCCATTGGGCGTCTGGATGTCGCCGCGCCGCGACGCCGCACTCCTGGTCGCCATCACCTCGGCCAAGGCATCGGATATCCCCGCCCAGCGGCTTGCCGTCGATGCGATTCGATCCGCCTTTTCAGGGCTGTCCGACGCCGATGGGCTCCAGTTGCAGCTTGCCGGCCCGAGCTACTTCGCCGTCGGATCGGAGGCGCGCATCAAGACCGAGACGACGCTGCTGAGCATCGCCGCGAGCCTGATCGTCGCCCTCATCCTGATCCTCGCCTACCGCTCGCTGCGGCTGATGCTATTCGGGATACTGCCGCTGGCATCCGGCATCCTGGTAGGCGTTTCCATCGTCTCGCTGATCTATGGCGAGGTGCACGGCATCACCCTCGCGCTGGCGATCACCTTACTGGGCGTCGCGCTGGACTACCCGGTCCATGTCTACGCCCATATCCCCGGTCGTGCGGTAAACGCCGCGCCGCCAACCGCTCCCTCGCAACCCATTTGGCGCGTCATGCTGCTCGGGATGGCGACGACCGTGCTGGGCTACGCCGCCTTGGCCTGGACCAGCTTCGATGGTCTCGCCCAGCTCGGCCTACTCGCCGCCATCGGCCTTATCGTCGCCGCGCTGACCTCCCGCTATCTCCTTGTGCAGCTACTGCCCGACGGCCACCGGCTGCGCCTGCCTCTCGGGGCCGAGCGGTTATGGCGTTCGCTTCCCGGCTTGGGCCTGCGCAGCGCGATCGCGTTGCTGCTGCTGCTTGCCGCGGTCGTCGCCATGACCGTCGGGGTATCGGGCCTGCCCTGGGAGACCGATATCCGCCGCCTGAGCACGGTCCCCGCGGCCGACATCGAGCGCGACCGCATCATTCGCGGCCAGCTCGGGGCCCCCGACGTTGCTCGACTGCTCTATGTGACGGCTGCCGATCAGGCCTCGGTGCTCGCGGCAATGGAGTCCGCGGTCCCGGACCTCGAGGCCCTGCGCGACGCCGGTCTGATCTCCGGATTCGATACGGTGACCCGTTGGCTGCCGAGCCCGCAAACCCAAATCGCCCGCCGCGAGCACCTACCCGAGCCCGCAGCGCTCGCCGCGTCCCTGCACGTCGCCAATGCCGACCTTCCGTTTCGCATCGAGGGGCTGGCTCCTTTCCTCGATGCGATCGCCGAATCCACTACCCTACCCCCGTTGACCGCGGAGGCCATCGCATCCCTGAACGACGACACCCGGGTCAGCGACCTCGGCCAAGCCATCGCCCTGCGTACCGCAATGCTGGTTCAGCCGCTGGGCGCTCGCTGGGTCGGATTGGTGACCCTCAGCGGCGCCGATCAGTCGGCGGCGATCGCGCCGCTGCAGGCGTTGTCGTCCCGGCATGGACTGGTGCTGCTCGATCTGCGTGCCGCCACCGCAGATCTGCTCAATCGCTTCTTTGCAGAGACCCTGAACAAGCTCCTGCTGGCGGCGGTCTTGATCGTCCTCGCGCTGGTGCTGACCCTGCGTGACCTACGACGGGTCGGCGGCGTGCTGCTGCCGATCGGCCTGGGCGTCGGCGCAACCTTCCTGTTCACCATCGTCATCCACGGGGCCGTCAATCTGTTCCACCTGGTCTCCCTGCTGCTGGTCGCCGGCCTGGCCATCGACTACAGCCTGTTCCTGGGTCGCCGAGCACCCACGCAACCCGCGCGCCTGCAGAGCCTCTATTCGGTCACCGTCGGTGCCCTCTCCAGTGCCGCGATGTTCGGCATCCTGGCACTTTCGGATATCCCGGCCCTGCATGCCATCGGCACAACGGTTACCATCGGCATCGCCAGCTCCTACCTCGCCGCGCTGCTGCTGGCCCGAGGCGCCGACAAGCATTTAGAATAGGCCGCCGGACCAGCCCGCACTCAGGACCCCGATCGCCATGCCCATAACGCCCGCCAGCGTCCTCGCCCGTACCCTGACCAGCGCACTCGGTCGGGGCTGCGCGGCGCATGTGGATGCCTTGGCTGCCATGCGCCCAGGCTTGACCCGCTGTGTCCTCGACGATGTACCCGCGCCGACTCGGGTCGGTGCCGTCGACGGCCTGGACGGCCCGGCCCCGTCCGCTGCCGATGCATCCCGGCGCCCCACCGCAGCAGCCCTCCCGCCCCTGACCGGTCCACTCGCCGACTTCGATTGTCGCAACAATCGCCTCGCCCACTTGGCGCTTGCGCAGGATCGCTTCGACGCACAGGTGCAGGCGACGATCGCCCGTTATGGTCCAGCGCGCATCGGCCTGTTCCTCGGCACGAGCACCGCCGGTATCCGTCATTCCGAGCACTGCTACCGGCTGCACTTCGAGCGCGGCACCCCCGATCTCGGGCCGGACCTGCGTTTCGACACCACGCACGCCAACTTCTCCCTGGCGGCCTTCGTGCGTAAACGCCTCGGCCTGGGCGGGCCCGCCGTGGTCATCGCGACCGCCTGCTCCTCCGGTGCCAAGGCCTTCGCCGCCGCGCAGCGTTCGCTGACTGCAGGCGTCTGCGACGCCGCCGTCGTTGGTGCCGTCGATACCCTTTGCGCCACGACGCTGATGGGCTTTCACAGTCTCGGCCTGTTGGCCGAGCGGCCGTGCACACCCTGGGGGCTGAGTCGAGCCGGCATCAGCATTGGCGAGGCCGCGGGCTTCGTCATCCTCGACCATTCGCCACCGAAGGCGGGGCAGATCGCCCTGCTCGGCTACGGCGAGAGCAGCGATGCGCACCATATGACGGCGCCCCATCCGCAAGGCCTCGGGGCCCTAAAGGCGATGCAGGCGGCCCTGCGGTCGGCGGGACTTCAGCCGCAGAACATCGACTACATCAGCCTCCATGGCACCGGCACGCCGGCCAACGACCAATCCGAAGACCAGGCCGTCAGCCGGCTGTTCGGCGACGGTGCCGTCGCCAGCTCGACCAAGGGCTGGACCGGGCACACCCTAGGCGCCTCCGGCGCTGTGGAGGCGGTGCTGTCGATGCTCTGCATGGATGCGGGTCTCATCCCCGGCACGCTGAACACCGAGACCATCGATCCCGCGTTGACGCTGCGACCGCGCCTGCACAGCCAGCCCGGCAGCATTCGCTACGCGCTGTCGAACGCCTTTGGCTTCGGCGGCAACAACTGCAGCCTGATCTTCGGGGCTTGCCGATGATGCGCGTGGGACTGGCCGGACAAGGCCTCATCGCTCCCGGCATGCAGGACTGGGCCAGCGCCCTGCCCTTGCTCCGCGGCAACGCCGCCTACCGGGCCGCGCCGTTGCAGCCGCCGGTCCCCCAACGCCTGCCGATGAACGAACGTCGGCGTGCGCGGCTGACCACTCGATTGGCGTTGGAGGCCGGCCGCCAAGCCGTTACCGATTCCGGCTTGCCGCAGACGCAGCGCGCCGACCTGCAGACCGTCTTCGCCTCGTCCGACGGCGACATGAACCTCATCGACGCCATGTGTCGTGACATCTATCAGCAGCACGTGCCGCCATCGCCGACGACGTTCCAAAGTTCGGTCCACAATGCCGTCGCCGGCTACTGGGCGATCGCCGAGGGCTGCACGGCGGCATCCAGCAGCCTGGCTGCCGCCGACGGCAGCCTTGCCGCCGGGTTGCTCGAGGCCGTTACTCAGGTCATCGCCGAAGACCGCGCGGTGCTGTTGGTGGCCTTCGACGCCCCGGCACCTGCGTTGCTCGATCCCCATCGCCACTTCGACGCCGCCTTTGCCTGCGCGTTGCTGCTGTGCCCGCTCACCCCGGCATCGGACCAGGGCCTGGAACTGTCCGCTGCGCTGACCGATGCCCGGGGCGGTGCCCCGACGATGATGGACGATCCGGCGCTGGAGGCGATGCGCACCGGCAACCCGGCCGCCCGTGCCCTGCCCCTGCTGCAGGGGATCGCCATGGCCGCGCCGCGCCGGCTGCGGCTACCCTACCTCGATGACCTGAGCCTGGAGGTGGGGATAGGGTGAATGCGGCCGACGACATGTTGTCCCTCTACGCCCAGCTGCCCCATGGGGGGCAGATGTGTCTCCTCGACGCGGTGCTCGACTGGGATGCTGAGGCTATCCGATGTCTAACCCGCTCCCACCAGGACCCGACCAATCCGCTGCGCGGTGACGACGGCCTGGCGGCGGTCCACGGCGTCGAATATGGTGCTCAGGCCGCTGCGCTGCATGGCGTGCTGACCGGCGCCATCGATGGCGGCCCCGGCCTGATGTTGGGCGCCGTGCGCGACCTGCTGCTCCCGGTCGACCGTCTCGATAGGGTTGCCGAGCCCCTGGTGATCAGCGCGAGACTGGAGCTGCGCTCGGGGCCGAACGCCATCTACGCCATCGGTATTGCGGCAGCTGGCCGAGACCTGATGACCGGGCGGTTGACCCTGCTGCGGGCCGACGGGGGCGAGCCATGAGACATGCGTTGGTCACCGGTGCGAGCGGCGCCATCGGCGCGTGCATCGCCCGTCGTCTGGCCGCCGACGGCCTGCGCGTCTATGTCCATGCAAACAGCCGTCCCCAGCAGGCCGAGACCCTGGCCGACGACATCAATGCCGGCGGCGGTGTCGCTCAGCCGATCTGCTTCGACGTCTGCGACGCCGACGCCAGCGCCGCTGCCTTGACCCAAATCCTGGCCGATGGCCCCATCCAGGTGCTGATCAACAACGCCGGTATCCACGACGATGCGCCGCTGGCGGGCATGCGCCGAGACCAATGGAGCCGCGTCGTCGACGTCGCCCTGCTGGGCTTCTACAACGTCACCCAGCCCCTGCTGCTGCCGATGATCGGCACGCGCTGGGGCCGCATCATCAACATCACCTCGGTCTCCGGTGTGGTCGGCAATCGCGGTCAGACCAACTACAGCGCGGCCAAGGCGGGGCTGCACGGCGCAACGCGGTCGTTGGCGCAAGAGGTCGCCTCCCGTGGCATCACCGTCAACGCCGTCGCCCCCGGCATCATCGGCGACACCCCTGCCGCCGTCGGATTCGATCCGCAAACCATCAAGCGCCTAGTGCCCATGGGCCGTGCCGGTCGGCTCGACGAGGTTGCCGACCTGGTGGCCTATCTTGTCGGGGGCAACTCCGGCTACCTGTCCGGCCAGGTCATCAACCTCAACGGGGCCATGATATGACCGCGGCCTGGGTGGTGATGCCCGCCTTTGATGAGGCCCGGACCATCACCGCCGTGGTTGCCGCGGTGTCGGCCCAGCCCGTCGCCGGCATCGTTGTCGTCGACGACGGCTCCAGCGACGCAACGCCCGATCGCATCCGCGACTTGGCCAGCAGCGGCACATCGGCACTAAGGCTCATTCGACACGAGACCAACCGCGGCAAGGGCCAAGCCCTGGCCACCGGCATCGGCGAGGCGCTGCGCGAGCACGCCGAGCAGATCATCACCCTCGACGCCGACGGACAGCACGAGCCGAGGGACATCCCGAGACTGATGGCGATGGCCCTGGCCCATCCGTCATCGGTCATCATCGCCGCCCGAACCGAGGCCCGGGAGCGTGCCCCGGCGCTGCGCCGGTTTGCCAATGAGGTCGCCGACTTCTGGATCTCTTGGGCCTGCGGTCGGCGGATCACCGATACCCAGTCCGGATTTCGCCTCTATCCCGCGGCGGTGCTCGCGTCACTGCCGACGCAGCCGCGACCGGGCCAGGGCTTTGCCTATGAGACCGAGCTTCTCATCGACATGGCCCGCGCCGGCGCCGAGATCCGCTCGGTAGCCATTGAGACCCGCTACGTCGAGGGTGCCCGACCCAGCCACTACCGCCCCTGGCGCGACACCTGGAGCATCATTCGGCTGGTCGGCGGCCGACTGCTGCGGCGGGGCCTGTACCCGCGTGGTCTGCTGCGCGTGTTGGCGAAGCCGGTCGGGATCATCGATGACGGCCGCTGAAACCCTGCGTCATGGCCATCGCCCAAGCATCCCGTTGCGGCCGGGGATTCCCGGGCGCTCGCAAGATAGGTCTTCAGTACCGTCGCCCAATCGGCAGCTGATCCGTTGTCCCCTCGATCGGCCCCGTCAAGCGGCGGACCCCCAAGGCCCAGGCATCCGCCGTTCGGGTCGACCAAACCAGAGGAAATCACGATGACAACTGATCTGGCCCTCCCCTTCACCCAACGCCTTTGGCCGCGCCTGCAGCTCCTTCTGCTGGTCATGGCCGCCGTTGGTGCCCTGTTCTTGACTGGCTGTCGAACCGATTCGGTAAAAAACCTCAACAACCAGCCGATTAGTGCCTCCGGCGCCAGCATGACGGAGATCAGTAAGGCCATCCAGAGCGCCGGCAACGGGTTGGGCTGGATCATGAAGGAGAAATACCCGGGCCTGATCATCGGCACCCTGCACGTGCGTGATCACATGGCCCAGATCGAGATCCCCTACTCCACCTCGAGCTACAGCATCCGCTACAAGAGCAGTTCCAACCTGAAGTACAACGCGACCAACAAGACCATCCACTCCAACTACAACGGCTGGATCAGCAACTTGGACAATCAGATCCGCGCCCGCCTGTCCATGCTCTGAGCCATGGAGCGGCCGGCCCGCCCGTTCGACCGCGATGCGTTGCTGACGCTCGCCATGACCCTTTTGGTCTTGGCGCTGACCGCTGCGCTGCCCTGGCTGGCCGCTACGCTCTGGGTGCTGGTGACCGGTGTTCGCGCCGGACCCGGACCGGCCCGAACGAATACCTTGATCGTGCCGGGCAAGCGTTTGCGCGACCAGCAGCCCGATGCGGACTTCCAGCGCCGACTCAGCGCCGCGGGGCGGCTGGCGACGGATCAGCCCGATGTCCGCATCCTGATCCTCGGCGGAGCGACGGACTCCGGTCCGCTCACGGAGGCCGAGGCCGGCGCGCGCTGGCTCATGGCCCACATGCCCGCGGCCGATCTCCACATCGACCGCGAACAGGCCTCCGCCGACACCCTGACCAATCTCCACGCCGTCCGCGCCCTGACCGGTCGGCCAGAAACGGCCCCCACGGCCGCAGTCAGCCTGATCTCCAACCGCTATCACCTCGCGCGGCTCGCGCTGATGGCGCGCGCGCTCGGTATCGCCCACGAGCTGATCGCCGCCGAGCCCGTCGCCCCTGCCATCCACCCCGGCTCGGTTCCCCGCTGGCTGCTTGAAGGCTTCTTCGTCTTCTGGTTTTTGACCGGTCGTCTCTATGCCAAAATCAGCAACAACCGGCGCATGCTCAAGCGCGTGACATGAGGATTCGGCGATGAGCCCGACCACCACCGCATCGACAAACCACAGCGCCCGGTCCCCGGCCGGTCGCTGGCTTTGGGTCATAGGATTGGCCTTGGTCGCCATTGCCATCGGTGCCGGCCGGACGATTGAAGACCGACTGCGCGCCACCGGCATGCCGGATCTCGGCAGCGGGACGCCACAGCTCATGGATCTGGTGCCGCTGTTGTTCGCGTTCGCCTTGCCCCTCGGCTTGGCGCTGTGTGCAGCGGCGGCCCTGCGCCGCGGTCCCGCGCCAGCCGGACCCCTTGCCTGGCTCGGCTTTGGCGTGATGGCTACCAGCGCCGTGGCGGCACCGGTGCTGGTGCCCATGGTGCTGGGCCGGGAGATGGTATCGATCCACTTCGGGGTCGGCGGCATCCTGATCACGGCCTCCGCCCTCGGCTGCTTCTGGGCCATGGGTCGACTGCGCGTCGGCGCGCCGCGCGCGTTGGTCCCCGCCGTGGATTTGGCGCTGGCGGGGCTGGTCTGCCTGGTCGCCGCGGCCTGGAATCTCTGCGGCAGCGCCGCCATGCCGTCGTTCCTGTTGATGCCCGAGCGCATGCAGGCCCTGGGCACCCTGCCCTTCGCCATCGGCCAGATGAAGGCCGTGCTTGCCCTAATGAGCCTCGGATGGCTATTGCTGCTGGGTGCCGCCGCGCTGACCGCGTCGCGGCTGTCCCGGTAGCGGACGGGGGCCGATGGCGGATCGGCGCCCTTCTTCAAGTCTGCGGCTGAGCTTGGTGCTGCTGCTCTCGGCGCTGCTGCTCAGCGCCTGTAGTCTGCTGGACTTTGCCTACCACCAGCTCGATTGGCTCATGCTGCGCAAGGTCGAATCGGTGGTCGACCTCAACGGCGAGCAGCGTGCGCGGCTGCGTCAGGACATCGATGCGCTGCTCAAATGGCACTGCGAGACCCAGGTGCCCCGCTACGCTGGGTTTCTGACCACGTTGGAGCGGGACTTCCGTACCCGTGAAATGACCGCCGCCCGGGTGGCCGAGCATGGGCACACCCTGGAGCGTTTTTGGTATCGGGTGCTGGGCAAGGGCACTGCTGGTCTGGGGCGACTACTCGCTGCCCTCGAGCCCTACCAGCTGGAGCAGTTGGAGCTGGCCCTGCGCCTGCGAAACGACGAGACCGCCCGCGCCATCCGCGCCTCCGCGGGCCAGGATCTAAGCGGCGACTACGCCGGGCTTGCCCGGCGCCAGATCCGCCGCTGGCTCGGGCCATTGAACCCGACCCAACAGCGGATCATCCGGGAATGGAGCCGGGAGTTCGAGCCCCTCGGAGATCTGGGTCTGGCCTATCGACGCCAGCTCCACCAGCGTCTGCACCAGCTCGTCCTGGCGCATCAGGGTGATCCGGCGGCGCTGACCGGCCGGCTGCAAGGCTTCATCGAACGTATCCAGACCGCACCGCCGCCGGACTACGCGGCGCGGGTGGATGGCAACAAGGCCCGAAGTGTCGCAATGATCGCCCAAGTCGTCGCCGCCGCCGACGCCGCGCAGCTTGCGCAGGTGGCCGAATCCATCGCTAAGTGGCGTGGGGAGCTGCGACGGATTCGCTGCGACTGAGCCGCCGCCCACGGGGGCCCTTTAGATCGGCCTCCATGTCAGAGAGCAGCCCGCATCAACGGATGTCGTCGGGCCCGGGCAGCTTGGCCACGGTTGCCTCGATCCAGGCCTCTACCTCGGCGTTGATCTCGTTGGCCTTGCGCCCCGCGGTGGCGATCGGCTTGCCGATGACCATGTCGATGGTGCCCGGGAACTTGCGCACGCCGCGGCGACGCCAGAAGACGCCGGCATTGTGGGCGATGGGCACCACCGGCACCCCGGTCTTTTCCGCCAGCATCGCACCGCCGATGTTGTAGCGCTGGCGCTCGCCGGCGGCGACCCGGGTGCCCTCGGGAAACACCACCACCCAGCGCCCCGCTGCCAGGTGTTTCCGACCTTGCACCAACAACTCTCGTATGGCCTTGCGACCCGCGGACCGATCGATGGCGATGGGCTGAAATTGGGCCAAGGCCCAACCAAAGAATGGGATACGCAACAGCTCGCGTTTCAGCACCCAGGTCTGTCTTAGCGGCAGGAGACCCCGCAGCGAGATCGTCTCCCAGGTGGATTGGTGCTTGCTGAGTACGATGCAGGGTCCCTCGGGCAGGTGCTCAAGCCCGACAATGCGGTGGCGCAGGTCGCAGATCCAGGCAAGCAGCCAGAGCGTGATCTTCGCCCAGGCCCGCCCCAGCCGCGAAATTCCCTGATCCGGCGCCAGGCGCGAGGCCAGCACGATCAGCAGTCCGAAGACGATGACCGTCAGGTAAAACAGCAGCGAGAACAGCAGGGAGCGCAGCATCGTCATGGGCATGCCTCGGCAGCGGATCCGTTCAGCAGCAGGTCGACTGCGGCGGCCAGATCGTCCACCACCGAGACCCCGGCCAGCTCATCGGCATGGGCCTGCCGCGTCTGCTCGCCGCGACCGGTGAGCACCAGTATGGGCCGAGCGCCGACGGTACGCGCCGCCTCCAGATCCCGCCAGGAGTCGCCGATCACCGGCACGCCGGGCAGTGCGCGTGCCATGCGGTTGCCGATCTCCTTCAGCAGTCCCGGCAGCGGCTTGCGGCAATGGCAGCGATCGTTCGGACCATGGGGACAGAATGCAATCACATCGATGCGACCGCCGACGGCCTGGACCTTTCGCAGCAGCTTGGCATGGATGGCATTCAGGGTATCGATGTCGAACAGGCCGCGGGCGAGCCCGGACTGGTTGGTGGCGATGGCCACATGCCAGCCGGCGAGGTTGAGCCGGGCAATGGCCTCCAACGCCCCCGGCAACGGTCGCCACTCGTCCGGATGCTTGATGAACGCGTCGGACTCGTGGTTGATGACGCCGTCGCGGTCGAGGATGGCGAGGGGCAAGGGGGTTGATCTCCGCAATGGATCGGCTGGGACGGGCTCAGGGCCCGCGAAATTCGGAGACCCGGATGCGCCCTTCGATCATCCGCGCCTTGCGCTGATCGAGCTTGTGCATCTTATCCCAGAACGCCTGCTTCAGATCAAAGTCGGCGGCGATGGCGGTGCCCATGACCAGGATCAGCAGGTCGGCGACCTCCTCGGATAGCTGCTCGCGGGGGTGTCCCTTGGTGATGCAGGCGGAGATCTCGCCGAGTTCCTCGGCCATCAGCGCGACCCGATAGGTCAGGTCTTCGCCACCGGTTTCGCGAAAGCGGTGCTTGTCGTGAAAGGCCTGCACGGCCGCCAGCATGTCCGTGTACGCATCCGGGTCGTGTGCCGACACGCCGGTGGCGTCGCTCATGCACCCTCCTCCCGGGCCGGCTGCAGCTTGGAGATGTCGGCGACACGCAGGAACGGTCCTTCCAGCGCCCGCAGCAGGGCGATGCGGTTGCGGCGCAGGGCATCGTCGTCGACCATGACCATGACGTCGTCGAAGAAGGCGTCGACGTCGTCGCGCAGGGCCGAGAGCGCGCGCAGGGTTGCCTCGTAGTCACCGTCGGCGATCAGCGGCTCGACCTCGGCGCTCAGGGTGCCGATACGATCGGCCAGGCGCTGCTCGGCGGGGTCGGTGAGCAGCGACGGTTCCAGCGCCACCACGGCCCGGTCGGCCTCCGGCAGCTTCTTCAGGATGTTGCGCAGGCGCTTGTTGGCGGCCGCCAGCGACGCCGCCTCGGGCAGGCCGCGGAAGGTCTCCACGGCGCGGACCCGCCGGTCGATGTCGCTCGGCGTGGTCGGGGCGACACCGAGCACGGCCTCGATGGTATCGGCGCTGAGACCCTGGTCCACGTAGTAGCGATCCAGCCGTTCCAGGCAGTAGGCGAGCACCTCGTCGACGACCTTGTCCGCCGCGATCCCCGGCGGATAGCCGTCGGCGGCCCGTTGCAGCAGGGACTTCAGGTCCAGCGGCAGCGGCGTCTCGATGAGGATGCGCAGCACGCCGATGGCGGCGCGGCGAAGGCCATAGGGGTCCTTGACGCCGGTGGGACGCTGACCGATGGCGAAGATGCCGATCAGCGTGTCGAGTCGGTCGGCCAGGGCCAGGATCTGGCCGCAGGGGCTCGCCGGCAGACGGTCGCCGGCATGGCGTGGCAGGTATTGCTCTTCCATCGCCGCGACCACGCAGGGGGCTTCGCCGGCGCGCTCGGCGTAGTAGCGGCCCATGATGCCCTGCAGGCTGGCAAACTCGCCCACCATCAGCGTGACCAGATCGCACTTGGCCAGGGTCGCGGCCCGGCGGGCCTGCTCGGCCGGGACGCCGAGCTGCGCGGCGATGGCCGCGCCGAGCTCACCGACCCTCCCCATCTTGGCGCCCACGCTGCCCAGCTTGTGCTGGAAGATGACGCCGTCCAGCCGCGGGGCCAGATCACCCAGGGGTGTCTTCAGGTCCTGCTCCCAGAAGAACTTGGCATCGGCAAAGCGCGGGCGAATCACGCGCTCGTTGCCGGCGCGGATCACATCCGGGTCTCGGCTCTCGATATTGGCGACGCCGATGAAGTGCGGCAGCAGCACCCCGTCCGCCGAGAGCAGCGGGAAGTACTTCTGGTTCTTCTGCATGGTCTCCACCAGGGCCTCGGCCGGGACCTCCAAGAAGGTCGGATCGAAGCCGCCGAGAAAGGCCACCGGCCATTCGCAGAGCGCGGTGACCTCATCGAGCAGCGCGTCGTCCATCCGCGCCCGACCGCCGGCCTGCTCGGCCAGCGCCTGCACCCCGGCCGCGATGCGCGCGCGCCGGGCCGAGAATGATGGCTCCACGCGGCCCTCGGCGCGCAGCCGCTCGGCATAGTCGCCGGGGGCGGACAGCGGGATCGGCGCCGGGTGGTGGAAGCGATGCCCCCGGGTGCTGGTGCCGGTCTCGATGCCGAGCACCTGGCCCGGCACGCGCTCGCTGCCGAGCAGCATGCAGACCCAGTGCACCGGGCGCACGAACTCGGCGTCGCCGTCGCCCCAGCGCATGCGCTTGGGGATCGGCAGCCCGCCCAGGGCCTGCTCCACCAGCCCCGGCAACAGCGCGGCGGCGTCTTGGCCCTGCTCCACCTTGCGGAAGGCGAGCCAGACGCCCTTCGGTGTCTCTTCGCGGGCCAGGTCCCCCACCTCGACGCCGCAGGAGCGCGCAAAGCCCAGCGCGGCCTTGGTGGGGTTGCCGTCGGCATCGAAGGCGGCCTTCAGGGCCGGGCCGCGGCGCATGCTGTCCTGGTCGGGCTGGCGGGGGGCGAGGTCGCGCACGCGCACCGCGAGCCGGCGCGGGGCGCAAAAGGCCTCGCTGTGGCCGTGGCCGAGCCGGCTCTGGTCAAGCCCGGCCATCAGGCCCTTGTGCAAGGCCTCGGACAGCCCGAGCAGGGCCGTCGGCGGCAGTTCTTCGGTACCGATCTCGACCAGCAGGTCGTGGGTGGCGGCGTCCGTCATCAGGCGGCCCTCTTCGCGGCCGGCTGGCCGGCGAGCATCGGGAAGCCGAGGGCCTCCCGGCTGTTGTAGTAGGCCTCGGCAACCGCCCTGGCGAGGGTGCGCACGCGCAGGATGAAGCGCTGGCGCTCGGTCACCGAGATGGCGCCGCGGGCGTCGAGCAGGTTGAACAGATGCGATGCCTTCAGCACCTGCTCGTAGGCCGGCAGCGCCAGGCCCGCCTCCACCAGCTTGGCGCTCTCGGCCTCGGCCTGGTCGAAGCGCTGGAACAGGGCGGGCACCTCGGCGTGCTCGAAGTTGTAGGTCGACTGCTCCACCTCGTTTTGGTGATAGACGTCGCCGTAGGTCACCGGGCCGTTGGCCGACTGGGTCCAGAGCAGGTCGTAGACGCTCTCGACGCCTTGCAGATACATGGCGATGCGCTCGATGCCGTAGGTGATCTCACCGGTGACCGGCCGGCATTCCAGGCCGCCCACCTGCTGGAAGTAGGTGAACTGGGTGACCTCCATGCCGTTCAGCCAGACCTCCCAGCCCAGCCCCCAGGCGCCCAGCGTCGGCGACTCCCAGTTGTCCTCGACAAAACGGATGTCGTGTACCAGCGGGTCCAGCCCCAGGCTGCGCAGGGACTCCAGGTACAGCTCCTGGATGTCGTGCGGCGAGGGCTTGAGCACGACCTGAAACTGGTAGTAGTGCTGCAGCCGGTTCGGGTTCTCGCCATAGCGGCCGTCGGTGGGCCGGCGTGACGGCTGCACATAGGCGCAGGACCAGGGCTCCGGCCCGATGGAGCGCAGGAACGTGCCGGGGTGAAAGGTGCCCGCACCGACCTCCATGTCGTAGGGCTGCAGGATGACGCAGCCGCGCTCGGACCAGAATTGTTGAAGCCTGAAGACAAGCTCCTGGAAGCTCATCGGCTCTGCGTCGGGTGCCGCCAACGGTTGACTCCGGGTGTGAGACCAAAAGCCTTCAAGTATAGCGGGTTGGTGGCCGGGCTTGCCAGATTGATGAATACGCGTCGCTGCGCCCGCTCAATCCGCGCGCCGGGGAAAGCCAAAGGGGCCGATACCGACGGGCCAGCGCCGTCACGGGATGCGGGCCGTTCGCCCCGCCGCCCGGGGGCCGATCATCCCCCGCGCTGCAGCGCCTCATAGCGTGCCTTGAACGCGATCTGACGCAAGCGCTCCGCCTCCGCCTCGGTGGCGATCAGCGGCGACTCCTGCCAGCTGTCGCCGGCATGATCGTAGACGGAGAAGCGCCAGGCCTTGCCGACCTTGAACACCTTGGTGACGTCCTGGCCCGCCCGGGCCATGGCCTGGAGCTTGGTCATGGGCGCCCCCGCCGGCACCTCGCCGGCCACGGGCATCTGCGAGGCATCCGCCGGCGCCTGATCCGATACCGGCGCGGTGCGCAGATTGAACTGGTTGTTCTGGATCTCCCCCTGGATATCCAGCTCCACCGACTCGACGCCCGGCAGACGGTCGAGGATATAGCCGGCCATCAGCATCCCCAGCCGGTCATTCTCCTTCTCCAGCGCGGACAGCAGCTTGTCGGCGACGATCTGGCAGCGCTGCAGCCGATCCGGCTGATCGACCCACTCCCGGCTCATCTGCCAGCCCTTGTCCATGTCGTGGTCGAGCTGGGCAAAGAACGGCCGTGCGTTCTGCATCACGGCGTCGGAGACGTTCAACGTGTAGACCTGGTCGTCGATGATCGCCTTCAGGATCATGGGGGGCTCCGGTTGACCTAATTTCGGCGCATTCTAACCTACAGGATGTACCGCGACAGGTCCTCGTCCGCCGCCAGCTCGCTGAGGTTCTGGTCCACATAGGCGGCGGTGATCTCGATCGGCACCCGGTCCAGGTCCGAGGCGTTGAAGGAGACGTCCTCCAGCAGCCGCTCCATCACCGTGTGCAGCCGCCGCGCGCCGATGTTCTCGGTGCGCTCGTTGACCTGCCAGGCGATCTCGGCGATGCGGCGGATGCCGTCTTCGGTGTAATTGAGCTTGACGCCCTCGGTGCTGAGCAGGGCCGCGTACTGCTCGGTCAGGGATTGGTCGGGCTCGGTGAGGATGCGCACGAAGTCGTCGGTGCTCAGGGCCTTCAGCTCCACGCGGATCGGCAGGCGGCCCTGCAGCTCCGGGATCAGGTCCGACGGCTTGGCCAGATGGAAGGCGCCGGAGGCGATAAACAGGATGTGGTCGGTCTTGACCATGCCGTGCTTGGTCGAGACCGTGCTGCCCTCCACCAGCGGCAGCAGGTCGCGCTGCACGCCCTCGCGGGAGACATCGGCCCCGCCCATCTGCTCCGAGCGCTTGGTGACCTTGTCCAGCTCGTCGAGGAAGACGATACCGTTCTGCTCCACGTTGTTCATGGCGCGCAGCTTCATCTCCTCCTCGTTCACCAGCTTCGACGCCTCCTCGTCGCGCAGCACCTGGCGCGCCTCCTTGATGCGCAGCTTGCGCCGCTTGGTGTTGCCTGATCCCAGATTCTTGAACATGCCCTGGATCTGGCTGGTCAGGTCCTCCATCCCCGGCGGCGCCATGATCTCGACGCCGCTGATGGAGCTGCTGACCTGGACCTCGATCTCGCGCTCGTCCAGCTCGCCGGCGCGCAGCTTCTCGCGAAATCGCTCGCGGGTGGCCGTGGAGGGGCCGGCGGCGCGGCTGTCTTCCTCGAACCCCGACGGCGGCGGCAGCAGGGCGTCGAGGATGCGCTCCTCCGCCGCATGCTCGGCGCGATCGGCGTTGCGATGCATCTCCTTTTCGCGCTCCATCTTCACCGAGATGTCGGCCAGGTCGCGGATGATGGACTCGACGTCACGGCCGACGTAGCCCACCTCGGTGAACTTGGTCGCCTCGATCTTGATGAACGGGGCGTCGGCCAGGCGTGCCAGCCGGCGCGCGATCTCGGTCTTGCCGACGCCGGTGGGGCCGATCATCAGGATATTCTTCGGCGTGATCTCCGAGCGCATCGGCTCCTCGATCTGCGCTCGGCGCCAGCGGTTGCGCAGGGCAATGGCGACGGCGCGCTTGGCCTCATGCTGACCGACGATGTGCTTGTCGAGTTCGGCGACGATGCGCTGGGGGGTGATCTGGGACATGTCTAGTCTTTCGTTAGGTTCGGTAGCGTCTGTTCACTGCTTTAGCCGAGAAGACGCGGGGACGCAAAGATGATGGGGGATTTGGATAAGGTGGGGCCAAAAAGCAGCACAGGAGAAAACCCTGGGGTCTTTCGTTGTCGTTGTCGTTGTCGTTGTCGTTGTCGTTGTCGTTGTCGTGGCCGTTTTCGTGGCCGTAATCCGGTCGATATTCGACCACGACAACGACAACGACAACGACCGCGGGGCAAGCCGGCCCCGAGCCCCGAGCCCGGTGGCACAAGGTGCCGGCTGCATCGGCTCAACCCTCGTCGGACAGCTCCTCGATGACCAGGTTGTGGTTGGTGTAGATGCAGATATCGGCGGCGATGCTCAGGGAGCGCTCAACGATCTCGCGGGCATCAAGGTCCGTATGCTCCACCAACGCACGCGCGGCGGCGGTGGCGAAGGAGCCGCCGGAGCCGATCGCCATCACGTCATGCTCGGGTTCCAAGACGTCGCCGGTGCCGGAGATGATCAGTGACGCCTCGGTGTCCGCCACGCAGAGCATGGCCTCCAGCCGGCGCAGCATCCGGTCGGTGCGCCAATCCTTCGCCAGCTCGACGGCGGAGCGCACCAGATGGCCCTGATGCTTCTCCAGCTTGCCCTCGAAGCGCTCGAACAGGGTGAAGGCATCGGCCGTTGCGCCGGCAAAGCCCGCCAGCACCCGCTCTTTATAGAGGCGGCGGACCTTGCGGGCGTTGCCCTTCATCACCGTCTGGCCCAGCGAGACCTGGCCGTCGCCGCCGATGCAGACGGTGCGCCCGCGGCGCACGGAGAGGATGGTGGTGCCGTGGAATGCTTCCATCGTGGGGATAGGGCCTCGGATAGGGTCAAAGACCCGACATTCTACGCCGTTCCCCACCGAGCACGACAGCCGGCTGAAAGCCGGCGCCGCACAACGCCGTCCTCGCTCCATCCTGCGGCAGTCCTTCCCCCCTGCTCGCGGCATCGGCCCGAGACCCGCTGGAGTCCGGCCGGTGTGGGCGGGGAGGGACGAAAGGGGCAGACCCAACAGTCGTGTCACCAGCCGCCACTTCTCTCAAGGCAAGGCCAGCCGAGTGCTCATGTCGAGCTCGAATCGTCCGTAGGAGAAAGATGCTCGGGTGTTCAACCATGAAAGCGGGGTGGTGTTGGAGACGATCACGCCTGATCAGGCTGTGCCGCGATGCGCGCCGTCTCCAGGTCACGAAGGGCGTCCTCCACCGAACCGCCCCAGTTGTCCACCTGACCTCCAGTGCACCGCTGCGGAAGTCCCAAGACCGCCGGCATGCCCACTTGGTGCTGTGGGAGCGACTTGCAGTCGCGATTTCCGCGTCGCGGCGGTCGCGATTGCAAATCGCTCCCACAGCTACGGGCGGTCTCGGAATTTTCGCGGCAAAGCACGAGCGAGGAGTTCACGGAATGCCAGGCGATCCACATTGGTGTCCCTTCGCGCCGCAGCGGGACCGAGCAAGCCTTCCTTATATCGATTCGGCGATCGATCAGGGGCAGGGGCAGGGGCAGGGTCCGAGGGCCTCACCCGCGAAGGAATTAAAATATTGACATATTAGAATATGCTGATATAGTAACGCCCATCGCAGCCAAGTACGGCAAGCACGAAACCCTTACCCACCCCTTTCGGAGCCTATCCATGAAGACCATCACCAAGATCGCTACCGCCGCCGCCCTCGTCACCGTTTCGGCCACCGCCTCGGCCTGGGGCCCGTTCACCAGCTTCGCCGACGACTTCTTCGGTGACGGCTTCGCCGATAGCTTCGCCGACGGCAACTTCGACATGAACATGAACGCCCGGACGAACACCTCCGCCCGCGGCTACGGTCGCGGCCAGGGCTACGGCTACAACCACTACGCCCCCTACTACTACGGTGCCCCCTACGGCTACGCCCCGGCCTATGGCTACCCGGCCCCGATGCAGCAGGTCCCCGGCGCTCCGGCCGCGGCTACTCAGCAGCCCCTGACCCAGGCGCCGGCCATGCAGTTCCCGATGGCCCAGGCCCCGGTGGCTCGCTGAGCCCCGACGCCCGCCCGGCCTGATGACGGCCGGCGCCAGCCCCGCTGTCCAAGCCCCGATCCTCGTGCGAGGATCGGGGCTTTTTGCGTTTGTCGGGGCCCTGGGGGTGAAGTCTGCCGAGTCCAGTGCCGTGTTGGCGATGCCCCCGCTTCCCGGTGCCGGCGATCAGGGCTCGACCAGCGCCAGACCACAGGCGCGCAGCCCGTCGAGGACGCCGGCGAGCCCGGCGCCGTCGCCGGTGATCCGCAGCCGAACGGCGCGCAGCCCGAGCTGCCTGGCGCGCTCGCCGGCACGCTGGGCCGCGGCCTGGCCGGCGGCGGCGGTGGCGCGGCGGGCACCCTTGTAGCCGCAGCTGCCGGCGCTGGCCCAGCAGAGGGCGTCGCCGGCCTGGTTGGTAATCGACACCATGGTGTTGTTGTGGCTCGCCTTGATGTGGGCGATGCCGGTGGTGTCGGTGGGCGGGTTGTCCGGGCGGTGGTCGTTCATGGGCATCAGCGCCGGGGCGGGCCGCTCAGGCCTCCCCCGCCTCCCACTGGTCGATGAATGCGGTCTTGAAGGCGTCGAAGCGCCCTTCTCGGATCGCGTCCCTCGCCGCGGCCAGGGTGTCGTGGTAGAAGCTGAGGTTGTGGATGGCCGCCAGCTCGCCGGCGCGGGGCTTGTCGGACTTGAACAGCCGCCGCAGGGCCTCGCGGGAGAAGTCGCGGCAGGTCGGGCAGCCGCAGTGCGGGTCCAGCGGCGCGTCCGGGCGCGGGTTTGGGCGCTTGTAGACGCACTCGCCGCTGCTGGTGTAGGCGACCCCGCGTTGGGCCTTGCGGATCGGCAGCACGCAGTCGAAGGTATCGGCGCCGTCGGCGATGCCTTCCAGGATCTGGTTCGGCAGGCCGACGCCGAGCAGGTGCCGGGGCCGGTCCGCCGGCAGCAGCGCGCTGGTCAGGGCGGTCATGTCGCGGATGGCCGCGCGCGGCATGCCGATGGACAGCCCGCCGATGCCGAAGCCGTCGAAGCCGAGCGCCGCGACCTCCTCGACGCTGCGCCGACGCAGGCGCTCGCGGGTGCTGCCCTGGATGATGCCGTAGATGTGCTGCGCTCGGGTCTGCTGCGGCTCGCTCGCCCGGAATGCGGCCATGCTGCGCCGCGCCCAGAGGCTGGTGCGGCGCACGGCCTCTTCGGCGCGGGCGTCGGGACAGGGAAAGGCCGCGCAGTCGTCGAGCACGAGCATGATGTCGGAGCCCAGGTGGCGCTGGATCTCGACCACCCGCTCCGGGGTGAGCGCGGCGTCGTCACCGAAGGCGACGCCGTCGTCGGTGATGCGGCTGTTGTCCTTGAGGCTGAACACCTGATAGCCGCCGCTGTCGGTCATCAGGATGCCGGACCAGCCCATCCAGCCGTGGGCGCCGCCGAGCGCGCGCAGCTGCTCCGGGCCGGTCTCGCCGAAGATGTACCAGGCATTGGCCATCAGCAGCCGGCTGCCGCAGGCGGCGGCCTGCTCGAAGCTCAGCGCCCGCAGGGAGCCATGGCTGGCGATGGGCAGGAAGCAGGGGGTGTCCACCGCGCCATGGGCCGTGTGGATGCGCCCGGTGCGGGGGCCGCCGGCATGGGTGGCCCGGGTGACGGTGAAGAACGGCGTCGTCGAGCCGTCTTGGTGTTCGGTGTCGCTCATCAGCTATGACCTGCGTCGGCATTCGGTGGCGGCTGGCGGTAGCGCGCCGCGACCTCCAGCGGCAGCTGGGCCAGTGGGAACGGCGGCTGCTCCAGCGGGCGCAGGGCGAGGCAGAGCAGCAGCAGGGCGTCGTCGTCGCCGGCGACGCGGTTGGTCTTCAGGTCGCCGCACTGCTCGCAGCGGTGGACGATGGTCCATTCGCCGTCGCGCCGCGCGGCGATGGCAATGGGCTCCATGCCGCCTTGGCAGCGCGACAGGCGATCGTCCTGGCCGCGGGTCTCGGCCACATGCAGGCTCCAGAGACAATGCGGGCAGTGGTTGCGGTGGCGGGTGCCGGGGGCGCGGTCCGGGAAGGTCCGGCCGCAATGGGCGCAGGTGATGGGGGTATCGGGCATGCCTTGGCCGGTCTCGCTGGGCGGCTCGCCACTGTAGTACAGCCAGCAGCATGTGTCGATAAGGCTTGCGGCGCCGCGGGCCTGCTTAGGCTTGGGCAAGCCTGCCCCGCTGGCGTGGTTGGACGGCATTCCGAGTGGGCTGGGGACTCCTGCACCGCCTCCGGCGTTGACCCGACGCCCGGGGCTGCTTAACCTGCCCCCATCGGCCCGCCGATCGGCGCCGGCGTGTTGCCGGTCGACGGCCTCGCAGCGTCCATCTCCATCCGTCCGTCCGCTACCCGACCCCATCGACCTCAATCTTCAACGAGAGGAGTCTCTTATGCAGCTCGGAATGATCGGCCTCGGCCGCATGGGCGCGAACATGGTGCAGCGCCTGATGCGCGCCGGCCATGAGTGCGTCGTCTACGACACCAATCCCGACAACGTCGCCGCGCTGGCCGCCGAGGGCGCGACCCCCAGCACCGACCTGGCCGACTTCTGCGCCAAGCTCACCCCCCCGAAGGCGGCCTGGATCATGGTGCCGGCGGCGGTGGTCGAAAAGGTCATCGCCGACCTCAAGCCGCACCTGAGCGCCGGCGACATCCTGATCGACGGCGGCAACAGCTACTACAAGGACGACATCCGCCACGGCAAGCGCCTGGCCGGCGATGGCATCCGCTTCCTCGACTGCGGCACCAGCGGCGGCGTCTTCGGTCTGGAGCGGGGCTATTGTCTGATGATCGGCGGCGACACCGAGGCGGTGGAGCACCTGGACCCGATCTTCGCCGCGCTGGCCCCCGGTGCCGGCGACATCGAGCGCACACATGGACGCAGCGGCGACTACGACCGCGCCGAGCTTGGCTATCTGCATTGCGGCCCAAGCGGGGCCGGACACTTCGTCAAGATGGTCCACAACGGCATCGAGTACGGTCTGATGGCCGCCTATGCGGAAGGCCTGAACCTGCTCAAGCATGCCGGCATCGGCCGCAACGACCACGTCATCGACGCCGAGACCGCCCCGCTCGCGGACCCGGAGGCGTTCCAGTACGACATCGACGTGGCCCGCGTGGCCGAGGTCTGGCGCCGCGGCAGCGTGGTCTCCTCCTGGCTGCTGGACCTGACCGCCGACGCCCTGGCCGAAGACCCCCAGCTGGAGGCTTACGGCGGTCGCGTCTCCGACTCCGGCGAGGGCCGCTGGACCAGCATCGCCGCCATCGAGACCGGCACCCCGGCCCCGGTGCTCACCGCGGCCCTGTTCTCGCGCTTCAGCTCCCGCGGCGAGGACGAATTCGCCAACCAGATCCTCTCGGCCATGCGCTACCAGTTCGGCGGCCACCACGAGAAGCCGTCGTCCTGATCGAGTCCATAGACGGCCCAACGCCAGTCAGTCGCCAGCGAGGAGACCGCCGATGTCCCTGAACGAGACCAATTTCAACCGGGCGCCGCCGGCGCCGCCGAACGTGATGATCATCTTCGGTGCCGGGGGCGACCTGACCCGGCGCAAGCTGATCCCGTCGCTCTATCACCTGTGCTCCGCCGGCCTGCTGCCGGACGACTTCGCCATGCTCGGCCTGGACCGGCTGGACCTGGACGATGACAGCTTCCGCGCCCGAGTCGCCGAGCAGATCGCCAATTTCGTCGGCGAGGTCTTCGAGCAAGCGGTCTGGGACCGGCTGGTGGACCGACTGCACTACATGAAGATCGACATGCTCGACGGTGCCGACTACGAGCGCCTGCGCGATCAGTTGGCGCAGATCGATGTGGAGCGTGCCACCGACGGCAACTACCTGTTCTACCTCGCCGTCCCGCCGAGCCTTTTCGGCGGCATCACCGACCGCCTGGGCGAGGTCGGCCTGCTGCACGAGATCAAGGACGACTGGCGTCGGGTGATCATCGAGAAGCCCTTCGGCCGCGACCTGGAATCCGCCAGGGCACTGAACGCCGAGCTGCACCGCAACATGCGCGAGGAGCAGATCTACCGGATCGACCACTATCTGGGCAAGGAGACGGTCCAGAACATCATGGTCTTCCGCTTCGCCAACGCCTTCATCGAGCCGCTGTGGAACCGCAACCACATCGACCATGTGCAGATCACCGTGGCCGAGTCCGTCGGCGTCGAGCATCGCGGCGCCTACTACGAGGAGGCCGGCGCCCTGCGCGACATGATCCCGAACCACATCCTGGTACTGCTCGGCTTCCTGGCCATGGACCCGCCGAACTCCTTCGACGCCGAGGCCCTGCGCATGGAGGTCAACAAGGTGTTGGACGCGATCAAGCCGCTGACGCCCGAAGAAGTCCTGACCAATGCCGTGCGCGGCCAATACGGCCACGGCGCCATGCCGGACGGCGAAAAGGTCCCCCCCTATCGGGCCTCCGACAACGTCAAGCCCAACTCCGGCACCGAGACCTTCTGCGCGCTGAAGCTGACCATGGATAGCTGGCGTTGGGCCGGCGTGCCCTTCTACGTGCGCACCGGCAAGCGGCTCACCGCCCAGTACACCGAGGTCGCGATCCAGTTCAAGCGTGCCCCGACGGTGATGTTCAAGGACACCAGCATCAACGAGATCGAGCCGGACATGCTGGTGCTGCGCATCCAGCCCAACGAGGGCATCCAGCTGAGCCTGGGCGCCAAGGTGCCAGGGCCGAAGATGAAGGTCGGCAACGTCAATATGGACTTCTGCTACGAGGACTACTTCGGCAACAAGCCCGCCACCGGCTATGAGACCCTGATCTACGACTGCATGAACGGCGACGCGACGCTGTTCAAGCACGCCGATACCGTCGAGAAGGGCTGGGAGATCGTCCAGTCGGTCATGGACGTCTGGGCCGCCCTGCCACCGCGGGACTTCCCCAACTACGATGCCGGCACCTGGGGACCCGCCGCCGCCGATGACCTGACCAAGCGTGACGGCCGCGTCTGGCGGCGCATCGCGACGCCGAGCGCCAACCCGCGCGCGACCAGTTGATGCGCGGCCCGCGTCATCCGTAGCCGACGGCAGCCCGCTCCCCTAGGGGGGTCCACGGCGAGAGCGGCAGGGGCCGCGTCAATGGTCACTTCTCATTCATCCAGGGCAACTGCGCAGGACGGATCAAGGAGCGCACCGACGGATCCGCCCCTCCCTGCGACCTCGGTGAGTCCGTCTCCCTTGACCCAACCTCCCACTCCCCGGAGCGGGGGCGTCCCGCCCCCAGTCCGCCCGGAGCGGGGGCGTCCCGCCCCCGAGCCCCCCGCAGGCTGCCGCCGCAGCCACTCAGCGGCAAACCGCCGCTGCTCCCAGTCCCCGGAGCGGGGGCGTCCCGCCCCCGACCCCCCGCAGGTTGCCGCCGCGGCCAATCAGCGGCAATCCGCCGCGGCCCCCAGTCCCCGGAGCGGGGGCGTCCCGCCCCCGACCCCCCGCAGGCTACCGCCGCGGCCAATCAGCGGCAACACGCCGCGGCCCCCAGTCCCCGGAGCGCGGCCGTCCCGCCCCCGACCCCCCGCAGGCTGCCGCCGCGGCCAATCAGCGGCGAGACGCCGCTGCCCCCAGTCCCCGGAGCGGGGGCGTCCCGCCCCCGACCCCCCGCGCCCGCCAATCAGCGGCAACCCCGCGGCCCCCGTCCCGGAGCGGGCCGTCCCGCCCCCGACCCCCCGCCGGCTGCCGCGGCCAATCAGCGGCGAGACGCCGCTGCTCCCAGTCCCCGGAGCGGGGGCGTCCCGCCCCCGACCCGCCGCAGGCTGCCGCCGCAGCCAATCAGCGGCAATCCGCCGCTGCCCCCAGTCCCCGGAGCGGGGGCGTCCCGCCCCCGACCCCCGCAGGCTGCCGCCGCGGCCAATCAGCGGCGAGACGCCGCTGCTCCCTCCCCGGAGCGGGGGCGTCCCGCCCCCGACCCCCGCAGGCTGCCGCCGCGGCCAATCAGCGGCGAGACGCCGCTGCTCCCAGTCCCCGGAGCGGGGGCGTCTCGCCCCCGACCCCCCGCAGGCTGCCGCCGCGGCCGATCAGCGGCGAGACGCCGCTGCTCCCAGTCCCCGGAGCGGGGGCGTCCCGCCCCCGACCCGCCGCAGGCTGCCGCCGCGGCCAATCAGCGGCGAGACGCCGCTGCTCCCAGTCCCCGGAGCGGGGGCGTCCCGCCCCCGAGCCGCCGCAGGCTGCCGCCGCGGCCGATCAGCGGCGAGACGCCGCTGCTCCCAGTCCCCGGAGCGGGGGCGTCCCGCCCCCGACCCGCCGCAGGCTGCCGCCGCGGCCAATCAGCGGCAATCCGCCGCTGCTCAAGCCGCAACCCGGCCCCGACTTTTTGAGAAGTTACCGTCAATGCCGCGGCGCTGGTCTAAACTCCAACCCAGCCATCACCATCGCACCGAGACGCGCCATGTCCAGCAAAAACCCCCATGCCGGCAGCGGTCCGTTCCGCGCCGATCAACTGCGCGACGGGGACCGCTACGAGCTCTCCGACGGTCATCCGATCTACTGCTCGCCGTCTGGCCCCGACCACGCCAACCGCAACCTCAGCGGTGGCGCCGTCATCGAATCCGACCCGGACGTGGACTGGGCCGGGACCGATGCCGGCTTCACCCCGGCAGCGGGCACCCTGTGGGCACCGGATATCGCCGTCGCCCCCGCGGCGACCGCCGAGGCCGCGGCGGGCTGGATGCCCGGCGTGCCGCCCCTGGCCGTCGAATACGCCGGCAAGGGCCAGGACGAGGCGGCGCTGCGCGAGAAGATCGCCGATCTGCTGGCCCACGGTACCCGGCTCGTCTGGGTCGTGCGGCTGCTCGGGCCAAGGCGGGTGGAGGTGCATACCGCCGACGCCCCGGTCTGCACCCTGGGACCCGGTGATCAGCTCCACGCCCCCGGCATCTTGCGCAACCCCGTACCGGTAGAGGCCCTCTACGACCGCGATGCCGGCCATCGGGCAACCCTGCGCAACCTGTTGCAGCGCCAGGGCTATGCGGACCTGGACGCCGTCCTGGACCGCGGTCGGCAAGAGGGCAAGGCAGAGGGCAAGGCAGAGGGTATCGCCACCGCCGTCGTCTCGCTGCTCCGAGGCCGCGGTCTGACCGTCCCGGCCGAGCTGGAGGCCGAGATCATGGCCTGTCGGGATCGCGCCCAGCTCGATCGCTGGCTGCTGGCCGCGGCAACGGTGGATCGGGCCGAATTGCTGTCGTCCCCCAAGTCGCAGATCTGAGCCTGCCTCCAAACGGCAGCCCCGAAGCGGCATTCGAGACCGGGGATGCAGCTAGGCTGTCGAGACCCGCTGTTTTCGGCGATTCTCTCGACACCGGTTTTTGGCTGCCGATCTCCAGCGACCGGTCCCCGTCGCGTTCTCCCTCTCAGACCGGCCCCACCGCCTTCAGCGCCGAACGGATGATCTCCTCCGAGGTGCTTGCCTCATCGGGGGCGGCGCGCGCCATCCGGTTCGCATCGGCCGGGCGATAGCCCAGCGCGATCAGCGCGCTGACCGCATCGGACAGGGCGTCGGCGCCTTGGTCGGCGGTGGCGGCGGCAGACCCCACGCCGAGGGTGGCGCCACCGTCGCCGAGACCATCGAGACGATCCTTCATCTCCACCACCAGGCGCTGGGCGGTCTTCTTGCCGATCCCCGGCAGCCGGCTCAGGGCGGTGATGTCCTCCTGCTCGACACAGGCGGCAAAGCGCTGGGCGTCCATCCCCGAGAGGATCGCCAACGCCAGCTTGGCGCCGACGCCGGAGACCTTGAGCAGGTTGCGGAACAGCGCGCGGTCCGACTCGCGCAGGAAGCCGTAGAGGACCTGGGCGTCCTCACGCACCACCATATGGATGATCAGCACCACCGGCTCGCCGACGCCGGGGAGGTCGTAGAAGGTCGACATGGGCGCATCGACCTCGTAGCCGACGCCGCCGACGTCGATCAGGACCTGGGGCGGGTGCTTGGCGATGATCTCGCCGCGGAGTCTGCCGATCATTCAGGTCTCTCCAGTGCTTTCGCGTCTGCGCGGTTCGATAGGTTGCCTGCCTTCAGGCCGCGGCGGGCGGTTCAGGGCTTGAAATCGCGCCATGAGGCCGCCGCCCGGCGCCGCGCCGGGATGCCCATGGAGTGGGCGTGACAGAGCGCGATGGCGAGCGCGTCGGCCTCGTCCTCGGCCGGTGTCGCCGACAGCCCGAGCAGCACCCGCACCATATGCTGGACCTGGGCCTTGTCGGCGCCGCCGGTGCCGACCACGGCGAGCTTGACCGATTTCGGGCTGTACTCGTGCACGATCAGGCCGGACTTGAGCCCGGCGCAGAGGATGGCGCCGCGGGCCTGGCCGAGCTTCAGCGCGGCGGTGGCGTCACGGGCGAAGATCAGCTGCTCCACCGCCAGCTCGTGGGGCCGGTGCTCGGCGACCAGCGCGGCGACGCGGTCGTAGATCGTCCCCAGTCGGTCCGGCCAGGGCTGATCGGCGACACGGATGCAGCCGCTGACGATGCGCCGGCTGTGGCGCCCGTCGCTGTCGACGACGCCGAAGCCGGTGCTGCGCGAGCCCGGATCGATGCCGAGGATGCGGTGGCGCAGGTCTGGGACGGCGTTAGTCAAGGCTCAAGCCCTGTCGGCCTCAACCCTCCAGCTCGGCCAGGATGTCGTCGGAGATGTCGGCGTTGTGGTACACCTCCTGCACGTCGTCCAGATCCTCGAGCGTATCCACCATCCGCAGCACCTTCGCGGCGGTGTCGAGATCCAGCTCGGCCTGGGTGCTGGCGTTGAAGCCGACCTCCGACACACTGGTGTCGAAACCGGCGCCGGCGAGCCCGTCGCGCACGGCGGCGAACTCCTCCGGCGTCGTCACCACGTCCAGCGAGCCGTCGTCGTTGACCAGCACGTCCTCGGCCCCGGCCTCCAGGGCCGCCTCCATGACCGCGTCCTCATCGGTGCCGGGCTGGAAGCTGATGATGCCCTGCTTGGTGAACAGATAGGACACGGAGCCGTCGGTGCCCAGATTGCCGCCGTGCTTGGAGAAGGCGTGGCGGACCTCGGAGGCGGTGCGGTTGCGGTTGTCGGTCATGCAGTCGACCATCACCGCGACGCCGCCGGCGGCATAGCCCTCGTAGCGGATCTCCTCGTAGCTGTCGCCGTCGTCGGCACCGGCGCCGCGCTTGACGGCGCGATCGACGGTGTCCCTCGGCATATTGGCACCGAAGGCCTTGTCCATTGCCAGGCGCAGCCGCGGGTTGCTGTTCGGGTCGCCGCCGCCCTCGCGAGCGGCCACGGTGACCTCGCGGATCAGCTTGGTCCAGATCTTGCCGCGCTTCTTGTCCTGCGCGGCCTTACGGTGCTTGATATTGGCCCATTTACTATGTCCGGCCATGGGGTCCTCGCTGCTCGCTCCGCGCCGATTCGGCGCCGGAGTCGTTCGTGATGGGGTGGAAAACGCTCGGCCGGCGCCGCTGCGACGCCGGGATGTTGCTGAATTCTAACACCGCCGACCCGCGGCCATGGCGCGGGTCGCCGGCACCGGGCGCGTGCATCCTCGGCACTCCACCCCCTGTTGTCGCTCCGGCATCGATGCTAATCTGCTCAGGCGAGTCCCGGCGTCGACCCTCAATGCCCGAACCGGAGGCATCCGCGGGTGGGCATAACCCGTGCGCGAATGGCGCCATCGCCGACCCGACCCGTTCCAACCACCGATTCCGTCACCCCACGGCAGGCCGAGAACCCCAGTGTCCGCGTCCCCAGAACTCATCTTCGAGCACCCGCTGAACGAGCGCATCCGCACCTTCCTGCGCCTGGAGCACCTGTTCGAGCGGGTCGAGCACTTCCTGCCGGTCGCGACGCCCTGGGACACCCGGGCCGCGGTGGAGGCCCTGCTCGACATCGTCGCCATCACCGCCCGCGCCGACATCAAGACCGAGCTCTTGAAGGAGATCGACCGCAACCTCTCCACCCTCGCGCGCGTCCGCAACCAGCCCGGCGTCGACCCCTCCGCGCTGAATCAGGTCATCGACGACCTGGAGCAGGCCGCCGGCGGCATCCACGCCCTGACCGGACAGATCGGCGCCGAGGCCCGCGAGGACGAGTTCCTCAAGGCCATCGCCCAGCGCAACAGCATCCCCGGGGGCGCCTGCAGCTTCGACCTGCCGTTCTACCACCACTTCCTGACCCAGCCGCGCGAGATCCGCCAAGCGCGACTCCAAGACTGGATGTCCGGCCTCACCGCCGTCAGCCAGGCCGTGCGCCTGGTGCTGTCGCTGGCGCGCACCAGCGCCACCCCGCGCCCGCGCACCGCCGAGAGCGGCTTCTGCCAAGAGGCCCTCGACAGCCAGGCCCCGGCCCAGCTGGTGCGCGTCGGTCTCGACCCGACCCTGGCCGTCTTCCCCGAGATCAGCGGCCACAAAAACCGCTTCAGCATCCGCTTCCTCACCGCCGAGCCCGGCCGGCGTCCGGCCCAATGCCGCGACGACGTCGACTTCCGCCTCACCTGCTGCGTGTTCTGACCGCCCCCCGACCCCCCGTCTGACCCCCCGTCTGTCCCCCATGGCCAAGACCGTCCCCTGCCCCACCTGCCAGCGCCCGGTCCCCTGGGAGCCCAGCTCCACCTGGCGCCCGTTCTGCAGCGAGCGCTGCCGCCTCATCGACCTCGGCGACTGGATCGACGAAAACCACCGCATCAGCGAGCCCATCGACGGCTACCGGCCCGATGGGTGGGAGTATCCTTAAAGAGTGAGGAATATCCAAAAACGCAAAAGCCCCGACCAGTCACCCGGTCGGGGCTTTAACTCCTCAATCGAATCCGGCAATCGGATCAATTCAGACAACAGTCAAATTGGTGGGCGCGGCTGGGTTCGAACCAGCGACCCCTGCCGTGTGAAGGCAGTGCTCTCCCACTGAGCTACGCGCCCGCTATGAAGCGAGACCGAGAAGTTTAGCGACTCACCCGCCCCCGGTCAAACCCCGGCAGCGCGACGACCCCACCAGGTCCTCTTCAGGGGACGTCGACCGCAGTCGGCCCGCGAGGCCCGGGGCCGACTGCAAGTCGACAGAGGCCCCCGTCAAGCCGACGCCGGGCGCTCGCCCAAGGTGCTCACGGCACCCTGATCATAGACCCGCTCCAACGCCTCCACCGCCTTCTCCTTGGTGCGGAAGAAGTGATCCTCGCTCAGCTTGCGGAACATCCGGGCATTGCTCAGCGTCTCGTAGATCTGCGCCTTCAGGCTGGAGAAATAGATCTCGATACCGGCGTCATGGAAGGAGTCGATCACATCGCGCAGGCGCTCCTCGCCGGTCACGTCCAGATCATTGATGCCGCTGCCGATCACCAGCACCGCCTTGGCGTCCGGGTTGCGCGCCCGCGCCTCCAGCATCAGGTCCTCAAACCGCGACGCGGTGATGAAGTTCAGCGAGCCGTCGAAGCGCACCGCCACAAAGTGCTTGCTCACCGGCTCCAGGTGACGCCCGTCGCCGGCGTCGATGCCGGCCAGGGTCCCATCGGGCTCGCGCCCCAGGATCGCCGTGCGCGGCGCCATGGTGCGCACCAGGAACATCACCAGCGCCAGCCCGGCCCCGAGCAGGATGCCGTCCGCCAGCCGCGGCGCCATGGCCAAGGTCGCGGCAAAGGTCAGCAGGCCGACGATCGCCTCCTGGCGCTCGATATGCCAGGCGCGGATCAGCGCGCGCACATTGATCAGCCCGAACACCGCCATCATCACGATCACCGCCAGCACCGCCTGCGGCAGGTGATACAACAGCGGCGTGAGATACAGCAGCACCAGCATCACCGCCAGCGCGCTGATGATCGCAAACAGCCCCGTCTGCGCCCCGGTCTTGGCGGCCACCGCCGAGCGTGAGAACGACCCGCTCACCGTAAACGAGCTGAAGAAGCTGCCGACGATATTCGCCAGCCCCTGCCCCACCAGCTCCTTGCTGGTATCCACCCGCGCCTTGGTCTGGGCGGCGATGGCCTTGGAGATCGACGTCGCCTCCATAAAGCCGATCAGCGCCATCACCAGCGCCGACGGCAACAGCGCCCAGAAATAGCCCATCTCCAGCGACGGCACGGCATAACTCGGCAGCCCCGACGGGATCGTCCCGACCACGGCCCCACCGCCCATCATCCGCACCTGATCCTTGTCCACGGCATTGATGCGCCAGATCCGCCCATCCGTCTCCAGCTCCTCCGGCACCTTGCCGCGGGGGAAGAAGCGACCGCCGTCCGCGGTCTCCACCCGCTCGAACCGCATCCGGTGCAGATTCACCTGCCGCTCATTGTTCGCCAGCTTGCGTTGATTCATCTCCCGATTCAGCACCCGCAGATCCGCGTCCAGCAGCGCCAGCTCCGAGAACCGATCCGGATCATCCAGCGCCTTCAGCTCCCGCAGATCGGCATTGATCCGCGCCGTGGTCACCGCCAGCGACCCCACCGCCCGCGCGGTGGACGCATGCTGCGCCGCCAGCTCCCGCGCCTCCACATCCTCGATCGCCGCCACCGGCGCCATCTGCGTGCGCTCAAAGCCGATCGCCCAGCTCACCACCGTCGTCAGCACCACCGCCAACAGCACCCCCGGCACCTTCGGCGTCACCCGCTTGGCCCCGACGATGATCAGGTAGGTCGCCACCGCAAACAGCAGCGTCGGCAGATGCGTCGACGGCAACTGCTCCACCACCGTCCACAAATCAAGAACAAAGTTGTCCGTCCGCGGAAACGGCACATTCAGAATCTTGCTCAACTGCGACAACCCGATGATCAGCGCCGCCGCATTGGTAAACCCGATAATCACCGGACTGGACAGGAAATTCACCAAAATCCCCATCCGCAGCAGCCCAAGCACCAGCCGCAGCACCCCGACCATCAACGCCAACATCACCGACAGCGTGATAAACGCCTCGCTCCCCATCGCCGCCAACGGCAACACCGCCGCCGCCGACATCAACGACAACATCGCCACCGGCCCCGTATGCAGCTGCGGCAAAGACCCCCAAAGCGAGGCCACGATCACCGGCACAAACGAGGCATACAGCCCATACACCACCGGCAACCCGGCAAGCTGGGCATAGGCCATACTCTGCGGCACCAGCACCAACGCCACCGTGATACCGGCGATCAGATCGGCCCGCAGGCTATGGCCGCTGAGGGGAAACCAGCGGAGGAAGGGAAACAGGGTCGTCAGCATGGGGTGTTGCATCGCGGCCGGACCAGATAAACAGTGTGGAAATCGTTGCCGCGGCAGTCTACCGCCCCACCGCCCATGCCTCTATCGATATTTCTCAATCGATGCATTTGCATCTATCTATATTTGCGAAGGTGCGCCGGCTTCAGTCGGCCCCCGGGGTCCCTGCACTTCAGTCCACGGGCCCGGCCCAGCCCCGCAACCCGCCAATCCCCGCCATGAGTACACTGCTGCGCATGCAGCGAGACCGCGCCCAACCTCACCCCGCGGCGGCTCGGGGTCGCCCTGGAGACCGAGCCTCCCCCGCCGTGGCCGCAAGCGCCCATGAATGCCGGGGAGCGCCCGGGAGAGTCGCCCTCCAGGGCGACACCTATTCGCCAGGCACGGCGAACGCTACCGTGACCTTCGCATCGATAGCACCAGCACTCGGGCCAACCGCAGCGCCCGCCGACGCATCCGCGAACCTGCCCCCGCCGCTCAGGTTTCGGACCACCTACCGGAGAAAAGCCCCTCGGCCCAGGCCCGCCGACCGACGCCGGCGCACGCGAGGAGACCGCCGCAACAAACCAACCGGAACTACCCGATGCAGACCACCGCATGGGTGCGAAGATCGAGCGCCTCGCCGTAGAGGCCGGCCAACGTCCCACGATACCGAGCGAGCTGCGCCTCGGC